>CANJJT010000001.1:0-284060 GCA_947474715.1 Betaproteobacteria bacterium
ACGATTTGCTCCGCCTTGTGGTGCTTGGTCGGCATAACCTGTTCCTCCAAAATAATGTCCAGTTCGTGAAATCCTCTCACATCTACTGGTACAGCTATTTCGGGCTAGGTCAAGAGCACCCCCCTCTCTCACAACGGTTTGTCGGTGATCCTCGCCAACCTCTTCTCGTGCTTCTTCCGAATTGAAAACACCGACTGAGCAATCCAGCGGTGTCCTCTTGGCGTCAGCAAACCCTGCTGATTGAAGTGGTCTGCGATCTGAAGGTCAGTCCAACCCAAGTGCTTGAGCGACTGAACTGAGTGAAACAGTTTCTCGTGGTAGGGACTCAGTGGACGGATGTCCAGCGTCAGTGGATCTGAGCAAAGACTGAGGTGCTTTGGTTCACCACTGCCGGGGTTCTCCGGCGGAGGTCCTACCGGGACTACTCCACCGTAACTGACTTGGCAAGATTTCGTGGTTTGTCTACATCGTTGCCACGTTCAAGTGCGGCATGGTAGGCAAGCAACTGCAGTGGGATGGTATGCAATATCGGCGACAACAGTCCAGCGTGATCAGGCATTCGGATGACGTGAAGGCCCTCACTATGTACGAGCCTTGTGTCCTGATCTGCGAGTACATGTAATTCCCCGCCTCTTGCACGTACCTCCTGTAGGTTTGATTTGAGTTTCTCAAGAAGGGTGTCATTGGGAGCAATCGCAACTACTGGCATCTCCTTGTCCACCAGTGCCAGAGGTCCGTGTTTAAGTTCTCCTGCAGCATACGCTTCAGCATGAATGTACGAGATTTCTTTCAGCTTCAAAGCTCCTTCCATCGCAATGGGATAGTGGATTCCCCTGCCTAGAAAGAGTGCATGCTCTCGATGGGAAAATTTCTCTGCCCACATCTTGATTTGGGGTTCCACTTCCCAAACGCTTCTCAATGCGTTCGGTAGATGCCTTAATGACGTAAGCAGGCGGCTTTCCTGTTCGGCTCCCAATCTTCCCCTCAATTTTGCAAGAACCATCGTGAGCAGTGCCAATGCCGCCAGCTGAGTGGTGAATGCTTTGGTGGAGGCAACACCAATTTCAGGACCGGCTCGCGTCATGAACCGCAAGTCCGATGCACGTACAAGTGCCGATTCAGGTACATTGCAAATTGACAGACAGCGTGTATGTCCCAATTGCTTCGCGTGTAGCAAGGCAGCCAAGGTATCTGCCGTTTCTCCTGATTGAGAAATTGTTATGACTAATCCGTTAGGGTTTGGCACCGATTCACGATATCGGTACTCGCTGGCAATTTCTACGTTGCAGGCAATTCCAGCAAACCCCTCAAGCCAGTATCGTGCAACCATTCCTGCGTGATAGCTAGTTCCGCACGCCAGTATCAATACAGAGTCAATATCCCGAAAAACTTCGTTTGCATTTACCCCGAATAATTGAGGCGACACTGATTGGGCACTGGTGACCATTTCAAGCGTATTCGCCACCGCGATTGGTTGCTCGAATATCTCCTTCTGCATGTAATGGCGGTACAAGCCAAGTTCCACTGCCTCGGCTGTCAACTCCGATACATGAACCGGACGTTGAATCGGATTCCCCCTGCTATCGAAAATCTTGATCGTCTGTGTCGTAAGTTCAGAGACATCGCCGTCTTCAAGATAGATGACTCGTTGAGTTACCTGCAGTAAAGCGGATGTATCAGACGCAGCGAAATTCTCTCCATCACCCAATCCCAGTAGTAATGGCGCGCCGTGCCTCGCAACCACCAGTTTTTCCTGTTCCGAATCAGACACAACTGCAATGGCATAGGCCCCTATTAATTCTGCAATACTCGTTCTTACAGCCTCAAGCAAGCTGCTGCTTCGTGCATGGTTATAGTGGATGAGATGGGCTATAACCTCGGTATCGGTATCTGACAGAAATTTGTAGCCTAGGGAACGAAGCTTGCTCCGCAGGGCATCATGGTTCTCAATGATGCCGTTGTGGACAACTGAAATGCCGCCGGAAATGTGAGGATGCGCATTTCGCTCTTCGGGTGCTCCATGGGTTGCCCATCTGGTGTGGGCAATTCCTGTGCGACCCTGGAGCCCTTCTCTTTCGGCCATCTGCTGCAACGACAGCACTCTGCCAGCAGACCGCAAACGTTTGATCTCAAACTTGGTAGACTGATCACTAGACTGCAAAACAGCAATACCAGCAGAATCATAGCCACGATATTCAAGGCGCTTCAATCCTTCAATCAGGATGGGCACCACATTCCTTCCTGCGATTGCGCCTACAATTCCGCACATCTTGATACTTCCATTAAGTCAACTTGAATCAATGTCAATGTTTCTGCATTTGTTTTGTCACGCCGCATCAGGGTTTCTTCTTCATTGGTCGCTGCCAACGTACGGACTTTTGAGAAACCCTGGATAGCGTAAGCATGTCTTCAGGAGCCTCCTTGGACAAGGTTGTCCCTGCCGCCAAGGTTGCGCCCCGGCGCACAGTGACTGGGGCGATCAACTGGGTGTCTGAACCAATGAAAACGTCGTCCTCAATGATAGTTCTATGTTTATTTGCGCCATCAAAATTACAAGTAATTGTGCCTGCGCCAACGTTTACATTTCGGCCGATGGTCGAATCACCGAGGTACGAAAGATGACCTGCCTTGGTGCCTGCCTGAATGTGGCTAGCCTTCACTTCAACAAAATTTCCGATGTGTACATCTTCGGCTAATGTAGTGGCTGGCCTCAACCTGGAATAGGGTCCAATGCTGCATCTCTTTCCAATTTGAGCGCCGTCAATATGGCAGAACGCCTCTATTCTCGTTCCGTCGCTGATGTGAACATTCTTGATCACGCAGTTGGGGCCAATTGAGACATGTTCTCCCAGCACCACATTGCCCTCAAACACGCAATTCACATCAATACTGCAATCCTTGCCTGCTTGCAGGCACCCGCGTATATCCAGTCTGTCCGGGTCAAATAGCGTGGTTCCTTGCTCCATCAAGAATTCGGCCGCTTCTTTTTGGAAAACTCTTTCGAGTTGGGATAATTGTGTGCGGCTATTCACACCCAGAGTTTCAGTTATGGACTCTGGTTCAACCGACCCTACACGTACGCCTTCCTCTACTGCCATGGATATGATGTCAGTAAGGTAATACTCTTTTTGAGCATTCTCGCTTCCTAGATTTACAAGCCATTGTTTGAGCTTCGTTGTTGCTACCAGCATTATTCCGGTATTTACCTCTGCAATAACAAGCTCTTCACTGCTCGCGTCTTTCTGCTCAACGATTTTGATTATTTGCGAGTTCTTTCTTACAATCCTTCCATAACCAGAAGAATCTTTGAGAGTCACCGTGAGAATCGCCAAGCCGCTGTTTGCCACTTTCTTGAGGGCATCAATTGTCTTAGCTTTGATGAGTGGTACATCACCGTACAGAACAAGGGTGTCTGCATCTTCCTTCAAGAAGGGAAGGGCTTGTATGACCGCATGGCCAGTTCCAAGTTGGGTCTCCTGCCGTGCCCAGTGGATTCCCTGTCGATTTGCGAATGCTTTAGGTACTGCATCACCGCCATAGCCATATACGACGCATATTACTTCCGGATTCATCAGGGCCGCTGTATCCAGTACATGACCCAACAAGGGCTTTCCAGCCAACGGATGCAAGACCTTGGGGAGGTCTGAGTGCATACGTTTACCCTGTCCTGCCGCAAGAATGACAATATTCACAAGGAGTCCTGTAGAACGGCAGTTATCTTAGCGCGATGCTTAAGACACTCGTGTATAGCGAAGGAGCTACGCATGGACTGCCACCCTCTCCCAAACACAAGTACTCAACGCGGAAGAAGTGTGCTGCCTATAAGAAATTCATCAACTGCACGTGCACACTGTCGGCCTTCCCTGATGGCCCAAACCACCAAAGACTGACCTCGGCGCATATCGCCAGCTGTAAATACTTTAGAAACGCTGGTTGCGTATGCCTTTCCAGCCTCTGGCATATCGTCAACATTTGCCTTGGCATTGCCGCGAGCGTCCTTCTCGATACCAAGTGAATCAAGAACACAGGCTTCGGGTGAGATAAATCCCATCGCAAGAAGGACCATGTCGGCAGGAATGATTTCCTCGCTTCCGGGGATTTCACTCATCTTGCCCTCCTTCCAGTCGAGCTTGATTGTTTTCAGAGCCTTAACTTTACCGCCTTCACCGATAAACTCTTTTGTTGCAACTGCCCATTCCCGCTGCGCACCTTCCTTATGTGATGAAGAAGTGCGAAGACGTGTTGGCCAGTAAGGCCATACTGGATTGCGCTCCGGATCGGGAGGCATGGGCATTACCTCAAATTGCTTGACTGATTTTGCGCCGTGGCGATTGGATGTTCCAACACAGTCTGACCCTGTATCGCCGCCACCTATTACAACAACGTGCTTGTCAGTGGCCCATAGCGGAGTGATATTGGCATCTCCGACTACTCGACGATTCTGCAGCGGAAGAAATTCCATTGCAAACTGCACGCCATCTAGATTGCGTCCAGGAATGGGCAGATCCCGTGGAACCTCGGCGCCCCCGGCAAGGACCACAGCATCAAATTCCGCGACCAATCCTTTCGGGTCAACTTCCTTGGCCTTTGCACTACCAGCGCCAACGTTGGCCTTGCCGACAACATGGCCTGTCCTGAATTCCACTCCTTCTGAACGCATCTGCTCGATGCGACGGTCAATGAGCCATTTCTCCATCTTGAAGTCTGGAATGCCGTAGCGGAGCAGGCCACCAACCCGATCATTCTTTTCAAATACCACCACCTGATGTCCAGCACGCGCTAGCTGTTGGGCACAGGCCATACCGGCTGGGCCGGAACCGATGATGGCTACCCTTTTCCCAGACTTGGTGGCACTGGGCTGAGGTACTACCCATCCTTCCTCCCATGCCTTGTCGATGATCGCGTGCTCGATTGACTTGATACCCACTGGATCATTATTAATTCGAAGGGTACATGCTTCTTCGCAAGGTGCAGGACAGATCCGCCCGGTGAACTCAGGGAAATTATTGGTCGAATGCAAGGTATCGATTGCACGCTTCCAGTCCTCACGGTAGACGAGATCATTGAAATCGGGAATGATATTGTTGACTGGGCACCCGCTCATACAAAAGGGAATGCCGCAATCCATGCATCGAGCACCTTGGACTTTTGCATCGCCATCTGTCAAGCGAAGCACAAATTCCTTGTAATGCGCCTTGCGCGCGTCAATTGGTTCCTCCGCTTCCTGCAGCCGCTGATATTCAAGGAACCCAGTTATCTTTCCCATGGTGCGTCGATCACTCTTAAGTTGCGCAAATCACACGCTGATTTTTTCAATCGGATTTGATACCGTCAGGCTGCTGCCTTCTTGCCAGCGGCAATATCGCCTAGTGCCCGTCGATATTCCTTTGGGAAAACCTTGATGAAATGCAGCCTGGCTTTGTACCATTCATCAAGGAGCTGCTTTGCCCGCTGGCTTCCGGTGTAACGATGATGGCGTTCTATCAGTCGGCGAAGAGTAATCTCATCCGTTTCGCCAAGATGCCAATACTCCTTGGGAATCTTGCCCTGTTGCTCCGAATCGGTGGTTACCGTATCAAGATCAACCATTACTACATTGCAATAGTCCTGAAACCTTCCTTCAGGATCATAGATGTAAGCAATGCCTCCCGACATGCCTGCGGCAAAATTACGTCCAGTGGTACCAAGTACGACAATAGTTCCACCGGTCATATATTCGCACCCGTGGTCCCCGACTCCTTCAACAACTGCAGTGGCTCCGGAATTCCTCACCGCAAATCGCTCTCCCGCTACACCTCGAAAATAGGCTTCCCCGCTGGTAGCACCATATAAAGCCACATTTCCCGTAATGATGTTATCCGTAGGCTCTCCCCGGAATTTTGGCGATGGCTGAACCATTATTCTTCCGCCAGATAAGCCCTTGCCGCAATAGTCATTGCTTTCACCTATTAGGTTCAGCGAAACACCCCTTGCAAGAAAGGCACCGAAGCTCTGTCCGGCCGACCCGGTGAATCTGACATGTATCGAGTCCTCCGCAAGACCCGCCATGCCATATCTTTTCGCAATTGTGCCGGAGAGTATGGTTCCGACAGTGCGGTGGATATTGCGTATCGGCATCTCTATTGTGACCTTTTCACCTCGCTCCAATGCCGGCTTTGCAAGCTCAATCAATCGGTGATCCAGCGCATTCTCTAACCCATGGTCTTGCGACTCGGTATGGTAGCGGGCAACTTCCATTGAAGCATCAGGTTGGTGGAATATCCGGGTGAAATCCAGGCCTTTGGCTTTCCAGTGGGATATGCCGCGCCGTATATCAAGCAAATCCGACCGTCCTATCAAGTCATTGAATTTTCGGATTCCCAGTTGTGCCATCAATTGGCGAGCCTCTTCCGCAACAAAGAAGAAGAAATTGATAACGTGCTCAGGCTTGCCGGTGAATTTCTTTCGTAACTCGGGGTCTTGGGTCGCAACACCAACCGGACATGTGTTTAGATGGCACTTACGCATCATGATGCAACCTTCAACCACAAGGGGAGCCGTGGCAAAACCAAACTCATCAGCCCCAAGCAATGCACCAATCACTACGTCGCGCCCTGTCTTGATCTGTCCGTCAACTTGTACCACTATTCGACCACGTAATCTGTTGAGAACCAGAGTCTGCTGAGTTTCAGCCAGTCCAAGTTCCCATGGTGTGCCTGCGTGCTTGATTGATGACCATGGAGAGGCTCCTGTTCCGCCATCATGACCTGAAATAGTCACATGGTCTGACTTTGCTTTCGCCACTCCGGCAGCCACTGTGCCTACACCAACTTCTGAAACCAGTTTCACGGATATCGTGGCACTGGGATTTGCATTCTTGAGATCGTGTATCAGCTGCGCCAGATCTTCGATTGAATAGATATCGTGATGAGGCGGAGGTGAAATCAACTCGACACCAGGGGTCGAACAACGCAACTCAGCGATGTACTCGGACACCTTCTTGCCGGGCAGTTGCCCGCCTTCGCCAGGCTTTGCTCCTTGGGCCATCTTGATCTGAATCTGGTCAGCTGACGACAGATACTCGGCTGTGACACCAAAACGTCCGGAGGCAACCTGCTTAATCTTGGATCGGAGTGAATCGCCTTCCTTAAGCGGATAGTCACTTTCTATGCGATCCTTTCCAAGTCGGCTTGCCAGCGTTTCACCAGCACGCACGGGGGCGTACCTGTTTCGGTCTTCACCACCCTCGCCAGTATTGGATTTCCCACCGATGCGATTCATTGCAATAGCGAGGGTTGTATGGGCTTCTGTGGAAATTGAACCCAGGGACATTGCGCCAGTTGCAAAGCGCTTCACGATGTCAGCAGCCGATTCGACTTCCTCAATAGGAATTGGCTGACACTTATCCAGACGAAACTCGAATAACCCTCTTATCGTCATATGACGACGTGACTGATCATTAATCAGTGCCGCATATTCCTTGTAGCTCTGGAATGAGTTCTGCTTTGTTGCGTGTTGCAACTTCGCAATTGCATCAGGCGTCCACATGTGGTCTTCGCCACGAACGCGGTACGCATATTCTCCACCTGCATCCAAGGCTTGCACCAACACCGGATCATTGCTGAACGCAAGTTTATGCACATTCAGAACCTCTTCGGCCAATTGGAACACACTGATACCCTCGATATTAGAGGTGGTTCCTGAGAAATATTTTTCCACAAAGTCCCTGGAAAGGCCCACCGCCTCGAATATCTGAGCACCTGTATATGACATGTAGGTGGAAATGCCCATCTTGGACATAACCTTGCGTAGCCCCTTTCCAATGGCTTTGACAAAATTCTTGATGGCCTTCTTGCCCACATCCGGGTTTTCTGAATCCACTATGTCGAGAATCGTTTCAAGCGCCAGATAAGGATGCACTGCTTCTGCCCCATATCCTGCAAGCAAAGCAAAGTGGTGCACCTCCCGTGCCGATCCGGTTTCCACAACCAATCCCGTGGAAGTTCTTAATCCTCGATTAACAAGATGTTGATGAACAGCCGACAGCGCCAAAAGTGCAGGTATTGCCACCTGATCTTGAGTAACTCTACGATCTGAAATTATAAGTATCGAATACCCTGTTCGAATAGCATCCTCAGCTTGAGCTGCCAGGGAAGCAATTTTCGCCTCAATCGCTTGACTTCCCCATGCCAAGGGATAACAAATATCAATTTCAAATGATTTGAATTTTCCGTCCGTGTATTGATCTATATGCCTGATCTTCTCCATTTCGTAGAAGTCAAGCACTGGTTGGCTTACTTCCAACCGTAAAGGAGGATTGGTTTCATCAACTCCAAGCAAGTTAGGTTTGGGGCCGATGAAAGACACCAGAGAGGTGACTATTTCCTCTCGTATGGGATCGATTGGCGGGTTTGTAACCTGCGCAAATAATTGCTTGAAGTAGTGATATAGCGTTTTATTCTTGTTCGACAATACGGCCAATGGTGAGTCGTTACCCATGGAACCTGTTGGTTCCTCACCATTTTCTCCCATGGGAGAGAGAATGAATTTGACCTCTTCCTGCGTGTACCCAAACGCTTGCTGCCGATCAAGCAAGGATACTAGGGATCGCTCAGGGCGCTCCTTGTCACTGGTGACATCATCGAGCTTTACCCGAATCCGGTCGATCCACTCTGCGTAGGGCTTCGTGGACGCCAGCGTGTCCTTAATTTCTCTATCATCGATAATTCGTCCCTTTTCCACATCAACAAGGAACATCTTGCCCGGTTGCAATCGCCATTTCTTGATGATTCGGTCTTCTGGAATGGGGAGGACACCTGCTTCCGAAGCCATAATGACTAAGTCGTCGTCCGTCACGATGTAGCGGGCCGGACGAAGTCCATTTCGATCAAGTGTGGCACCAATTTGACGGCCATCCGTGAATGCTATGGCAGCCGGACCATCCCACGGCTCCATCATGGCAGCGTGGTACTCGTAGAACGCACGGCGGCTAGTATCCATCAAGGCATGGCCTTCCCATGCCTCCGGAATCATCATCATCACGGCATGTGCAATCGAGTAGCCGCTCATCACCAGCAATTCAAGTGCATTGTCGAACGACGCAGAATCAGATTGACCGTCATAAATTAACGGCCAGAGTTTCTCAAGATCCTTGCCGAGTACCGGACTTGAAATTGCTCCCTGACGAGCTCGGATCCAGTTTACGTTTCCCCGCACAGTATTGATTTCCCCGTTGTGGGCAATCAATCTAAATGGATGCGCAAGATCCCATGTAGGGAAGGTATTTGTAGAAAACCGCTGGTGAGCCAATGCTAGGGCAGAGGTCACTTTCTGGTTTTGCAGATCCAGGTAGTACTCCCCGACTTGGTCTGCCAGAAGCATGCCTTTGTACACAATGGTTCTGGCAGACATTGATGCAACGTAAAACTCTTTGCCATGAGCTAGCTTCAGTGACTGAATCGCATGACCCGCACTTTTGCGAATTACATAGAGCTTTCTTTCCAGCGCATCTGTTACTGTGACGCCCGTTCCCCGGCCTATGAATACCTGCCTGATAACCGGTTCTATTCGAAGAACTGATTTCCCCAATCCGGTGTTGTTTCTGGGTACATCTCTCCACCCCAGTAAGACCTGTCCTTCGTCTTTTATGGCCCTTTCTATTTCGTATTCACAAGCCAGACGGGAAGCCGGTTCCTGGGGCAGAAACACCATACCGACCCCGTACTGCCCTGTAGGTGGCAGCACGACTTCGGATTTGGACATTTCTTCCCGAAAAAATGCATCGGGTATCTGAATAAGGATTCCTGCACCGTCGCCAGCCAAAGGATCAGCTCCCACGGCACCACGATGAGTGAGATTACGGAGAATCTGGAGCCCGTGTTCCACAATCGAATGACTTTTCGCCCCTTTGATGTGCGCAATGAATCCGACACCACAGGCATCGTGTTCGTTGGCCGGGTCGTATAGTCCTTGCTTGGGCGGAAATCCTGTTTGGCCCACGTTCACCACCTCGCTAAGCCTCTGTTTTCTGGGGGGAACGGAGGCCGGTTGATCTGACAAAAATACCGGGGGAATTTTAAAGTGTACCGGCTAACTTCATAAACATCAAGCGGTTACGTCTCGCTGCAGAGCAGCATATCAGTCTTTGTCTGGCCACATTAGGTCATGCGCGCATTCAGTGCTAATTGCACCGTATTGGTCTTGACTCCCCCCTTGACAATGGCTTTCCCCAGTCCATCGAGTAGAACGAACCTAATATCTCCATCTCGGGACTTTTTGTCGTGACTCATTAAGTCTAAATAGCGCTCATGCGACCACTTGGGGCCGGTTGAGGGCAATCCGGAATGAATCAGCAATCGCTCGATACGTTTAACCTCTTCTTTCTGCAACAAACCTTCCCGTTGCGAAAGTTCAGCGGCCATCATCATGCCTACAGCAACGGCTTCGCCATGAAGCCATACACCAAACCCGAGCCCTGCTTCTATTGCATGACCAAATGTGTGGCCAAAATTCAACCAAGCTCTTACATCGTTCTCACGCTCGTCCATTGTTACAACTTCTGACTTGATTTCACAACACCGTATCACAGCATATTCAAGCGCTACGGGGTCTCGAGCCAGCAGTTGATCAATGTGCCCTTCCAGCCAGACAAAGAAGCTTTTATCCCTGATCAGGCCATGTTTGATCACTTCCGCCAATCCAGCCTTGAACTCCCGTTCCGGCAAGGTGTTAAGCGTGCTCAGGTCGGAAAGAACTAGCTGAGGCTGGTAGAAGGCCCCGATCATGTTCTTCCCACAGGGGTGATTAATGGCGGTTTTGCCTCCGACAGAGGAATCCACCTGAGCAAGAAGGGTAGTGGGCGCCTGAATGAATGGTGCACCACGCTGCCATGTGGCGGCTGCAAAGCCGGCCATGTCCCCGACCACTCCACCGCCTAGCCCGATGATTGTCGTCCGACGCTCGCAATGGTTCTTGATGAGGGAGTCATAAATTAGATTCAATGTTTCCCATGTTTTGTATTCTTCCCCATCGGGGAGTATCACGGAAACAACTTGTATCCCCTCAACTTCAAGCGCCTTCGTGAAGCCATCCAGATAGAGCGGTGCGATAGTCTGATTTGTGACGATAGCCACTCTTTGCTGCGGTATCACTGCGCGAATTAGATCCGCTCTTGCCAGAGACCCACAGCTCACTACGATCGGATAACTACGACTTCCCAATGCTACTGTGAGAGTCCGCACACTTTCTCCAAGCATGGTAATAGTTCGCCGAGAAGGACCCCCGCGCTCTGGCGTCCGGTTTCAACTACCAAATCTGCCGTTTCCCGATACAAAGGGTCCCGCCGAGCATATAACTCCTCAAGTCGAGACTTTAGATCACTGCCCTGAAGCAGCGGACGCGTACGGTCATGCCGAGTGCGTCTCCAGAGTTCGCGCGGTGCAGCATGCAGATAGATTACAAACCCCCTGTTTTTTAAGCACTCCCGATTTTGAGAGTCCAGAATCGCTCCCCCACCTGTGGCCAGAACAATGTTGCTCATGGCTGTTAGGCGCTCAATCGCCTCCGACTCCCTGCGCCTGAATCCAGTCTCTCCCTCGATTTCAAAGATGATAGGAACACGTACGCCTGTTCGAGACTCGACCTCATGGTCACTATCATGGAATGACCTACCCAGTCTGCGTGATAGTGCACGACCGACAGTGGTCTTTCCTGCACCGGGCATGCCGACTAGGAAGAAATTATTGGAGGGATTCAGCAGCAAATTTTACCGCCCTTGAGCCACACAAATAACAAGGGCCGCCTCTGGCGGCCCTGTGAGACCCGAGATCTATCGCTGACCAGTGCGATCCTGTACCAGTCTGGGTGTGATGAATACCAACAACTCGGTCTTATTGTCACGTCGGGCCGTGTTTCTGAACAATGGACCCACTACTGGAAGATCTCCAAAGAGAGGAACTTTCGTGACTTGATTGTTCGTATCTTGAGTATAGATTCCGCCAATTACCACGGTACCACCGTTCTCAACGAGCACTTCTGTCTTGACATGCTTGGTGTCAATTGTGACACCCGTACCCAATATCTGGCCCACTGCATCCTTATTGACGTCCAAGGTCATGACAATATTGCCATCTGGCGTAATTTGCGGCTTCACTTTCAAGGCTAAGGACGCCTTACGAAACGAGGTCGATGTCGCACCACTGGAAGTTGCTTGCTGATAAGGGATTTCCGTGCCTTGCTCTATCAACGCCTCCACGTTATTCGCTGTCAACACACGCGGGCTTGAGATAATCTTACCCTTACCATCCGCTTCTAGCGCTGTGAGTTCTAGATTCAGGAATCGGGTGAATGCACTATTGAACAGAATAAATGAGAATTGACCCGGACTGAATCCACCCACACCGGCAGCAGGTAGGTTCACAAACTGCCCGTCAGGTGTGAGAGCCGGCACCCCCGCCTGAAACTGAGTTGCACCATCAATACTGGTAGTTCTCTGTGCAGTGTTACCTAGACCCGCGCCAAATTGATACCGCAGATCTTTATCTCCCAGTACACGGCCACCACCCGGCCGGTTGTCGTTGTAGCCGAACCGCACTCCCAAATTCTTGCTAAATGTATCGTTCGCCTCAACGATTCTGGCTTCGATCAGCACCTGCTGTACCGGAATGTCTATCTGGCCAACCAGGCGTCGTACATCCTCAAGACGTGTCGGGACGTCCTGAACGAAAACTGTGTTGGTTCGCGCATCAATCACAGCACTTCCACGTTTGGAAAGAATTCTCTGTGTACTGTCGCTGACAAGCTTCACAAAATCAGCTGCTTTGGCATAATTCAAACGGAAACTTTCCGTCCGCAAAGGCTCCAGCTCCCCGATCTGCTGTAGAGCTTCGAGATTTAGTTTCTCCTTAGTGGCCAGTTCGTCACGTGGTGCGATCCAGATTACGTTACCGTTTTTTCGCATGTCTAGACCCCGCGTCTGGAGTATCAGGTCCAGAGCCTGGTCCCACGGAACATCCTTAAGACGCAGGGTCAGGTTTCCGCCAACTGTGTCACTTGTAATGATGTTGAGATCCGTAAAGTCGGCTATCACGTTCAGTACGCTGCGAACCTCGACATTCTGGAAATTCAAGGAAAGCTTCTCTCCCGAGTACCCCGGACGGCTTCCCTGAACGAGCTTATTTGGATCAACCGTGATTGCCTTTACCTCAACAACAAATTGATTATCCGTCTGATATGCATTGTGTTCCCACAGCCCCTTCGGTTCAATAACAATACGAACATTCTCCCCCTGTGGGAAAGCACTTACCGTCTGTACTGGGGTTGCGAAATCGACTACGTCAAAGCGCTTCTTCAGATTTTCTGGAAGTTGCGTCTTTAGCATCTCAATGATCAGCGACTGTCCTTGCTGGCGAATGTCGATTCCTGTAGCGGCATCGGACAAATCAACAACTATCCTGCCTTCACCCTGCCGTCCGCGTCGGAAAACAATGTCCTTCACAGCGTGCCGCACGTCGGCGCGGCCTTCAGCAAAGCGTCCTGCTCCAGCCGCAGTAGCGGAGGGGGCTGCAAACGCTATTGACAGCACCTTTCCGTCGAGGCGCGTCTCGTACTGCATCATGTTGCGAAGATTAAGCACCATTCGGGTCCGGTCACCTACCTGAACGAGATTCATGGACCGCAATTCGCCCTCACCTATCTCCTGCGAGGTTCGACCAAGATTATTGCTGGTACGCGGAAAGTCAAAAGCAATTCGAGCTGGATTGGCCACAGTGAAATTTGCCGGAAGTGCACTCAAAGTATCCTTGAGAGTTATCTGTATCACCATTCGGCCGGCTTGCTGACCAACGTTGAACGCCTCGATACTGTTCTGCGCAAGCGTAAATGGACTAGCCAACAATGCAAAAATGGCCGCCACTATGCGCGTAAACTGTCCACAATCTGAGATGTTCATCTGCCCCCTCCTACTTCCATTAACTGAAGCACACTCTGGCGCTCTGCCCAGTCGCCAGCAGCATCCTGTACCAATTCTCGCAACTGAATCTGGTTGTCCGAAATGGCGGTGATCAAACCGAAATTTTGGCCAAGGTAGTTACCTACCTTGATCCGGTAAAGATTAGCGTCTGCTTTTACGAGTGCAAAGGTTAACTTGCTCTGTTGAAGCACTCCGACCATTGCCAGAGATTCCAGCGGAAATGATTCAAGAGGCTCCTTTGGGCGAGCCAAGTCCGGCTTCAGCCCCCCGCTCCCGGTAGACGCTTTGGTGACCAGCTCTATCTTCGCGGGCCCAAAGGGATCAGGCATATCAAATGCCGCATATGGAACCGGCTCATAGGGCTTCACAACGGGTAATGGATCTATCTTTCCGCGGAGATCTTTTGCAAGAACATTCAGTTCCTGCTTCAGATCACTATGCTCTTCTCCGCTACATGCACTGAGCAGAGCGGCACCAATCAATGGAATAAGAAATCGCATCATGACTATTTCTTGCCCTTGGTAACCTTGGATGCAGCTTTGCGCTGCGATGCAACTTCCTCATCATCAAGGTAACGGAATGTTTTTGCCACTGCCTCCATACTGATCCCGTCTTTCGAAGACGCCAACGACAGATCATTCAAGGTCACAATCCGTGAGAGCTGTCCTATGTCACTCGCGAACTGCCCGATATCGTGGTAACTACCCATCACCTTCAATTGAATCGGCAGTTCGGCATAAAAGTCCCGTAGCGTTTCCTGAGGTGCTGGCTTGAACAGATCAAACTGCAGGCCTCGTCCCAACCCAGCCTGGTTTATATCAACCAACAAGGCATCCATCTGCGATCTATTTGGCAATTGCTTGAGCAAGGTCCCGAAGGAACTGTCAATTTCACGTAATTGCTGTCGGTGGAGGTCAAGATTGACAGCCTGCTGCTTCTTCTTTACGAAATCATCCTTGAGTCGCTGCTCTTCTGCCCGACCCGAATCGAGCTCTTCCAGTTGTCCCTGCCAATCCACAAAGTAAGCGCCGGTCAGGATGGCCACAAACAGGCCCAGCAAGGCCAATGCTTTAGGCAGTGGCGGCCATGCCCCTGGATCCTTGGGATTGAGATTTTTAAACTGTTCTACGAGCTGGTTCATCAGAGAAATCCATCAGCCTTTCTTTGCAGCAGCTGGAGCTCCAGGTTTGGCAGCTTCGTCGCTCTGCTGACGCTTCAGGCTCAGGTTCATAGTGAATTCCGCTACACGCTTGTTGTTGACGGCTGCCGCCTTGATCTCTACCAGATCAGGATTCTCAAGATAGGGGGATGAGGCAATATTGCGCATGAGGGTGGAAACCCTCGCATTAGACTGCGCATAGCCGACAATGTTTACGCGAGTACCCTGTTGCTTGACAGTCCGCAGGTACACTCCGTCAGGTACTTGGCGAACTAGTTGCTCAAGAAGGTAGACCGACTGCGCACGATCCGATTGAAGCCGTTCAATAACCTGCTTTCTGGCCAGAAGCGCGGCTATCTCTTCTTTAAGCTTCTTGATTTCATCAATCTCCTTATCCAAACGGGCGTTTTCCTTTTTCAGAAATCCGTTCCGATCAGTTTGTACTGCAATGTAACCAGCAATGATGCCGTGCACCAGAATAACCAAGCCGGCAGCGAGCGCTGCAACTGCTCCAGCAATGATGGCGAGATGCTTGCGCTGCGCCTTACGACGCTCCTCGCGATGAGGCAATAGGTTGATACGAATCATGGGTCAAACCTTCGCATTGCCAATCCGCACGCGATCATCAACGAAGGTGCGTCCGACACCAGTCTTTTGAGCTGGATACGCGGGGAAATCGACATGTTCGCAAATGGATTTGCAACAACCGTATTAACCTGCGTACGAGTAGAAACCACGTCATCCAGTCCGGGGATCACAGCAGAACCACCGGTAAGGAGAATGTGATCAACGGTGTTGTAGGGGGTTGAAGTGAAGAAAAACTGCATGGCACGCTGAATTTCCAATGCCACGTTCTCCATGAATGGCCGCAACACTTCCGACTCGTAGTTTTCCGGCAATCCTCCTGATCGTTTTGCAGCCTCTGCCTCTTCTTGGCTCATGCCATATTGGCGCATGATGTCTTGGGTTAGCTGTGCCCCGCCAAACGGCTGTTCCCTTGTGTAAATTTGCTGGTCGTTGCGCAACACCGTGATGTTCATGAGATTAGCGCCGATATCAACCAGCACAACGTTCTGATCCAGGCCGTCATTGGGAAACTGGACTTTGATCAAATCAAATGCCGTCTGGACTGCATAAGCCTCGACGTCCATACAAACCGCTTTTAGCCCGGAAGCTTGAGCAACTGCCACTCTGTCCTCCACCTTTTCCTTGCGAGAAGCAGCAATCAGGACTTCAACTTCCTCCGGACTGGACGGCGACGGGCCCACAACCTGAAAGTCGAGATTCACTTCTTCCAAGGCAAATGGAATGTACTGGTTGGCTTCACTTTCTACCTGGACCTCAAGCTCTTCTTCACGTAATCCGGCCGGCACAATTATTTTCTTTGTAATCACGGCTGCCGTTGGTATCGCCATGGCAACATTCTTGGTGCGCGTTGCCAGCTTCTTCCAAGCTCTCTGTACCGTTTCCACCACAACTTCCAGATTGGCAATATTGCCATCCAGCGTTGCATCTTTGGGCAACGGCTCAATCACATAGCGCTCAACGCGAATCACCCCCTTGCCGGCATCGACCATCTCCACCATCTTGATCGAGGAGGAACTGATGTCCATGCCAAACAGTGGCGGCGTTTTGGGCTTGAAGATGTCCAAGTTAAGGGCCAAACCTAAATTCCCTTCCGGAAAGGCAGCTTACGCGTAAAAAGTATAATCCACGTTAAATCCTAGCAACAACTACCCAGTCTGTAAAGCAATTCTTGCCCCAGCTCATCAGGGCAGGCGGCTTTCTGGCGGACACCTTACCCTATAATCAAATCCTTTTAAGGTAGCTCCCTAAATGCCCCTTCGCTGGCTTGCCTTCCCGGCACTGGTACTTGCCGGGCTGGTTCTGATGGGTTTGGCCGTGGCAGGTTTTGCGGTCTTGATCGCCTATCCCCAGCTTCCGTCCATCGACGCACTCAGTGACTATCAGCCTAAAGTCCCCCTAAGAATCTACACCGCAGACGGTGCCCTGATTGGCGAGTTCGGCGAGGAACGACGGTCCGTCGTACGCATCAATGCGGTACCACTTCTTCTAAAGCACGCCATCATAGCCGCCGAAGATGAGCGTTTTTACGCGCATTCTGGCGTTGATTACCTTGGTGTCCTGAGGGCGGCCTATTCAAATGTCATCGCTGGCGGCACCAGGCAGGGAGCCTCCACCATCACCATGCAGGTGGCAAGGAATTTTTTCCTCTCTTCTGAACGGACAATGACTAGAAAGCTGTATGAAGCACTTCTGGCTTTCCGGATAGAAGCAAGCCTCAGCAAGGACCAGATTCTCGAGATCTACATCAACCAGATCTACCTCGGACAACGTGCGTATGGCTTTGCAGCCGCGGCTCAGACCTATTTTGGGAAAACCCTGCCCCAAATATCGGCTGCAGAAGCCGCGATGCTGGCAGGCCTTCCGAAAGCCCCCTCGGCATACAATCCGGTTGTCAATCCCAAGCGGGCAAAGCAACGTCAGCTATATGTGCTTCGTCGAATGCATGAGCTCGGCTATCTTGACAGCGGCGGACTCACCGAGGCGCAGAAATCTCAACTCACCGTCAAACACGAGCGCAATGATTATGCCGTCCATGCCGAATTCGTGGCCGAGATGGTGCGCCAAATGCTGTTTGAGCGCTATCCCAACGAAGTGTACTCAAAAGGATTCCGCGTCTATACAACCATCATGAAGGCCGATCAGGAGGCAGCCTATGACGCGGTAAGAAAGGGACTGCTCGCCTATGACAGACGTCACGGCTACCGTGGTCCGGAAGCATATGTCGAACTGAAAAGCGATGGCGACGAAGCTTATGAGGACGCACTCTCTGATTTTAGTGATAGCGATGACATCTACGCAGCTTTGGTAGTCGAAGCAAGCAGCAGGCAAATCAAACTTGCCCGCAGAGGCGGCGAAGTGCTGACGATAGCCGGCGAGGGACTCAAATTCGTGGCTCGTTCCCTGGATGACAAGGCGGTGCCCAACAAGCGCATCCGGAGGGGCTCAATCATTCGGATCATGAAGGATGAAAAGTCCCTTTGGCAGATTGTGCAGTTGCCTGAACCGGAATCGGCTTTCATTTCAGTCAGCCCCCAGGATGGCGCAATCCGGGCGCTCGTGGGCGGATTCGACTTCAATCGAAACAAGTACAACCATGTAACCCAAGCTTGGCGCCAGCCTGGTTCAGGATTCAAGCCGTTTATCTACTCTGCAGCTATCGAAAAGGGTTTCACCCCAGCCACCATAGTCAACGACGCACCAGTAGTGGTTGACCCTTTCCTGACGGGTGGGCAAGTCTGGGAACCGAAGAACTACGATGGCAAGTACGAAGGGCCGATGCAACTAAGAACAGGCTTGGCCAAATCGAAGAACATGATTTCAATCCGGGTACTTCAGTCGATTGGCACCCAGTATGCTCAGGACTACGTAAAGCGATTCGGATTTGATGCAGACAAACATCCACCATACCTGACCATGGCACTCGGCGCTGGTTCGGTCACCATCTGGCAGATGGCCCGCGCATACGCGATATTTGCAAATGGCGGATTCAAGATAGAACCCTACGTGGTGGCAAAGATAGTTGATGATCGCGGCAATCTGCTGGCTCAAGCCAAGCCGCAACAGGCAGGTAATGAGGAGCTGAGGGTAATAGACGCACGGAATGCGTTTCTTATGGACAATATGATGCGTGATGTTGTCCGCTATGGAACTGCGGCCAGAGCCTCCTCCCTGGGCCGCCAGGATCTTGCAGGGAAAACCGGCACCACCAATGATTTTGTTGACGCCTGGTTCAATGGCTATTCGCCGAAACTGGTGGGTGTAGCCTGGGTGGGATTTGATCAGCCGAGAAAGCTCGGCAACGGGGAAACCGGCGGAACAACATCCCTTCCAATCTGGTTAGGGTACATGTCCAAAGCCCTTAAGGAGTTCCCCGAGGAACCGAAATCGGTTCCTGAGGGCATTGTCAGCGTAAAGGTCAATGAAGCCGGTCAGCAATCTGCCAACGGCCGCCCCGAATTCTTCCTCAAAGAGAGCCTGCCTCCGGAATCAAGTGCAACAGACACTTCCAAAGGCGCGGAGGAAGTGCGCAATCAGCTTTATTGACGTTGGTCCCGAAGGTCCACGCAAATACCACACTGCTCACTCAGGCAGCGGGACAACCGGTCGACAAGTCCCTCCCCGCTGCGGGTGTTGATCCAAGTTTCGCCGGACCGGCGAAAATGATATCCGCCAGACTTCGCTGCGACCCAGATCTCACCGGCCGATGAATTCCGATTGATGATGATTTTCGAACCATCTGTGAGGGTTATCTCCAGGACTCCATCTCCTTTTTGGTCCACGTCACAATCCAGATCACAGGAATCCATTGCAATGACGAGGCCTTCCAGCGCTTCGGTTGCAAGTCGCTCGAAATCGCTCATGCCCGTGCTACCATCGCGAAAATTTCGGAACACTTAACGATGTTGCGCATAGTCAGCCTGATACTCTCGGTAATGTTGCTTTCGGCATGTGGAAACAAGGGGGCACTGTACCTTCCCGCAAAGCCTGCAAACGATACCCGCCCTGGACAGAATCAACAAGTACCGCCGCAATGAAAGACGCCGCATTGACGTACTTTCATCAAAAGGACGATGTACTTCACGCCGAGTCTGTTTCTCTGGAGCAGATCGCCCGGGATTACGGCACACCATGTTACGTCTATTCACGGGCAGCACTTGAGTCCGGTTTCAAGTCCCTTCTAGACAACTGCGGTTCGCGCGATGTCCTGATCTGCTATGCCATGAAGGCTAATTCCAATTTAGCCATATTGAACCTCTTCGCAAAGCTAGGGGCAGGCTTCGATATAGTATCGGGCGGTGAGCTTGCACGAGTCATTGCAGCAGGGGGCGACACCCGTAAGGTGGTTTTCTCCGGGGTCGGCAAGAGTGTCTCGGAAATCCGCTATGCGCTGCAGGCTGACATCCTCTGCTTCAATGCAGAATCCGAGCAGGAGCTGGAAAGGCTTTCGAATATCGCATCGTCCATCGGAAAAATCGCATCTGTCTCGTTGCGCGTCAATCCTGACGTCGATGCCCGGACCCATCCCTATATCTCTACCGGTCTCAAGGACAACAAGTTCGGTATTCCGCATGAGGAAGCTCTAGACCTGTATCGCAAGGCTGTCCATTTACCAGGGCTGAAGATAGTCGGCATTGACTGCCATATCGGTTCGCAGTTGACCGAAGTCGAGCCTTTCATCGCCGCCCTGGATCGAATACTCGTTCTGGTGGACAAACTCAAGCGGATTGGCATCGAGCTTGAACACATTGATCTGGGAGGTGGGGTCGGTATTCGCTACAAAAAGGAACAACCTCCCGCGCTTGAACAGTATCTCTCCAGCCTGTTCAAGCGTCTTGGTCGCCGCAAACTGCGCCTTGTTCTGGAACCGGGGAGGGTACTCGTTGGAAATGCCGGGATTCTGCTGACGCGCGTTGAGTTCCTCAAGCATGGCCCTTCAAAGAACTTTGCGGTGGTGGATGCAGCAATGAACGATCTGATCAGACCGTCCCTGTATGCTGCCTGGCATGAGATTTCACCAGTTCAACCCCGCAAAGGCACAACTAGGCGCTATGACATAGTCGGTCCGATTTGCGAAACCGGTGATTTCCTGGGCCGCAACCGTCAACTCGCCCTTGAGCAGGGAGACCTGCTGGCGATACATTCCGCCGGCGCATACGGAATGAGCATGAGCTCCAACTACAACAGCAGACCCCGCGCAGCCGAGGTGATGGTTGATGGCTCACAAACACATCTCGTTCGTGAACGGGAAAAAGTCTCGACCCTATTTGAGAATGAACATATTCTGCCTTAACAGGACGCTCTGAAAAAATCCTTAACGGCCGCGTTCAGCTGTGCTTCTGGGCAGCCAATTCCTGAGCTTCTCCATGTGACTCGGCAATGTCGATCCCATGACCCTCAATGTGGGCCTTTCTTGCCAGCAATGAGTATGCAACCGGAACAACGAACAGGGTCAGCATGGTACCGAATGACATGCCGCCCACAATCACCCAGCCTATCTGCGAGCGCGACTCGGCGCCCGCACCTGTGGCCAAAGCAAGTGGCAAGGCACCCAGTACCATGGCACCAGTAGTCATGAGTATGGGGCGCAGTCGCATCGTCGCCGCATCGATGACTGCCGTCATCAGGTCCTTACCTTGCGCCCGCAGCTGATTGGAGAACTCGACAATCAGGATACCGTGTTTGGTAATCAATCCCACCAGGGTAATCAAGCCCACCTGGCTGTAGATGTTGAGCGTACCCCCTGTCACCAGCAAGGTAAGGAGGGCCCCTGTCATCGACAACGGAACCGACAACATAATCACCGAGGGAGTCGTAAAGCTCTCGAACTGTGCCGAAAGAACAAGATAGATGAAGAACAAGGACAGAACGAACACGAAGTAGATCTCACTGCCAGAGGCCCTGTACTCGCGCGACTGGCCATCAAGGGCTGTCTGAGCCGAGGAACCCAATGCGACCTTGGCAGCCGCATCAAAGGCTTCAAGCGCCTCACCAAGGGCGTAACCGGGTGCAAGAGTGCCGGTGATCTTCACCGCACGCAGTCTCTGAAAGTGGTTCAGGGACTGTGGCGCTACGCCTTCCTTGACGTCAGCGATGTTCGCAAGCTGGACCATCGCTCCGTTTCTGGCCCTGACATACATTTCGCTGATGTCTGCGGGTGAATTTCTGTCCAGGCGGGCCACCTGGACGATCACGTCATACTGCTGACCATCTTTCTTGAAGCGCGTTACCTGCCGGCCTCCAAGCATTGTTTCCAGAGTTCTTGCCACATTGTCGACATTGATGCCCATGTCGCCAAGCTTATCCCGGTTGATGTTCACTCTGACCTCGGGTGTATTCAAACGGAGGTCCGTCTGGAGATTCTGCGCGCCAGGGTACTTTCGTGCCTCCTCGAGAAAGCGGTCGGCAAGGCGCTGAAGTTCAGGATATGGAATTTGCGCCATGATCACGAACTGCAACGGTGCAGCCCTGGCACTCTGTCCCAGCGAAGGCGGATTGATGGGGAACACCTGGGCCCCAGGAATTGCAGCCAGTTTGGGTCGCAGTTCCTCAGTGATCTGCTGTTGTTTTTTCTCGCGCTCCTCCCAGGGCTTGAGACGGAGAATGGCGGTACCATCAACCACGGTGGGATTCCCTGAAATAGTCGTAAATGCCCGCGCCTCCGGCACTTGACCGTAGAACTCCTCAATCGGTCTCATCTGATTGGATGTGTACTGAGGGGTAGATCCTTGTGGTGCAGTCACGACTCCGAAAATGATGCCTCGGTCCTCGATGGGAGACAGTTCGGACTTGAGCTGTGTAAACAAAAACAGACCGAAAACAATAGTGACAAACCATCCGGCCAACACCAGCCAGCGGGCGCCCAGTGCGGCAGTCAAGAGTCGACGGTATCCGTGAGTAAACGCCTCGAAACCAGCCTCTATCTTGTTGTAAAGCCAGGAATGCTTCGTTTCGTGCTTGAGGAGCTGCGAGCACATCATCGGCGTGAGCGTAAGCGCCAAGAACCCCGAAACCAGCACGGCTCCGGACAAGGTTAGTGCAAACTCGATGAACAATCGCCCTGTTCTTCCGGTTGCGAATGCGAGCGGTGCAAAAACTGAAGCAAGGGTCAGGGTCATTGCCACCACTGCAAAGGCAATCTCTTTAGACCCCTGCAAGGCGGCCTGGCGACGCGACATGCCGTCTTCCAGGTGCCGGTAGATGTTCTCCATAACAACGATGGCATCGTCCACCACCAATCCGATCGCCAGCACGATGGCAAGCATGGTCAGCGTATTAATCGTGAAACCAAAAAGGTACATGAGCGCAAAGGCCCCGATCAGCGACACCGGTATCGTGACGATCGGAATGATGGTTGCTCTCAGGCTGCGGAGGAAAAAGAAAATGACGAGCACCACGAGCAGGACGGCCTCGCCGATGGTATGAAATACAGAGGAAATCGACCGGGAAATGAACTCGGAGGTGTCATACCCGATCACGAGCTTCATGTTGTGCGGCAGGTTCTCGTTGATCATCTCCACTTCCGCCCGCACATCGCGTGAAAGCTCCAGCGGATTTGCAACAGCCTGCTTGATTATCCCGATATTGAGCGAGGGCTTTCCGTTGAATCTGGAAATGGTTCTTTCTTCCACCGGTCCAACGACAACATTGGCAATGTCGCGAATGCGCACCGAGTATCCGCCGACATTGGATACGATGATGTCGGAAAACTGCTCCACCGTCTGAACGCCCGTTTGCGATACCACCGTGAACTCGCGAGCATCGGATTCGATGCGTCCAGCGGGTATTTCGGCGTTCTGGCGTCTCAGGGAGTCTTCCACGTCCTGCACTGTCAGCCTGTAGGCTGCGAGGCGGGTTCGATCGATGAAGATGCGCATGGCCATGAGTCGTTCACCGAACACCCTCACTTCAGCCGTGCCGGGAATCACTGACAGGCGCGGCTTGATATAGCGATTGACGTAGTCGGAAGCCTCCAGTGTGTTCAGCGTTCCCGCCTCTACAGCAATGCTGACCACCGATTGCGAGTCGGCCTCCACCTTGGCGATCACTGGCTCTTCCACCTCTATGGGAAGTCGCCCGCGTACCCGTGACACTTTGTCCCTGACATCCGCAGCTGCAGAATCCGGAGTACGGGACAGCTTGAAACGCACATTGATGATGCTGCGTTCCGGGCGGCTTTGCGATGACATCTGCTCCACCCCCTCGATGCCGGACAACGAATCTTCGATGATTTTTGTCACCTGGGATTCGATCACCTCGGCCGAGGCACCGCGATAATTGGTGGTGACACTGACGATAGGATCGTCAATGCGCGGATATTCTCGGATGGACAGTCGCTGGTAGGAAACCAATCCCAGGAGCAATATGACCAGGGACAGCACGGTTGCGAAAACCGGCCTGCGTACACACAGCTCGGGCAGAGACATGGCTTACCTCACTTGAAGTGCTTCGGATACAAAAATCCGGACAGGTTGCTTACGATTTTGGAGCGGTTGCTGCGCTTTCTCCTGAACGCTGCTTGATGCCCGCGTCCCCGCCCCCCCCTGCCTTTGCAGCGCGAACTGCCGAACCATCCCTGAGTCGTGACTGGCCGGCGAGAACGATCACGTTGTCCTTCTCGACACCACTGATTATCTCCACCTTTCCGTCGCGCCTAAGCCCAGTGACAACTTTGACACGCTCGGCGCGGTCATCCATCACCCGGAATAGAAACTGCTCGCTTCCCTGAGGCACAAGAGCCTCTTCAGGCACGACCAGTGCATCCTGCTTGGCACTGGTGATCAGGCTCACACGTGCGAACATTCCAGGCCTCAGATTTCCGGGATTCTTGACTTGCGCCCGGATGACTAGCGCCCTTCCGGCAGCGTCCAGCAGCGGATTGAGCGCTGTAACCCTGCCGGTGTAAGTCTTGCCCGGCAGGGCATCAAGCGCCAGATCCAGCGACTGCCCGACCTTGACCTGGCTGAGGAACATTTCCGGGATCCTAAAGTCGACCTTGATCGGATCAATTGCCTCAAGGTTGACAAGATCCGTCAGGCCTTCCCGCACATAGTCTCCGACGGATACCACCCTCAATCCAATGAAGCCGGAAAACGGTGCCTTGATCTCGGTCTTCGCCAGTCTCGCTTCCACTAATCCCGCAGCAGCCTGGGCCACCTCGAAGGTATTCTTGGCTTCGTCTCGCGCCTGGCTGGAGATGAAGTTGCGCGTCGAAAGATCGACTGCGCGCTCGTACTTGCTCTTGGCGAGCGCAAGATTGGCACGTGCCTGCTGGACTTCTGCTAGGTTGACCGCAGGATCAAGCCGGACCAGTACACTTCCTTTTGTGACCTGCTGACCTTCCTGAAACTCGATGGCAGTGATGCGCCCGGAGACTTCCGGCCTCAGCATCACCGACTCATCCGACCTAAGACTGCCAACCGCGGTGATTGTCTGTGGCATGGCTGCGGTGGATACCTTGGTCAGTTCCACCGGCACCGGTCCACCGCCACCCTTGCCCGCCCCACCCTTTGCGCCCTTCGATTCCCCAGCCTGGTTGTTTGCCACAGGTGCCGGAGTTCCGGGTGTGCGCAGCCCGCCGGCCCAATACCCCGCACCACCCACAATCATCACACCCAGTGCAAGCAATGAAATAACACGTACCTTCGTCATAGCAGCAATCCCGCCTTCTAATCTTATTATGTGTGAAGCCTGCCCGACCCTTAGATCCGAAACTGCCAACAACGCCCTCCCCGGCGCCATCAAATGCGGACTTGGGTAGGCCAGCGCCCATTCTGAAATGTGAAAATCAGGGAGCCAGCGATCTACCAATTATCTTTCAAGCTGGAGGCTTTAGCCAACCTCGCCGCAAGGCTAGGCCACTTAGACTGTGGTTACATCTGGTTACACATGATGATCCGGCTATCCAGATGCCTGCTGCATTGTGCGTCCCTCCAAAAATTTCTTCAACCTGTATCCCAGCAACAGGGCCAAAACTATCGCATATATCGCTGGCTCGGTGATATCCCGCTTGACCATCCACCAGAAATGCAGCACCGCCAGGGGGCCGATGACATAAATGAGTCGATGCAGGGCTCTCCACCGTCTCGCCCCCAGCCACCGGATCATGGCATTCGCCGAAGTCAACGCCAGCGGCAACATCAGCACCAGGCAGGCAAAACCTACGGTGATGAATGGTCGTTTGATGATGTCCTTGAGGATTGCATCCAATTCGAAAACATGATCGAACGCGATATAGCTTGCAAAATGGATTACCGCGTAGAAAAAAGTAAACAGCCCCAGCATTCGCCGGAATTGCAAGAGCCACGCTCTTCCGGAAAGCTTTCGCAACGGAGTGATCGCAAGGGTCAGGAGCAGGATGCGAAGCGCCCAATCCCCAGTGGAGCGGCTAATGAACTCCGCGGGATTGGCACCCAGCCACTCTGGGAAAGCCAGGACACCCGCCACCAACCGTGCCAGAGGAATCAAGGCCAACAAGAATACGCCGGCCTTCCACACCGCTATGGCCCTCCTTGATGGATTTGAATGCACCTGCTGAACCCGATTCTCAGTAGAGCTTCTTCAAATCCATTCCTGCATAGAGTTTGGCCACCTGTTCTGCATAACCATTGAACATTTCGGTTTTGCGATTGGCGAAGAAGGCAGGCAGCCGCTTCTCCGACTTCTGGCTCCAGCGGGGATGGTCAACATCCGGATTGACGTTGGAATAAAAACCGTACTCGCTCGGGTTGGCAATTTCCCATGCGATCTTCGGCTGCCGCTCGACGAAACGGATTTCCACGATGGATTTCGCGCTTTTGAAGCCGTACTTCCACGGCACCACCAGACGGATCGGCGCTCCATTCTGATTGGGCAGAACCTGGTCATAGATGCCCACCGACATGATGGTCAATGGATGCATCGCCTCGTCAATGCGCAATCCCTCTGTGTAAGGCCATTGCAACACCGGATAGCGAACGCCAGGCATCGTTTCGGGCTGCACGGCAGTGACAAACTCGACGAACTTGGCCTTCGAAGTGGGCTCAACCAGCTTCGCAATCTGGTTGAACTCGAACCCGATCCACGGGATGACCATGGACCAGGCCTCGACGCAACGCATGCGATAGATGCGTTCTTCGAGTTGCAGCTTCAACAAATCTTCAATGGCAAACGTGCGCGGCTTTGCGACTTCCCCGGAAACCTTGACGCTCCACGGCCGGACCTTCATGCGTCCGGCCAGCTCTGCAGGATCGGATTTATCCGTCCCGAATTCGTAGAAGTTGTTGTAGCTGGCAACGTCCTTGAAGGTGTTCGGCTTTTCACTGGTGCTAAGTGCACTTTTTCGGACGTTTGCCAGTTTGGCACCCGGTGACTGGGCTCTGGCGTCCTTCGGCAGGAAACCAGCGAGGGCGCTGCCCGCAACAAGGCCGGCTGCAGCAAGAAACTCCCGGCGGCGCCTGTACACATCGAAAGGGGTGATCTCCGATGGTCTGATATCGGCTGGTTTCTTGATCAACATGTGCAGCGCTCCGATGAAGATTGCGGCAACTTGCCGTCAATCATGATGATTGCTAAGGATTCAGTTGCTTGTAGACGGCGTCAGCAATCTGCAGCAGCGCCTCACGACTGACTTCTCCGGAAAGCGCGTAGCCATAGTTTCCGTCTATCCAGTAAAAAACGCCGACCTTGTCCTCCTGCGAAAAACGGAAGGCCGTCTGCCTCGATTCGCCTTTCTGAACCGAAACATAGAGCGTCAGCCTGGCCCCGCGCGCGTCCTGAAACATGAAGTGCGCCACTGGACCATTGGGACCGGAAAGAAGCCGTCCGCCCACCAGTTCGTATCCCAGGCCGGCAAGCTTGGGGCATTTCAGCTCCGTGCCCAGGCGCTTCGAAAGCCAGCGCACCAGATGCTCCTCCTGGTCGGCCCCCACCTCTACCGGATGCCTTACCTCCGGCGCATAGACCACGTGTGCGATTGCCGCCTGCCGTGCGAATCCGGGCACGCCTCCAGCAGAAAGCGGGAACCCTGGCAGCATCCCCCTTGCCATCCAGCCGAGCAGACTGCCCACCATGATGCCGCCAACCGCAAAGCAGGCAGCCATGGCATAGCGGCGCACGAAGGTCGGCGGACGCATGAGCAGCCGTGGGGGAATGGGCTCATCCAGAACCGGATTGAAGCGATTCCTCAGGGCCTGTCCCTGCTCCCTCCAATCTCGAACACGCGCGGCATCCTCCGGGTTCGCCGCCAGATGAGCGTCCAAAGCCTCGCGCTCGGTCTCGGACAACAGACCGTCGACATACGCATGCAGTTTGGCTTCGGAAATTTCCTGGCTCATTTCACCAACTTCAATGGCGTGACCGCCTCACCATTCGTAATCTGGCGCAACCGCTCCCGGCCACGGGAAAGGCGCGACATCACGGTACCTATCGGCACCGACAATGCCCGGCTGGTTTCCTCGTAGGTCAGCTGCTCCACTGCGACCAGCAGGATGACTTCCCGTTGGTCATCGGGCAATGCCTGCAAGGCCCTCTCCATATCGATAAGTTCGAGGTTCTGGCCTTGAGTGGCTCGCACGGCCATGAGCGGAAGCTCTTCCATATTTCTCTCGATTTCCTGACGCCGGCTCCTGACCTGGTTCACGAACACGTTATGCATGATGGCAAACAGCCACGCGCGCAAGTCGCTTCCCTGCCGCCACAGATGCAGCTTGTTCCATGCACGCTCAAGGGTGTCCTGCACCAGGTCGTCAGCCGCATAGCGGTCGCCGACCAGGGCGCGTGCATATCGCCTGAGTCTGGGTATGTGCTGCTCAAAAGGGTGGCTTTCCACGTAGCTGGCCCTGATGTTAACGTGACAGCGGGAAAGCTTATTCCAATTGCGAGCGGCGTGCTGACTGGAAAGTTTCCCTAGGGAAACACTGATCAAGTCTTAAATCGAGGATCACCGTTCAAATGTTTCCTCTGACGTGGGGGATCTACAAGGGTGCGTCGCCCACTTGTTCGGTCCTTCCCTAGAGCTGGCCGTAAGAGTGCAGGCCGGACAGGAACATGTTGACGCCAAGAAAGGCAAAGGTGGTGACCAGGAGTCCGGCAAGTGCCCACCAGGCCATGGGTGCGCCGCGCAACCCCTTCATCTGACGCATGTGCAACCAGGCGGCATAATTGAGCCAGACAATCAACGCCCAGGTTTCCTTGGGATCCCAAGACCAGTAAGCCCCCCACGCCTCTGCCGCCCACAACGCCCCCAATATGGTGGCGATGGTAAAGAACGCGAACCCGACGGCAATGGAGCGATACATCAAGTCTTCCAGGATTTCGACCGCCGGCAGGCGCGCCGCTATGGCATGACGCGCCGCCACCATGGCGCCAAAGATCGTCGCGAAAACTGCAAAGTATGCAAGCCAGAACACCGAAGATCCACTCTTGCGGAACACCACGGCTTCCAGTGCGAGTAACAGCGCCAGTGCCAGGGCTGCAGCCCAGAGTGCTGATGCGCCTTTCTGGGAACCGGCGCTTGCCGAGTTCTTGATGAGGTAGGCAAATCCCGTCATGGCCGCCAGCGAGAAAGTGCCATATCCGATGAAATTGGCGGGTACATGAATCTTCATCCACCACGATTGCAGGGCAGGCACCAGTGGCTGGATCTCATGCGCCTCACGCTCAAAGGTGTACCAGAGCAGAAATCCTACGGCTGCGCTGATCACCACCATCACGAAGCCGCCCAGGTGCTTCGTCGCATAGCGCTGCTCATAGTAAAGATAGAACAGTGCCGTCATGACGCTGAACAGGACAAAAACCTCATAGAGATTGGAGACCGGGATGTGTCCGATGTCCGGCCCAAGCAGATAGGACTCGTACCAGCGCACCAGCAACCCCGAGGTGCCCAGCAGGACGGCACACCAGGTAAGCACCGTGCCGCTGCTACCGGCAAACGACGACCCAGAAAGCAGGCCAGCCCAGTAGCAGAATGTCGCGAGAAAGAACAGCACGCTCATCCACATGATGGCCGACTGGCTGCTGACAAAATACTTGAGAAGGAAAACGTCCTCTGCCCGCCCAAGGTCGGACTGGTACATCGATATGGCCAGCAGACTGACGACTGCCACGGCAGCGAGCAAGGAACGGATTGGCGACCAGCGCCAGCCCAGCCATCCAAACGTCGGTACTGACAGGACCAGGATGGCCTTTTCATACTCGTCCATGTACGCCCCGTACTGCACCATCGCGTAGGCGGCACCGGCAATCAGAGCCAGCACATACAGCCAGTCGCCCGGGGAGCGGGTATTCAGAAAAGTCCAGCCGGACCTGACAGGCAAGCTCTGTACGTTTTCCATCTCGATGACCTCAGGAGAGAATCTGCGGAATCTTGTTGCGGTGACGTTCGAACTCTTCGCTCATGTCCAGCGCAGGCCGGTTGGGGGAAAAGGCAAACTTCACCTCGCCGGAAGCTTTGACCAGCAGCCAAAGCCGGCGTTCCCGCACATAGAACATTGCGAAAATGCCCAATACCAGCAGGAGGCATCCGGAATACACGATATTCTTGCCCGGAGAACGCGTCAATTGAAACACGCTGGCTTTGACTTCTTCGTAGCCGGACATCTGCAGATACAGCGGCGTGCCATAAAAGAAGGTGTCGCTGACCGCGCTCAGCGCATCCTGGACAAATCGCGCATGCGCCTCGTCGGCCACCAGCCGCTTCAGCCCGGCCCGTTCCCGGGCGATCATCCATGCCTCCCAGGCTGCACCCTGCAACACGCGCAGATAAATGCCCGCAGCAGCCTCACGTTCCGCTTCGGGTACTGCCTTGTCGAGAAACTCCGCCACCGACTGGAAACCATTGCGGCCAAAGGTGTCGAGCACCCGGACCACTGTCTCGTCCAGCCTGGTCCTGACTGTCTCGCTCATGTCCGGGGAATTTGCCGCCCCGGCCAGAAAGCGTCTGGAAATCTCGCGGCGAAGGCTCGCGTCGAACAAGGCATCCCGCAGACGGGAAAACTCATCCAGCGAACCTGCGTCATCCAGTGGAATGCGCAGAAACCGAAAAGACTCGCTGGGAAGAGACCGCATTCCGGTCATCATGTACCAGCGCTGGTCCACCTGCAGCGGCAGCATGTAGTTGTGATACTCGCGCGCCTGTCCTGCTGCGTCGCGCAGCTTGTACTGGTAGCTTGGTCCGACGTTGCGCACTTCCTTGTGCGCGTCCGGGCGTGCTGCCGCGCCTAAGCCGTTGCGCATGCGCGCGGCAAGAGAGCCGGTTGCATCCGCCGGGACCGCCTGATCAGGCGCAATGTTCTCGATGTTGAATGGCCGGAAGCCGGTCATCTCCAGCTGAAAGGCGGCACCTCCAAACTGCAACGGCAGGGTCTCTCCGACCCTCGCCTCGATCATCCCGGGATTCTCGCGGCCACCGGCCATATTGCGGGCCTGCAGTTTCACCAGGGTCCCACCATCATCAAAACTCGCCTGATAAACGGTCACGCCGCGGTAGACCAGTGGCTTGTTCACCTCGATGCGGGCATCGAAGGATTTGCCGGTGTCCTTGTCCGTCACCATCACTTCGCTGGCAAACAGCCTGGGCTGCCCGGTCGAATAGTGCTCGATGATGAATTTCTTCAAGGACAGCGAGAAAGGCAGTTCCTGCACCAGCAGCCCGTCACCGACGGCCAGCACGGCCTGATCAGCCGAGCGTCCTTCAGGCACCATCATGTTCGCCCTGAAGCTCATATTGCCGACTGGCAGACGCGACTCCTCCGGCACGTCGGCCAGCCGCATGTTGCCATTGACGGGCTTTTTGGAGCCGCTGAAAAGTTGAAACTTGAGCAGGGCCTCACTGTCTGCCAGTCCTCCCAGACAAATGAGCACGATGGCCGAGTGGGCCAGCACATAACCCCAGCGACGATGCATGCCCGCCTGCGCCGCGATCAGCGTGGATTGCTCACGCCGGGTTTCGCGAATGCTGAAACCTTCTGCATTCAGATAGGCGGCCAGTCGCTCGCGTGCCTGTTCTGGTGGCAGGCTGGTCGAGTAGGTGGCACGCTGGGAAAAATTGTCGAAGCCCTTTTCACGCAAGCTGTCCTGGAAACGACGCGTTTCACGCAGCATCCTGGGCGCATTGCGCCACAGGCACAGGCTGGTCGAAACGACCAGGAAGCCGAGAATCACCAGAAACCACCAGGCGCTGTAAACCGAGTACAGGCCCAGGTTCGCGAATATCGGAAACCAGAACGGCCCGAACTGCTCCAGATAGTTTGAATAGGGCTCGTTCTGCTTGAGCACCGTGCCAATGGTGGAAGCCACGGCAATGATCGTGAGCAGGCTCACGGCAAAGCGCATGGAGGACAACAGTTCCAAGGCCGCGCTTCGTGGAGAGTTCATTGTTTGCTGCTCATGGTTCAAAAGAAAAGGGGGGCTTACGCCCCCCTGTCCCCTTCTGTGACCGATTTACTTGAGGCCAGCAATATAGTCGGAAACTGCCTTTATTTCCGCATCATTCAGCTTGGCGGCGATGGCACGCATCATGCGGTTTGCATCGTTCGCCCGCTCACCCGCGCGGAAAGCCTTGAGTTGCACCTCGGTGTATTCGGCATGCTGGCCGGCAAGCCGCGGATACTGCACGGGTATGCCAGCACCGGTCGCTCCGTGGCAGGATGCACAGGCCGGCAAGCCCCGGGCAACATCGCCACCGCGCCAAAGCTTTTGTCCCTGCGTCACCGTGTCCTTGTTCCTGGCCGTGCCCGGCTTGGCCGGCTGGGAAGCGAAGTACGCCGCAACATTACGCATGTCATCCGCGGAAAGCGTTGACGCGAATCCCATCATCACCGGGTTTGCACGCTCCGCCTTGCCATTCACTGGCTTGAAGTTGTTGAGTTGCTTGTGCAGATACTCGGGTATCTGCCCAGCCAGCTTGGGATTGGCAGGGGCAGGGCTGTTGCCGTCGACCCCATGGCAGGCGGCACATACCTGTGTGGCAATGGCCTGTCCCTTGACAAGGTCAGCCTTGGGCGGTTCGGCTGCCGCAACTGTCTGCACGCAAAGCAGCAGGGCGGCGAGCGCCAGCGCTCGTTTCATGCGTTCTCCTAAAGCGGAACCCGCAGTTCGATTGACGAACCTCGCCGAAAGGCGTTCGGGCATGTTGTAAAAGCTGGTATTCTAGCGCAGCTGTCTGATTCTTCGCCAACTTTCCCCCTGTTTTAAGCCGTTCACCGGCCCCCGCCATGCCTCAAGCAACCCTGTTCCGGCAAGCACGTTTCGTCACGAGCGTACGTGAGCTTCACACCCTGCCGCCGGAAGGCGAAGGCGAAATTGCGTTTGCCGGCCGTTCCAATTCGGGCAAATCCAGTGCGCTCAACACCCTGACGGACCACCACAAACTGGCTTTCGTCAGCAAGACCCCTGGGCGCACACAGCTGCTCAATTACTTTGACATCAATGGGCGCCACTATCTGGTGGACCTCCCGGGTTACGGTTACGCCAAGGTTCCAGAAGCCATCAAGGCCCCCTGGGGACGCGATCTGGGGGAATATCTGCGTACACGCCAGTCACTGCGCGGACTGGCCCTGATCATGGACGTGCGTCACCCCATGTCTCCCCTGGACCAGGAGCTGCTGGCCTGGTTCAGGCCGACCCTGAAACCGGTTCACATCCTGCTGACCAAGGCCGACAAGCTGTCGCGCCAGGACGGCATCCGCGTGCTGCTGGAAGTGAACAAGGCTTTGAAACTGCTGGCGGGAGAGTACTCGGCGCAGCTGTTTTCCAGCCTGAAGAAGGTCGGCATCGAAGAAGCCGAGGCAGTCTTTGCCAGCTGGCTGGGGCTCCCGGTCCCGGCAGCCGCAGCGAAGGAAACCCGCAAGCCCGCGAGTCCCGGAATAAAAAAGCCCCGGGCTTAAGGGGATAAAAGCCCGGGGACAAAATGCCTTAGGGACTAAGGCACCCGCTCAGGGAGGAGAAGCGGGAGACAGTCTCGCAACTGCCTGCCTTATAGAGTGGCGGAACAGCCGAAAAGTTCCCCATTCTTGAGCCGGGGAGTGTGTCTGCGCGACAATGAGCGGACAGCGAGCCAACAATCAGGCTGACCGACGCATGACTTCGTCATGCCAATCGAGCGAAACCAGAACGGAACACTCATGGAAACGTACGGACAATTTCCCCAGGTTCGGATGCGTCGCATGCGCAAGGATGATTTCTCACGGCGCCTCATGCGTGAGCATGTGCTCACTACAAATGATTTGATCTACCCCGTCTTCGTCATCGATGGCAAGAACCTGTCACAGGCGGTGGCCTCCATGCCCGGCGTTTCGCGCATGACGATCGACAAACTGCTGGAGACCGCCGGGCTGTGCGTCAAGCTGGGCGTGCCGGCCATGGCGCTATTCCCAAACATCGAGACCGGGCTGAAGACCCCGGACGGGCGCGAGTCCGCCAACCCCAAGGGACTGATCCCGCGCGCGGTGGCCGCCCTCAAAAAGGCTTTTCCCGAACTGGGCGTCATCACCGACGTGGCTCTGGACCCCTACACCAGCCACGGCCAGGACGGCATCATCGACAAGGCCGGCTACATCATCAACGACAAGACTCTGGACATGCTGCGCCGCCAGGCGCTGACCCAGGCAGAGGCCGGGGTGGACATCGTCGCCCCGTCGGACATGATGGACGGCCGCATCGGCGTGTTACGCAAGGCGCTGGAGGAGAAGGGCCATATCCATACCCGCATCATGGCCTATTCCGCGAAATATGCTTCGGGCTTCTACGGTCCGTTCCGCGACGCCGTCGGCTCCGCGTCCGCCCTGGGCAAGGGCAACAAGTTCACCTACCAGATGGATCCCGCCAATTCCGATGAAGCGCTGTGGGAAGTCGGGCTCGACCTGGCCGAAGGCGCAGACATGGTGATGGTGAAACCGGGCATGCCTTATCTGGACATCGTGCGCAGGGTCAAGGACGAGTTCAAGGCCCCCACCTTCGTCTATCAGGTGAGCGGCGAATACGCCATGCTCAAGGCCGCCGCCGCAAATGGCTGGCTGGACGAGCGCACCGTGGCGATGGAGTCGCTATTGGCCTTCAAACGCGCCGGTGCCGACGGCGTCCTGACTTACTTTGCCCTCGACGCAGCCCGCTGGCTGGCCGAAGCGCGCTAAGCCGGATTTCAGCGCGGCAACCGGTCCAGGGAGCGCAGGAAGGTTTCCGCCGACTGGTAGCCGATCACCCGCAGGCCCGGCACCTCGCGCCCGTCGGCATCGAAGAACACGATGCCCGGCGGGCCAAACAGACGAAAGCGCTTGAGCAGGGCACGATGGTCCTCGCTATTGCCGGTCACGTCGGCCTGCAGCAATAACACCTTGCCCAGCCGCTCCTGCACCCGCACATCGGTGAAGGTATAACGCTCCATTTCCTTGCAGGTCACGCACCAGTCGGCGTAGAAATCCAGCATCACCGGCTGTCCCGCGGACTTCAGCCGGGCATCCAGTTCCGCCACTGAGTTCACCCGCTCGAAATGCAGCGGCGCCCCTTCCCCGGCCGAATCACTGAACAGGTGATGCAGCGGTCGCAGCGGATCGCGGCTGCCCGTCATCACCCCGATCAGCATGGCGGTGCCGGCCAGCAGGACAATCAGGCCGAGCGCCTTGGCCACCCGCGGCGCCGTGCCGGCCCGCGCAGGCAGCGGATCGATGGCCTTGAGCAACAAGGCCATGACGATGAGCATGCTGCCCCAGGCGCCCATCTGCAGCGATACCGACACCAGTGGCGAGACGATCCACACCGCCACGGCCAGCAGCAACAATCCGAAAAACTGCCGGATCAGTTTCATCCAGTGGCCGGTGCGGGGCAGAAACGCGCCCTCCGACACCCCCATCACCACCAGGGGAACCCCCATCCCCAACGCCATCACGAACAGTGCCGTGCCGCCCAGCACCAGGTCACGGGACTGTGAAATGTAGAGGAGAGCGCCGGCCAGCGGTGCGGCCACACAGGGACTGACGATGATGGCGGAGAAAAGCCCCATGGCAGCGACACTGGCGATGCGCCCACCGCTCAGTTGCTGGTGAGCGTCATGCAGGCGATGCCGAATGAAGCGGGGCAACTGCAGCTCGAACAGTCCGAACATGGACAGGGCCAGCACCACGAACACCAGCGCAAAGCCGATCAGCACCGCGGCATTCTGCAGCGCAGCGGCCAGCAGCGAGCCGGACCACGCGGCCGTCATGCCAGCGGCCGCGTAGGCGAGCGCCATGCCCAGTACATAAGCCAGCGAAAGGATCAGGGCACGCCGCTTGTCCCCGCCACCACCCTGGCCAACGATGATGCCGGACAGGATGGGGATCATCGGCAGCATGCAGGGGGTGAAACTGAGCAACAGGCCGAAGACGAAAAAACTCACGATCACCAGCCAGAAGCTGCTCTCTTCCAGCAGCCGGGCAATGTCGATATCACTGGCATCCAGTCCCCAGCGCACACCGGAGCCCCCTGCATCCGCCTGCGGTGCTGCCGCATCCAGCCGATCGCGCAGGGACGAGCCTGTCTTTCCAGTCGTATCGGACAGATTGATGGCGGCAGTCTGGCGATGCGGCACATAGCAGATGCCGGCATCGGCGCATCCCTGCGAGGTCACGACCAGACGGAAACGCTCCACGCCGCTCGCGGGCACCAGGATGCGCAGATCCCCGCGGTAGATCTCCTGCTTGCCGAAAAACTTGTCTTCATGAATCAGGCCCGCCGGAAACTGCGCGGTGCCCAGAACCACGGCAGCCGGATCGGCCTCGAACTTGAAGCGGTCGCGATAAAGGTAGTAGCCCGGGGCAATGCGATAGCTGACTTCCACTTTGCCCCCTTCAACCGCACGCGCGGAAAAGCGGAAGGCCTTGTCCGGCTCGAGCAGATTCTCCGGATTGATGGCTGCCGCCATGGGACTGTGCAGCATGAGGGCGATCAGCAGCCCCAGCAGGCTTGTGATCCAGCGCCTGTCCATGATGATTCCGGATTTCATGATCAATGGCCCAGCCGCTCAGCCGCGCTCGGCTGTTTCGTCGGCCACCCACTGCAGGTACTCCGGCAGGCCGGCCTCGACCGGCACGGCGATGATCTCGGGGATCTCGTAAGGGTGGGCAAAGCGCAACGCCGATTCCAGGTCGGCATAACGCTCACGCGTGGTCTTGATCAGCATCGGGTGCTCTTCATCCACGTCCACCCGGTCTTTCCAGCGATAGACGGAACGGCAGGGTGCCAGCAAATTGACGCAGGCCGCCACGCGCAGGTCGATCAGCTGACGCGCCAGTTCCTCGGCGCTCTCGCGGGTGGGCATATTGGTAAAAACCAGCAGCATGTCCATGTCTTCCTCAGGCATTCCCGGCAAGCCGGGGGACCGCGGCCAGCCCATGCCGGACCGTCGGATACAGCAGTTCATAGCCCATGTGCTGCTTGAGCCGTTGGTTGACCAGGCGGCGTGATTCACTCATGAAGGACAGCATCCCCGGGTCGATGCGCCCGGCCGCTTCGCTGCGGGTGATGCGCGGTGGCCGTGGCAAGCTGAAGTGGTCTGCCACCAGATCGATCCAGTCCCCCATGAGCAGTTCGCTGTCATCGCTGGCGTTATAGACGCCGGGAGGCACCTCAAGGTTCAGTGCGCGCTCGCAGATGCGTGCCAGATCCTCGGCGTGGATGTGGTTGGTGTAGACATCGTCTTCGCGGCAAAGCACCGGTGTGCCGCGCCGCACGCGTTCCAGGGGCAGGCGGTCGGCGGCGTAGATGCCCGGCACGCGCAGGATCACCAGGCCGACCTGGCGTGCGGCGCACCATGCAGCGAGCTGCTGCTCCGCATCCACGCGGCGGCGCGCACGGCCGGTTGTGGCAGACACCGGCCTGTCCTCCTCCACCAGCGCCCCGGCGCAGTGGCCATAGACCCCGCTGGTACTGACGTACACAAACCGCCGTGGTACGATGCCGCGCGCCTTTACAGAGGCTCGGTCCAGCGCCACCAGCAGTGTCCGTGTGCGCTCATCCAGGCTGGCGCTTGCAGGAATGGCGGCCGGGGGGGCGCAGTGCAGGATCAGGTCGGTAATCTCCAGTGCAGCATCCAGGGATTGCGCATCATCCAGGTCTGCGACGCGGATTTCCGGCATCGGGTGCAGGGGCAAGCCGGCCAGTTCGGCAGCGCGCCGGGGGGTGCGGGCCAGGGCCAGCACGTCAAACTGCGCCGCCAGCGACGGCAGGGCGCGCCCCGCAACGTCACCGGTTCCGACCAGCAGCAACTGCATTCTGTTTTGCATGGTTCATTTTATCCTCCTGACCTACATCTCCTACATCTCCTACATCACCGACAGCCAGAAAACGAAAGCCAGCCATGACGTTCAAGGTCACCATCCAGAATACGGGCCACGAATTCACCGCCAACGCGGGCGAATGCGTGCTTGATGCCGCCACGACAGCCGGACTGATGCTCCCCTATGGCTGCAGGGACGGCGCCTGCGGCAGTTGCAAGGGCAAGCTGATTTCGGGCGAGGTCGATTACGGCCATTACGCAGAGAAGGCCTTGTCCGCCGAGGAAAAGGCCAAGGGCCATGTGCTGTTCTGCCAGGCCAAGCCGCTGACCGACGTGGTGATCGAGGCCCGCGAAGTGCGCAAGGCCGGCGACATCCCCTTGCGCAAGCTGCCGGCCCGCGTGGCCAAGCTGGAACGCGTGGCCGACGACGTCATCATCGTCTCGCTCAAGCTGCCGGCCAACGAACGCCTGCAATTCCTGGCCGGCCAGTACATCGACATCCTGCTGCGTGACGGCAGCCGGCGCAGCTTCTCGCTGGGCAATGCGCCGCATGACGAAGAATTGCTTGAACTGCACATCCGCCAGGTGGCCGGCGGATCGTTCACCGGCCATGTCTTCACGCAGATGAAGGAACGCGACATCCTGCGCTTCGAAGGGCCGCTGGGCAGCTTCTTCCTGCGCGAGGAGAGCGACAAGCCCATCGTGCTGGTGGCCAGCGGCACCGGCTTTGCCCCCATCAAGTCATTGGTCCTTGAAGCCCTGCACAAGGGCATCAAGCGCCCCATGGTGATCTACTGGGGTGGTCGCCGCCCCAAGGACCTATACATGCATGCACTGGTGCAGCAATGGGCCGACGCGCATGCCCACATCCAATATGTACCGGTCATCTCCGATGCCCTGCCCGAGGACAACTGGGCCGGCCGCAGCGGCTTCGTGCACCGCGCCGTGATGCAGGACTTCCCCGATCTTTCAGGCCACCAGGTGTATGCCTGCGGCGTGCCCATCATGGTGGACTCGGCCAAGAAGGACTTCACCGAAAGCTGCAAGCTGCCGGAGAACGAGTTCTTCTGCGACTCCTTCACCACGGCGGCGGACAAGGCCTGAAGCCGTTGGCAGAGACACCGGAGCATTGATTACATTTACTCCGGTGAGCCTTTGATGGCAGTGTGTAGTACCGTAATCTGATCATATTTTCCCGGTGAATTTCCCAAGGTTGGCGGCCCTCATCCTGGGGTCATGCCGAGCAGCAGCAGCTTGGGCCGGCTTTTAAGGGCGCGGCCGATGCCCCCACCCTACGCTCCACCCGCCGGCTCCTCGCCGCCCCCCAGGAAACGAGACCAGCCGAGCATCAACGCCAAGAGTCCCTGGCAATCCCCTCAGCTAAGCACGCGGCACCCTTTACCCGGTGTGTATTCGTGTGTAGCATGGACCAATGGACAGCCGGGAACTGATCGCAAAGCTCAAGGCAGACGGCTGGTAGCTGGTCAGAACCGTCGGCTCACATCATCAGTTCAAGCATCCGTCGAAGAAGGGCAAGGTCACGGTGCCGCACCCAAAGAAGGATTTGCCCATGGGTACGGCGCGCAGCGTGATGAAACAGGCTGGTCTGCTATAGAGGGGCGCCGGCAAGGACAAATACGGGGCGAGTTGGAAAGGGTGAACAGATGCCAAGCTATATCGCGTTACTGAGGAAGGAAGCCAGGTCCGACTTTGGTGTGAATTTCCCCGACTTTCCGGGGTGCATCACTGCAGGCTCGACGCTGGAAGAGGCACGCATCCTCGCCAAGGAAGCGCTGGACGCCCACGTTGCGCTCATGCTGAAAGACGGCGACCCGTTGCCCAATCCGTCGACCCTGGACAGCATCGTCGCCGATAGCGAGAACCGGGATGCCCTGCCCTTCCTCGTAGACCTGTCCCTGCCCGGGAAGGTCGTTCGCATCAACATCACCGTGCCGCAGCGCGACCTCGACATCATTGATGCAGCAGCCCGGTCGGTCGAACAGCCGCGTTCGACCTATCTGGTCAGCGCCGCACTGGAACGTGCCCGGGAGTTTGCGCCTGTGCGGAACGCTTCCGGGAAAGCGGTCAAAGTGGATCAGAGAAAGCCAGCTGCAACTTCCAAGGGATCGCACAAGGGTGCTGCTACAAGAGCCAGGAAGAGGTAGTGTCCTGAATCGCAAGACCCACCGAGCTAAGATAGACCCGTGAACCGCGTCGAAATCAATCCAGAATTGCTGCGCTGGGCACGCAAACGTGCCGGGCTGGATATCGACGCGCTCGTGGGACGGTTTCCGAAGATTGACGCGTGGGAACATAAAGCAGCAAATCCGACACTGAAGCAACTTGAGCGTTACGCAGCCGCCACGTTTACCCCGATTGGCTTTCTGTTTCTCCAGGAACCACCGGCGGAGAGCGTGCCCATCCCCGACTTCCGCACGATCAACAATCTGCGAATGGGCAATCCCAGCCCGGATCTGCTGGACACCATCTACCTTTGCCAACAACGCCAGGAGTGGTACCGCGATTACGGGCGTTCCATGGGCCACGAGGCGCTGACCCTGGCGGGCTCCCTGCGTGTAACCGATGACGTTGTGGCCGCAGCCGCGACCATCCGCAAGGCGCTGAGGTTCGACCTGGATGAACAGAAGAAAGCACCCACCTGGACCGATGCCCTGCGCCGCTTTATCGAGCAGGCGGATGTGCTGGGCATTCTGGTTATGTGCAGCGGCGTAGTCGGCAGCAACAACCGCCGCCGACTCGATCCGGAAGAGTTCCGTGGTTTTGCTCTGGCGGACCCGCTCGCCCCGCTGATCTTCATCAATGGCGCCGACACCAAGGCGGCACAGATGTTCACGCTGGCACACGAGCTGGCGCATATCTGGCTGGGCCAGTCCGCAGTATCCGACGCGCATGCAATGCAGGTGCCAGATAACGCAGTCGAGCGCTGGTGCAACCGGGTCGCAGCGGAGTTGCTGGTGCCGCTCGATGTGATGCACCAGGAGTACGACAAAACTGCCGAACTGCGCAGTGAAACTGACCGTCTCGCCAAACGCTTCAAAGTGAGCACGCTCGTTGTTCTGAGACGTATGCACGATGCGGGCGGCCTGACAACCGCGCAGTTATGGGAAGCCTATCGCCTGGAACTGGAGCGCTTGCGCGCCATTCCAAAAGGCAACGGCGGCGATTTCTACCTGACGCTGGGCGCCAGGGCGAGCAAGACCTTCGCCCGTGCGCTGGTGATCAGCACGCTCGAAGGCCGCACCCCATTCACCGAAGCATTCCGCTTGCTGGGTTTCAAGAAAATGGCAACCTTTAGTGAGGTTGGGCGCAACCTTGGAGTGGGCTACTGATGGCCTATCTTCTCGACGCCAACGTGTTCATCAGCGCCAAGAACCTGCACTATGGGCTCGACTTCTGCCCGGCCTTCTGGGCCTGGTTGATCGATCAGAATCGGGCCAACCGGGTGTTCAGCATCGAGAAGGTAGGCGACGAGGTGCTGGCCTTGGGCGATGAGCTATCGGAGTGGGCCAATGCGCGAGGCGATGCGTTCTTTCTCAAGCCGGATGCAAGCGTTTTCCCCGCGCTGGCCACCGTCAGCGCCTGGGCCAATGGCCCGAGCTACGTCCCCGCTGCAGTCAGTACCTTTCTCCAGGTAGCCGACTATTACCTGGTAGCTCACGCACATGCCGGCAAACATACGGTTGTCACTCATGAGGTTCCTTCGGCTTCGACTCGCAAGATCAAGATTCCAGATGCCTGCATCGGTCTCGGCATCAAATGCATGACGCCGTTTGAGATGCTTCGGCTTGAACGCGCGCGCTTTGTGCTCGGGGCTGCCAGCGCTTAAGCGAACCAGCACAGGCCGATGCTTCGACCTTCCGAGTTACTCCTCACCCCGTCACCATCCCCTCATGACAAAAAGTACTCGATAACAATTACTCTGTGGAAGTAATCACACCAATGAATCAGTATTGATATTGATCATAATATTTACACCCTCACCGATTGCTCAGGTTTCCCCCAGATAAGCCGCCTTCACCCTGGGGTCATGCAGCAGTTCACCCGCCGCACCCGACAGCGTGATGTTGCCGCTGTCCATGACATAAGCCCGGCTAGCAAGTTCCAGCGCAGCGCGGGCATTCTGTTCCACCAGCAATACCGCCACACCCTCGGCATGAATGGTGCGGATGACCGAGAAGATGGTCTGCACCACCAGCGGCGCCAAGCCCATGCTCGGTTCGTCGAGCAGCAGCAGCTTCGGACGGCTCATGAGGGCGCGGCCTATGGCCAACATCTGCTGTTCCCCGCCGGACAGGGTGCCACCTGCCTGGCGGCGGCGCTCGGCCAGGCGCGGGAACAATCCGAATACGCGTTCGCGGTCACGCTCCACAGCGGCATCGCCGGCGGCGCCACGGCTGTAGGCGCCCACGGAGAGGTTCTCGTCCACGCTCAGCGCAGGGAAAACGCCGCGGCCCTCGGGGACCATCACCAGGCCGGCCCGGGCACGGGCAAAGGCCGGGCGATCGGCCAGCACTTCACCCGCGTAGGTGACGCGGCCGCCGGCCGCCAGCAGGCCGGACAGGGCGCGCAGCGTGCTCGATTTCCCCGCGCCGTTGGCACCGATCAGGCTGACCAGTTCACCCTCGCCCACCTCGAAGTCCACGCCCTTCACCGCACGGATGCCGCCATAGGCCACCTGCAGGCCACGCACTTCGAGCAGGCTCATGCCGCCGCCCCGGCAGGCGCACCCAGATAGGCTTCCACGACGCGCGGATTGCACTGCACCTCGGCAGGCAGGCCTTCGGCGATCACGCGCCCCTGGTCGAGGACCAGGATGCGGTCGCAGATGCCCATCACCAGCTTCACGTCGTGCTCGATCAGGAGCAGGGTCACCCCGCGCCCCTGGATGGCCTTGAGCAGTGTTCGCAGTGCCTGGGTCTCCGAGCCGTTCATGCCGGCAGCCGGTTCATCGAGTGCCAGCACCCGCGGCTCGGTGGCCAGCGCGCGGGCAATCTCCAGCCGGCGCTGGTCACCATAGGCCAGGCTGCCCGCCGGCAGGTTGGCCTGGCGCGCGATGCCGACAAATTCGAGCAGTTCCAGGGCGCGCGCTTCGATGTCGTGCTCTTCATTGCGCGTGGCGCGATTGCGCAGCACCGCGCCGATGACGCCGGCGCGTGAACGCACATGCCGGCCGATCATCACGTTCTCCAGCGCCGACAGGTTGGCGAACAGGCGGATGTTCTGGAAGGTGCGCGCCAGGCCGAGCCGGACGATCTCGTGGGGCTTGCAGCCATCCAGCGAGCGATTTTCCAGTTCGAAGTGCCCGCTATCCGGCGCATACAGCCCGGTCATGAGATTGAACAGTGTAGTCTTGCCCGCGCCGTTCGGGCCGATCAGGCCGTAGATCTCGCCACGGCGTATGGAAAAGCTCACATCGGACAGCGCCTGCACCCCGCCGAAGCGCCGGCTGATGGCCTTGCCGCTGAGGACGATATCGGTCATGGCGCGGGCAGTCCCTGACCATGCCGCTCGGCCAGCTCGCGCTTGCGCACCGCTGAAGGCCACAAGCCACCCGGGCGCAGGATCATCACCAGCACCAGCGCCAAGCCGAACACCAGCATGCGGATCGCCTCCGGATCGACCAGCACCTTGCCGAACAGCGCCTGCTGCGCCGGCACCACGGTGAAGCGGATGACTTCGGGCAGGCTGGTCAGCAGCACTGCGCCCAGGATCACCCCGGGAATGTGGCCCATGCCGCCCAGCACCACCATGGACAGCACCATCACCGATTCCATCAAGCCGAAGCTTTCCGGGCTAATGAAGCCCTGTATGGACGCAAACAATCCACCGGCCAGGCCGCCGAAGGAAGCACCCATGGCAAACGCCAGCAGTTTGATGTTGCGCGTGTTGATGCCCATGGCGCGCGCGGCGATCTCGTCTTCGCGGATCGCCTCCCAGGCGCGGCCGATGCGCGAATTCTGCAGCCGCAGGTTCAGCACGATGATGGCCAGCGTCAGCAGCATCAGCGGGTAGTAGTACTTCATCGGGCCGCTCACCGCGAGGCCGGCAATGACCTCGTTCTTCGCCAGCGACCAGTCGCCGATCTTCAGCGGATCGATGAGGTTGATGCCCTGCGGCCCGTTGGTGATGTTGACCGGGGCATTCAGGTTGTTCATGAAGATACGGATGATCTCGCCGAAACCCAGGGTCACGATGGCCAGGTAATCGCCGCGCAGCTTCAAGGTGGGCGCACCCAGCAGCACGCCGAACAGCGCGGCTACGACGAAGCCCGCCGGCAACGTCACCCAAAAGGGCAAGTGCAGGCCGAAGTGCGGCGAGGCCAGCAGGGCGTAGGCATAGGCCCCCACGGCATAGAAGGCGATATAGCCCAAGTCGAGCAGGCCGGCAAAACCCACGACGATGTTGAGGCCCAGCGCCAGCATGACGTAGAGCAGCGCCAGGTTGACCACCCGCACCCAGGTCTGGCCCACGGCAGCCAGCGCGAAAGGCAGCAGCAACAGGGCGGCGGCGATCAGCGCCACGCCCAGCCAGTGACGCGCGGAGTACCGGCGCTCAGGCACGGTCGGTTTCCTTCGGCCCGAGCAATCCGGAGGGCCGCACGATCAGCACGGCGATAAGCACCAGGAAGGCAAACACATCCTGGTAGTTGCTGCCGAACACGCCACCGGTCAGGTCGCCGATATAACCGGCGCCCAAGGCCTCGATCAGCCCCAGCAACAACCCACCCAGCATGGCGCCACCCAGATGGCCGATGCCACCCAGCACTGCCGCGGTAAAGGCCTTCAGCCCCAGCATGAAGCCCATGTAGTAATGCGCAATGCCATAGTAGGCGGACACCATCACGCCGGCCACCGCCGCCAGCGCGGCGCCGATGAGGAAGGCGGCGACGATGATGCGGTTGGCGTCCACGCCCATCAGTGCGGCCACCGACAGGTTCTGCGAGGTGGCGCGCATCGCCAGCCCCAGGCGGGTGCGATGCACCACCCACAGCAGCCCGGCCATGAGCACCGCTGCCAGCGCGACGATGCCGATCTGCATGTCGGTGATGCTGGCGCCGGCAAATTCGTACGTGGTGACCTTCAGGAAGGCGGGGAAGCTGAAGTAACTGCGCCCCCAGACCATCATGGCGATGTTCTGCAGGATGATGGACACCCCGATGGCGGTGATCAGCGGCGCCAGCCGGGGCGCGCCCCGCAGCGGCCGATAGGCCACGCGCTCCATCACCACGGCCAGCAGCATGCACAGCGGCATGGCAACGAGCAGGCCCGCGGCCATGATCACCACGGGCGGCAAGCCCAGTCCGGCCTTGAGCAGCGCGGCAATCACGCTCAGGGCCGCCAGCGCCCCGATCATGACCAGCTCGCCATGGGCGAAGTTGATCAGGCCGATGATGCCATAGACCATGGTGTAGCCCAGCGCCACCAGGGCATAGACACTGCCCAGGGTGATGCCGTTGATGAGTTGCTGCAGAAATCCGTCCACGGTCCGAGTGTGCCTCAGTTACTCCGTGGTGGCGCCAAAACAGCCGGTGCGGGCCCAAAAAAAACGGCACCTGGGGGTGCCGTTGTCGCCTGACGCCATGGGGCCAATGGGGTCACAGTTGATGACCAGTGTGCGGGCGGGATTCGCCAGCAGAATCGCGTGTGTCCTGTGCCTACTTCTTAGCGTCGGCCTTGGGTGCCTCGGCAGCGGGTGCGGGTGCTGGTGCTGGCGCCGGCGCAGCCGCTTCGGGCGCCGCGCCACCGATGGTGGCCACGGCTTCCCACTTGCCGCCCACGGCCTTGAACATGGTGATGGGACCGTCCTTGATGTCGCCCTTGTCGTCGAAGCGGATCGGACCGGTGATGCCCTTGTAATCGGTGGCCGGGAGCTTCTCGAGGATCTTCGCCGACTCGGTGCCGCCGGCGCGCTTCATGGCATCGACAAAGACGTTGAAGGCGTCATAGCCCTGCGGGGCATACAGCACCACATCCTGGTTGAACTTGGCCTTGTAGCGGTCATTGAAACCCTTGCCATTGGCCATCTTGTCGATGGGCAGGCCAGGGAAGGAAGCCAGCGTCCCCTCGACCGCATCACCACCCAGCTTGAACAGTTCGGAGGACTGGATGCCGTCGGCGCCGACAAACTGCGCCTTGATCCCCAGCCCCTTCATCTGCTGCAGCATCGGGCCGGCCTGGGTGTCGATGCCCCCGAAGAAGATCACATCGGGCTTGCGGCCACGAATCTTGGTGAGGATGGCCTTGAAGTCGGTGGACTTGTCGGTGGTGAATTCGCGCGTCACCACCTTGGCGCCGGCGGCTTCGGCCGCCTTGGCCACGACATCGGCCACGCCCTGGCCGTAGGCGGTGCGGTCATCGATGATCGCCAGCGTCTTGGCCTTCAGGTCGCGCACGATGTATTCGCCCAACACCTTGCCCTGCTGGTTGTCATTGGCGACCACGCGGTAACTGGTCTTGAAGCCCTGGTCGGTGTACTTGGGGTTGGTCGCGGAGGGCGAGATCTGCGGAATGCCCGCGTCACTGTAAAGTTTGGATGCGGGGATGGTGGTGCCGGAATTGAAGTGCCCAACCACGGCACTCACCTTGGCATCGACCAGCTTCTGCGCCACCACCGGCGCCATCTTCGGATCGGCCTGATCATCCTCGGCCATCACCTCGAACTTGAGCTGGTTGCCGCCGATCATGATCTTTTGGCCGTTGGCATCATCGGCGGCCAGGCGAACCGCGTTTTCCATATCCTTTCCGATATGTGCTTGCGGGCCGGTCAGGGGTGCGACGATGCCGATTTTCACGGTCACGGTGGGCGCGGCAGGGGCCGGCGCCGCAGCGGGCTTGGGCGGTTCTTCCTTGCCACAAGCGGCAATGCCGAATGCAGCAGCAATCAGTGTGGCAATGGCAGCGGTTCTGACCGGGCGGGCGGGAAAGCGGATCATGTCGTCACTCCGTATGGGACCGGGGCGATTATCAGCGCCGCTGCACGCTCAGTCAATCGAATGCCGGACGATTGCGGGACGATGCCAGCACCCGGAAACGACAAAGCCGGCGCGGGGCCGGCTTTGTGCACACGCGGTCGGAAGACCCGTGCTGGGCCTGCGGACTGGCCTACTTCTGCGACAGCACCCACTTCACCAGAATCTGGGCTTCCTTCTCGGCAACAGCCGGGTTCGGTGGCATCGGCACCTGACCCCACACGCCGGATCCGCCTTCACGCACCTTCTTGACCAGCTTGCCTTCGGCGGTCTTGTCGGTCCGATACTTGGCTGCCACTTCCTTGAAGGAGGGACCAACAACTTTCTTGTCCACGGCATGGCAGGCCAGGCAGGCCTTTTGTTGGGCCAGGCTGGCGGCGTCCTGTGCCATGACGGCGGCAGGCAGGGTAAGCGCCGCAAAGGCGGCAGAGATAGCAAACAACGATTTCATTGAATACTCCTTGTTGCGCTCGATAAATGACAGGGCGACATGCTACGCTTTTCCGTCGACTGACGCCTCCGGGCGGTCCGTAGCGCTGGTGAGATGCCGTGACAAGCACGCGGCAGGAAAGGCAGCGACAACGATGCCTGGATCTATCAACGCCTTGCGGGTGCACCGGTTGACCAGCCAGGCCCGCAACCGGCGCCCGTCCCCTCCGATTTCGGGGGCAACAGGCGCGCAGCGTTACACTTCGCCCATGAAACCCGACCCGACAGAAACCCTCGCCGCGGACGCAATCATCCGCAATCGCCGCAAGGCATTGCTCACTATCCTCGGTGGCAGTCTGGGATTGGCGGCTGCCTTGCGGGCAGCCGCCCAGTCAGCCAGCCCGGGCGGAATCCACCAACTTGCAGGCGATGTGCGCATCAATGGCCAGCCGGCCCGCAGGGACATGCAGGTCAGGGCCGGCGACACCGTGCAGACTGGCACCGCAGCGCTGGCCGTGTTTTCCGTAGGTCAGGATGCCTTCCTGCTGCGCGCCAACACCGGCGTCGCGTTTGCAGGGCAGGACGTCGCCCTGGACACCGTGCGCCTGCTCGCAGGCCGGCTGCTCAGTGTCTTCGGCAAGGGCGCTCCCCGCAGCCTGATGACTTCGACGGCCACCATCGGCATACGCGGCACCGGCGCCTACATGGAGGCAGAGCGCCTCCGCACCTATTTCTGCCTGTGCTATGGAACGGCGGACATCGCCACCTCTCGCGGTGATGCGCGCGACAGCTACACCACCGCCCACCATGAATCGCCGCGCTACATCTACAACGACGGTCGCCAGCGTCCCATCGTCATGGCCAACGTGGCCAATCACACCGATGATGAGCTGATCATGCTGGAGGCCCTGGTCGGCCGCAAGCCGCCGGACACCTTCATGGCCAGTCCCTACCGCTACTAGGGTCTGTTCACATTCATCGCGCGAGATGCGTGCTGAATGTGAACAGACCCTAAGAGCGCCTAACAGAATTGCCGTCAGGCGCCCTGACTTAGAGAGCGCGAGGGGATGTGTCCCCTCGCATTGTTTGGCACTCCAAGGAAGCACTGAACAAGTGGGCTAGGCCCCGTGCCTATCCCCCACGTCAGAGGAAACAGTTGAACGGTGATCCTCGATTCGAGACTGAATCAGTGCTTCCCTTTGTATGAAGAGGGGATGGCCCCCCCCTGGACCGGAACGCTTGACCAAACGGGCGAACCGCACCCCTCAAGGCGCACGCTTCATGCCAGCACCATGAACGGCTGAGCTCAAAGGGAAACCGCCAGATGAAGGGCCGCATCCGGGCAGATTGCAGCCGCAACAATGACAAATCCGGGTAAGACTTACATGGGGCCTGTGCGCATGATCCTTTGGTGGGACACACAGGCCGAAACCCTGCCGTGGGCGCCAATCAGCCGTCGGTGATCGCGCCCTTGCTGGAGGTGGAAACCAGCTTGATGTATTTGCCCAAGAGGCCCTTGGTGTAGCGCGGCTTGGGCTGCTTCCACAGCTTGCGCCGGCGTTCCAGTTCCGCCTTGGGGACATTGAGCTGGATGAGGCGCTTCTTCGCATCGATGGTGATGGCGTCGCCTTCCTTCACCAGGGCGATGGTGCCGCCCTCGTAAGCCTCCGGGGCCACATGTCCGACCACCATGCCCCAGGTGCCACCGGAGAACCGGCCATCCGTGATCAGGCCGACCGAGTCACCAAGCCCCTGGCCAACCAATGCCGCAGTAGGCGCCAACATTTCCTGCATGCCAGGACCGCCCTTGGGGCCTTCGTAACGGATCACCACCACATCGCCTGCCTTGATCTTCTTGGCCATGATGGCCTTCATGCACTTTGGCTCGGAATCGAACACCCGGGCCGGGCCGGTGATCGCGGTCTGCTTCAGGCCGGTGATCTTGGCCACGCAACCTTCGGTCGCCAGATTGCCGCGCAGGATGGCGAGGTGACCTTCGGCATACAGCGGTTTCTTGATCGGACGGATGACTTCCTGGTCGGTACGCGGTGTATTCGGCACGGCCTTCAGTTCCTCAGCCATGGTGCGGCCGGTGATGGTGAGGCAATCGCCATGCAGCAGGCCGGCCTTCAACAGCATCTTCAGCACCTGCGGCACGCCGCCGGCGTGATGGAAGTCCACCGCCACAAAACGACCCGAGGGCTTGAGGTCGCACAGCACCGGCACCTTGCGGCGCACACGCTCGAAATCATCGATGGTCCAGCGCACCCCGGCCGCCGAAGCAATGGCCAGGAAGTGCAGCACGGCATTGGTGGAACCACCGGTGGCCATGACCAGGGCTATGGCGTTCTCGATGGACTTCTTCGTGATGATGTCGCGCGGCCGCAGGCCCAGTCGCACGGCGTTCACCAGCACATCGGCTGATTGTGCCGCCGAATCGGCCTTCTCAGAATCCGGCGAGGCCATCTGCGAGGAGCCCAGCAGGCTCATGCCCAGGGCCTCGAAGGAGGAGGACATGGTGTTGGCGGTATACATGCCGCCGCAGGCGCCCACCGAGGGGCAGGCGTTCTTCTCAATGCCGATGAAATCGGCTTCCTTCATCTTGCCCGCAGCAAAGGAGCCGACCGCCTCGAACACCGACACGATGGTCAGGTCCTGGCCCTTCCAGCGACCGGGCTTGATGGTGCCGGCGTACACGTAGATGCCGGGCACATTCATGCGGGCCATGGCCATCATGCCCCCAGGCATGTTCTTGTCGCAGCCGCCCAGCACCACCACGCCGTCCATGGCCTGGCCATTGACGGAGGTCTCGATGGCATCGGCGATCACTTCACGCGAAACCAGCGAATACTTCATCGCCTCGGTGCCCATGCCAATGCCGTCGGTGACCGTAGGCGTGCCGAACACCTGCGGCATGGCACCCGCCCGGCGCAATTCCGCCATGACGCGATCGGTCAGCACCTGGATGCCGGCATTGCAGGGGTTCATGTTGGAGTGGCCGTTGGCCACGCCGATGATGGGCTTGGTGAAATCCTTGTCACCGAATCCGACAGCGCGCAGCATGGCACGGTTGGGGGCGCGGGCGACCCCGGCCGTGATGAGCTTCGAACGCCAGTTCTGGGCCTGTTTGGGTGCAGCGGTTTTCTTGGTAGCCATGAATTCACCATCCTGAACGGTTTGCGCAACGCAAGGAGCGCGAGACGATAGCACCGGCCAGAGGCTCCGACAACCCACACAACCGTTATCATCCCCCCCTTGGCGGCTCCCCGAGCCACAGAATCCCTCCAGGTCATGCTGATCCATCCCGAAATCAATCCGGTTGCCCTTGCCATTGGCCCGCTGGCCATCCGCTGGTATGGCCTGATGTACCTGGTCGCCTTTGCGCAGTTCTTCTTTCTCGGGCGTCAGCGGGCACAGCAGGCGTGGCGCGGTGTCAACCACGTCCTCATCGACGATCTGTTGTTCCATGGCGTGCTCGGGGTGATCCTGGGCGGGCGCCTGGGTTATGTCTTCTTCTACAAGGCGGACTGGTACCTGGCGCATCCCCTGGAAATACTCGCCGTGTGGCAGGGCGGCATGTCCTTTCACGGTGGACTCCTCGGGGTACTGCTCGCCCTGGCGTGGACCGCGCGCAAGCACCGCATCGACTTTCTGCGCCTGACCGATTTCATTGCACCACTGATTCCCGGTGGCCTGGCCGCCGGACGCATGGGCAATTTCATCAATGGCGAACTGTGGGGACGCGTGGCCAGCCCCGAACTGCCCTGGGCCATGGTATTCCGCGGTGCCGGCCCCGAGCCGCGTCATCCATCGCAGCTGTACCAGTTCGGGCTGGAAGGCCTGCTGCTGTTGATGATCCTGTGGCTGTACTCGGCAAAACCACGGCCGACGGGGGCGGTCTCCGGGGTCTTCCTCATCGGCTATGGCCTGTTCCGTTTCATCGCCGAATTCTTCCGCGAACCCGATGACTTCCTCGGTTTGCTGCTGCTCGACATGTCGATGGGGCAGTTGCTGTCACTGCCCATGGTGGCCGCCGGCCTGTGGATGCTGACCAGCGCATCCCGGAGCAGGACATGAACGATCCCGCCCTCCGGGGACAATTCGAGGCACGCCTGTTCGAGCTTCAGATGGAGCACCGCGACCTCGACGTGGCCATCCACAAGCTGTCGGATGATCCCCTGCATGACCAGCTGACCGTGCGGCGCATGAAGAAGCGCAAGCTCCTGCTGAAGGACCAGATCGCCTGGATCGCGCGTCAGCTCGACCCGGACGTGCCGGCCTGAGTGCCGGCCTGGGCCTGGGCGCGGGCCACGGCAGACGCCCCCCCTGCTGGACGCTCAATGACGGTATCTCTTATGATGCGCTTCCCGCCGGCGACCGACTGAGGCTCTGACGGCGCGCGTCCGTCAAGGCAACCGATAACAACATCTAGACACATAGCCCATGGCCGAACCCCAGGTACCTCGCTCACTTGCCCTGCTGATCAACACCGGTCACGCCATCGACCACATGTTCCTGCTGGTCTTTGCCACGGCCGTCTCGGCGATTGCCGCCGATTTCGGTTTCTCGCGCTGGGAAGACCTGATGCCCTGGGGTACCGGCGCGGCGCTGATGTTCGGCCTGGGTTCGATCCCCGCGGGCCGGCTGGGCGACCTGTGGGGACGCCGCGCCATGATGCTGGTGTTCTTCTTCGGCATGGGCTTCTCCATGTTTCTGATCGCGGCCACCCAGAACGTCTGGCAACTGGCCGCGGCCCTCACCCTGCTGGGGATGTTTTCCTCCATCTACCATCCGGTGGGCATACCCATGCTGGTGCGCAATGCGGCCAATCCCGGCGCCACCATCGGCTTCAATGGACTGGTGGGCAATCTGGGGATCGCCGCCTCGGCGCTGGTGACCGGCCTGCTGATCAAGTATTCCAACTGGCACATGGCCTTTCTGCTGCCGGGCCTGATCTCCATCGCCGCGGGCATTGCCTTTGCCATCGTTGCCCCGGCGGAGACCTCGGCACCCGGCCGCAAGGTCGCCGGCCAGACCGGCCTGTCGCAGGAAACGCTCAAGCGCGTGCTGCCCATCATGACCATGACCGCCATCTCCGGCAGCGTCATCTTCAACTTCACCACCAGCGGCAACCAGCAATTGCTCATCGAGCGGTTTGCCGGGGTGCTGGAGGACCCGGCCGTGCTGGGCGCCATGCTCGCCGTCGTTTATGTGGTTGCCTCGCTGTCGCAGGTGGTGGTCGGCCGGCTGATCGACAAGCATCCGATCAAACGCATTTTCTTCATCGTGATCCTGGCCCAGGTGCCATTTCTTTTGATGGCTGCGCTGGCACAGAACTGGGCTTTCCTGCTGATGCTGACCGGCTTCATGGTGTTTGTGTTCGGCGCGGTGCCCTTCAACGACGCCATGCTGGTGCGCTATGTCGATGACCACATGCGCTCGCGCGTGGCCGGGATGCGACTCGCGATTTCGTTCGGCTTCAGCTCACTGGCCGTCTGGTCACTGGGGCCGGTGGTAAAGGCAGCCGGCTTCCATACCTTGCTGCTGTGCATGGCCGTCCTTGCGGCCATCACGCTGATTGCCATATCGCAATTGCCCGACAAGCCGCCCTTGAAGCCCGCCACGGGGGCTTGAAACCGGCCCCGGCCCGGCTGGTACCGGTTTCAAACCGCTTTCGACACGCCAGCAAGATGCTGTCCCCAGGGTGAAAAGCGCCCATCCGTCCTGCAATCGGGAATTGGCGCTAAGCTTTTGCACCGGCACTTGTCGAACCCCTCTCCATGAACCTGCTCCACCTGATCACCGGAAAACGCGGCATGCGCCTGCTGGCCCTGGCAGGCGCCCTGGCAGTGCTGCTCATCGCCGGATGTGCCCAGCTCGCCCAGAAGGAGCGCGAGCTGGTGTTCCGTATCGAGCCGGGGGAGGCCCGCTGGTACGGCGGACTACCCCAGGGCGTGCAGGAACTGACCATCCCGGTGCAGAGCAAGGCCGGGCCGTCTGCGGACATCCACGCGCTGTGGTGGCCTGCCGATGATCCCGCGGCACCGGCGCTGCTGTACCTGCATGGTGCGCGCTGGAACCTCACCGGCCACCTGTTCCGCATCGAGCAGCTGCATGCGTTCGGCTTCTCGGTGCTGGCCATCGATTACCGCGGCTTCGGCAAGAGCGGCGACGAATTGCCATCGGAAGACACCGTGTACGAGGACGCCCAGGCCGCCTGGCAGCATCTTGGGACGCTCCGCCCGGACCCCGTCCCGCGCTACATCTATGGCCACTCGCTCGGGGGGGCCGTCGCCATCGACCTGGCGGCGCGCCTGAGCGAAGACGATACCGCACCCCAGCGCCTGGCCGCAGCCCATGGACTGATCGTCGAATCGACCTTCACCAGCCTGGCCGACATCGCGCGGGCGCTGAGCTATTCCTGGCTGCCGGTGCAACTCATCCTGTCGCAGAAATTCGATTCTGCCGGCAAGATCGCCAGGGTGCGCATGCCCACACTGCTGGTGCATGGCCGGGAAGACCGCTATGTGCCGGCGCGCTTCAGCGAAGCCCTGTTCGAGAACGTGAGGGCACCGCGCAAGTTGCTGCTGGTGGAAGGCGCCAGCCACAACAACAGCATGCGCGTCGGGTCGCAGCAATACCGGGCCGCACTGCGTGAGCTATTCGGGCTGGAACGGCGCACCGCCGGTCTGGCGCGCTGAAAGGGCCTGGGTCGGGCAGTCGCCCTCCGGCCATGGCCAGCGCCAAAAGCGATTAAGCTCTGCCCATGTTCAATCTGCCACCCATCACCCGCACGCTGATCATCATCAATGTCATCGTGTTCTTCCTCCAGCGCATGCTGGGGGATATCACGCTGTATCTGGCGCTGTGGCCGCTGCAGTCGGGCAGCCCCTTCTTTCCCTGGCAGCTGATCACCTATGGCTTCCTGCACGGCGGGCTGACCCACCTGCTGTTCAACATGCTGGCGCTGTACATGTTCGGCGGCGATCTGGAGCGCTTGTGGGGGCCCAAGCGCTATCTGCAGCTTTATTTCGCCAGCATCCTCAGCGCCGGCCTGATGCAGATCGGCTTCAGCAGCGTCGGTGGCCTGCCTCCAGTGCCCACGGTCGGCGCCTCCGGCGCGGTGTTCGGGCTGTTGCTGGGATTTGCCATGTATTTCCCCCGCCGCATCATCGTGCCGCTGATTCCGCCCATCCCCATGCCTGCGCCGATCTTCGTCACGCTGTATGGGGCGCTGGAGCTGTACCTGGGCGTCACCGGCACGCAGCAGGGCGTGGCCCACTTCGCCCATCTGGGCGGCATGCTGGGGGCCTGGCTGATGATCCAGTACTGGCGCGGTCGTCCACCTTTCGCCCGCAACTAAGCACCAGTCGGGCTCAGCGGGCCGGCACGGTCCAGCGGTACACCGGATGGCTGTCGCCCTCCACGGTCACACGCTGCACGCGCTCCGGTTTCCAGTTGCCCATGTCGTGATAGTGGGAAATGACGCGTGTGCCCGGGCTCAGCACCTTCTGCAAGGTCGGCCTCAGCTTGAGGTTGACCTCCGGCCAGAGGAACAGCATCACCACGCTGGCGCGGCGCAGGTCGGTGGCAAACAGATCCTGGTTGAGGAATTCGATGCGCTCGGCCACGCCGGCCCGCAGAGCATTCGCCCTGGCTTCACGGATGCGCTGCGGGTCGATATCCACGCAGACACCGCGGGCACCGCGCTCACGCACCGCGGCAATCACGACGCGCCCGTCGCCACAACCGAGATCGAACACCACATCGCTGGCGTTGACTTCAGCCATGTCGAGCATGACCCGCACCACGCGCATGGCCGAGGGCTCATAGGGGACATCCGGCGCGCGCAGGGAGGGCTCGGCCGACCAAACGGGAACCGGGGCTGCCACCAGGCCCAGCATCAAGGCCATGGCCAGCCCGCAGCATCCTGCACGACTCCAGACAGCGCTCATGAAAAGTCCTCTTTCAGGCTTGCTTCAGCAGGCTGCATGTAGGTGGAACAACGACCGTCGGCAGCAACCCGATCATGGCTCACATCGACCAGGCGCGGGCGATCAGCGTGAGGCCGGTGGCGAGCAGCACCACTTCAATGAAGCGGATCAGGGCTTCGCGCGACATCCGCTTGAACAACAGGGAGGCCACCGCCACGCCCGCCAGCGCCGCCGGCACCACCGCGGCCACACTGACCAGCACCTTGGTGTTGATCAAGCCGGCGACAGCGAAAGCAATCACCCGTATGGAAATGCTGAAGATGGCGGTCATGGTGACGGTGGCGCGGTACTGTTCCTTGGTGAGGGGGCGATGCGAGAGATAAATGGCGTAGGGCGGACCGCCGGCGCCGAACAGCGTGCTGGTCAGGCCGCCGGCCAAGCCGGCCACCATCGCCCAGCGCGAGCTGACCACGCGCGGGGTGCCCCGCATGAGCAGGCGGTAGAGCGCGACGCTGGCAACGAACAGCCCCAGCGCAAACATGCCGCCACGCCGCGGCAGGTTCACCAGCAGGGTCATGCCCACCACCGACCCGACCAGCGTGAAGGGCACCATACGCAACACTTCGGCCTTGACCGCCAGCCGCGGATTCTCCAATCCAACGCGCAAGGCACTGACCAGGTCCGCCACGCCGAACACCGCCAGCGAAAAGGGCAGTGGCAGGAAATGCGAGGAAACCGGGATGGTCAGCAGCGCCGAGCCAAAGCCGCTGATGCCGTAGATGAGCGCCCCGGCAAAGCCCAGGGGCACCAGCCACAGCAGAAAATCCCAGGATTCCGCCATCAATCCAGTCCGCCCATTCCAGACATTGCCACGATGGCTTCAAATACCATCAGTCCCCCAACAGCAGATGGCGCGAAGCCAGTGCCCCGACATCGTTCATGCTGACCAGCTGCCAGGCCTCGGCCAGCAGGGCCTCGGCCCGGGCCTGCGGCATCACCAGTAGCGCCTGATTGATGAACTTCTCGCCCAGTCCCTGATCGGTCATGGGCTGTTCCAGGCTGCCCTGGTAGTCGGTCACGCGAGCCTCCAGCCGGCTGCCGTCATCCATCACGACCATCACCGAAGCGGCCGAGGCGGCCAGGGCCGGATCTGCCATGACCGTCATGCGCCCGCGCAAGCTGCGGGTAAGTGCATCACGCACGCTGTCGTCCGCGCCCTGTTTCAGTCCCGCCGCCCGATGCTGCAGCGACACGGCCGCCCAGTGCTGCAGGCTGGTGAGCGCCTGGATGCGGTCACGCGGATCAGGCCGGTTGCACAACTGCAGCACCAGCGGATGAACACGCAGTTCGATCTGCTTCGCCGCGTCGGCTTGAAAACCGGCCACTGCCGCCAGTTGCAGACAGGCATCGATGGCCGGAAAAATGACGACACCACAGGGATAGGGCTTGTAGGCGACCTGCAGCAGTTCGAAGTGTTGCCCCAGGCCCTCAATCGCTGCTGCAGGATTGGGCGGGTCGGCAAACACGGCAGCAAAGCCCTTGGGGTCCTCGATGGGTGTTTCCGAGCAGGTGAACCCGGCCTGGGCCAGGTAGGCGGCCATCATGCCGCAGCGGGCCGCGTGACCAGCGATCAGCTTGGTCCCCATGGTGCCGTAGGCCGAGCGCAGACCGGCTGCCTGCATGCACGCCAGGCCCAGCGCCCAGACCATGCGGTCCTCGTCCAGGCCCAGCAACTTTCCGGTGGCCGCGGCTGCCCCAAAGACATTGCTCAGCCCATGGGTAGACAAGCCGACGTGGCTGCGGGCCGGTGGTGCGGCAATCAAAGCAGCCATGCGGCAGGCGACTTCAGCGCCCAGGATCAGGGCCTGGCTGAAGGCCTGGCCGCTGGCGGGTACACGCTCGCTCTGGGCAAAGGCGGCCGAAGCCGCGGCGCCGGTGGGATGCGCCACGGTCGCCAGGTGGGTGTCGTTGTAGCCGTGGGCAAAGTTGGCCATGGTGTTGAGCAAGGCCGCCGTGGGTGCATCGAAACGCAGCGGCCGCCCGATCACGGTGGCCTGCGGCGGCCCGGCAAAAGCACCGTAGGCGGCAATCGCATGGTCGGAGACAGCCTCGCGGCATCCACCCAGGACGCAGCCCAGCCAATTGACGAAAGCGCGGGTGCCGGCGTGGCGCACGGCCAGCGGAAAATCCTCGAAGCGGGCCTGCACCACATAACGCGCCAGCGGACGGGTGACGGGAATCATGAAGCGGAGGTGATGCCGGCCGCCTTGATGATACGGGCGTTCTTGGCAATCTCGCGCTGGAGGAAGGCGGTGAATTCAGCCGGGGTACTGGCCACCACGGTCAGCCCTTCGGTCATCAGCCGGTCCTTCAATTCCGCCGTGTTCATGATGCGCGAGATGTCCTGCTGCAGCCGGCCGACGATGTCGCGCGGAGTGCCATTGCTCACCAGCACGGCATACCAGCTGGTCATCTCGAAATCGGCCAGTCCGGATTCCGCGATGGTGGGCAAATCAGGCGCGATGGGCGAGCGCTGCGAGCTGGACACCCCCAGCGGCCGCAGCTTGCCGGACTTGACCAGCGACACGCTGGACAAGAGGTTCATGAAGTAGACCGGGACGCGGCCGCTCAGCACATCCACCTGCGCCGCGCCGGCGCCCTTGTAGGGAATGTGCGTGAATTTCACGCCACTGACCAGCCCGAAGAGTTCCGCTGTCAGATGGGAAAAGGAACCCTGGCCGGCCGAGCCGACGTTCAGTTCGCCGGGGCGCTGCCTGGCCATGGCGATCAGGTCCTTCACCGACTGCGCGGCAAGCGATGGATGCACCACCAGCACCATGGCGCCGGAGGCCAGCTGCGATACCGGCGCCAGGTCGCGCACATGATCGTAGGGGAGGCTGCTGAACAGACTGGGCACTGCGGCATGCCCGGTGGACGTGAGCAGGATGGTGTTGCCATCGGGGGCTGACTTCGCCACGAAACCAGCGCCGATGGTGCCGCTGGCGCCGGCACGGTTCTCGACGATCACCTGCTGCCCGGTCCGCTCGGTCAGCCGAGGACCGATGGCCCGGGCCAGGACATCAGTGCCGCCGCCTGGGGCGTAAGGCGAAATGATACGGATCACCTTGCTGGCATCGCCCTGGGCCTGCACGGAAACGGATGGCAGGAGCGCAGCCAGAGTCAAGGCCAGCGGCGACAACCAGCGTGCACCCGGCCCGACCGGCCATGGCCGTCGCTTCACGGGACAAGCAGTGAACAGAAAAACAGACATGACACCTCCTTGATGACTGGACACCCCCGGTGCCCGGCTACATTGCCAAGACAGCTTGCGTACCGGCCGGACCCGCGCCGAATCGAGCGCTCTTATCCGAGTGTTGCTGCAGTAACAAGACCGCAGTAACGACCGCCTGGCCCGTGCGCAATCGGACTCTCTTGTCACACGTGCGTGAACCAGCTGGTTCGTCCTTACGGATAATTCCAGGCAGGCGAACGGACACTGCACAATCGCTTATCCACCCACACCGGCACTTTACTGCATGGCCGCAGTGCCTTCGATCACTGGCGCCGGCGCAGCGCGCCCTGCAACAGTACGGTCATCGCTGCATGGCCGAGGCGTTGCGCATGCATCAGCGGCGTGACGCCATCCCGATCGGCCAGTTGCGGATTGGCGCCCCGGGCAAGCAGCAGGCGGGCAATCTCCTGATGGCGCGCGCCACCATCGCCCAGAATCACCGTCTCGAGCAGGGCGGTCCAGCCCAGGCGATTGACATGATCGATGGCGATCGCTGTTTTCAGCAGCTCACGCACGGTCTCGACATGGCCGTAGTGGCAGGCAGGGATGAGCGCCGTGCCGCCATAACGGTTGAGGCTCTTCAGGTCAGCGCCAGCAGCCAGCGTCAGGCGCAGTATGTCGAGACGTCCCGCGGCGCCGGCATACAGGAAAGGGCTGTCCTCGATGGCGTCCCTGGCATTGACGTCGGCGCCAGCGGCAATCAATAGACGCGCCGCATCAATGCGGTTGGCGTGGGTGGCTGCCAGCAGTGCCGTGCGCCCCCTGGCGTCACGCGCCTGCACACTCGCGCCTTGCGCCAGCAGCATCTTCAAGCCGGCCAGATCCCCCGACTCCGCTGCTGCGATCAGGGACTGGTCGCGGCCGGTCGCATCGGCTGCGCCCACCCGTGCCGGGGCGCCGGCGAGCAGGCTGCTCACGGCGATCAACAGCAGCACCTGGAGCAATTGCTGCAGGCGGCCATGGAATGTGGGGGCAGGCAGTAAAGGCATGGCCGTAGAATACTGCACACCATGTTCCTCAAATTCCTGCGCCAGCTTGGCAGCGGCAAGTCCACCCAGACCATCAGGGGCCCGGCAGACCTTTCGGCCATACCAGCACTGGTGCAATCCGGCGCAGTGCAGGAAGCCGAACGGCAACTGGATGCCTTTCTCGCCGCCAACCCTGGCCACCCCGAAGCACTGCACTTCCTCGGCCTGCTCCACCATCAGACCGGGCGAACCCGCCACGCAATGCGCCTGCTCGGAGCCGCTGTTGAAGCGTCGCCGGCGGATGCTTTCCTGCGCACCAATTATGCCGAGGTGCTGCGCGCGGGGGGCTTTCTGGAAGCGGCCCTGGAGCAGGCCCGCCAAGCCGTGGTGCTCGATCCTGAGAGCCCAGTAGCCGCCTTCAATCTCGCCACCGTGCTGTCCGTGCTGCAGGTCCCTGACCAGGCCTTGCCGCATGCCTTGCGGGCCTTGCAGGCCGAGCCCGACTCGGTCATGCGACTGATGCTGGCTGCCAGCCTGCACACCCGCCTCGACCAGCGGGATGAAGCCGGGCGCCTGCTCGAACGTGTGCGCGCCCTGGACCCGCACCACCCGGGGCTGCGCGATTCGGCCGCCCATCCGCCCACTCAGCCACCCGGTCCATAGACGGCCCGGCCTGCTCCGAGGGGCTCGCGGTAACCAATGGCACCAGAATAGAAACCGCCTTCGATGAATGCCTACAGCCACCTGTCGCGATCTTTCGCCGCCCATCCAGACCAGATCCTGCTGCAAAGCGGCGCCCGCCGCCTGAGCGCCGTCGACATCACGCAGGCCTCCGCACGCATCGCCGCCTTGCTGACCTCGCTGGGACTGGCCGCCGGCGACCGCGTGATGCTGCAGGCAGCCGACACCGTCGAGGCACTGCTGCTTTATCTGGGCAGCCTGCGTGCCGGCTGCAGTTTTGTGCCCCTGCCCACCGCCTGGCCGGAAGCGAACCTGGCCCAGTTTGTCGCCGACACACAACCACGACTGATTCTGTGCGAAGCAGGGGGACAGGCCGCCTTCAGACGCATTCTTGCAACACTGTCAATCGCAACACCTCCGGCACAGTTGCTGACAATCGAACAAGCCGTCCGGATGAGCCAGGCACTCCCCATAAGCGATGCAACCGCCGTTTTATCACCCGCAGCACCGCCAGCGCTCATCCTCTACACCTCGGGGACCTCCGGACAGCCGCACGGTGCGCAGGTCAGCCATGCGCGTCTGGCCGCCGAGGCAGACGCCATCGCCGAGCGCTGGCAACTGTCGCAGGCCGACCGCCTGCTCGCTGCACTGCCCTTGTTCTCCATGCCGGGACTGTGCGTTGCCGTGCAGGCAATACTCGGTCTGGGGGCCAGGCTGATCCTGCCTGCCGACGCCTCACGAATCGGCGACGAACTGTCACAAGCCACGGTGCTGCTGGGCACCCCCCGGGTCTATGACGGGCTGCTGGCCGACCCTGCTCCGCGACTGGCCGACGCCACCGGCGTGAGGCTGTTTGCCTCGGCCTGCGGCCCCATGAGGAAGCCGGCAGCACAGGCCTTCGCACTGCGCACCGGGCTCGCGCCGCGGCAATGCTATGGCAGTCCGGAAGCCGGCCTCATCACGGCGGATTATCCCGATGACCGTTTCCGCATCGGCACGGTCGGCAAGGTGCTGGCCGGCAGGCGCCTGCGCATCGTCGGCGCCAATCTCAAACCCATGCCGCTGGAACATCTGGGGGAAATCCAGCTACCGGAATTCGAAGGCTGGTGGGGACGCCCGCACAGCGAAGCCTGCACCAGCGACGGCTGGTTCCGCACCGGCGACATCGGCATGTACGACGAAGAGGATTTCATCAGTGTCTGTGGCCGCACCGATGACCGCTTTGTCTCGGGCTACTACACCATAGATCCCGATGTGATCGAGTGCGTGCTGGAAGCCCTGCCGGGGGTGGCCGAGGCAGTGCTCATCGATGCGCCCGACCCCGTGCTCAAGGCCCGTGCGATCGCAATGGTGGTCCCGCAGGCCGGCGCCGCCCTGACCGAAGCCGGCATTCTCGATGGCTTGCGACAGGGCCTGCCATCCCACCTGATACCGGCGGAGGTGCGCTTTGTCCCGCCGTTTCCGCGCAATCCGCTGGGCCGCCTACAGCGCACCCGGTTGCGCGAGGCTCTGTGCAGCCAAGCGTGAACAGCGCATGAAGCGGCGTCCGGTCTGCCAGCTGAACCGGCAGCAAGCTGACAAAGGCCCGGCAACGGGAATGCCAGGACCGTGTCCACTGTTAACCGCAGGTTGGGATGTCTGCCGCAGGCCTGATTTCCCACTGAACGTTTCCATCGCACTACCCAGCCCATCAACTGCCACCTGACCACGACTATCCAACCGGAGCCCCTGCCTTGAAACCCATACACACCCTCGGTGCCACCCTGTTGTCCCTGCTGCTGCTCGGCACCACCGGCATGGTCGCGGCCCAGCAGAACGTCAACATCCGCGGCACCCTGACAGCCTTTGACGGCCAGCAGCTTTCCATCAAGACCCGCGACGGCCGCGATGTCCAGGTCGACCTGCCGGCCGAGGTGAATGTCGCAGCGACCAAGGCCTTCAGCCTGGGCGACATCAAGCCGGGCATGGTGCTGGGGGTGACCACGGTAAAGCGCGGCAGTGATGTCGTCGCCATCGACGTGCGACCGATCCCCCCCACTGCCCGCCAGGGCCTGTCGCCCTTCGACCTGCAGCCGGAGTCGACCATGACCAATGCCGTGGTCGAAGGCACGGCTGTCCAGGCGCCCGGCGGCAACGGCAATGCCCTGACCCTCACCTATCCGGGCGGCAACGTCATGGTGCTGGTGCCCCCGGGGACACCCATGTCGCAATCCATGCCTGGGTCCCGCGCCGACCTGAAACCGGGTGAGGGTATCTTTGCCGCCGTCAGACAGGGAGAAGGCGGGAAACTGATCGCCGTACGCGTGCAGGTCGGCAAGGACGGCGTACGCCCGACACAGTAAGCACCGGTGTGATGATTATTATCGTTTACAATCTGTCAGCCATATCATTATTGATTTAAAAGAGTATTTATTATCAATATGGGACTATCCGCCGGACCCGATCTTCGTTTCCGCAGGGCCACGCCGGCAGATCTGCCGGCGCTGGTGCGCATGCTGGCTGACGATGCCCTGGGAGCGAGTCGCGAGCACTATGCGTTGCCACTGCCGCCAGCCTATGCGCGGGCCTTCGAGGCCATCACCGCCGATCCGGCCCAGGAACTGATGGTCGCCGAATGGTCCGGCGCCGTCGTGGGCATGCTGCAGCTCACCTTCATTCCCTATCTCACCCATCAGGGCAGTTGGCGCGCCCTCATCGAAGGCGTGCGCATCGATTCACGCCATCGCGACTCGGGCCTGGGCCGGCAGATGATGGCGTGGGCCATCGCCCGGGCCAGGGAACGTCGCTGCCGGATGGTCCAGCTCACCACCGACAAGGCGCGACCGGATGCCAAGCGCTTTTATGAATCCCTGGGCTTCACGGCCAGCCACGAAGGCATGAAGCTGTCACTGGCGGACTGAGCCTGCCAGGCCAGGCACGTCAGCCGGATGCGTCGGCGTCGGCCTGGGCCTCGGCCTGTGAGCGCAACTGGAAGCGCCCATCGTCACGGAACAACCAGGTTTCGCTGAATTCCATGGGGCCGCGATGCGGCGCCAGTCTGCCCGGGGGCGGCAGGGGCAATGCGGCCTCCACGCTTTGCATGGCCAGACGCTCGAGGCTGCGATGGCCGTTGCCGCGCATCACCCGCAGGCTGGCGATGCGACCCTCGGCATTGACCGCAATCGTCAGCACCACCACCGACTTGAGCATGGGCGGAGGCGCCCCCTCGAACAGATGCTCACGGCTGGCCTGCATGATCTTCTGCGCGGCTGCCCGCTTGTAGTCCTCCAGCGTGGCGATGGGCTGCAAGGGCGTGACCACAGGGAGACTCTCCTCGGGCGGCTTGCCGGCTTCAGCGGCAGGGCTACCCGGAACGGACCCGGCTAGCGGCGCATGCGCCTCGCTGGCGGGAACATCCGGGGCCGGCACCGGCGAACGCGTCGTGCAGGCGGCCAGCAACAGGGCCGCCAGACCCTGCAGTATTGTTCGATGGGATCGCAACCCGTTCATGTCGGCGGGCCCTCCTTCCAAGGTCACAGGCGGCAGTATTGCATTGGCGCCTGCGACCGCCAATGCCCAAGCATCGAAACCGGACATTCTGCACACTCGTCTGCGCGAAGTGTCGCCCTGCGATGACACAGCCAGTGATGAAGCAATTGGCCAGGCAGACTCGTTGGAGTGGCTGTTGTGTCCGCCTCGGCAAACTGCCTGTATCACGACATCCGCCATCCGTGAGCGGCCGGACAACACACTCGATCGACTGACCGATTGATTCAGCGCCACGATTCCCATCAGGCCATGACTTCACCAGCAGGCTGCAGGACAAAGCGCCTCACATTTGTCGGAAGTTGTCCTACGCCTTGCGGGGTAGGTGCACCGCCTGCACCGGTATAAGCTTTTGGCACGTGCATTGCGGAGCTTGCGCTGGAGGCGTTTCCTGCAGGTCAGGCATAGGTGCTCATCCGGGCAAGGCCCTCAGGGACCACTGCGTTGTGTGCCCGAAAGCCATGCCCGAACGCACCCTGCACTTCAAGGGTGACGCGATGCGCCTCGCCCAGGTGCTGGCCAACCCCATCAACAATGCCGCCAAGTACACGCGTGGCAAAGGCCTCATCCCGGTGGAGCTGAAGCCGATGGGAGGTGACATCTACCTGCATGTGCGCGACAACGGACTGGACATGTCCGAGGAGCTGATCGCCCGCGCTTTCGACCTGTTCGTGCAGGGTGACCGTGGACGGGACCGGTCCGAAGACGGACTGGGCATCGACCTGACCCTGGTCAAGCGCATCGTCGCGCTGCACGGCGGCACAGTGACCGCCTCCAGCGACGGGCCCGGCAAAGGCAGCGAATTCATGGTGTCACTGCCGGCATCGGGGAACGACGTGGCACCGGCACAGCCGGTGGAATCCCACCTGCAAACCGTGCAGACCCGCAACATCCTGGTGGTCGATGACAAGGTCGATGCCGCCAACAGCCTGTCCCTGCTCCTCACCACGTCCGGGCATGAGCTGACGGTCGCCCATGACGGGCCCGAAGCCCTGCAACTGGCCGACAAGTTGGTGCCGGACGTGATGCTGCTCGACATCGAGCCTGCCCGGCATGGATGGTTATGAAGTGGTACGACGCGTGCGCCAGTTGCCCGCCCTGGCACGCATCCGCCTGATTGCCATGACCGGCTACGGCCAGGACAGCGACCCGCTGAATGCCGAGGATGCCGGCTTCGATGCCTGCCTGGTCAAGCCGGTGGACTATGCCGAATTGATGAAGACCATAGACAACCTCGAACGCAAGTCTTCGCAACCGTCTGCGGCATCCGCCACCTCGCCCATCGCCTCGCCTGCCTCGCCCACCTCAACCACCTGCTGAGCCGGGATCACCACGCAGCGGTGGGTAATTCGACCTGACCGGACCAATCGGCATTGGCCGTGCGCCGAGACCGCAGCGAGCGCGCGGAGATCTGGTTCGATGGCCGCGACCGTTCGGCGGATGACTGCAGCTTCTGGCGCGCCTCCCCCAGACAGCGCAGGCAGATGGCCAGCGCGGGAACGCTCATCGCCGCCTCGAAGGGCATGCTCAAGCCGGAGCTGCGATGGGCCGTGCGCAGGATGGACTCCTCGCGCCGGTCAAGCGGCAATGGCAGCGGTAACTGAAGTGCCCGTGGTACCTGAAGTGCCTGAGCCTGGAGCTGGATGTTGCGCATCACGCCTCCCTTGAGTGAACCTGGACTGAAGCCGGGAAACTTTCCTGCGGTTCTGCCTGTCATCCCTGCGGGTTCTTAGAGCGCCTAACAGAATTACCGTTAGGCGCTCTTACTGCCTGCTGCTGCCGGCCTTTCACGTGTTGTGCCTGCAGCAACCTTAACGCATGAACCGCATTGTCGGTGGACGCCTGGTTGCAAAAGCAGGGAACAAGGCCCACTTCACCGCCTTGTTCCGCACTTCGGTCTGCAGCCAGCAGGGCGGAGCGGTCTGATATGATCAATTTAAATCGGCATGCCACGTCATCATTGATCAAAGTGGCCCTTTGTAATCATACTGCCTGGTCCTTCCTGACTCAGGTGAGCCCGGCTGGGCGGCCGTCGAGCCGCTACACTGTCATCCATGCGCCTGCTCGCCTGCCTCCTGCTGTTGCTTGCCAGCCCCTGGCTGAAGGCCGCCCCCGACACGGTGGATTTTCCCAGCCTGGATGGACACACCCAACTGCGGGGCTTTCTCTACAAGCCCGCCGGCAGCGGACCCTGGCCTGCGGTGGTGATGCTGCACGGCCGCGCCGGCCCCTACTCCTCAGCTGCCAAGGGCCGTCACGATGCCACCACCCTGTCGCAACGGCATCGCATGTGGGGAGAGTTCTGGGCCACGCGTGGCTACGCCGCCCTGCTGGTGGACAGCTTCGGTCCGCGTGGACATGCCGCGGGATTCCCCGCCGGCACCTACCAGTCTCGGCCTGCCGAAGTGAACGAACAACGCGTCCGGCCGCTGGATGCCTACGGCGCCCTCGCCTGGCTGCACTCGCGCGAGGATGTGATCGCGGATCGCATCGGCCTGCAGGGCTGGTCCAATGGCGCGATGGCGACGCTGGCCATCATGGCGGAACATCCGCTGGCGTTCACGCCTCCCTTCAGCAAGCCTGCGCCGGCAATCGCCTTTCGTGCAGCCTTGGCTTTCTATCCCGGTTGCACGGCCCAGGTCGGCACCGGCTGGCGCAACTACGCACCCATGATCACGCTGGTGGCCTCGCGCGATGAAGAAGTCTCACCGGTCACCTGCCGGCGGCTGGCCGATGAAGTGCGCCGGGCTATGCCGGCAGGCGAACAGTCCGGCACATTCGAGTTTGTCTGGTACGAGGGGGCACAGCACGCCTTCGATGATCCGGGGAAAGCCCGCCAGTCGGTCGAGGCCAACCGGCTGGCAACGCAAGATGCCAAACAGCGAGCCGAAGCCTTCTTCGGGCGCCTGTTGAAACCTTCCCTGCAGTAAATCCGGGGGGGTGCTTACGTGACGCCCCGTCATTTCCGGTTTCCGGCGAAAATTGCGCTCCCGGGCACGCCTTCCTGGATTTGTACGCAGTCCAGCGGCAGCATCGTCAATCCGGGCCCCAGCCCACATCACACTGACAGGACCATGGAACAGAACACCAACCAAGCGGACGGTACGCCACCGCCGGAGAAGACCGCCTCGGGCCGCACCATTTATCACTTTCGCCAGCACGCCTACCTCAACCTGCTCGGCATCAAGCGTCTGGTGCCCGAGCAGGGCGACAGCCAGACCGAACTGGTGATTACCGAGAGCCTGATGAACCCGAACGGCTCGGCCCATGGCGGCTCGATCTTTTCGCTGGTGGACACCGGCATGTCCGGCGCCCTGCGCAAGCACATCGTCGAGCCGGAATTCAGTGCCACGGTGGAAAGCAAGATCAATTACCTGAAGGCCGTGCGTGTGGGCAGCACGCTGCTGTGCACCGCGCGGGTGATCCAGCGCACCAGCCGCCTGGCGGTGATCGAGGCCGATGTCCACAACGAGAACAACGAACTGGTGGCCAAGGCCATGGCCACCTTTGCCATCCTGAAACCCAGAGCCGACACGAGCAAGAAGGCCTGAAGAGGCCCCATCGACCTTTCAGCAAGGAGAAGTCATGAACACGTCCGCTATCCTGCATGCGCTGGCCGCCCTGGCCGCAACGGCCACACTGGCCAGCACCCCGGGTCTCGTCCAGGCCCAGGCCTTCCCGACCAAGCCCGTGCGCATCATCGTGCCCTTTCCCACCGGCTCCAGCAGCAATGACATCGCCACGCGGGCCATTGCCACGCCCATGGGCGAAAGCATGGGACAGACCATCATCGTGGACAACAAACCCGGCGCCGCCGGCAATATCGGTGCCGAGATGGTGGTGAAGGCCCCGGCCGATGGCTACACGCTGCTGGCCGGCGCGAACTCCACCATGGCGGTGAGCCCGGCGGTCTACAAGCTTTCGTTCGATGTGGTGAAGGATCTCACCCCGGTGGGCATGGTGGCGAAGTTTCCCTATGTGCTGGTGGTGCCCTCCACGCTGCCGATACGCAATGTGAAGGAACTGGTGGCCTACGCCCGTGCCAATCCCGGCAAGTTCAATTTCGCCTCCGGCAGCGGCACCGGTTCGACCACCCACCTGTGCCCGGAACTGCTCAACGCCAGCCAGGGCCTCACCATGGCGCACATCCCCTACAAGGGCGGTGCCCAGGCCATGATCGACCTGATCGCGGGGCAGGTGCAGCTCTTCTGCGGCGGCATCACCGGCACCCTGTCAGGGATGAAAAGCGGCAAGCTGCGCGTCATCGGCATTGCCACCACCAGGCGCTCCGAGTTGCTGCCTGATGTGGCCACGGTGATCGAGCAGGGCGTTGCCGATTTTGAAGTGGCCTCCTGGCTGGGTGTGTTCGCCCCGGCCGGCACGCCGCAGCCGGTGGTGCGCCGCCTCAACGAGGAAATCAACAAGGCCGTGGCACGGCCGGAAACGCGCAAGCTGTTTGCCGGCCAGGGCGCCGAAGTAGCGCTGATGAGTCCCGAGGAAACGGGCAGCTACCATCGCGGCGAACTGGCGCGCTGGGGTGGCGTGGTGAAGCGCCTGGGCATCAAGGCGGAATAGCCGGGCCCTCTTTCCGGCCTCCTCTCGGGTGACATGACCCCTGGGGGGAAACTAGCTTGTGTATCCCAGTCGCTGCAGGAGGGCCTGTAGCGTCTCGCTGATCCGGTCGTTGATGACCAGGTCGGCGTAGTCATCCAGCGGTGTCTCGTCATTGTTGAGAATCACCAGGCTGGCGCCGGCGCGCCGCGCAATGCGCGGAAAGGACGCTGCCGGCTCGACCAGCAGCGTCGAGCCGATGGCGATGTAGAAATCCGAAGCCAGGGTGAGCTCCGAAGCCCGCTGCATTTCATCCTGCGGCATCGACTGCCCGAAGGAAATGGTCTTGGTCTTGATCGGACCAGCGCAGTCATCACAGTCAGGCGCCAGATCGCCATGCTCGCAGCGATCGACGATGTATTGCGTGGGCCAGGTGCGGCCGCACCACAGGCAGGAGGATTCGCGCGTGCTGCCGTGCAGCTCGATGACATGGGTGCTGCCCGCCTCGGTATGCAGCCCGTCGACGTTCTGCGTGACGATGGCGGCGAGATGGCCGCGCCGCTGCAACTCGGCCAGCGCCAGGTGACCGGCATTGGGCTTGACGCCCTGGCGCGCGCGGAAGTTGCCCGCAGCACGCTGCCAGGCCGTGATACGCGCTTCGCGGTCGTTCATGAAGTCTTCGTACATCACCGGGGTCTGGGTTTTCCAGACGCCGTTGGGCCCCCGATAGTCGGGGATGCCGCTGTCGGTGCTGATGCCTGCGCCGGTGAAGGCCACGCCGCGCCGCGCCATGCGCACCAGGTCGGTCAGGGTGTCGAGCTTGTCCATGGCGGAAATGATAGCGCGTTGCTGCGACATGATGCGTGGGTGCCCCATACGCACAGCATGCGCGCAGCATCGGTGCCGCAAAAGTAACGGACGTGCGGCGGGTTCAGACCCGCTGTCCGGCCTGCCCCATCCACGCGGCCACCCGGCTGCGCTGCAGCTCGCTCATGTGCAGACCGCACTTGCTGCGCCGCCACAGCACGTCTTCGGCGGTCTGCGCCCATTCCTTGCGCTGGAAGTAGACGAGCTCAGCCTCATGCAGTCCGCCGCCGAAGTCCTCGCCCAGGTCTGCCACGGCTGTCGCCGTGCCGAGGATTTCGCTGCTGAGCGTGCCGTGTCGGCGTGCCAGGGAGGCGACCAGCGTAGGCGGCAATCCGGCATGCCGCTGCTGCAAGTCGTGCAGAAAAGATGCGAAGTCCGCCATGTCCCCCCCGGGCAGCGGGCTGTCGCCGGTCCAGCCAGTGGCCTCACCGAGCCAGGGCCGCAGGCGCGCCAGCACCTGCTCGGCCAGACGCCGGTAGGTGGTGATTTTCCCGCCGAACACCGACAGCACCGGCGGCGATCGACTGTCAGTGCCGACATTCAGGTCCAGGTGATAGTCACGCGTCACGGCTGAAGGATTGCTGCTGCCATCGTCGTACAAGGCGCGTACCCCGCTGTAATGCCACACCACATCCGCCGGGCGCACCGGCCGGACGGCGTAACGGCTGGCGGCCGCGCACAGATAGCGGATCTCGGTTTCGCTGATGTGCGCCCGCCCGGGCGCAGCCTGCTCCTCCGGGGTGAGTGGCACATCGGTGGTGCCGATGAGGGTGAAGTCCCCTTCATAGGGAATCATGAAGATGATGCGGCGGTCGGGATTCTGCAGGATGTAAGCCTGACCCCCGGGGTGCAGCCGCGGCACGATGATGTGGCTGCCGCGTATCAGGCGCACGCCGGCCCGGGCAGCTTGCTGCAGTTGCTGCGCCAGCACGGACTGCACCCAGGGCCCGGCAGCATTGACCAGGACACGCGCCGATACCTCCGACTGCTGCGCCCCGCTCTGCAATTGCAGGCTCCAGGCATGCCCGAGACGTTGCGCCGACACCAGCCGGGTGCGCGTGCGGATGTCAGCCCCATGGTCGGCGGCACTGCGGGCATTGAGCAGAACCAGGCGGGCATCATCCACCCAGCAGTCGAAGTAGCTGAAGCCGGTGTCAAAGGCCGGATTCAGTCCGGCGCCCAGTCCATCAGCCGCGAGACGGACACGCCGCGAGCGCGGCAGCGGGCCGCCCGGCAGGAAACGCCGCCAGCCCCCCAGATGGTCATAGAGGAGCAGCCCGGCCGCAATCAACCAGGCCGGCCGCAGATGGCTTTCATGCGGCATGACGAATTGCAGCGGCCAAATGATGTGCGGCGCGATACGCAGCAGGGTTTCGCGCTCGGCCAGCGATTGCGCCACCAGGCCGAATTCGTAGTACTCCAGATATCTCAGTCCACCATGGACGAGCTTGGTGCTGGCCGAGGAGGTGGCCGACGCCAGGTCGTGTTGCTCCAGCAGCAGCACCGACAGGCCACGGCCGGCGGCATCACGGGCGATGCCCGCACCATTGATGCCACCGCCGATGACGGCCAGGTCATATTGAAGCGTCGAATCGTCCCGGACCACCATGTCAGGTCCCAACGCTCAGGCTGGCAGGCGGATCAGCGCGGCTTGCTGAAATCGAGGTTGTCTTCCGATGCGGCGGGCGGGCTTGCGGGTGCTGGCGCTGCTGCCGGCGCGGCAGCAGGCGCAGCGGGTGCAGCGGTCCTTGCCGCCGTCGCGGCCGCCACCTTGGCGGCAAAGCGCTGTGCAGCAGGCGGCACTGCAGCATCCGGTGCCGTCAGGTCCGGCTGGCCACCCCCAGGAGGCAGGGCAAACAGGCGTTCCAGGTCGGCCACGATGGCCTCCGTGTCGACGGCGGCACGTCCCTGATAGCGCAGCAGAATGCGCGAGGGCAGGTCGAGGAGGCGCGGGTCCGGCGCGCGGGTGTTGGCCGCCACATTCAGCATGGGGATGAGGTGGGTGCTGCGCCAGCCGCCATCGGCGCGTTCGACGGCATCGATGATGGCCTGCTGGGAACGGGCAATGCCGGCAAGGAGTTCGGCGAGGTGGGCGACGGATATGGTCATGGGGGTCCCTGGGCATGAATACGCAAGCGCAGTCATTGTAGGCGAAGGTTGCGGCCGCAGGCACAAGGCCACGCAGCCCCGGTTCGCCGCCCGCAAGAACGTTGACGACGCAATAACGTCGCAATGACGATGGCGATGCAGCGAAGCCTCAGGCCGGTGGCCGATCCCAATCACGCGAACGATCAACAGCACTGCGCCAGCGCGCCATGCTCGCGGCCGCCTCGTCGCGGCTCATGCGTGGCTCGAAGCGTGCCGCCACCTGCCAGTTGCGCTCGATGGCATCGGTGTCCTGCCATACGCCGGTGGCCAGGCCGGCGAGGCAAGCCGCCCCGAGCGCCGTGGTTTCGGTCACCCGTGGACGCACCACCGGCACCCCCAACAGGTCCGCCTGGAATTGCATCAGCAAGGCATTGCCCGAGGCGCCGCCATCGACACGCAGTTCACTCAGGGGCTGGCCGGCGTCGCGCTCCATGGCAAGCAGGACTTCAGCCGTCTGGTAGGCCACGGATTCGAGCGCTGCGCGCACGATGTGGGCGCGCGAGGATCCCCGCGTCAGGCCGATCAGCAAGCCGCGCGCATGCGGGTCCCAGTGTGGGGCACCCAGACCGGTGAAAGCCGGCACCAGGTACAGGCCCCCGGTAGAAGTCACCGAAGCGGCCAGGGCTTCGCTTTCGGCTGCGCTACGGATGATGCGTAGTTCGTCGCGCAGCCACTGGATCACGGCGCCAGCCATGAAGACGCTGCCCTCCAGGGCATATTGCTGCGGCTGCCCGGTCAGCGCGGCAGCACAGGTCGTCAGCAGACCATTGGTCGAGGGGATGGCGATGGTGCCGGTGTTGAGCAGCATGAAACAGCCGGTGCCATAGGTGTTCTTGGCCATGCCAGGATGATTGCAGGCCTGACCGAACAGCGCCGCCTGCTGGTCGCCGGCAATACCGGCGATAGGAATGGCACCGTTCCCCTGGTCCTTGAGCAAGCGTGTGCTCACATGTCCGAAGAGACCCGAGGAAGGCTGAACCTCTGGCAGCATGGAGGCCGGGATACGGAACAGCTCGAGCAGTTCCGCATCCCACTGCCGGCGGTGGATGTTGTAGAGCAAGGTGCGCGAAGCATTGCTCACGTCGGTGACATGCAGCCGGCCAGCGGAAAGCTTCCAGGCCAGCCAGGTATCCACGGTACCGAAGGCCAGCCGGCCACGCTCGGCCAGCGCGCGTGCACCCGGGACTTCATCCAGGATCCAGACAATCTTGGTTGCCGAGAAATAGGGATCGAGGACCAGGCCGGTGCGGCTGGTGATGAAACCGGACAGGCCCTCGGCCCGCAGGCGCTCGCAATGAGTGGCGGTACGCCGGTCCTGCCAGACGATGGCCCGGTGAAGGGGTTGCCCGGTGTCCCGGTCCCAGACCACGGTGGTTTCGCGCTGATTGGTGATGCCCACGGCCGCCAGGGCGCCGGCCGGAAGGCCAGCACGCTTGAGCACACGCTTCAAACAGGCCAGCTGGGTGCGCCAGATCTCCTCCGCATCATGCTCGACCCAGCCGGGCTGTGGATAGTGCTGGGTGAATTGCTTCTGCGCCACACCGTGCACCTGACCCAGACCATCGAAGAGGATGGCGCGTGAACTGGTGGTGCCCTGGTCCAGGGCGAGTACGTACTTCATCGGGCTTCCCTCCCGCAGGTAATGCTGCATGGCTGCATCAAGGCACCCCCGCGACGGCCATCGGCAGCGTCACCCGCATTTCCACGCCACTGCCGTCGGGACGGTTGAGGGCAGCGATACGGCCGCCATGGAACTCCGCAATCAGCCGCGCAACATACAGGCCCAGTCCGAGGTGCAGGCCGCCACCCTGATCGCCTTCGCGCAGGGACACCATGGCATTGAACAGGCGCGCCGCCAGACCTTCGGCCAGCAGAGGGCCGGCATTCACCACACTCAGCTGCACCCGTTGCTCCAGCCGGTGCAGGACGATGCGCACCGGCTGTCCGGCCGTGCTGTAGTCCACCGCATTGTCCACCAGCTTGTCCAGTAGCTGCGCCAGCAGGTCCGGCGATCCCCGCACCGGAACCGTTCCTGCGGGCAGTTCCAGCTCGAAGGCTGTTTGTGGCCAGGCGCTGCGATAACCGCTGACGCAGGCCGACACCACCGCAGACATTTCATAGTCCTCGCGATCCGCACTGTGCAGGCTTTGCTCCAGGCGGGTGGCCTCGGTCATGCGATTGAGGATGGCGGAAAGACGAGCCAGCCCTTCCTCGGCGCGCACGATGTAAGTCTGCGCAGTTTGCTCCGGCAGGGATGCCCGCAGGTTCTCCAGCGAGGAACGCACCACCGCCACTGGCGTGCGCAATTCGTGGGACAGCCGGTCGGCCAGGGTTTCCAGATAGGCCTGTTGCTGCGACAGGCGTGACAGCACCGAGGAGAAGCTGCGGGAGAGGTCACCGATCTCGTCGCTGGAACGCTGGCCGGACACCAGGCCGGTGATGCGACCGCGCGCATCGATGGCCGCCTCCGCCTCGTCGCGCAGCCGGATGATACGGCTGGACACGCGAAAGGCAAACCACATCAGGGCTGCAGCGGCCACGGCAAACACCGCCAACGTGACCACCAGCAGGCGCTCCAGTGCGAGCTTGCGAACCGTCAGGATGGAGTTGGTGGTCTCCTCCACCACCACGGCGCCCAGCACCTCATCACCGCTCCAGACGGGATGGGCAGCCGACATGATCACGGCCAGCCCGTCGGGCGAGGTGCGCATTCGGGTGCCGGGCAGACCCTGCAGGGCATTGGCGATTTCCTTGCCGGTGGCGAGTACATCATCGGGTGCGGCTTCGTCGAAATCCTCACGCGGCGGCGGGATCAGCCATTCCATGAAGCGACGGCTCAAGGCCTGCTCGGCAGCCGGTGCGTTCGGGCGCCGCAGTTCACCCGCCAACGCCAGCAGGCGGTAACGCCGGTTGACCACCCAGATGCGCGAGGTGGTGCGCTCCAGGCCCTTGAGGATGGCGGCGATTTCCGCAGAGCGCACTTCATCGCGCAGCGGCGCTACCGGCTCGCGTGCCAGCGGTGATCCCGGCAGCGAGGACTCATGCTGCGGTTGCAGGTCTGGCGGCAGCTGCGATTCCACGGCCAGTTGCTGCAGCAACGCTTCGGCCTGCTGGCGAGTGTTGTCCGCGCCGGCCTGCGCCGCCGCAGCGGGTACATCGACCAGGCCGGGCCGGTCATGCAAGGCGGTAGCCACCGCACGCGCCGTGCCCAGCAGGGTCTGCAACTGGGCGTCGAGGAGAAAGCGCTCCATCTCGCGCACATAACGGTAACCGAACCAGGGCAGCGCCAGCAGCGCCAGGGACAACAGCGCCAGCCGCAGGCGCAGGCTGAGGGCCGGCAGCCTCAGGCGCATGGATGCGGGCCGCGGAACACGGGCTTCAACTCGTACGTCGGCACCGAGGTCTGCACCGCGGTCAGGCCTTCCAGCGGTAACCCATGCCATACACCGTGTCGATGCGATCAAAGCTGACATCGAGCTCCGCGAACTTGCGGCGTATGCGCTTGATATGGGAGGTGATAGTGGCGTCATCGACCACCAGTTCGGCATCCTTCATCAGCTGGTCGCGGTCCTTCACGTGGCCAGGAAAGCGCGCCAAGGCATGCACGATCCAGAATTCGGTGAGGGTGAGATCCACCGCAGCGCCCTTCCAGTACATGGTGAAGCGGCGCAGGTCCACCCGCAGGTCGCCACGCTCGAGCACTTCTTCGCTGCTGCCCCGCTCCTGCATGGCGTCCAGCCGCCGGAACAGTGCCGCAATGCGTGCCAGCAGGTGGGCGAAGCTGATGTCCTTGGTCAGGTAGTCATCCGCCCCCAGACGCAGGCCCGAGACGATATCGATCTCGCTGTCACGCGCAGTGAGAAAGATGATGGGCACCGTGGCCGACAACGCGCGCAGGTCGCGGCACAGCGCGAACCCGGCATCCTGGTCGCGCCCCAGTCCGATGTCGATGATGGCCAGATCGGGCAGGCGCAGGCGGAAAGCAGCAATCGCATCCGGGCGATTGGCGTACGCGGTAATTTCGTAGCCCTGGCGCACCAGCGCGTCGCTGTAGTTGGCGCGCAGCGCGGCATCGTCTTCGACCAGGGCAATGCGACGGGACATGGCTGGAACGGCTTCAGTGGTGTGCGGGGACTATACCCGAACGGGCCTGGACTCCGGCCGTGGCCAGGGCAATGCCTTTTTGTTGCCACAATTGCTCAGCACTTTTGCCTGATTGTCACCTGCGCTGTGCCCGCTTTGGCGCATCCAATGGTGGTGAGAGACATGCTTTCGCCCACCAGACAGGAGCCGCCCATGCACAGCCCGCAATCCCAAACCCGGAACCGATCCCGACTGATCGTGATGGACATCGCGGCACAGGTGCTGCTCGCGTTTGCCATCGGCCTGGCCATGAGCCTGGTGCTGGCAGCCATGGTGCTGCTGCTTTCCCAGCCGAGCTGAGGCCGACATATGCACACCGTCGATGCAAGAGCCGGTGCGGGTCATCCTGGTGACCGGAATGCTCGCAGTCTTCGCAACGCGTAGATGCGTGGGGTTGCTCCATGCAGTCCGCTGTGTCCCGCCGGCTTCCGGAGACCACGGGCCGTTGCAGGGGGCGCTATCAATTTTCATGCTGCTCGCTGCTGCGATCCTGCCGAAACGGCATCTGGACTGGCGCGGGTTCGGCAACAGTTTCAATAAAAAACTGTCGGGATAGGAGTCTGATCATGAACGCCAACGATTTCGTGCTGGGGGTGGAATGTGCCCTGCCGCCGGGCTTTGTCCCGTATGAGGAAAGCGGCACCTCAGTTGAAATAGCCCTGCCAGCCGGCGATGTACGGCTGACGCTGGTGCTCAACCGCCAGTCGGCTGAAGCAATCTGTGCCTGAAGGCATGGCTAGTGTCCCGAATCGCAAATTTGCTGAATAAAAGTGCCGAGAATCAGCGCCATACGGCGTTGCTAATGCTCGCAAGCCAGCCAAGCTTGCTCCGCTTTGCGCCTTGTCTGGCACCGATTTCGACACTTTTCCGATGCAGGGCGACTTTGTTCATGCCCAATCAGAATTCAACTTACGATTCAGGACACTAGTGGCCTGTCCACATTCAGCACGCGATTGCACCGGAGGAAATTTTTCTTCAGGGCAAGGCGCAACGCATCTCGCGCGGTGAAGGTGAACAGACCCTGGTGATGTCCGAGTCTCGGCGGCGGGCTAGCAGCCGCCGGAAGTTCCTCCCATTCCGGTCTGCGCGGCCCGTTCGCCACCTCACCTCGCTTGATATCAATCCGACCGTTAACCCAATGATGACGGATATAAAGATCGTTAATTGATCATAATACTCAGGCCGCGACAGCCTTGCGGGCCGGGCTGGTCTTCGCCGCGTATGCCGTGAGTTCGCGGATGTCCGTGAGGGTTTCCAGGCTCATGATCGCGCCATGCAGTACCTGCGCCTGCGCATCGGGCAGGATGCGCGTGACGCAGTTGACGAACTTGTCCTTGAGCAATTGCGCGGGCAGCGGATTGGACGAGGTCCGGCCGAAGGGCTGGTCGACCTTGCCGCTGACAACGCGTCCATCCTTCAGCGTGACCTTCACTTCGGCGCCAAAGTGGTTGTCTTCGGGGAATTGCGCCGTGGTGTAGGCCGCCGCGTGGATCATAGGCAGCAGGTTACGAATGTGCACATCCTTGTAGGCATCATTCTCGAAATGTCCGATGGTGACCTTGCGGTCTGCCAGGGCGCGCGCAAGACAGTACTGAACGCTGAATTTGGCGTCGGTCTCACTGCGCGGGTCGGGCCGGTTGGTGTGTTCCAGTCGGCGGGTATGGGTCCAGGATTCGACGCGCTGCACCTGTTCCGGCTTCAGGTCGTGCTCGCTGGCGAGCTTGAGCATCACGTCGATAGCCGGATGGGTGCTGCCACAGCAGGGGTAGCTTTTCACGGCAATGCCGGGCTGGACGATGTCCCAGGGCTTGCCCCAGGCCGGCACGATCCTGTCAGCGGCGTAGTTGCCCTTGCCATTGAAGACCTCGAAGTAGCCTTGTTTGTGCTCGAAGGCTTCCGGATTGGCGGTGAAACCACCGCGCGCCAGCTGGGCGGCCAGCAGGCCGTTGCGGGTGCTGTGGCCGACATGCAGGGGCTTGGTCATGGTGCCGAAATTGGACTTGATGCCGGAACTGAAGGAGGCCGCGATGGCCAGCGCAATGGCGGTCTGCTCGTCACTCAGCTTCATCAGCCTGGCGCAGGCAGCGGCGGCACCGAATACGCCCAGGGTACCGGTGGGATGCCAGCCCTTGGTGTACTGGTACATGTTCACGCCCATGGAGATCTTGCACTCGGTCTCGAAGCCGGCGACATAGGCAGCAATGAATTCCCGGCCATTCGCACCGAGTTGTTCGGCGAGGGCGAACAGCGCTGGCAACACCGGCGCCGAGGGATGTCCGCCGACAGTGTTGTTGCAGTCGTCAAAGTCCAGGGCGTGTGAGGCGATGCCATTGATGTGGGCGGCATCCAGCACGCTGATGCGACGGTCGGTACCGAACACCAGCGCCGGCCCTGGTGCGGGACTGAGGGCCTCGGCGAGGATGCGCGCGCCGTCGTAATCGCTGCCGGCGATGGTGACACCCATGGTATCGAGCACCCCGATGCGGGCCCAGTGGACCACGTCTTCAGGCAAATCTTCAAATCGCGTGGCGTTGATCAGACGGGCTAGTTCGGTTGCGATGGCCATGGTGACTCCTCGTGTTTTTCTGTTTCGGTATGGCAGATCCGGCTGGGCAGTGGTCTGGGGTAGACCGGGCCGCCAGGGCGGCCGGCCGGTCCGAACCTCAATCCATTCTGATGTTGTTGTCCTTGACGATCTTGCCCCACTTCACCGATTCGGTCTTCAGCAGCGTACCGAACTCTTCAGGTGTGCCACCGACCGGCTGGGAACCATCGGCAGACATCTTCTTCACCACATCGGGCATGTGCATGGCCTTGGCGATTTCCCGGTTCAGCTTGTTGACGATGGGTGCCGGGGTCTTTGCGGGGAGCAGCAGACCATACCAAGGCGCCACCTCATAGCCAGGAACGCCGGCTTCTGACAGGGTGGGCAGATCAGGCGCAGCCGGTGAACGCTTGGCCGTGCTGACTGCCAGCGCACGCAGGCGTCCATCCTTGAGGAAAATCTGGGATTGCAGGATGGTGGAGAACAGCATCTGGATGTTGCCGGCGATGACATCCTGCATGGCCGGATTGCCACCCTTGTAGGGGACATGCGTGAGCTGAATGTCTGCCAAAGATGCCAGTAGCGCCCCGGACAGGTGGCTGGTGCCACCGATACCGGAGGAACCGTAGTTCAGCTTGTTGGGGTTGGCCTTGGCATAGGCGATCAGCTCCTTGACGTTTTTGGCCGGCACGGAAGGGTGTACCACCAGCGCGTACGGTTGCGCCGTCAACTGGGACAAGGGTGTGAAGTCGCGTTGAAGATCGTAGGGCACCTTGGGCAGGATGTAGACGTTGATCACCGAACTGGAGGAGACCAGGGTGATGGTGTAGCCATCCGGGGACGCTTTCGCCCCGGCATTAATGCCGATGGTGCCATTGGCGCCGGCCTGGTTTTCCGCCAGCACGGGCTGACCCCAGGCTTCTTGCAGCTTGCTGGCAGTCAGGCGTCCGGTGACGTCGGTGCCACCACCCGGTGCAAACGGGATGATCACGCGGATGGGTTTGCTGGGAAAGTCCGCCACATTCTGCTGTGCCTGCAGGGACGGGGCTGCGCCCAGCATGCCGGCCGCCGCCAGCAGTGAAAAAACGGTCGCGCCAAGGCGGGAGTGGGAAGAGTGCTTGGACATGTCTGACTCCTTGGGTGAAAGGCCTGCGGCAGGACAGCCGGATCGTGGCCGGCGCTCTTTCGCAGGGTGCGAAATATTACTCGGGAAACACTGAATAAGATTCAATTTTTGTGGAACGGATAGGCAGTGTCTGCTCTGAAGTGGGGGATATACAAGGGTGCGTAGCCCTCTTGTTCAGTCCCTCCCTCGTTCCCGGCATGGCCGGGTTCACTGATCATGCTGAAAGCGGGTCATGCATCCGAGGACGTCAGCAATAAAAAAAGCGGCCTGTGGCCGCCTTCTTTCCGTCACGAAGGTAGTCGCGGCGGTGTTTAACGTTTGCGCCTGAGCTTGCTGATGGCTGCCAATTCGGCAGCCAGCACAGCCAGTTCTGCCTCGACGACAGCGATTTCCTGCTTGTCCTGGGCCTTGGCGCGAGCTTCTTCCGCACGCTTCTTGGCTTCCAGGGCCCGCGTTTCATCGAGATCCGTCCCGCGAACTGCGGTGTCAGCCAGCACGGTGATCATCTTGGGCTGGACTTCGAGGATGCCGCCTGCCACGAAGATGACCTCGACTTCACCGCCACCAGCCGGATGGATGTGGACGGTGCCCGGCTTGATGCGGGTGATGAGCGGGGTGTGCTGCGGATAAATGCCGAGTTCTCCGGCCTCTCCCGGCAGCACGACGAATTCCGCCTCGCCCGAGTACAACTCGCGCTCGGCACTGACGACGTCGATATGCAGCGTGTTTGCCATGATTTACCTTGTGCGGCCGAGTTGCGCTTACTGGAGCTTCTTGGCGGCTTCGAAAGCCTCTTCGATGGCGCCTACCATGTAGAAAGCCTGTTCGGGCAGGCTGTCGCACTCGCCCTCGACAATCATCTTGAAACCCTTGATGGTGTCCTTGAGCGAAACGATCTTGCCAGGCGAACCGGTGAACACCTCGGCCACATTGAACGGCTGGGACAGGAAGCGCTGGATCTTGCGGGCGCGGGACACGGCCAGTTTGTCTTCGGGCGCAAGTTCGTCCATGCCGAGAATCGCGATGATGTCGCGCAGTTCCTTGTAACGCTGCAGTGTCTGCTGGACCAGGCGGGCGACGTTGTAATGCTCTTCGCCGACGACCTGCGGGTCCAGCTGGCGGGAGGTGGAATCCAGCGGATCGACGGCCGGGTAGATACCCAGGGAGGCGATGTCGCGCGACAACACCACGGTGGCGTCCAGGTGCAGGAAGGTAGTGGCAGGCGAAGGGTCGGTCAGGTCATCGGCAGGCACGTAGACGGCCTGGATGGAGGTGATGGAGCCCGTCTTGGTGGAGGTAATCCGCTCCTGCAGGCGGCCCATTTCCTCGGCCAGGGTCGGCTGGTATCCCACCGCGGAAGGCATGCGGCCCAGCAGGGCCGACACTTCGGTACCGGCCAGCGTGTAACGGTAGATGTTGTCGATGAAGAGCAGGATGTCCTTGCCTTCGTCGCGGAACTTCTCGGCCATGGACAGGCCGGTCAGGGCCACGCGCAGGCGGTTGCCGGGCGGCTCGTTCATCTGACCGAACACCATGGCCACCTTGTCGAGCACCTTGGACTCTTCCATCTCGTGGTAGAAGTCATTGCCCTCGCGGGTGCGCTCGCCGACGCCGGCGAACACCGAGTAGCCGCCATAGGACTTGGCGATATTGTTGATCAATTCCATCATGTTCACGGTCTTGCCGACGCCGGCGCCGCCGAACAGTCCCACTTTGCCGCCCTTGGCAAACGGGCAGATGAGGTCGATCACCTTGATGCCGGTGGGCAGCAGTTCCACCGAAGGCGACAGCTCGTCGAACTTGGGGGCGGGCTGGTGAATGGAGCGACGCTCTTCAGTGGCTATGGGGCCGGCGTCGTCAATCGGGCGACCCAGCACATCCATGATGCGGCCCAGAGTGGCATCGCCGACCGGGACGGAGATTGGGATGCCAGTATTGCGGACCTTCATGCCGCGGCGCAGGCCGTCGGATGAGCCCATTGCGATGGTGCGCACGATGCCGTCGCCAAGCTGCTGCTCGACCTCGAAGGTCAGGCCTTTTTCAGCCAGCTTGTTTGTCGAGTCGTCTTCGAGCACCAGGGCGTCGTAGATGTGGGGCATCGCATCGCGGGGGAACTCGATGTCGATCACCGCGCCGATGCACTGGACGATGCTGCCTTGAGCGTGTGCCATGGTTCTGTTTCCTAAGCGTTAGATCTGGGTTCGTTGAAGCCGCTAACAATCACATTGCGGCTCTGGATGTTTGGGGTCATACGGCTGCCGCGCCGCCGACGATTTCGGACAGTTCCTTGGTGATCGCTGCCTGGCGCGACTTGTTGTAGACCAGGGTCAGTTCGTCGATCACGTTGGCCGCATTGTCCGAGGCCGATTTCATGGCCACCATGCGCGCGGACTGCTCCGAGGCGATGTTCTCGCTGATCGCCTGGTAGATGATGGCTTCGACGTAGCGCGTGAGCGCCTGATCGAGCACCGCTTGCGGATCCGGTTCGTACAGGTAATCCCAGGTGCCCGAGGGCGATCCGAGCCGCTCGCCGGACAGGGGCAGCAGCTGCTCCATCACCGGTTCCTGCTTCATCGTGTTGATGAACCTGGTGTAGAAGATCATCAGTCTGTCGAAGCGGTCTTCGGTGTAACCGTCCGTCATGACCTTGACGGTACCGATCAGCTTGTCCATGGCCGGCTTGTCGCCGATCTGCGTCATCTGGGAAACGATGTTGGTGCCCAGGCGTTGCATGAATCCCAGGCCCTTGTTGCCGATGCAGCAAACCTCGAATTGCTCGCCTTCGGCTTCCCATTCCTTGATCTTGTTCAGAGCCAGGCGCTGCACGTTGGTGTTGAGGCCGCCGCACAGGCCCTTGTCCGTGGTGATGATGATGATGCCGACCTTCTTCACCGTGTCGCGCTCGACCAGGAAGGGATGGCGGTACTCCGAGTTGGCGTGGGAGAGGTGAGCCGCCACATTGCGGATTTTGTCCGCATAGGGGCGCGCGGCGCGCATGCGCTCCTGCGCCTTGCGCATCTTGGATGCGGCGACCATCTCCATGGCCTTGGTGATCTTGCGCGTGTTCTGCACGCTCTTGATCTTGGTCCGAATTTCCTTGGAACCGGGCATTTCGTCTGCCTTGTTGGATTGACTTGAACGGGCGGCGTGGTCTTAGTAGGAGCCGTTCGCCTTCCAGTCCTTGACGGCCTCGGTCAAAGCCTTCTCGTCGTCACCCTTGAGATCGGCGTTGTCCGAAATGCGCTTGACCAGATCGGCATACTTGCTCTTGATGTAGTCTCGCAGCGACTTCTCGGCAGCCAGGGCCTTCTTGACATCGATGTCGTCAAAGAAACTGTTGTTGACGGCGAACAGCACCAGCGCCATTTCCCAGACTTCCATTGGCTGGTACTGCGGCTGCTTCATCAGTTCGGTCACGAGACGGCCGCGCTCAAGCTGCTTGCGGGTGGCTTCGTCCAGGTCGGAGGCGAACTGCGCGAATGCGGCCAGTTCACGGTATTGGGCGAGGGACAGGCGCACACCAGCGCCAACATCCTTCCTCTTCATGATCTTGGTCTGGGCAGCGCCCCCGACACGGGATACGGAGACACCGGCGTTGATGGCGGGACGGATACCGGCGTTGAACAAGTCGGTCTCCAGGAAGATCTGTCCGTCGGTAATCGAAATCACGTTGGTCGGCACGAAGGCGGACACGTCACCCGCCTGGGTTTCGATCACTGGCAGCGCGGTCAGCGAACCGGTCCTGCCCTTGACGGCGCCATTGGTAAACTTCTCGACGTAATCCTCGTTCACGCGCGCGGCACGCTCCAGCAGGCGGCTGTGCAAATAGAACACGTCGCCGGGATAGGCCTCTCGGCCGGGTGGACGGCGTAGCAGCAGCGACACCTGACGGTAGGCCCAGGCCTGCTTGGTCAGGTCATCATAGACAATCAGCGCATCCTGGCCGCGATCTCGGAAGTACTCGCCCATGGTGCAGCCCGAGTAGGGCGCGATGAACTGCATGGCGGCGGACTCAGACGCGGTCGCCGCCACCACGATGGTGTAGGCCATGGCGCCGTGCTCTTCCAGCTTGCGCACCACGTTGGCAACGGTGGAGGCCTTCTGGCCAATGGCCACATAAATGCAGAAGAGGTCTTTGCCCTTCTGGTTGATGATGGTGTCAACGGCAATCGCGGTCTTGCCGGTCTGGCGGTCACCGATGATCAGTTCGCGCTGGCCGCGGCCGATCGGCACCATGGCGTCGATCGACTTCAGCCCGGTCTGCACCGGTTGGGACACAGAACGCCGCGCAATCACGCCGGGGGCGACTTTTTCAATGACGTCGGTCATCTTGGCGTTGACCGGACCCTTACCATCGATAGGCTGGCCCAGTGAGTTGACGACACGGCCGATCAGTTCCGGGCCGACCGGCACGGACAGGATTTGACCTGTGCACTTCACCGGGTCACCTTCGGAGATATGCTCGTATTCACCCAGAATAACCGCGCCGACGGAGTCACGCTCGAGGTTAAGCGCGAGGCCGAAGGTGTTCTTGGGAAACTCCAGCATCTCGCCCTGCATGACGTCGGACAGGCCGTGGATGCGGCAAATGCCGTCAGTCACCGAGACGACGGTGCCCTGAGTGCGGACGTCGGCCGACAGCGAGAGATTCGCAATTTTCGACCGCAGCAGTTCGCTGATTTCGGAGGGTTTCAGCTGTTGCATGGCAATTCCGATTTAGTGAATATGTGTTCTGTTAAGGGGCTTTGGACTAGGCGGTCAACTGGGTGCGCATGGCATCAAGCTTGCCGCGAACCGAACCGTCTATGACCTGGTCACCCACCTGGATGCGCGCGCCACCAATGAGTTCCGGATTGACACTGACCTGCGGACGCATCTTGCGCTTGAAACGGCGTTCGAGATCTGCGACCAGCGAAGCCAGTTCCGCACCATCCAGAGGGAAGGCACTGACGATCTGCACATCCACGGCACCTTCGCGCTCAGCCTTGCGCGCCTCGTACAGGGTGGTGATTTCCGGCAGCACCGGCACTCGCTTGTTGGTTGCGAGTATCTGCAGAAACTGCGCTGCTTCGCCTGGCAGTTCACCGGCCGTCGCTGCCAGCAGATTTGCCAGCTGAGCGTCGGTGACACCCGGATTGCCCAGCAGCTGTGCCATTTCAGGCGCCTGCGCGACCGCCGCAAGACGGGACAGGGCGTCAGACCACTGGTTGAGCGCGCCAGCGCTGTCTGCCAGCGCAAACACCGCTTCGGCGTACGGTCGGGCGATGGTGGAGAGCTCGGCCATGGCGGGTCAGATCTCTTTCTTCAGCTGCGACAGCAGCTCGGTATGGGCCGCCGGATTGACTTCGCGGCGCAGGATCTTCTCCGCCCCGGCAACAGCCAGCGCAGCAACCTGGTCACGCAGTGCTTCCCGAGCACGGGCAGTTTCCTGCTCGATTTCCGCCTTAGCGGCCGCCTTTTCGCGGCCACCTTCATCACGGGCGGCCAGCTTGGCTTCCTCGATCATCTGCACCGAGCGCTTTTCGGCTTGCGCAATGATTTCGGCGGCACGGCTGCGGGCCTTGGTGATTTCATCACCGGCCTGCCGCGAGGAACTCGCCAATGCGAGTTTGCCCGCTTCGGCCGCTTCCAGGCCTTCGGCGATCTTCTTTGCACGATCGTCGAGTGCCTTCATCAGGGGTGGCCACACGAATTTCATCGTGAACCAGCCCAGAATGAAGAACACGACCATCTGCGCAATAAACGTTGCGTTCAGATTCACGGTTCTATTCTCCGGACATAGCGGACAAATCAGTCATCACGGCATATCACCCTCGGGTGTGCACGCGCGATCACGGGCATTGCTCAGCCAGCGAAGGGGTTTGCGAAGGCAAACATCATGGCAATACCAACACCGATCAGGAACGCAGCGTCGATCAGGCCGGCCAGCAGAAACATCTTCGTCTGCAGGGCGTTCATCAACTCGGGCTGGCGTGCGGAGGCTTCGATGTACTTGCCACCCATGATGCCGATACCGATACAGGCGCCGATGGCCCCCAAGCCGATGATCAGGCCACAGGCAAGAGCAACGAGAGCAACGTTCGTCATGACAACTCCTTTTTACGAAATGATGAAGTGAATGAAATCAGTGACCTTCATGCGCCTGACCGATGTAAACCAGTGTCAGCATCATGAAGATGAAAGCCTGCAAAAGCACAATCAGGATGTGGAAGATGGCCCAGATTGTGCCGACCACCATATGCATGCCAAACCCCCACCAGGTGGCGGTTGCCCCGAGAAGCGCTATCAGCATGAATATGAGTTCGCCCGCATACATGTTGCCGAACAGTCGCATACCGAGCGAAACAGACTTGGCTGCAAATTCGATCAGGTTAAGCAGCAGGTTGAACGGCCACAGCAAGGGATGGGATCCGAAGGGCGCGCAGAAAAGCTCGTGCACGAAGCCCCCGACATGCTTGATCTTGATGTTGTAGTAAAGCATCAGGACGAGAACGCCGAGTGACATTCCGATCGTGCCGTTCAGGTCGGCGGTGGGCACAATGCGATGGGAATGGATGACATGATCCAACCCGGTCAAGCCGAGAATCATGGCCGGAAGGTCAACGGGCAGGAAATCAAGGGAGTTCATCAGCGCAACCCAGACAAAAACCGTCATGGCAAGAGGAGCGACGAACTTGCGTGATTCCTCATTGTTCACGATGTTTTTCGACTGGTCATTGACAAACTCGACCAGCAGTTCGACCAGCGCCTGGAAGCGACCGGGTACCCCTGCTGTCGCGGCTCTGGCCACTCGCCACATGACGAAGCACCCTATGGCGCCCATCAGAACAGACCAGAACAGGGTATCAAAGTTAACCACGGTCAGATCGATGACCGACTTTTGCGCCTTGTTGGTCAGGTGCGTCAGGTGGTGAACGATGTATTCCGACGCGTTCGGTGCCTCTGTGCTTGCGGCCATCTTCTCGTCTACTTAAATAACAACGCCAAAAAATAGCCCTGCACTGCGGCGATGAAGCCGATCAGCAGGGCCAGCGGATTAACATTACCCGCGTTCGCAAAAATGATCGCGAACAGGCCGCCAATAAAACCAACCTTGACAAGTTCACCTAGGAGGAGAGCGGCACCGAAGTTGCCTCCCGGTTTGGACGCCTTGCACAGCCGTGCCGCCTGCAGAGCAGACGGTCCCACACAAACCAACCCTCCCAACAGAACCCACCCGCCCGCAGCCCATCCGGAAACAAGCGCCATCACAACCGAAGCTGTGAGCGTGAGTCCTGCCTGGGCGGCAAGTACCCGGAATGCTTCTCGCCCGAAACGGATTTCGCTCCTAGTCAGCAAGGTAAGGGCTCCGCGAAAACCAACTGATATTAGAGTATTTCTCGGCGTTTGACGAATTTTGTTGTGCGCGCCCATATCCGTGGCCTGCAAAGACACTAGGGATGGCGCACCTATTTCGCCACTGATATGCTTGGCCGACCAATAACCAAGAGGAGCTTAAATTGGGCCAATTCATTGAACTCAAGGCGGCCGATGGCCATTCATTTGCTGCCTATCTTGCCGAGCCCGCGGGCACACCCAAAGGCGGGCTGGTGGTTGTCCAGGAGATCTTCGGCGTCAACAAGCACATGCGCTCTGTCACCGACGGATTTGCCGCCGACGGCTATCTCGCCATCTCACCGGCCTACTACGACCGGGTAGAACGCAATTTCGAAGTCGCTTACGGTCCCGACGACATCAAATCCGGCGGAGCCATCCGTGCGCAATTGCAATGGGATCAGACCCTCGCGGATACGCTTGCAGCGCTGGAGCGCATCAAGTCTTCAGGCAAGGCCGGAATTACCGGCTATTGCTGGGGCGGTACGGTTGCGTGGATGGCCGCGGCACGGCTCTCGAGTCTGGCCTGCGCAATCCCTTACTACGGTGGCGGCATTCCCGACCTGATCAACGAGAAGCCCATGGTGCCCACGATGTGCCATTTCGGCGAACTGGACAAGTCACCTTCCCCGGAAAAGGCCAAGGAAGTCCTGGCCAAGTACCCGGAGATTCAGGGACATTTCTACCCCGGAGCCGGCCATGGTTTCAACTGCGACGAGCGTGGTTCCTACAATCCCGAGGCATCGAAACTGGCCCGCCAGCGCACGCTGGAATTCCTCGCCAAGCACGTCGGCTGATCAACTGACGCCCGCCCCGGACGGCATAGGGACTTGCTCGGGCACAATTTCTTGAAAGCCTTGGATACCGCGCACACATCGAGGTATTTGAGGTGCCCGTCGGGAGAGGCACAGCCTCGCAGCACTGATCACTCCTGATCAGGCTTTGAATTTGCTCAGGAAATCGTCCAGATGCTCGGCACTGGCATAGCTGATCACCAGCTTTCCAGCGCCTTTTTTGCCAGGCTTGAGCTCAACTGCAGTGCCGAAACGTTCTGAAAGCTCCTCCTGGAAACGCTCGATGTCGCGGTTATTGCGCGGCCTGGTTTTGGCGGACTGGGTGGGTGGATGCAGCAATCCGTTGACCAATCGCTCGGTTTCCCTGACCGACAAGCCTTGTTCGGCAATGCGACGCGCCACACCTGCCTGTTCCGAAGCAGGCAAGCTAAGCAAGGCACGCGCATGCCCCATGTCCAGCTCGCCACGGAAAACCATGTCCTGAACGGTCTTCGGCAGGCTAAGCATCCGCAGCAGATTGCTGGTGGCCGACCGGGAGCGTCCCAGCACCTTTGCCGCTTCCTCATGTGTCAGCTGGAACTCAGTCAACAAGCGCTGTATGCCTGCGGCTTCTTCCAGCGGGTTGAGGTTTTCCCGCTGGATGTTCTCGATCAGGGCCATGGCCAGTGCGGCCTTGTCGGGCACCTCCCGGATCACCACTGGCACTTGCGCCAGTCCGGCTATTCGAGCTGCTCGCCAGCGCCGCTCCCCAGCGATGATCTCGTAGCGATCAGCACCAACGCCCCTTACGAGTATGGGCTGCATCACACCTTGTTCGCGTATGGAGTCAGCCAATTCGGCAAGGGATGCTTCATCCATATGGGTGCGCGGTTGATACTTGCCCGGCTGAAGCTTTTGCGTCGCCAGGCTTGCCAGTACGTCACCTTTGGCCTGCTGCATTCTGGCCGGTTCGTCACCGAGCAGAGCATCCAGCCCCCTTCCCAATGCTTTCTTCATGCTGCTTCCCGCACTTTTCGCTCATCCCTTTCAATGATCTCTGCAGCCAGCTGGACATAGGCCTGCGATCCCTTGCAGGCCCGGTCAAACGTTACCGCCGGAGCACCGAAGCTCGGCGCCTCCGCGAGCCTTACGTTGCGTGGTATCACGGTGGTATAGACCTTTGTTCCAAAGTGAGACTGAAGCTGGGATGACACCTGCTGCGCCAGGGAGTTGCGCGGATCGAACATGGTGCGAAGGAGTCCCTCTATCTCGATTTTAGGATTGAGGTTCTGGCGGACACGCTTGATGGTGTTCACCAGATCGGAAAGTCCCTCGAGCGCGTAGTATTCGCACTGCATGGGTATCATCACGGTATCCGCAGCCACCAAGCCATTGATAGTGAGCATATTGAGGGCCGGTGGACAGTCCAGCAGGATGAAATCATATTCGGCAGCGACTTTCTCCAGCGCCAACTTCAGCCGGTATTCCCTGCGTTCGATCTGGACCATTTCAATCTCGGCCCCGGCAAGTTCGCGATTGGCCGGTAGAACATCGTAGCCTCCAGCCTTGGATTTCTGCCGCGCAACATCTGCGCCGGCCAGTTCCAGAAGCACCTGGTAAACACTGCATTCAAGGGAACGCTTGTCGATACCGCTGCCCATGGTGGCGTTGCCCTGCGGATCCAGGTCGACCAGCAGCACCCTCTTTCCCTGCTCGGCCAGTGCCGCAGCTAGGTTGACGGTGGTGGTGGTTTTGCCGACTCCGCCTTTCTGGTTGGTGATGGCAACAATCCTGCTCATGAACGTGATTCCCGTTTAATTACAACAAGATGTCGTTGACCCTCGACCCCTGGCACGAGCAGCTTTACCAACTGTTGGATACCGAATCCCGGTGGCAAATCGGCCATTTCCTCATCCGGCTGCAATCCCTTCATGGCCAGAAGCTCACCGTCTTCTTCCAGTAGATGACCGGTTTTTTCCACAAAATCACGAATGCTGGAAAAAGCTCGCGAGACTATGGCATCAAACTTCTCGATCTGTTTCCAGGTTTCCACGCGTTCGTTCACCACTATGGCATTGGTCAGAGCCAGTTCAGACGCAACTTGCTGAACGAATGCAGTTTTCTTGTTATTGCTGTCCAGCATGGTAATCCGGATGTCCGGCCGGGCGACAGCCAGGGGAATGCCGGGTAGTCCGGCACCAGTGCCTACGTCAAGCAGACGACCCGCCTTGACGTGGTTAACGATCGACAGGGAGTCCAGGAGATGGTGGCTAACCATCTTTGCCGGTTCGCGGATGGCCGTCAGGTTGTAGGTTCGATTCCATTTCTGCAGCAGCGACAGGTAGTCCATCAGCCGGCTGGTTTGCACCGGACTCAATGGCAGTTGCATGGCCTGCAATCCTGCGGTCAGGCTGTTTTCGAGGGAAGATGCATGATGGGCAACCATGGCTCAAGCGGCATCCCTACTTCTGTTGTCGGACTGAGACGGAGGGAGTCCACGGCGCTTGAGGTGGACCAGCAGCAAGGCAATCGCGGCGGGGGTCATTCCGGAGATGCGCGAGGCCTGTCCTATGGTTTCCGGACGCTGTGAATTCAATTTTTGCTGAACTTCTATGGACAGCCCTCTTACCGTGCAGTAATCCAGATCTGCCGGTAGGGGGGTCCATTCCTGCGTGGACCGGCGCTGTATTTCCTCCTCCTGCCGATTGATATAGCCTGCGTATTTGATCTGAGTTTCCACCTGGTCTGCAACGAAAGGATCGACGACACCGGGCCCCATGGAGGCTATGGCGGTCAAAGAGTGGTAACTGACATCCGGGCGTTTGAGGAGGTCCAGCAAGGTACGATCACGTTCTAAAGCCTTGCCGAATATCTTTTCGGAGACTTCGCCCTCCAGTGAGCGTGCGCTCACCCAAGTCGTGCGCAAGCGTTCCATCTCCGCATTGACGGCATCCCGCTTGCGGTTAAAGAGCCCCCAGCGCTGATCATCTACAAGGCCCAGCCCTCTACCCTGTTCAGTCAAGCGAAGATCAGCGTTGTCCTCGCGCAACATCAGCCGATATTCAGCCCGGCTGGTAAACATCCGGTAGGGCTCAGAAACACCACGTGTAACAAGATCGTCGACCAGCACCCCAATATAGGCCTCGTCCCGACCTGGACACCATGCTGACTCGTCCCTAGCATGCAAAGATGCATTGATACCGGCCAGAAGTCCCTGGGCTGCGGCCTCCTCGTACCCGGTTGTCCCGTTGATCTGGCCAGCGAAGAACAAGCCTCCAATGGCTTTGGTTTCAAGGGAGGACTTCAGGCCACGTGGGTCAAAGTAATCATATTCGATCGCGTAGCCAGGCCTCAGCACATGAACACGCTCCAGCCCCTTGATGGACCGGACCAGCTCCAGCTGGACATCAAATGGAAGACTGGTCGAGATACCATTTGGATAAATCTCGTGTGTATCCAGCCCTTCCGGTTCGAGAAATATCTGATGGCTGTCTTTCGAGGCAAACCGATGAATCTTGTCCTCAATCGAAGGACAGTATCGTGGCCCGACCCCTTCAATAACGCCCGTATACATCGGAGACCGATCCAGGCCACTCCGGATGATGTCGTGGGTTCTCTCGTTGGTATGGGTAATCCAGCAAGGCAACTGCCTAGGATGCATTTCCAGATTGCCCATGTAGGAAAAGACGGGAACCGGTGTATCCCCAGGCTGAACCTGCATACCGGAAAAATCGATGGTCCGCCCATCCAGGCGCGGTGGAGTACCCGTTTTGAGTCGACCGACCGGCAGGTTCAGCTCCCGCAACTTTGATGATAAGGTCAACGAGGGAGGATCACCTGCCCTGCCCGCCTGATAACTGGTCAGCCCCACATGTATCAAACCGCCAAGGAAAGTTCCTGTGGTCAGCACCACAGACTTGGCTCTGAAGCGAATGCCGAGTTGTGTGACAACACCATCGACATAATCGCCATGAAGACTCAGGTCATCGACGGCTTGCTGAAATAATGTCAGGTTGGGCTGATTCTCAAGGCGGGAACGGATGGCTCGCCGATACAACACTCTGTCCGCCTGGGCACGGGTCGCGCGGACCGCCGGCCCTTTGCGCGAATTCAGAATCCGGAACTGGATGCCGGCTTCATCGGCAGCAATGGCCATGGCCCCACCCAAGGCATCAATTTCCTTGACCAGATGTCCTTTCCCTATACCTCCGATGGATGGGTTACAGGACATCTGCCCCAGGGTTTCCAGACTATGCGTCAGCAGCAAAGTCTTGGCGCCCGAGCGAGCGGCTGCCAGAGCAGCCTCCGTTCCGGCGTGGCCACCCCCTACAACAATGACATCAAATTGGTCAGGAAAATCCATAGGGCGCTCAGTCTCAGGGAGCGGGATTATATGTGGATGCTTATAGCGAGGGAAAGTTGTTTCACGTGGAACATGTTCCACGTGAAACATTTTCGAAGTATCCGGCCACCGGACTCAAGACGCAGGACGAGGTCTAACCGGGACACCTGGACAGAATAGCCCGACAATCTGAAGGCCGAACTAAATCCGCCTCAGGATCCAAGCTCCGCCATAACAATGCACACAATCACACGAGGGGAAGATCTATGGTCCGTCTCTGCTCCAAGCTTCTGGCAACAGCTTCGGTGAACTCCATGTACAAAACGCCATCCTCGAAGTTTGTGCGACTGACCTTCTCGTTTCCACGGATTGCACTGACAAACTCCTGCTCCACTCGCCAACCAATCCGCTTTTCAGGTGAGATGGCAATTTCATGTAGCGATTTGTCACCTCGAATACCACCGAACAGCTTCTTTGTGCCCGGGTCGAAACGCACCGTTCCAGCAGTGCCGAACATCCATAACTCTGGGGCTGGAGCCAAACCGGCCACCGAACTAAAGCGAAGGTGAGCAGTTACTCCACCGCGGAAGGTTGCCAGCAAATCGATATGGTCCGCCACAGTGACCGGGACCATCTGGCCGCTTGCATCCTTGCGCTCAGGAACCGCAATAGAGCCCATAGCCACAACGCTGGTGGCCTGTCCCAACCATCGCTGAAGGCACTCGTACCAGATGCCCATGCTCAGGATGTTGAGTCCACTGAGCGACTTGTCCTGACGCCAGTGCAAAGGGGTCTCAGGATGGATGAAGCCAGTCAGGACACTGAGTTCCAGCGCTTGCAACTTGCCGAAATAGCCTCCACTCAGCAATTCGCTGATCGTGGAGTCCACCTCCAGAGTAGGAGGCCCGGGAACAATCTGGGTCACCAAATGAGGGTGGCGCTTTGAAGCCTCCAGCATTGTCCTGGCCTCGGCTAGATTCATTGCCATCCTGGCTTCACACAAGACATGCTTCCCAGACTCCAGCGCAGCGACGGTAATCGGACAATGCATATATGGCCATGTGCCAATGCAAACCGCATCCACTTCACTTGAGGCCAGCAAATCCTGCCAACGGTCATAAACCTTGGGAATGCCAAACTCCTTGGCAATCTTCTCCCCAGACTCCCGGCTGCGATTGGCAACGGCCACCAGCTCCAAACCGCTGACTGTCTTGAATCCAGGAATGTGGCGGGATTTCATGTTGCCTCCCGCCCCGATCAGACCCACCCTGACAACCTTGTCCATGTTACGGCCCCTCCAGCTGATTGGGGCGCCAGACCAAGTACGATGCTCAAGCAGGCGCCAAAGTCAGGAAGTGTACTCCCCTAGAGCCAACGACAAGAACTACCAGACCCATTGGACCTTGGTAGTTAAAAACGAAAAGACTAAAGATTCGGGAACACTCGTGGAGTGTTCCCCGAGCAAGGAATCAGCTGGCGAAATTCAGCTGCAGCAATTCCCGACGCAATTGCAACTCACGTGGGAGGCTGGACTTCAATGCAGCAAACAACTCGTCATGAGCGGAGAGTTCAGCCGCCCATTCGTCAGCATGAATAGCGGTAATAGCGTCGAACTTCTCGCGAGTGAAGTTCTCCAGCCCGCTCCATTCGAGATCGTCGAACTCCGGCAACCAGCCAATCGGCGTCTCAACAGCATGTGCCTTGCCCTCGCAACGATCCACAACCCACTTGAGAACACGCATATTGTCTCCGAAACCCGGCCAGACGAACTTGCCTTGGGCATCGGTGCGGAACCAGTTGACACAAAAGATACGGGGGCGGCGCGCAACTCTTCGCCCGAGTTTAAGCCAATGCCCGAAATAATCCGCCATGTTGTAACCACAAAAGGGAATCATGGCAAAAGGGTCTCGGCGAACGACACCAACTTTACCAGTGGCCGCTGCCGTGGTTTCCGATCCCATGGTCGCGGCCATGTAGACACCGTCTGTCCACGAAAAAGCCTCGACTACCAAGGGGATGGTGGTTGAACGCCGACCGCCAAACACAAAGGCACTAATGGGTACACCGTCGGGGTTCTCCCACTCCGGATCAATGGAGGGACACTGTGAGGCTGGCACCGTAAATCGTGAATTGGGATGCGCGGCCTTGCGGCCTTCCTTCTTAGCGATCTCAGGCGTCCAAGCCTGCCCCTGCCAGTCAGTCAACTGGGCGGGGGCCGTGTCTGTCATGCCCTCCCACCAGACATCACCCTCCGGCGTCAGAGCGACATTGGTGAAGATGGCGTTTTCCCTCAGAGACGCCATGCAATTCGGGTTGGTTTTCTCCGAAGTGCCCGGTGCAACCCCAAAAAAGCCCGCCTCGGGATTGATTGCATACAAACGACCATCCTTGCCCGGCTTGATCCAAGCGATGTCCTCACCAATGGTGGTTACCTTCCACCCCTTGAGGGCCGGAGGGGGAACCAGCATTGCAAAATTGGTCTTGCCACAGGCTGAGGGAAAAGCTGCACTCACGAACTGCTTCTTCCCCTCCGGAGAGGTGACACCAAGGATGAGCATATGCTCTGCCAGCCAGCCAGCCCCGCCAGCTTCCATATCCTGCCGCCCCATCGCAGACGCGATCCGCAGGGCCAGGCACTTCTTGCCCAGCAAGGCATTGCCGCCGTAGCCAGAACCAAAGGACCAGATTTCACGGGTTTCCGGAAAATGCACGACATACTTGTCGTCTTTATTGCACGGCCACGGAACATCCTTTTGTCCGTCTGGAAGAGGCGCTCCCAAAGAATGAACACAGGGAACGTACTCGCCATCCTTGCCCAGGATTTCCCACACTCGGCCATTCACGCGGGTCATCACGCTCATGCTGACAGCCACGTAGGGGGAATCTGTCAACTCAATCCCGATCTGGGCGATATGGGATCCCAGCGGACCCATGGAAAATGGCACCACATAAAGAGTCCTGCCACGCATGCAACCGTCAAACAATCGGTTGAGGTTGCCCCGCATCTCGGCCGGTTCGATCCAGTTGTTCGTCGGGCCAGCGTCTTCTTTGGACTCGCTGCATATGAAGGTCCGTTCCTCCATTCGCGCCACATCTGTGGGATCCGACCACGCCAGATAACTGTTAGGGCGAAGCTTGGGATTCAATCGTTTCAGAGTCCCCGCCTTCACCATTTCCTCACTCAAGCGATCATATTCCGCCTGCGTCCCATCACACCAATAAACACGCTCAGGCTTGGTCAGCGCAGCGATGCGCGCTACCCAATCACAAACACCAGAGTGTTGAACAACATCGGGCGCTGCAATGTCTATGGCGGTGGGGAAAACAGATCTGTTCATGAGGTCGGAGTGGCTGTCGGTAAGGAGTTCTACGGAAGGATTCCGACCGAGACAGCGCCAAAGGTTTTCAAGGGCCGAAATTCTACACCGAGCGGAGCTGTCGCGGACCAGAGCATGACGGACAATATCTGGTCACATAATATAACGCAATGATTCTATTACCTTTAAAACTGACGACCGCTCAAGGAGAGTCGCTTCATAAGGCACGGAAGTCAATGGCAAAGAGGCCAAATGATCCATGGCGCAACAAATTGACGGTCACCTTAAAAAAATTTGTCACGAACAATATCTGTTTTCGGGAAACATGCCAGCCCTTTGGGAAAATGATTGAAGGTCCCCGAAGTCCCATACTGAAAAACAACATCTTGCCAGCGTTTTGAAATTCCGGGAAAGAGCATTTGCAACGCCCCACACACCAAGCCTCCCAGTCAGCGTTTCAGCTTTTGCTTCAGCCTACTTTCCGATGCAAAACCGTGAAAAAATTTCCCCCAGAAGGTCATCCGCGGTGACCTCCCCGGTAATGGCTCCCAAATCATGCTGCGCCATGCGCAGTTCCTCTGCGAGAAACTCCGGATGATGAATGGCGGCAGAGGCCTTTTCTAGACTTCCCTTCACGGCCTTCAGGGCCTCGACATGTCGCTCCCTCGCCATAATGACGTCCTCGCTTCCGAAAACCCATCCCGCAGCTGCGAGGACCGCCGTCTCCAGTTCCACTAAGCCATCCCCGGTTTTGGCTGAGACGTACACAACGTTGGAGAAAGGCATGGGAGTAGCAACCTCCCTTCCCAGGTCCGCCTTGTTGAAAACGAGCAATCGCCTCTGATCATCCGGGAACTCCTCCATGAGGAGCACATCTTCTGCCGTCATCCCTCGATCCGCCTCCAAAACAAAGAGCAGCAGGTCGGCCTCGCGAATAGTCTTCCAGGAGCGGACTATTCCGAGCCGTTCCACTTCATCACCGGATTCACGAAGTCCTGCGGTATCGATGATGTTGACGGGAACGCCATTGATGACGACGGTGTGATGCAACGCATCCCTGGTCGTTCCCGGCACAGCCGTCACAATGGCAAGGTCATCATGCGCAAGACAATTCAGCAGGGAACTCTTGCCCACATTGGGGCGACCGGCAAGAACCACTGACAGTCCTGCCCTCAACATGACACCACGGATTGCCCCGTCCAGCGCCCCGCCCACGGCTTTTACCAGACCCGCAAGACGTTGTTCGACCTGCTTCCGATCAAGCTCATCCAGTTCTTCCTCGGGGAAGTCGAGCATCGCCTCAACCAGCATGCGAAGCTCAATCAGCTCGTTCCCCAAGGTTCGTACATGACTAGAAAATTCGCCTCTGAAACTACGCAACGCGCTTCTGAGGGCAGCCTCGGACGAGGCCTCTATGATGTCTGCAACACCCTCTGCCTGTGCCAGGTCAAGCTTGCCATTGAGGAAAGCTCTTTGGGTGAATTCGCCTGGGTTAGCAAGGCGGGCTCCCAACTCAAGGCAACGCTTCAGCAGCAGCTGCATCACGACCGGACCACCATGTCCCTGCAGCTCAAGTACGTCCTGTCCGGTAAATGACGCTGGGGCAGGAAAATAAAGGACGATCCCCTCGTCCAGGAAGCCGCCTTGTGAGTCGTGGAATTGAGCCAGCGTTGCCTTGCGGGGCTGGGGGTCACGCCCTATAAGCGCCCGCGCGAGGGAGTCCAGTCTTGGTCCGGAGACCCGAACGATACCCACACCACCCCTCCCGGGAGGCGTGGCAATGGCGGCTATAAGATCCTGCTCGGATTGCTGCACAGCATCGGTCCCCAGCGGGAACGTCCTTAGAGAAACAGCTCAGCTCAATTTGCTGTTACGCGTGATGTACCACTGCTGCAGTATAGAAAGAACATTGTTGACTAGCCAGTAAAGGACCAACCCGGCCGGAAATACAAAGAACATCACTCCGAAAACGAGTGGCATGATCTGCATCACCTTCGCCTGAACCGGATCCGGAGGCATCGGGCTCATGCGGGTCTGGATAATCATCGAAACCATCATCAGTGCAGGCAGGATGTAGTACGGGTCAGCGCTCGCCAAATCGGAGATCCAGCCGTAGAACGGCGCCTGGCGTAACTCCACGCTTGCAAGAAGCACCCAGTACAAGGATATGAAGACCGGTATCTGGACCACGATGGGAAGGCAACCACCTAATGGATTGATCTTCTCCTGCTTGTACAACTCCATCATGGCCTGATTCTGCTTCATCCGATCATCCGCATATTGCTCGCGGATCTTTGTAAGCCGAGGTGTAACCAGTTTCATTTTGGCCATGGAGCGGTAACTGGCGGCAGACAACGGGAAGAAAATAAGCTTGATGGTGACCGTCAGAAATACGATTGCGAGACCCCAGTTTCCTAGCCAGCCATGAAAAAACTGCAGCACCCAGAATAGCGGGGCGGCGATGATCGTCAGCCAGCCATAGTCCACAACCAGATCCAGACCGGGGGCAATAGCCCTCAGGTTGTCCTGCTCCTGTGGTCCGGCATAGAGCGCCACCTTCGAAGACGCCTTTGCGCCGGCCGGAACTTCGCCGATGGAAAAAATGACACCGGCGGCATACAGGTCTTCACCAAGCTTACGACCGAAAAACTCCCTCGAGATATTGCTAGAAGGCACCAGCGCTACCACGAAATAGTGCTGTAGCATCCCGATCCACCCGTTGTCAGCCACCTTGGAATAAGGTTTGCTATCCACATCACCGAAGGCGACTTTCTTGAACTTTTCCTGCTCGGTGTAAAGAGCGGGGCCGGTATAGGTGGCACTCATGCTGTTGGTGCCGGCGGGTGCCTTGCTGTCACGCGTCATTTGGACGTACGCATGGGTGGATAACGACGTGCTGCTTCCGTTAATGACTTCCTGGGTGATGTCGATCAAATAACTGTCACGATGAAAGCTAAACGTCTTGCGCAGCTTCAACCCGCTTGCCGAGCCTGTCCCGTCTGCTTCGAGGACTACCTCCATTGAATTCTGGACAGCCCCCAACTCAAGCTGCTTGGACGATGCGGTATACAACGTACGGTGATTGGGAAGGCCCTCGCCGATCAGTCCGCTCTGTAAGGTGTAGTGATGGAAAGGTCCCAGAAGAATGACATTCTTGCCCTGATTCTCACTGTCGGCATGCTCAAGCAACTCAAGCACCGCAATTTCACCACCCAGAGTGTCGATCTCCGCGACCAGCTTGTCAGTCTTGACATGAACGCGCTCGCCCTTCTGGGCTGTCGCGGTCTGGGCAGCCGACTGGGTCGGAGGCGCGACCACCGCCTTTCCGCTTGGCTGCGGAACCACACCGGTAACAGCTGGCTTGGTCGGTTCAGGTACACCCGCAGTGCCGCCCGCAGTCTGGGCCTGAGACGCGATCTGACCGACTCGCTGATCCTTCTGCCAGGCCTCCCAGAGAAGCAGCAAGGAAAATGAGAACACTATGAAAAGTACAAATCTTTGGATATCCATCATGGGCTTTGCTCTTATGTTTTTTGCACGGAGCTCTCGTGCTACTCAGGGCACGGGATCGTGGCCGCCCGGATGCCAGGGATTGCATCGCAATACGCGGCTGACTGAGAGCATGCTGCCACGAGCCACTCCATGCTTGGTGATCGCAAGCATGGCATATTCGGAACAACTGGGGGTGAATCGGCAGTTCGTCCCGATGAAAGGACTGATGAAGTAACGATAGGCGCGAATCAGGAGGAGGAGGATGCTTTTCATGAAGACCCCTATCAAGGGTCTGTCTTAAACGAGTCGAGTTCGGCTCTCAGCTTCTTCTCCATCAATATGCCACGAACAGGTGCAATTATCCTCACAACACAATCTTTGCCTTGTAGCCGATCTTGTTGTGACCTGAACCATTCCCTGAGAATACGCTTGAGTCTGTTGCGGTCAACCGCATTGGACAAAAGCCGCTTGGGAACAATCAGTCCCAGTCGAGCAGGGCTTGGCTCGGTGGACCTGATGATCACGTTCGCGAAACGTCCCCGCACAGACCGCCCGAGCTTCATGGCATCAGTGAAGTCTGCACCTCTCAGGGAGCCGCGCAAAGGATTTGCGTCGCGAGAACCAAATAAATTAAGTATTCGGTTTCGTCGTCAGACAGCCAGGCGGGCACGACCTTTGGCCCGGCGCGCACGGATTACCGCCCGGCCGCCCCTGGTTTTCATCCGCTCCAGAAAGCCGTGCGTCCGCTTCCGGCGAACCACTGAAGGCTGGTAGGTGCGTTTCATAATGCATTTCCTAGTGGCAAAAGAACCTGTAATTACACATGGTTATGGACTGAATGTCAACACCTTTGATGAAGTGGGGCTGTGGATAAGTCTGGACAAAAGGACTAGAATCCTCGCTTAAGTTCATCTGGTAAGGATGGTGTTTTTCACATGCTCGGTTTTTGGCAAGTCTGCCTCAGCCAATTCGAAAAAGAACTTCCGAGTCAACAATTTAACACCTGGATCAAGCCACTTGACGTTGACCAGACCCAGACTGATTCAGGAGAACTAAAGCTCGTAGCACCGAACCGTTTTGTCATGCAATGGGTAAAGGAGCGGTTTGTCTCACGAATTGAGTCCATGGGTAACGAATTTTTCTCGTCCCCCCTTAAAGTTTCCCTCAGTCTTCCACAAACTCCGATTGCAGCCCCCCCCGCCAGACCGTTGAGTGTGGAAGTAGATACGCCAATCCAGGTACGGAGTTCAGCCAACGGCGAAGTAAACAAACAGTCCAAAAGCGACAGATCAAATCTGATACGCGATTTCACATTCGAAAATTTCGTTGCCGGTAAGGCCAATCAGCTTGCACGTGCCGCTGCATTGCAGGTGGCGGAGCACCCTGGTACTTCATATAACCCACTTTTCATTTACGGCGGCGTCGGACTGGGAAAGACCCACCTTATCCATGCCATTGGCAATTTCATGCTCGGGCAGCATCCCGGTGCACGGGTTAGGTATCTGCATGCATCCGACTACGTTTCCGACGTGGTTCGTGCCTACCAGCAAAAGTCCTTCGATGAATTCAAGCTTTACTATCATTCACTTGATCTACTTCTCATAGACGACATACAGTTTTTCACGGGCAAAGACCGAACTCAGGAGGAATTCTTCTATGCCTTCAATGCCCTAATTGAATCGCACAAGCAAGTCATCATCACCTGCGACACCTACCCGAAGGATCTGTCAGGACTGGACGAGCGCCTGAAATCGAGGTTCTCCTGGGGTCTGACCGTGGCAGTCGAGCCTCCCGAACAGGAAATGCGTGTAGCCATCATCCTGAAAAAGGCTGAGGCAGTGTCATTCAAGCTTGATGAGGACGTTGCCTTCTTTATTGCAAAACACATTCGATCGAATGTTCGCGAACTTGAAGGCGCCCTTAAGAGCGTAATGGCCTTCGCAAGATTCAACGGAAAAGACATCAATCTCGACACAGCAAAGGAAGCGCTCAAAGACCTTCTTGTAGCCCAGAACCGGCAAATTACAGTTGAGAACATTCAGAAAACAACTGCCGACTATTACAAACTCAAGATTTCCGACTTGCTGGCAAAGAAGCGGGCACGCAACATTGCCCGACCACGGCAAATGGCTATGGCGCTGGCAAAAGAACTAACGCAGATGAGTCTTCCGGAAATCGGGGATGCATTTGGTGGTCGCGACCACACGACCGTGCTGCATGCCTGCAGAACAATAGCCGCACTAAGGGAAAAAAATTATGAAATCAATCGTGACTACCACGTTCTGGAACAGGTGTTGAAGGGTTGAACAAGTTCTGTATAAACACGGGACTAATTCTTGGCAAGTTGCAACGGAGCATTTTCTGAAAAAGAGTTCATGGTTCATACACAGAGGAATCCATAAGTTGTCCACAGGGATTGCTTCTTGTAAAGCCGCACCACTGCTGGATACTGGCTGGTTGTCCCCAGAAAAACCGTTCCTTATCATGATTATTAAGGATATAAATAGATGAATCTATTCAAGATCAGTCGGGAATCACTTCTGAAACCGCTACAGGCCGTATCGGGAATCATCGAGCGTCGCCACACACTTCCTATCCTGTCGAATGTCCTTTTGTCGCGTAACGGTGAGAAGATTGAATTTGTCGCGACTGACATCGAGATAGAAATCAGCGCGGGAACGCCCGTATCCGGCCAGGGAGAATCCAAAACCACGACAGTCGGTGCCCGTAAACTGCTTGACATACTAAGGGCCTTGCCAGATGGCTCTGAAGTATCTGTTGCCCTTCAGGACAAGCGCCTGCAATTGAAGGCAGGCAAGAGTCGTTTCAACCTCCAGACTCTTCCATCCGAGGATTTTCCGAGACTAGCGCAAGCCGAAGGTGAGACAACCGACTTCGAAGTTCCCCAAAAGTTGCTCAAGAGCCTTATAGGACTTGTCCAGTACGCCATGGCGCAGCAGGACATACGCTACTACCTTAACGGACTGCTGATGGTCGTGGATGCTGGGTACCTGCATCTCATTGCCACCGATGGACATAGGCTTGCTTTCGCTCGCCGCAAGCTGGAAGGAAAGGATTTACCAAAACAGGAAATCATTCTTCCCAGGAAAACGATACTGGAACTGTCGAAACTGCTGGCTGATGCAGACACACTGGTTTCAATAAGACTTTCCGGCAGTCAGGCCAGATTTGCCTTTGGTGATGTATTGCTGGTGTCAAAGCTTATAGACGGAAAGTTTCCTGACTATGGCAGGGTGATACCGCAGAACCAGCCGAAGCTGCTGCGTTTGAATCGCGTATCGTTGCTGCATTCCCTTCAGAGGGCGGCAATCCTGACCAGCGACAAGTTTCGTGGAGTGCGCTGGGTCCTTTCGGATGGGGTGTTGAAGATCATATGCTCCAATACTGAACAGGAAGAAGCCGTAGAGGAAATTGATGTGGATTACAAGGGGGATTCACTTGATATCGGTTTTAATGTGAGTTATCTCCTGGATGTACTTAACAACCTCAGCGAAGACGAAGTGTCGTGCGGGCTTGGCGACGCAAATTCAAGCGCTCTGATTACAATTCCCGGCAAGGAAGACTTCAAGTATGTAGTCATGCCGATGAGGATATAAAGAAAAACAATGTCAGATTTGCCAAGCAATGCAGCAGAGTACGGTTCGGACAGTATCAAAGTTCTCAAGGGTCTAGATGCTGTGCGTAAGCGTCCCGGCATGTACATCGGGGATACTTCCGATGGCACCGGGCTTCATCATATGGTGTTCGAAGTCGTTGACAATGCCATAGACGAGGCGCTGGCCGGACATTGCGACGAGATCGTGGTAACCATACACATCGACAATTCCATCAGTGTTACCGACAATGGACGTGGCATCCCGACGCAGATACATCGAGATGATGAAGAGGGACGGTCCGCCGCAGAGATCGTCATGACTGAACTGCACGCTGGCGGAAAATTCGACAGCAATGCATACAAGGTTTCCGGTGGTCTGCATGGGGTTGGAGTCTCTGTTGTCAATGCACTCTCGGATTGGCTTCGTTTGACCATTCGCAGGGATGGTGATGTGCATTCCATGGAATTTCGAAGGGGAAAGAGAGTCGAGCCCCTTAAAGTGACTGGCAAGACGGAGCGGCGGGGTACAGAAGTCCATTTTTTTGCCAGCGCGGAAACATTTTTAAATATACATTTTCACTACGATATTCTTGCGAAACGCCTTCGTGAACTGTCATTTCTCAACAATGGGGTGAAGATCAAACTGGTCGACCAGCGCGAAGGCAAGGAAGAAGACTTCGCTTTTGAAGGCGGTGTTCGCGGCTTCGTGGAATACATCAACCGTAATAAGAGCGTATTGCATCAGACAGTCTTTCATGCTGTTGGCGAAAAGGAAGGCATCGTTGTGGAAGTGGCGATGCAGTGGAATGACTCCTACCAGGAGCAGGTTCTTTGTTTCACCAACAATATTCCTCAGCGCGACGGTGGAACACACCTGACCGGGTTGCGTGCGGCCATGACACGTTCCATCAATCAGTACATCGAAGCAAACGAGGTAGCCAAGCGCGCCAAGGTTGAGACTACTGGTGATGACATGCGGGAAGGACTGTCCTGCGTGCTCTCGGTGAAGGTCCCCGAGCCCAAGTTTTCCTCTCAGACCAAGGAAAAGCTGGTTTCCTCAGAGGTGCAGCCAGTAGTCCAGGAGGTAGTGGCGGAGAAGCTCAAGGCATTCCTGCTCGAGAAACCCAATGATGCCCGTGTGATTTGCACCAAGATTGTTGATGCAGCACGTGCCCGTGAAGCTGCCCGAAAGGCCAGGGAATTAACGCGCCGAAAAGGGGTTCTGGATTCTTTTGGATTGTCCGCAAAGCTCGCTGATTGTCAGGAGAAGGATCCTGCACAGTGTGAACTCTATGTTGTCGAGGGTGACTCTGCCGGTGGTTCCGCCAAACAGGGTAGAGATCGCCGTTTCCAGGCAATTCTTCCCCTCAAGGGCAAGATATTGAACGTGGAGAAGGCCCGGTTCGACAAGTTGATCTCGTCACAGGAGATCATTACTCTTATCCAGACTTTGGGAACGGGTATCGGCAAGGAAGAGTACGACATCAGCAAGCTGCGTTATCACCGCGTGATTATCATGACCGATGCTGACGTTGATGGAGCACACATAAGGACTTTGATCCTCACCTTCTTCTACCGACAAATGCCGGAACTCATAGAGCATGGGCATATCTATATTGCACAACCGCCGCTATACAAGGTGAAACTTGGCAAGAACGAGCGCTATCTCAAGGATGACCACGAGCGTGACCAGTTCATACTGGCCCAGGCGCTGATAGGTGCCAGCCTGATACCTAGATCGGACGAGCCTGCCATTGAAGGTGATGCGCTTGAGCAACTCGCCAAGAGCTTCCTGCTCGCCGAGGCTGTAATCAGGCGACTTTCGAAGATCATAGACACGGCAGTCCTTAGGGCGATCACGGCGGGTGCAACAATTGATCTTTCCGATGCTGCACGCACCGAAGAAAGCGCTATCTCCCTGGAAGCAAGAATGGCGGAATTGGCGGGTGGCAATGGTGGTATTCGCACGCGCTCCAGGTATGACGAAAAGAGCGAGCGGCACCAGATTGTCGTTGAGCGCAGTCATCATGGAAACATTCGCACCAGTGTCATCAACGAGGATTTTGTCGCGTCAGGCGATTATCAGCAGTTGGAAACCACTTCACAGCTTCTGAAGGGACTGATAGGTGCAGGAGCCAGCGTACATCGAGACGACAAGGAGCAGGTGGTGCTCAACTTCGGGGAAGCAATTAACTGGTTGCTGGGTGAAGTGGAGCGAAGTGCTTCCATACAACGCTACAAAGGTCTGGGAGAAATGAATCCTGACCAGTTGTGGGAAACCACCATGGATCCTGCTTCGCGTCGCTTATTGAAGGTGCAAATAGAGGATGTTCTCGCTGCGGATGATATCTTCACACGCCTTATGGGGGACGAAGTCGAACCCAGGCGGCTCTTTATCGAGCAGAATGCCCTGATAGCCCGCCTAGACGTTTGACCGGGCCGCGGCCCGGTCAGCAGCACCTCAGGCAGCCTTGCCCTTGGCGGGCTTTTTCACACGTGGTTCGAACTCGAAGCCCACGCTGCCTTCGGGCTTGCGCACCAGATAGGCTGAAAAGGGGCGCCCTTTCTTTGAAATGAAGCGGTGCAGCAGATCAGTCTTCCCGGTTGCGAGCAGTTTTTGCATTTGCTCGCGTTCCATGTTTCGCTGCAGGATGACCTTGCCCGAACGAAAATCGCACTTTCTGTCCGGGCCCGTGGAGTTTTCACAGACAAAGGCCATGGGCATTTCAAAAACCCGATTGCCGCATTTTGGGCAGGCTCCCAGAGGGTCCTGGCCGGAAAAGTCGACCGGCGCCTGATCTTCTCCATTGGATTGGCCAAAGTCGAACTCGGCACGGAACTCGTCGTTGAGTTTGATGACGGCTGCAAACGGCTTGCCCATCCGGCTGCGGAAACCCTGCATGGGTCCTACAACACGCTTTTCGAAAAGCTCTGCAACTTCCTCGGGTGCGAATTCGCGCCCGGAAACAACTTTCCAGATAGACAAGTCACACTTTTGGCACTGGAACTTGCGGTAATTCTCCTGCACCGTGCCACCGCATTTCGGGCATGGCACCGGCACAGTGGCGAATGCGGTATCAGGTATGTCACCCTGCTTGATTCGCTGAACCAGCTCGCCTGTCAGCGATGTGATGTGGTTCATGAACTCTTCCCGACCCAGCTTGCCACGCTCGATCTGTTTGAGCTTGAATTCCCAGTCGCCTGTCAGTTCCGGGGATCGGAGTTCCTCGATTCCGAAGTGGCGCAAGGCAAATAATAGTGAGAATGCTTTGGGAGTCGGTACCAGTTCACGCTGCTGGCGATGCAGATACTCTTCCTGCAGCAGTCCCTCAATCACGCTGGCGCGTGTCGCCGGAGTTCCCAGGCCTTTTTCGCTCATGGCCTCCCGAAGTTCCTCGTCTTCCACCAGCTTTCCAGCACCCTCCATGGCGGAGAGCAGGGTTGCCTCGCTGAAGCGGGGAGGAGGGCGTGTCTGGTTGTTTCTAACCTCTAATTCCGTCGTGCCAACAATCTCGCCGTTTTCAATGACAGGAAGGTTTTCGGATTCGCCCTGGATTTCCCGACCGTATATCGCCATCCAGCCAGGATTGACAAGAACCTTGCCCTCGGTCTTGAAGTAGTGGTCCGCGACAGTGGTTATGCGCGTTGTCTGCAGGAACTCTGCGGCGGGATAGAAAACTGCCAGAAAACGACGCACGACCATGTCGTAAATCTTGGCCTCGGCCTCGTTCAGCTGTCTCGGAAGCTGAAGCGTAGGAATGATGGCGAAGTGATCCGATATCTTGCTGTTGTCGAAGATCCGCTTGTTAGGGCGCACCCACCCGGCCGAAAGTATCTTTGAGGCAAAGGTGCCCAGCGGCGACTCCTTCAGCTCGGTCAGCGTCTGCTTGACAGTGTCAATGTAGTCTTCGGGCAGTGCACGTGCGTCGGTACGCGGATAGGTCAGAACCTTGTGCTTTTCGTACAGCGCCTGGGCCAGGGAAAGCGTGGTGCGAGCAGAAAATCCAAAGCGTCCATTGGCCTCTCGCTGCAAGCTGGTAAGGTCGAACAGTAGCGGCGAGAGTTGGGTTGTTGGCTTTGTCTCCTCCGAGACCGTGCCTGGCGTGCCGGAGCAGGCGGCCACAACCGACTCGGCTTTGATCAGCGCCCACAACCTCTCCGGGCGGCGTTCGCCATCCTCATTTTTCTTGAAAGAAGGATCGAACCATCGGGCCGCATACTCGCCCTGCTTTGCCTGGAAACGTGCGTGAACCTCCCAATAGTCCCGTGGCACGAAGGCGCGTATGCGCTCCTCCCGCTCCACCAGGATGGCCAGGGTGGGCGTCTGAACGCGGCCAACCGTTGTCTTGTAGAAGCCGCCTTCCTTCGAGTTAAAGGCTGTCATGGCACGAGTGCCGTTGATGCCAATCAGCCAGTCCGATTCAGAGCGGCATACTGCCGCATCGGCCAGGGGCCTCATTTCATCATCGCTTCGAAGCCTGCCGAACCCGTCTCGGATGGCCGCCTGTGTCATGGACTGCAACCACAGGCGCTGGATCGGCTTGCTGATCCGGGTGTGCTGGACGATGTAGCGGAAGATCAGCTCGCCTTCGCGGCCCGCGTCGCAGGCATTTACCATGGCGCTGACGTCCTTGCGTTTGATCAGCTTGGTCAGCAGCTTGAGGCGGTCTTCTGTTCGTTCTATTGGTTTGAGGTCAAAATGGGGTGGAATGACAGGCAAATTGGCAAAAGACCATTTGCCACGCTTGACCTCCGCACCCTCGGGGGGGATCAGCTCGAGCAGATGGCCTATCGCTGACGAAAGCACATATTCATCGCTTTCGTAATAGTCGCCATGCCGGGTAAATCCGCCGATGGCCTTGGCAATGTCGTTGGCTACCGAAGGCTTCTCGGCAATGATCAGCTTCTTGCCGGGTCCGGTGTCTGTAGACGCGGCACGTGAGACCCGCGCGGGTTTCGCCGCCGAAGGTTCTTTGACCGCTTTTGTGACTTTGGCAGCACGCTTCACCACCTTTTTCGGCGGCAAAGGCTGCTTTGTCTCGGAGGGAACGGATTTTTTCTTGGTTGCCACGAAAGGTTTTTCTGCGGGCGACCGCGTGGAAAAGCGGGGAATGATACGAGCAAGGTGGGGGGACTGGCAAGGAAGGGACCGCGCTTTCCGCCCCAACCTATCGGAACTTTCTCATGGTCAGCGTACTAAATGCAGCGTTCCACGCGAAGGTGAAGGTCTTGATTTGACACGAGTGTTTTGGATAGGCGAACCGGTAATTTGTGTCGAAAACAGGCCGTATGGATCAGTGCATCTGGTGTGTCTCGCCATCAGGCAACAACTCATCCAGAATCAGGGTATCGACATTGCCGCGGCGCGTCCATAGCACCATCAGCACGATTACCTTGAACTTCTGAATGCCCACTCGATCACCCTCCAGGGCCATGGCGCGCTCTATGATTGTCTCCCGGAGCACCGGGGTGAGAATGCCGGCACTTTCCAGGAATGCGAGGAAGCCGCGTGCTTCCGACGTCAACTTTGATGTCTCGATGTCGCTATAGGCCCTGTGCGACCGGCTGGCGTCAAATGATTCGGGCAGGGGGTTGTCGGCTTGCGGCGTCAGGCCCTTCAGCCAGTCCAGCGCGTCGGATATGTCGTCGCTTTCAAAGCCAGCCGCAGACAGCTTGCGCGAAAGCGTATCGTTATCCGGATAGCTTTCCGTGTGGTAGTAATTCTCGAAAAGATAGACCAGAACTTCAAACATGGGCGGGGTCTCTTGATTGGCTCACTTCAAGCGTTGATAAAGGCCTCCGGGGAGGCTGCCAACTCTCCCTTCAAGTTCCAGCTGCAAAAGCATCGCCGATACCGCATCTGCCGTCAAGCCACAACGAGTGCAAAGAGTGCCGATGTCGAAGGGGTCGTACCCCATATATCGTAGCAAGCTGTTCATCTTATCCGACATCTGGTGCTGCGGGGTCATGGATTCCGGCTGAAATTGGAGCCCCAGTTCAACCAGCACGTCCTCGGCAGTTTCGACCAGTTTTGCCCCCTGTTTGATCAGTGCATGGCAACCCCTGGAAACCGGCGAATGGATAGATCCCGGCATGGCAAAAACTTCCCGCCCCTGCTCCAGCGCCATCCGTGCGGTGATCAGTGAGCCCGAAGCCAGCGCAGCCTCTACGACAAGCACGCCCTTCGAAAGGCCGGAGATCAGCCGGTTTCGCCTGTGAAAGTTTGCCGGGAGTGCCGGTGTTCCGACCGGGTATTCCGTGATCAGGGCACCTTGTTTCGTGATTCGCTCCGCCAGTGCGCAATTGGACCTGGGGTAGATCGTGTCCGGACCGGTGCCCATGACGGCAAGGGTGGAGGCCGTGCCCTGCAGGCCGCCTTCATGTGCCGCTGCATCGATACCCAGGGCGAGTCCGCTGACAATGGTCAAGCCCGAATTGCTCAATGCACGGGCGAACTGTCCGGCATTCTGCCTGCCCTGAGGGGTTGAGCTGCGGCTGCCGACCATCGCGATTGAGGGCCTGTTCAGAAAATCGGTGTTGCCAATGACATAAAGAAGTGGAGGCGGATCGGGAATCTCAAGCAGTTGCTGCGGATATCCGTGATCGGCAAGGGTGACGATCGAGTGTCCGTCCAGTTCGGACCATTTCAGGGTTTGCTCAACCCGCGCTTGCCATCCGGGTTTGGCAATCGCCTCGACCATTGCCGGGGTGACCACACGCTCCAGTTGGGCGGTTGGGGTTTGCAGGATTGCCGAGGGCAATCCGAATGCCGAGAGCAGCGCCCGAAACTTTCCGGAATCAAGTCCCGGGACGAGGCTGAGTCGTATCCAGGCGCTCAGACCTTCGTCAGTCTGGCGCATGCCTGATCACGGCGTCTGGACGATGTCCGCTGGCGTGACAGGCCGCGAACTGTCCATGACGAGTGCATAGGAAATGGCGTCGAATACCCGGAATATGAACAGCGTGCCGTAGCGCTCATCAGGAAGGCGGAATGTTGGCGCCGTATCGCGAGACTTGGAGGATTGGGGATCCACAATCGAACCGCCTGCCCTGGCGATGGCCAGCACGTGGCCGTCTTCGATGCCGTCACGCTTGCCCTTGTTGATGGTCACAATGGACCCACGCCCGGTTTCGCTGGTGTCGATGCCGTTGTACAGGCCAATGATGCGACCACGTATCATGGTGGCGGGCGCCCGAGGAACATAGGACTTCAGCATGCCCGGCTGGGTCGCGATCAGCCGGTCACCTGTGCTGATCTCCTGCCTGGCGGACAGAATTTGTATGGTGGCTGGATCCCCTGCGCGGCGAACCTGGGCAGTTCCGAGGAAGATGGCCTCATGCCCGAGCGTTGCACGTGTATCGGGGTCTATGAGTGGCTTGCCCGTGCGATAGACCTGCCAGACGGTACCTGTTTCCTGCCCAAGACCTGTGGCATAGGCAATCCCCCCTGAACCCAGGTGGACGCGGTTTTCCTCGGTACCGACAATGCGCGGTGCCTTGTCCAGTCCGTTGGCATCAATCACCAGAGGCTGGGTAAGGAAGGGTTCGATCACCTTGGGTGAAATCGTGGGAATGGCTTCGCCTGCCAGTGAATTTGCCCGAACGGAAGGAGAAAGCTTGACTGAATCCACCAGCGACAACTGGGGGGAGGCTGACTGGCTCCGATCCAGGACAATGACGTCTCCTGGATAGATACGGTTGGGGTTGCGCACCTGCTCCTGGTTCATGCGCCAAATCTCCGGCCAGCGATACGGCTCCTTGAGAAACTTCGCAGCGATGCTCCAGAGGCTGTCGCCACGCTGCACGACGTAGCGGTCGGGTGCGTTCTCCTGCAGGCGGATTTCCGTGGTCGGCGCCGGCGTTGCTGCCTGGGCATTCACAGCAGCCAGGCAGGATCCAATCAGGGCACCCGCTGCCAGGCGGCGCATGAAGGGGGCTATGCTAGAGTGGTACATGGCAGACCTCATCTCAGGGCTGCCCGGTATATTCGCGATTCAGGCGCATGTTGCTTGAAACGCACCACCGGGCTCAAGGTGCACTTGCTGTTTGTCGGGCTGGCCCATATTTACTTCTCGGGCCATTCTGTTTACAGTCCACTTTAGATTTTCCGCCTAATCCATTCAATTCGCAAGCAATTATGGCTGTTTTGACTATATTGCAGTACCCCGATCCCCGCCTCTACAAGAAGGCGGCTAGGGTGGAGATTTTCGACCTCGGACTGAGTGAGCTGGCGGACAGCCTGGCCCAGACCATGTACGCCGCCCCCGGGGTTGGCTTGGCCGCGACCCAAGTGGATATTCATAAGCAACTGATAGTCATGGATATCTCGGCCGACAAGAATCAGCTGCAGGTGCTCGTGAATCCGGAAATTCTGGAACGAGACGGGCTGCAGTATTGCGAAGAGGGCTGCCTCTCGGTTCCCGGCATTTACGACGAGGTTGAACGCGCCGAACGCATCAAATTACGAGCCCAGCGGCTTGATGGCAGTGCCTTCACCCTGGATGCGGAGGGATTGCTGGCCATCTGCATCCAGCATGAGATGGATCATCTGCAGGGCAAGGTCTTCGTCGACTACCTGTCTCGCCTCAAGCAGAACCGCATCAAGGCCAAACTCCAGAAACAGCAGCGCCAAAGCGCCTGAACGTAATCCGGGTGAGTTCCTCCGGCGGACCCTCTGCAGGAAACACATGAAACTGATCTTTGCGGGTACGCCAGAGTTTGCGGCAAGCGCCTTGGCCGTCCTGTTGCAGGCGGGACATTCCGTTGAATTGGTGTTGACCCAACCGGACCGCCCAGCCGGGCGCGGCATGAAGGCCCTTGCCTCTCCGGTCAAGCAACTGGCCATGCAGCACGGCCTCACTGTCCTGCAGCCTGCCTCCCTGAAAGATCCACAGGCGCAAGCGCCGCTGCGCGAATGTGCGGCCGACGTGATGATTGTTGCTGCCTATGGGCTGATCCTGCCTCAGGCCGTGCTTGATCTGCCTCGCCTGGGTGCCATCAACATTCATGCATCGCTGCTGCCGCGCTGGCGTGGTGCCGCCCCCATTCAACGGGCCATCCTGGCCGGCGACACCGAGACCGGCATTTCTATCATGCGCATGGATGCGGGGCTTGATACCGGTCCGGTGCTGATGAAAAAGACGGTTCCCATCACCGAAGAAGAAACCGCACAAAGCCTGCATGACAAGCTGGCTGCACTGGGCGCCGGGCTGATCGTCGAAGCGCTTTCCATCATGGGGCAATCCGGGTTGCCTGAGCAACCGCAGCCGGTGGAGGGTGTCACCTATGCAAGCAAGCTGGACAAGGCGGAAGCCCGCATCGACTGGACGCAACCGGCGCAACAGGTGCATCGCGCAATCCGTGCCTACTACCCCTTTCCCGGCGCCCATTCGGCAATCAAGGGTGCGGAACTCAAGCTTTGGAAGGCCACGCCTTCGACATGGCCTGCAGACTTGCCTGCCGTGCCTCCTGGCAGCGTGATTGCCGCAGACGCCACGGGGGTCAGCGTGGCTTGCGGTGAAGGCCTGCTGATCGTGCAGGAATTGCAGCGTCCTGGCGCCAGGCGACTGGGCGCTGCCGAATTCCTGCGGGGTTTTCCCATCGCTTCCGGAGACCGTTTCGGTTCCTGAGGAGTGCACCGGTCTATAATCCGGCCGTTCTTCCTCCCGCGTACTGTGGCGCCCCATGCAAACCCGCTCCCGGTCTAGCGCGAACAAGACGGCAAGCAGCCATACGCTGCATACACTGGCCCAGTCCCTGGCCATGGCGGGCGTTGTGATAGGCAGAGTGCTCAACGGGCAAAGCCTGACTCGCGCGATGTCCGATCTGAGGGCCAGCGGACCTTTGCGGGCCGCCGTCCAGGCCCTCGCCTATTCCACCTTGCGCGATCACGGGCGCTGTGACGTGCTGCTTGCTGCGCTGACCCGTCGTCCCCCGACCGCTTCCCTGAGTGGCCTGCTGCTGGCAGCGCTGACTGAATTGCGCAAGGATCACCAGGGCGCACATGCCGTCGTGCATCAGGCTGTTGAAGCGGCAGCGCAAGTGGCCCCGAGAAATCCTGAGGTGGCCACAGGCTTGGTCAACGGCGTGTTGCGCGCTTATCTGCGCCAGCAGGAAACCCTCAACACCAGGCTGGAAGGGTCAGAGACAGCGCAATGGCTGCATCCGGCGTGGTGGATTGCCCGCGTCAAGGCCGACTGGCCCTCGCATTGGCAGGGCGTGCTTTTGGCAGGTAACGAGATTCCGGGCATGACGCTGCGTGTCAATGCGCGACGGGCACGGGTCGACGATGTTCTTGATCGGCTTCTGGCTGCCGGCCTGGATGCCCGGCCATTGGGTGGACAGGCGATACGCCTGTCGCGTCCGGCTGCCGTGGAAAAACTGCCGGGCTTTTTTGCCGGCGAGTTCTCCGTGCAGGACTGGGGGGCACAGCAGGCGGCGCTTTTGCTCGATGTGAAACCCGGCATGCGAGTGCTGGACGCCTGTGCGGCGCCAGGCGGCAAGGCGGCGCACATCGCCGAGATCGCAGATTGTGAACTGGTGGCCATGGATGTTGATGCCGAGCGACTGCAGCGTGTCAGCGAGAATCTGGAGCGCCTTGACCTGCTCGCGCTGGTGCAACAAGGAGATGCCCTGGCGCCGGCGGCGACCTTGGGTGGATCAGCGCGTTTTGACCGCATCCTGGCCGATGTTCCCTGTTCCGCCAGCGGTGTTGTGCGCCGCCATCCTGACGTGAAGTGGTTGCGGCGCGACTCCGACATCGCCCGTTTTGCCACCACACAACAGGCCATGCTCGAAGCCCTGTGGCCACTGCTCAATCCTGGCGGCCGTCTGCTGTATGCGACCTGCTCGGTATTCCGCCAGGAGAACGAGCGCCAGATTGACGGCTTCCTCTCACGCCATGAAGACGCGCGCAACCTGGAGCCGGGGGACGCACCTGCCCATCTGGTGTGGGCGTCACCCGGCCAGATTCTGCCCGGCCCCCTGAGCGACGGCTTCTACTACGCGTTACTGGAAAAGGTGGCCTGATGCGCCTGGCGGCCCTTTTCCTGGCCTTGTTGCTGGGTATCGCGGGCATCCCTCCGTCGGCGCGGGCCAGCTCCATTGAGGTGATTTCGGTTTCACTCGAGCAAACCGATGACGGCTATGCGGTCAACGCCGGCTTCGACGTGAAGCTCACGTCGCGCATTGCCGAAGCGTTGCAGAGCGGTGTCTCGCTGTACTTTCTCGCCGAGTTCGAGTTGGTTCGCCCGCGCTGGTACTGGTTCGACGAAAAGACCGTTGCCAGCCGGCTGCAGTACCGGCTGACCTACCATGCGCTGTCTCGCCAGTACCGGTTGTGGACAGGGACGCTGCACCAGCCTTTCGGCACGCTGGACGAAGCCCTGCGTGTGCTCGGCCGCATACGCGCTTGGCTGGTCCTTGAGCGCGAGCAGCTCAGTCCCGGGCAGACCTACCAGGCTGCCGTGCGCATGCGCCTGGATGCGACGCAGCTACCCAAGCCTTTCCAGCTCTCCGTCATCACCTCGCGTGAATGGACACTGGAATCGGAATGGAAGCGGTTTTCCTTCGCACCGGTGCGTCCCGAGGAGAGGACCGGGCGATGACCTATGCACTCATCATCAGCGCCGCGCTCGGCACCATCCTGTTGTTCCTGCTCGCCGCGGCGAGTAGCAACAGCGCGCTGTTCGCAGAGCACTATCCGCTGCTGCTCGGGCTGAATGCAGCCATTGCCGCGGCGCTGCTTGGCCTGGTCATCTATCAGCTGGCCCTGCTGGCACGGCAGCGCCGCGCCCGGGTATTCGGCTCGCGGCTGACACTCAGGGCGCTAATGATGTTCGCCGCAGTGGCGGTGGTGCCAGGCCTGCTTGTTTACATGGTCTCGGTGCAGTTCCTTACCAAGAGCATCGAGTCCTGGTTCGATGTGCGCGTGGACAAGGCACTGGAGGGCGGCCTCACCCTGGGGCGCACCGCCATCGACTCCCTGCTCGCCGAGCTGGGTTCCAAATCGCGCAATATGGCCCTGGAATTGTCCGACCTGGCGGATGCGGAGCAGTCCGGTGCCCTCAATCGTCTGCGTGAAAGGGCGGGTGCCGACGATGCCCTGTTGATGACCACCGGTGGTCGCGTCATCGCCGGTGCGAGCCGCGAGCTGGGCAAGCTGCTGCCGCCCATGCCATCGCCGTCCCTGGTGCGACAGGCGCGCGCCAATCGTGGATATGCAGCCATCGAACCCGATGGCGAGAAGGGCCTGATGCTGCGCGTCATCTCGCCGCTGAGCAGCCTGCGCCTGTCCGACGAGCCGCGCTTGCTGCAGCTCACGCAGCCGGTGCCGGCTTCCCTGGCAGAGACGGCAGAGAACGTGCAGGCCGTCTATCACGCCTACAAGGAGCTTTCGCTGTCGCGACAGGGCCTCAAGCAGATCTACATCCTCACCCTTACGCTGACCCTGCTGCTGGCACTGTTCGGCGCACTGGCGCTGGCCTTTCTCCTCTCCCGCCGCCTGTCCCAGCCGTTGGCTGTGCTGGCTGAGGGCACGCAGGCCGTGGCACGGGGTGACTTCACTGCGCGTGTGCCTGTCACCAGCCGCGATGAACTGGGCATACTGACGCAGTCCTTCAACAGCATGACTTCGCAACTGGACGATGCCCGATCGGCTGCCGAGAAAAGCCGTTCCGCCCTGGAGATAGCCAAGGCCCACCTTGAAAGCATCCTGGTCAATCTGTCTGCCGGCGTGCTGGTGTTCGATGGCGCACTCAGGCTCACTATTGCCAATCGTGGCGCTGCACAGATATTCAAGGATGACCTTTCGGTGCTCACCGGAACGCCTCTGCAGCAATGGCCGAAGCTGCGTGAACTGGCCAGGGCCATCGAGGAAGCCTTCGATACCCACCAGGCGGCCGACTGGCAGCGACAGCTTGATCTGGCCGCCACCGGATCCACCCTGCTGTTGCGAGGCTCCGCCCTGCCCGAGTCCAGTGGCGGGGGCTATGTCGTGGTGTTTGATGACATCACCCAGTTGATTGATGCCCAGCGTGCCACCGCCTGGGGCGAGGTGGCGCGACGGCTTGCGCACGAGATCAAGAATCCACTGACCCCGATACAGCTGTCGGCCGAGCGCGTGCAGGCCAAACTGGCCGGCAAGCTGCAGCCCGAAGATGCCGCGGTGATCGAGCGAGCCGTGCGCACCATCGTCACCCAGGTGTCATCCATGAAGAACATGGTGGATGATTTCCGTGAGTATGCCCGTCCACCCGCGCCTCAGCTGGCGCCGATAAGCCTCAATGAACTGGTTGCCGAAGTGTTGATTCTCTACGAGACCTCCGGTCCGCCCGTCAACCTGCAACTGGCGCCGGATCTGCCCTTGGTCCGGGGTGACCCCACCCAGTTGCGCCAGGTGTTGCACAACCTGCTGCAGAACGCCCAGGATGCACTGTCCGGCTCGCCCTCGCCGCGCATAGACATGGTGACCGAGTGTCGTGACGCGAGGGTCTGGCTTAAGGTGAGCGACAACGGCTGCGGCTTTCCGGAAAGCATCGTCAAGCGTGCCTTCGAACCCTATGTCACCACCAAGCCCAAGGGCACCGGCCTGGGCCTGGCCATCGTCAAGAAGATCATCGATGAACACCACGGCACCATTACCGTCCAGAATGCCCGGGAACGCGGGGCAAACGTGAACATCTCATTCCCGATTGCAGCGTAAAGAAAGAACATGGCTCAGATCCTGGTTGTAGATGACGAGATCGGCATACGAGAGCTGCTCTCCGAGATTCTTTCCGACGAAGGTCACACCGTGCGGGTGGCCGAGAACGCCACCCAGGCTCGTGAAGCCCGGCAACGGGCACGTCCTGATCTGGTATTGCTGGACATCTGGATGCCTGACGCCGATGGCATCACCCTGCTCAAGGAGTGGGCTTCCTCCGGGCAGCTGAACATGCCGGTCGTCATGATGTCCGGCCATGCCACCATCGATACCGCGGTCGAGGCGACACGCATCGGTGCCCTGGATTTCCTGGAAAAGCCGATTGCGCTGCAAAAGCTGCTGGCTACGGTCAAGCGTGCCCTGGCCCAACAGGACGCCCGCGCCTCGCGCGCCATCAGCATCGGCGATTTCGGTAAATCGCAGGCTCTGGGTGACCTGAAGAAACGCCTGGCCCAGTTGATCCCGGCGCGTTCGTGGGTGCTGCTGCGCGGCGAGCGCGGCGTGATGCCCGAACTGTATGCACGCGCGCTGCACCAGCCCGGCACCGCCTGGATCAATGCCGGCGCGTTTCTCGGGAAAGCCGGCACGCAGGAGGCGCACCCGGCAGCCGGCGGCGTGCTGTTCATCGATGAGCTGGGCCGGCTGTCTGCCAACCAGCAAAAGCACCTGGCCTTCCTTGCCGGGCAGACCGAGCGTTTCAAGTTGCGTGTTATCTGCTTCAGCTCGCAGGGACTGCGGCGCCTCAGCGAAACCCAGGGACTGGACGCGAGCCTGGCGACGCGCCTGTCCGAGGTGGTGCTGCCCATTCCCCCCTTGCGTGAACTGGCCGAGGACATTCCCGACCTGGCACTGGCTTTCCTGGGAAAGTTGATCGAAAGCCGAGATTGCCCGCCGCGCCGTTTTTCCCCGGACGCCTTGCGCACGCTTTGTGCGCATGACTGGCCGGGCAACCTGGAAGACCTTGCAGGGACCGTCCGTTCCCTGGCGGCAACTGCGCTGGGTGAGGAAATCACCGCGGCCGAAGCTGCGGCCATGCTGAAGGAGTTTGCCGGTGAAGGGCCGCTGGCCGACCTGCCCCTGGACCTGCCATTGCGCGAGGCTCGCGAAGCCTTCGAGCGCGCCTACTTCGAACGCCACTTGGCTGCCGAGGGCGGTTCCATTGCCAGGGTCGCGGAAAAGAGCGGCCTGGAGCGTACCCACCTCTACCGCAAGCTCAAGGCGCTGGGCATCGCCACCGGACGCAAGGATGGCGAGTCCTGACAGAGTAGAATCGTTGTCCGGTTTCCGTGGCAATCCGACATGAACGCCAGCAGCCAATCCCGGTGGATACCGGCAGGGAGCGCTGATTGAGAATTGTCATCCTGGGTGCAGGCCGTGTCGGCCAGTCACTCGCCGAGAGCCTGGTCTCCGAGCAAAACGACATCACGGTGGTCGATGTCGATGAGGCGCGCCTGCGTGAGATGCAGAACCGCCTGGACCTGCGCACCGTCTCGGGTAACGCATCACATCCCTCGGTCCTGAGGGAGGCCGGCATCGAGGATGCCGACATGATGATTGCGGTCACCCAGAGCGACGAAATCAACCTGGTTGCCTGCAAGCTGGCGGCCAGTTTCTTCAATGTCCCCACGCGTATCGCGCGTATCCGCGCCACCGAGTTCCTGGATAACGAGCGTGTGCTGGGCGAGGACGGTTTCTCGGTCAATCTGGCCATCTGCCCGGAACAGATACTCACCGACTACATCGTCAAGCTGATCCAGTTTCCGGAAGCCCTGCAGGTGCTGGAGTTTGCCCAAGGCAAGGTCAGCCTGGTCGCCGTGCGCGCTTTCCAGGGCGGACCGCTGGTAGGCCATCCGCTGAAGGATCTGCGCCGCCACATCCCCAGCGTGGATGCGCGCGTTGCCGCGATATTCCGGGATGACCGCTCCATCGTCCCCGAGGGTGACACCATTGTCGAGCCCGGTGATGAAGTGTTCTGCCTGGCCGCCACCCAGGACATCCGCCAGGTCATGCGCGAACTGCGCCGCATGGACAAGCCGGTGCGGCGCGTCATGATTGCCGGTGGCGGCAACATCGGTCTGCGCCTGGCCGAAGCGCTGGAGCGCGACTACACCGTCAAGGTCATCGAGTACAACAAGCGGCGTTGTGAATATCTGGCGTGCCAGCTGAACAAGGCACTGGTGCTGCAAGGCGATGTCACCGATGAAGGCCTGCTGGAAACAGAAGACGTGTCGGCGATGGATGTCTTCGTGGCAGTCACTGATGATGATGAAAACAACATCATGTCCAGCCTGCTGGCCAAGCGCATGGGCGCGCGCCGGGTGATCACGCTGATCAACCGGCGTGCCTATGTGAACCTGCTCCAGGCCGGCAGCATCGACATCGCCATCTCCCCTGCGCAGGCCACCATAGGCACGCTGCTCGCCCACGTCCGCCGGGGCGATGTCACGCAGGTGCACAGCCTGCGCCGCGGTGCCGCCGAGGCCATCGAGGCGGTGGTCCACGGCGATAGCGAATCGTGCAAGCTGGTGGGCAGGCGTGTCGAGGACATCGATCTTCCCAAGGGGACGACGATAGGCGCCATCGTGCGCGGCGAGGAGGTGATCATGGCCCACCACGACACCGTGATACGTGCAGAGGACCACGTCATCGTCTTTGTTACTGACAAGAAAATGCTGCCCAAGGTCGAGAAGCTGTTTCAGGTGGGCATCAGCTTCGTCTGATCTCCAAAAAACATGGTTCGCATCCTTCCGGTTTTGCACATCCTGGCTCACGTCATCGTCATCCTTGCAGTATTCATGATGGTGCCGCTGGGATTGTCCATGGCGATCGATGATGGCGCCGCCAAAGCCTACGCAGAGGCCCTCCTGGTCACCGCCCTTACCGGCATTGCGCTCTGGGCGGCCACCCGCCGCCACAAGCGGGAACTACAGACCCGCGACGGCTTCCTGCTGGTGTCGCTGGTGTGGACGGTGCTGCCGGTTTTTGCCATGTTGCCCCTGCTGCTCTACATCCCGGGCCTGTCTGTCACCGATGCCTACTTCGAGGGGGTGTCCGGGCTGACTGCGAGCGGCGGCACGGTGTTGACCGGCCTGGATCACTTGCCACCTTCCATCAATATCTGGCGCGGGCTGATGATCTGGCTGGGCGGCATGGGCATCATCGTGCTGGCGGTTGCGGTGCTGCCGCTGCTCGGCGTCGGTGGCAGCCAGGCGTTCCGTGCCGAAACCCCGGGACCGATGAAGGACAGCAAGCTCACTCCCCGCATCACCCAGACGGCGAAGGGGCTCTGGCTGGTGTACGTGTGCCTGACCGCGGCCTGCATGCTCTCCTACCGCGTCGCCGGCATGAGCTGGCTGGATGCGGTGATGCACGGGTTTACCACCACCGGCCTGGGCGGCTTCTCGACGCACGACGAGAGTTTTGCCTGGTTCAACTCGCCCGTGATGGAGGCGGTCGCCATTGTCTTCATGACTATCTCCGGCATCAACTACGCCACCCATTTCCTGCTGCTGCGCGGGGGCGGTCTGCGGGTCTACCGGCGTGATCCGGAGGCGCTGGCCTACATCGGCCTGCTCGCCGGCAGTTCGCTGATGATCGCCCTCTTCCTCATGCACGGCGGGGTGTTCGACAGCTTCTGGACGGCCATGCGCTATGCCGCCTTCAACGTTGTCTCGGTGGCCACCACCACCGGCTATGCCACCACCGACTACAACCTGTGGCCGACCTTTGCGCCGGTCTGGCTGCTGTTCATTTCCTGTTTCGCCTGTTGTTCCGGGTCGACCGGCGGCGGCATCAAGATGATCCGGGCCCGCATGATGCTGCACCAGGCCGTGCGGGAGATGACCCGCATCGTCCATCCGCGCGCCCTCACGCCGGTGAAGATCAACGGCGCGCCGGTGGAGAACAACATCATCTTTGCAGTGCTGGCTTTCATGCTGATGTATGGCACCACGCTGATTGCCGGCACCATGCTGCTGGCGGTGTCGGGGGCTGACATCGTCACGGCTTTCTCGGCCATCGTGGCCTGCATCAACAACATGGGGCCCGGCCTGAACAAGGTCGGCCCGGCATCGACCTTTGCCGTGCTCAACGACTTCCAGACCTGGGTCTGCACCTTCGTCATGTTGCTGGGCCGCCTGGAGTTGTTTACCCTGATCGTGGTGCTTACCCCCTCCTTCTGGCGGCGTTAGTGTCCACCGTATTTGCGGGGCCTTCAGCGCCTGCGCCACCGCCCAAGGGCCGGATTGCCGGTGTGCTGACCAATGTCCTGACCGGCGCGGATCCTTTCCGGCTGCGCGTCGCGCAGAACCTGCTGGAACAGCGGCCCGCCGATGAGGCTTGGGCAGTACTCGACAATACCGGCGCATCGGCACTACGCGACCATGGTGCACATCTGGTCGCCATGGACAAGGATTGCCTATGCTGCACCGGCAGCGTCACCCTGCGTGTGACCCTGACGCGTCTTTTGCGCCAGGCCAGGCCACGCCGGCTGATCGTGCTGCCCTCGGCGCAGGCCCGTCTGGCCGAAGTGCTGGCGGTGCTGTCCGATCCCTGGCTATCTGCTGCGCTCGACCTGCGTGCCGCCGTCGCCCTGGCCCACGCGGGTGACTGGCACGCAGGCACGCTGGCGGCGCGGCAAGCGTCGCTGGCAATGCTGCGCGAGGCTCAGGCCGCGGCTGTCGAATTTGGTGAGGATGCCATCGCCGCAGGCGCGATGCGGGAGGCCCTGACGGGTGTGGATCACGTGGTGGCTCTGGCCTCCGCGGAGCTGCCGCCGGCGCTGCTGGATCAGGCGGGCGTCAGGGCGAGATCGCGGTTCCCGGTCGGGGATGAGTGATAACAATCAGACGAATCAACCAATAAAGATAAACACAGCCATTCCAAACTGATATTAATTGATCAGTTCAAAAGACAGGAAGAAGGTATCCAGGTCGACCGTGCTCAGGGAGCCCGGCTTGCTGACCACGGCCAGCTGAAAAAGCCGTTTGTTGCTGGCGATCAGGCGTGCATGGATTTCCCGCGGGCTGCCATCGGCTGCCGTGCCGGTGATCACCAAGGCGCGGGCCTGAGTGCCAGGCGGTCCGTTGATGACGCGGTCTTCCAGGAGCCGGCCCCTGGCATTGCGCAACAGGCCTTCCTGTGTGGCAGCGACGTGGCTGGCCGCCCCGTCCGGGTAATCGGCATGACCGACACCGAACAGCGCGTTGGGCGTCTGGGCCATGATGCGCACCTGGGTGATGCCATCGGCGCCCTGGCCGGTGGCGCTTTCCCCACGCGCCGGCAGCAACACCTTGAAGCCGCCCTCGGTCGAGCGCATTTCCTTCCAGTCGAGTTCGGGATAGCAGCCGCCCAGCAGCAGCACTGCCACCAGCGCAAACAGTACCGACCAGGCGCGATGCAGACTTGGAGCGCCTGACAGCATTGCCGTCAGGCACCCTGACTCAGGGGAGCGCGAGGGGGGGTGTCCCCTCGCATCGTTAGGCACTCTCAGAGCCCCTGACTGAATTGGCTTCAGGGGCATCTGATGCAGCGGAGCGCAAGGGGCGTATCCGCTTGCATTGTTGGCCGCCTTTATTTGGCGCAAATGACCGAGATTTCCACCAGCATGCGCGGATCGGCCAGCTTGGCTTCCACGGTGGCGCGGGCCGGCAGGTTGTCCGGGTCCACCCAGGTCAGCCACACCTTGTTCATGTACTCGCGGTTGCGGATGTCAGACACCCAGATGTTGGCCGACAGGATCTTCGACTTATCGGTACCGGCCTGGGCCAGCACGTCGTCGATGGCCTTCAGTACCTGCGTGGTCTGGCCGCGCACGTCCTGGGACAGGTCTTCAGCCACCTGTCCGGCCGTGTAGACAATGCCGTTGTACTCGGTGGCGTCGCAGAGAATTTTCTGGGGGTTGTAGCGATTGATGGTCATAGGTCGTCCGAGATGATGATGGGGTTGTCGGTCTTGCGCAGCCTCAATGCCTCGAGGCTGGCGCGGAACTCGGGTGGAATCTCCGTGGCCTTGCGGGTCTTGGTGTCCACCATGATCATGGTCACTTCGCCCGTGGCATGGCAGCTGCCATTATTGAATACCGCGTTGCCCCAGGTCCAGGTGCTGCGTGTGATGTGCACGATGCCGGCGCCGACGTGCAGGATCGCCGGGAATTTCAGTTCCTGGTGATAGATGAGCAGCTGGCGGCCCACCACCGAGGCGGTGCCCGGCGGTCGCGGTCCCAGACGGGCGCGCCGCGCGCGGCCCCGCGCCAGCTCGAAATAGGTGGCGTAGACGGCATTGTTCATGTGCCCATTGATGTCGAGATCACGATAACGCATGTTTTCCTGGGCCATGATCGGGAACATGGCGTAGTCCTTGAGCTGCTTGATGTCGTAGGCGGTGGTCATTTCGGATACAGACTGCTTTCTTGCCAGGGTTGCGGTGTTACAGGTTGGGGGCGAGCCAGCGTTCGGCCTCATCCAGGGAAAGGCCCTTGCGTGCGGCATAGTCCTTCACCTGATCGGGGCCGATTTTGCCCACGGCAAAATACTGGGACTGCGGATGGCCGATGTAGAAGCCGCTCACCGCGGCCGCCGGCATCATGGCGTAGCTCTCGGTGAGCGTGATGCCGGCCTCCGGTGCATTCAGCAGCGAGAACAGGCCGGCCTTTTCGGTGTGGTCGGGGCAGGCCGGATAGCCGGGCGCTGGCCGGATGCCGTGGTACTTCTCGGCAACCAGTGCGTCATTGCCCAGTGCCTCGTCTGCGGCATAGCCCCAGAACTCCTTGCGTACGCGCTCGTGCAGGCACTCGGCAAAGGCCTCGGCCAGCCGGTCGGCCAGGGATTTCAGCAGGATGGCGTTGTAGTCGTCGTGCTTCGCCTCGTAGGCCCTGACGCGCTCGTCGATGCCAATGCCGGCCGTGACGGCAAAGGCGCCGACATAGTCCTGGATGCCGGCATCATGCGGTGCCACGAAATCGGCCAGACAGTAATTGGCGCGGTCTGCAGCCTTTTCGATCTGCTGGCGCAGGTTGTGCCAGGTCATGAGCTTCGTGGTACGTGACTCATCGGCATAGATCTCGATGTCATCGCCCACCGAGGCGGCCGGCCACAGGCCGAACATGCCGCTGGCGGTGAGCCAGCGGCCTTCGATGATCTTCTTCAGCATGGCCTGGCCGTCGTGGAAGACATTGCGCGCGGATTCCCCGACCACCGGGTCCTCCAGTACTTTCGGATAGCTGCCGGCCAGGTCCCAGGTCTGGAAGAAGGGTGACCAGTCGATGTACTTCGCCAGTTCGCCCAGATCGTAGTTCTTCAGCAGCTTGCGGCCGATCAGCTTTGGCCGTGTGGGGGTGTAGCCTTTCCAGTCGATGGCGAAGTGGTTGCCGCGCGCCTTGCCCAGTGCCACCAGCGTCGGGCCTTTCTTGCTGGCGTGCTGGGTGCGGATCTTGTCGTAGTCGGCTTCCAGGGTGGTGAGGTAATCGCCACGCTGGGCATCCGAGAGCAGGCTGGAGCAGACCGCCACGGAGCGCGAGGCATCCGGCACGTAGACAGTTGGGCCGGCCGTGTAATTCGGCGCGATCTTCACCGCGGTGTGCACGCGTGAGGTGGTGGCCCCGCCGATCAGCAGCGGCAGCGTGAAGCCCTGGCGCTGCATCTCCTTGGCCACATGCCCCATTTCTTCCAGCGAGGGCGTGATTAGCCCGGACAGGCCGATGATGTCGGCGTGCTCTTCGCGCGCGGTGTCCAGGATCTTCTGCGCTGAGACCATGACGCCCAGGTTCACCACTTCGTAGTTGTTGCACTGGAGCACCACCGACACGATGTTCTTGCCGATGTCATGGACGTCGCCCTTCACCGTGGCAATGACGATCTTGCCCTTGGGCTTGGCCGCTTCGCCTGACTCGCTGGCCACCCGGGCTTTTTCTGCCTCGATGTATGGGATCAGGTGGGCCACCGCCTGCTTCATCACGCGGGCGGATTTCACCACCTGGGGCAGGAACATCTTGCCGGCGCCGAACAGGTCGCCGACGACATTCATGCCATCCATGAGCGGCCCTTCGATCACCTCGATGGGGCGGCCGCCGCGCGCCTCGATCTCCTGGCGGATGGTCTCGGTGTCCTCGACGATCCATTGCGTGATGCCGTGCACCATCGCATGGGTGAGGCGCTGCCCAACTGGGGCATTGCGCCACGCCAGGTTCTGCTCGGCCCTGGCGCCGCCCGCCTTGAGCGTGCCGGCCAGTTCGATCAGCCGTTCGGTGGGATCGCTGCCCTCTGCGCCTGCATTCCCGGGCCGTCGGTTGAGCACCACGTCCTCGACGCGCTCGCGCAGCTCGGGGTCGAGATCGTCATACACGCCGACCATGCCGGCGTTGACGATGCCCATGGTCATGCCCGCCTTGATGGCGTGGTAGAGGAACACCGTGTGGATGGCCTCGCGCGCCGGGTCATTGCCGCGGAAGGAGAAGCTGACATTGGAGACCCCGCCCGACACCTTGGCGTAGGGCAGGTGCTGGCGGATCCAGCGCGTGGCCTCGATGAAGTCCACGCCGTAATTGTTGTGTTCATCGATGCCGGTGGCAATGGCAAAGATGTTCGGGTCGAAGATGATGTCTTCGGCGGGAAAGCCCAGCTGCTGCGTCAGCAGTTCGTAGGCACGCCTGCAGATCTCGGTCTTGCGCTGGAAGGTGTCGGCCTGGCCCTGCTCGTCAAAGGCCATGACGATGATGGCAGCGCCATAGCGCTTGCACAGTTTCGCCTGGGCAAGGAAGGCGGCTTCACCTTCCTTGAGCGAAATGGAGTTGACGATGGCCTTGCCCTGCACGCACTTCAGGCCCGCCTCGATCACTTCCCACTTGGAGGAGTCGATCATGATGGGCACGCGCGCGATGTCCGGCTCCGAGGCCACCAGATTCAGGAAGCGCACCATGGCGGCCTTCGAATCCAGCATGGCCTCGTCCATGTTGATGTCGATCACCTGGGCGCCGTTCTCCACCTGCTGGCGTGCCACGGCCAGGGCTTCGTCGTACTGCTCGTTCAGGATCAGCCGGGCGAAGGCCTTGGAGCCGGTGACATTGGTGCGCTCGCCGACGTTGACGAAGAGCGAGCTCTCGTCGATGTTGAAGGCTTCCAGGCCGGACAGACGCAGCTTGCGGTCGGCCTCGGGCGGGCGCCGTGGCGGCAGCGGCTTTACCGCTTTGGCAATGGCGCGGATATGGTCGGGCGTGGTGCCGCAGCAGCCGCCGGCAATGTTCACCAGCCCGGCGCCGGCGAATTCACTCAGCAGCGAGGAGGTGATATCCGGGGTCTCGTCAAAGCCGGTGTCGCTCATCGGATTGGGCAGGCCGGCATTCGGGTAGACGCAGATGTGCGCCTCGCAGATGCGCGACAGCTCTTCGATGTAGGGCCTCATCAGCGTGGCCCCCAGCGCGCAGTTCAAGCCGATGGTCAGCGGGTTGGCGTGCCGCACCGAATTCCAGAAGGCTTCCACCGTCTGGCCGGACAGGATGCGGCCGGAGGCATCGGTGACCGTGCCCGAAATCATGATGGGCAGGCGCACGCCCTTCTCGTCGAAGAAGGTCTCGATGGCGAACAGGGCCGCCTTGGCATTCAGCGTGTCGAAGATGGTCTCGACCAGGAACACGTCGACGCCGCCCTCGTACAGCGCACGCGCCTGCTCCAGGTAGGCAGCCACCAGTTCGTCGAAGGTGACATTGCGCGCGCCCGGGTCATTCACGTCCGGCGAGATCGATGCGGTCTTGGGCGTCGGCCCGAAGGCACCCGCGGCAAAGCGCGGCGCATCCGGCGTCGAGTATTTCGCGCAGGCGGCCTTGGCCAGGCGCGCCGAGGCGACGTTCATCTCCCAGGCCAGGTCCTCCATGCGGTAATCGGCCTGGGCCACGCGCGTGGCGCCAAAGGTGTTGGTCTCGAGGATGTCTGCCCCGGCGGCCAGGTACTGCTCATGGATCTCGCTGATGACCTCCGGACGCGTGAGTGACAGCAACTCGTTGTTGCCCTTCACGTCCTGATCCAGCTCGGCAAAGCGGGTGCCGCGATACTCGGCCTCGCCCAGCTTGTAGCGCTGGATCATGGTGCCCATGGCGCCGTCCAGGATCAGGATGCGGCGTGACAGCAGGTCACGAAGCTCGTCGGTGCGGTCGGTGTGGCTGGTCATGTCGGAATCCAAATAAAAAACCCGTTCAGCTGGCGCATTTGCGGCAATGCAGCTAAACGGGTTTCCCTCGCTTTAGCCGTATTTTTTTTGCACCCCATCTTTCGGGTGGCGCCCGCAAGCTGATGTCAAATCGGCGCGAGGCGAAACAGTAACGATTCAAGGGGTTAATGTCAAATATAGTCAGGCTGTTCAAGTGTTTGTGATGCCGCTCGAGCCCATCAGTGGCGCCATTCCATGGCGTGAGCGTGCCCTGCTGCATTGCTCGTCCCCTGGCTGCACTTCACGGCAGGGCGAGGGGCGTTGTTGGTAAATGCGGCAGCTGAGGTCCTCGCCGACTGCACCCTGCAATGCGGCACACCGCGGCGTCTTGCGGTTGGTACCCGCCATGCAACTGAAGGTGGCATTCACCTGCTCGGTCAGTTCCAGCGGGATGGCATTGGCTGCGGCTTCAGCCCAGTAGAAGGACACCCGAAAGCTGGCGCAGCAGGCGCCACAGGTCTGGCAGGGCGACTGGGTGACCGGTTCGGAACGCATGGCAGGCAGGTGTCTCCGGGGATAGGGCGGGATGGGTGAGCATTCCGGTCCGCAATGCAGATGATAATAATACGGTGATTCAGTTAATGATGAAGATGATTATCACTCAATATCGATAATAATTGCTTGGTTAGACGGGTTCGTATGGGCGCTCCGACCGCGGGTCTCGCCACCGTCATTGTGGCCGGTTTCATGCAGGCTTCCTCATGAACCGGCCACCTCAGCAACCTGGCCGCAGGCCGCGTCGTTAGCGCCGCAGTGATGGCGCGATAGACTCGTGGCTTGTCCAGTGATTCTCCAGCCGCCGCTTATCCGCTTCTGCGCATGGCCTTCCTTGTCTGGGGGCTGGCCGCAGCGCTGTATTTCATCGCCTTCTTTCATCGTGTCACGCCGGCGGTCATCACCGGTGAACTGATGGCCGAGTTCAGCCTGGGGGCTGCGGCATTGGGCAATCTGTCGGCGTTTTACTTCTACAGTTATGTTGGCTTGCAAATTCCTTTTGGCATGCTGCTGGATCGCTGGGGCGCCCGCAGGGTGCTCACCGCCGGCTGCCTGATGGCCGGTTTGGGTGCAGCGGCCTTCGCACTTTCCTCGAGCTTTGCCCTGGCGGCCACCGGACGTTTGCTGGTGGGCGCCGCGGTGGGGGTGGCTTTTGTTGCCATGCTCAAGCTGGCCGCACACTGGTTTGCACCGTCCCGCTTTGCCATGCTGTCCGGTCTGGCGCTGTTGACCGGCATCCTCGGTGCCATCAGTGCGGGTGCTCCGCTGCGCCTGGCGACGGATCTGTTCGGCTGGCGTTCCGCCATTCTGGTGGTCGCCGCGATGTCCCTGCTGCTCGCGGCCGCCATCTGGCGGGTGGTGCGTGACGACCCTGCCGACCGCGGCCTGCGCAGTCATGCAACTGGCCAAGCCGTCGAGCACCAGGCCTTGCAGAGGCCGGGGGCCCTCGCCGGGCTGAAAGCCGTGGCTGCCTACCGCAACATCTGGCTGATCTTCTTTCTGTGCGGCGGATTCACCGGACCGATGCTGACCTTTGCCGGGCTATGGGGTGTGCCTTTCCTGACCATGCAATACGGCCTGTCCACGGCCCAGGCGGCGCTGGTGACCTCGGCCATGATGCTGGCCTGGGGCCTGGCAGGTCCGCTCCTGGGGGCGCTGTCCGATCGTATCGGCCGGCGCAAGCCCGTCTATGCCGCGGGGATGGTGCTGGCAACGCTCGCGTGGGCGGTGGTCTGGATGGTGCCGGGCCTGCCGCTGGCCTTGTTGATCGCCTTGCTCCTGCTGGCCGGTATCGCCACCGGCAGCGTCATCATCTCCTTTGCTTTTGCCAAGGAATCCGCACCGGCTCATCTGTCTGGCACCACAGGCGGTATCACCAACATGGGCAACATGATGGGTGGCTTGATCATGCAGCCTGCCGTGGGCTGGGTGCTCGACCGCATGTGGGCCGGGCAGCTTGCAGGCGGGGTGCCGGTGTATGACTTCGCCGCCTATCGTGCGGGTTTCTCGTTGATGCTGGTGTGGCTTGTGGCCGGCATGGTGCTCTTGGCCATGACACGAGAAACGCATTGCCGGCAGCAGGGCTGAGCCCTGCTTGCGGTGTCACCGGGTGAGCGTTGGTGACGCGTGCGCTGGCCCGGTGTCACAGTGTCAGTTGGCCGGCTTGGGCGGTTCGCTCATTTTGCGCAGGGTACCGTCCTTGCGCATTTCACTGAGCGCGGCAAAGAAGGCGCGCACGGTTTCCCGTGGCAGGTCGCGGCTGCAGGCCAGCCAGTAATCCTGGCTCATCAGCGCGGAGAATACCTCCTTGACGGCAACGCCCTGCTGCTTGGCAATCTGATTGGCGTTATGGCCCTGAGTGACCCAGATGTCGATGCTGCCTGGCTGATTGCGGTCCAGGCTCAGCTTCGCGGGAAGGTCGCGGTCACGGTCCAGTTCCATGAGTTTGGTGAAACCCTGCGAGCGCAATTGTTCCGCTCGCGCATCGCGAACCACCCCCACCCGAAAGGCCTTGAGCTCATCCACCTTGGCGATGCGTTCGGCAAAGCCTTCCAACGCAAATGCGGACCAGTAACCGCGCACCAGCGGGCCAACCCATTGAAAGGCATTGTTCCGGCTGGTCAGGCGCGCTGTCGAGTAGACACAGGTGTCGGGCTCCAGCTGGGCGCGCGAATAGGCTTCGCTCCAGGGCAGTATTTTGATGTCCACAGGCACTTTGGCGCGTGCCGCCATTTCGGTCACCACCAGTGTGGCCATGCCGGCAGGCTTCCCATCCACGCTGAAGTTGAGCGGCGGATTTTCCTCAGTGAGGAAATTGACTGCGTGGGCCAACCGGGTGAATGGGACTGCGGCAAGCAACAGCATCAGTACTGCAACAAAACTGCGCATCTGTGACCTCCCTTCCAACCTTTCGGTATGAACGGGTGGTGCCGGTTCGGAACGTCGCCAAGCATCCACACGTCGACGTCAGTCTGCGCACGATCACGCAAGCCGTGAGGACAGGATACGTGACTTCTGATGCCGAAAAATGACATAAGTCAACTGAAGGGCGCTGCCGGGACAGCACCGCGCGGTGACCTATTTCGGCGGCAGGATGCTCACTTTGAGGTTGGCCAGTCCGTCGATGCTGGCGTGCAACACGTCTCCGGTCTTGGCGGCACCGACGCCGGCCGGGGTGCCGGTCATGATGAGGTCGCCCGCTTCAAGGGTGTAGTGGCGTGAGAGGAATTCGATCTGCTCGGCCACGTTCCAGATCATCTGGTCAATGTTGGAATCCTGCTTGAGCTGGCCGTTGACCGTCAGCTTCAGTCCGGCCCTGGCCGGATGGCCGATGCTGGCCGCCGGCGTCAGTGCACCCATGGGCGCCGCCTGGTCAAAGTCCTTGCCGAAAGTCCACGGGCGGCCCTTGTCCTTGCCTACCTGCTGCAGGTCCCGCCGGGTCATGTCCAGGCCGACACCGTAGCCGTAGACATGTTCCAGGGCCTGGCCGACGGCGATGCGGAATCCGCCCTTGCCCAGGGCCACCACCATCTCGGTTTCCCAGTGCAGGTCGGCGGTCATGGGCGCGTAATGGATCTGACCCTGCTCCCCTGGTGCAATGGGCACGACATCATGCGCGGCCTTGGCGAAGAAGAAGGGCTGTTCACGGCCATCGCCGCCCATTTCCTTCTGGTGTTCAACGTAATTGCGGCCGACGCAGAACACCCGGCGGATGGGAAAGCGGGCGTCGGAGCCGACCACGGGGAGGGAGGGAATGTCCCAGAGCGGAATGGAGGTTTTCATGATCGGGATTGTGGCACAGCGGCCTGCTTTCCTGCCGGAGGGCGGCCTTCGCGCGCCCCTAAGTCAGGGCGCCTGACGGCAATGCTGTCAGGCGCTCTCAGTTCCTGGTACCCAGCTGGTGCCCGCCAGCGGCACGCCGGCCATGGCGGCGGCCTCCACCGTCAGCGCAACCAGGTCCTCGCGCTCCAGGTGATGCACGTTCTGTTTGCCACAGGCCCGCGCGATGGTGGTGAGTTCCATGTTGAGGGTCTTGAGGTAGTTGCGCACGTGACGCGCGCCCACTGCCGGCTCCAGCCGCTGTTCCAGCACGGCGTCCTGGGTGGTCACGCCCACCGGGCATTTGCCGGTGTGGCAATGGTGGCAATAGCCCGGTGCCGTCCCCAGCGCGGCATAGTCTTCCACCGCTGAATGACGGGTGCCGTTCTGCAGGTAGCTCTCGTGGTTGCAGCCCAGCGCCATCAGCACACCCTGCCCGATGGCTACGGCATCGGCACCCATGGCCAATGCCTTGGCAACATCGGCGCCGGTGCGTATGCCGCCAGAGACGATGAGCTGGACCTGGTCCTTCATGTCCAGTTCTTCGAGCGCCTGTACCGCCTGCCTGACCGCGGCCAGGGTGGGGATGCCGACATGCTCGATGAAAACGCTCTGGGTGGCGGCGGTGCCGCCCTGCATGCCATCCACGACGATCACATCGGCGCCGGCATGCACTGCCAGCTTGACGTCATGCAGGGTGCGGGTTGCCCCCACCTTGACGTAGATGGGCTTTTCCCAATCGGTGATCTCGCGCAACTCCTGGATCTTGATGGTGAGGTCGTCCGGCCCGGTCCAGTCCGGATGCCGGCAGGCCGAGCGCTGGTCAACGTTCTCGGGGAGGGTGCGCATTTTCGCCACCCGGGGGTTGACCTTCTGGCCGAGCAGCATGCCGCCGCCGCCGGGTTTGGCCCCCTGCCCGATCACCACTTCAATGGCGTCGGCGCGCCGCACGTCATCCGGATTGAAGCCGTAGCGTGAGGGCAGGCATTGGTAGATGAGGGTCTTGGAGGACTCGCGTTCCTCCGCGGTCATGCCGCCATCGCCGGTGGTCGTGGAAGTACCCACTTCCGTGGCAGCCCGCCCCAATGCTTCCTTCACGTTGGCCGACAGCGCGCCAAAGCTCATGCCGGCGATGGTGATGGGAATGGCCAGTTCGATGGGTTTGCTGGCGAAGCGGGTGCCCAGCAGGGTCTTGGTATCGCAGCGCTCCCGATAGCCTTCCAGCGGATAGCGCGACAGGGAGGCGCCGAGAAACACCAGGTCATCGAAGTGCGGCAGCTTGCGCTTGGCGCCCAGGCCGCGGATTTCGTACAGGCCATGCGCCGAGGCGTTCTGGATGTAGTCCAGGGTCTTGCGGTCATAGCCCCAGCTTTCCTCGCGCTGGATGGGACGGTGGAACTCGATGGGCTTGGTCATGGCTTCAATATTCCTGGTTGGCGTCGGCATTCCAGTGATACAGGCTGCGCATGGACGCGATGCGGCGGAAGGATTTCGGATCGTGGGACAGGCCGGCGGCGCCCAGGAGTTGCACGACGGCTGCGTAATCGGCGGCCGTCATGGGTTCCTCATGGGCATCCGCGCCCAGGGATTTCACCTGCCCGCGGACATAGATGACCGCTTCGTAGAGCGAATCTCCGAGGCCGTCCCCGGCATCGCCGCAGATCACCAGGCGGCCTGCCTGGGCCATGAAGGCGCAGTAGTCGCCCACTGATCCGCCCACGACGATGTCGATGCCCTTCATGGAAATGCCACAGCGCAGGGAGGCATCGCCATCGATGACCAGCAGGCCGCCATGGGCGGCGGCACCAGCGGCCACCGAGGCAAAGCCCTTCACGTGGACGCGGCCCGAACTCATGCCCTCGGCCACGCTGGGGCCGGCATTGCCCTGCACCGTGATGCTGGCCTGCTTGTTCATGCCGCCGGCGTAATAGCCGGCATGGCCTTCGATGCGGATGCTGACCGGTGCATCCACGCCGACGGCGATGTTGTGTGCACCGTCCGGATTGAGGACGCAGACTTCGTTCACGCCGCCCAGGTCCTGGTGCAGCCGCTGGTTGAGTTGCCGCAGCGGTTCGCGCGCGAGATCGAAGCTGAGGGTCTGGCTGGCAGCGTTCATGTCGTCCTCCACACATACATCTGCTCGGGCTTGGGCTCGAACAGATGGGCATTCTTCACGTCCGGCAGTCGGGCCAGGGAGCGGAATTCCGAGGAAATGGCGACGTAGTCATCGGTTTCCGCCACGATGGCCGGCTTGCAGGCGAAGGCATCGCGCACCAGCGCCAGCTCGTCGCGCGTGCCCATGAGGAAGGTGTAGAAGCCGTCGAGCTGGTCGAATCCCGCCTGCAGCGCGGTCTCCAGGGCATCCCCTTCCCGCATGCGCCACTCGAGGAAGCGGCACGCGGCCTCGGTATCGTTGTCGGTCTCGAAACCAATGCCCAGGGGTTCCAGCTTGCGACGGATGGAGTAGGGATTGGACAGCGAGCCGTTGTGTACCAGGCAAAAGTCCTCCCCCGCGGTGAAAGGGTGGGCATGGGCCGGGGTCACGGCCGACTCCGTGGCCATGCGGGTATGGCCCACCAGATGGGTGCCGGTCAGGGATTCGAAGCCGTAGCGCTCGGCCACCTCCGCCGGGCGGCCGGTGTCCTTGTACAGATCGATGGCGCGGCCCGCCGACAGCAGATAGAGCGCCGGCCAGTCGCGGCGCAACCAGGCGCGCACCTGGGTCACCGAAGCCGAGCTTTCGAGCACGGCATGGTTGGCCTTGGCCGACAAAGTGCTGTCAGTGCCAAGGGCGGTGCCGGCCGCTGTAGCGAATGTATTCCAGTCGAAATCTCCCTTGCCCGAGTAGAGACTGAACTTGCGCCGGTGGTCGGCCACGGGTTTGGTGAACACCGCCATGCCGGCCGAATCGGGGCCGCGCTCGGTCATGCCCACCAGCATGGGCAGCATCCACTCGCCCAGATGCTCGCGCAATTCGGGCTTCTTGATCAGCAGTCCGACGATGCCGCACATCAGAAGAACTCCAGATAGCGATTGGTTTCCCAGTCAGACACATGCCGGCAGTACTCCACCCACTCCATGCGTTTGAGGGACAGGAACTCCGCTGACAGCGCTTCACCCAGCGCGGTCTTGAGCACCTTGTCGGCTTCGAAGGCATCCAGCGCCTCGGCCAGGTTCTGTGGCAGCAGGCCGATGCCGGCGCGCTTGAGCTTCTCTGGTGACCACTCATACAGGTTGTCGTTGACCGGCTTGCCCGGGTCGAGCTTGCGGTCGATGCCATCCAGGCCGGCGGCGAGGATGGCGGCGGTGGCCAGATAGGGATTGCAGGAACCATCGGGCAGGCGCAGCTCCAGCCGTCCGCCGGGGATACGCACGCAGGCGGTGCGGTTGTTGTCGCCATAGGCAATATAGGCCGGAGCCCAGGTGGCACCCGAGAGCGAGCGGCCCACCACCAGTCGCTTGTAGGAGTTGATGGTGGGCGCCACCAGCGCAGTGAGGCCGCGCGCGTGGGCCAGTACGCCGCCGAGGAAGTGGTAGGCCATGGTCGACAGACCCAGGCCACGTGGATCCTTCGGGTCATGGAACAGGTTCTTCACCTTGGCGCTGCCCATGGAGATATGGAAATGCGCGCCGGTGCCGGTGCGATTGGAGAAGGGCTTGGGCATGAGGGTGGCTATCAGGCCCATGCTGCGGGCGATCTCCGACATCGCCATCTTCACGAACACGAAGTTGTCGGCTGACTTCAGCGCATCGGCATAGGTGAAATTCACCTCGAACTGGCCGTTCGCGTCTTCATGGTCGATCTGGTAGACGTCGATGCCGGCCGCCTGCAGGGCTTCAGTGAGCCGGCCGAGGTAGGCGGATGAACGCGCCAGCCCTTTGTAGTCGTAGCAGGGCTTGTCCAGCAGGTCGGTTTCATCGGCCGGTCCGAGGCTGCCATCGGCACGCCGCGAAAGCAGCATGAATTCCGGCTCGATGCCGGTGTACATCGTCAGTCCGCGCTTTTTCAGCTCGGCCAGCTGGCGCTTGAGCACCACGCGTGAGCAGAACTCGTAGGGTTGTCCATGCACGTGGCCGTCGCAGGCCATGCGCGCATAGCCCGGCATCCAGGGCACGCTGCTCAGCGTGCTGGTGTCGCCCACGGCCATGTAGTCGGGACCATGCGGTCCCATGCCCAGGCCCCAGACGGCGAAACCGGCAAACCCGGCGCCACCCTTGAGCACCATGTCCAGGTGTTTCGCCGGCACCGCCTTGGCCTTGGCTGCGCCGTGGATATCGACGAACTGGGCGAGGATGTACTGGATGCCCTGGTCGGCCAGGAATTTTTTCGCAGCGGCTGGAGTCATGCTTCCCCCGGGATATGGACGCGGCCGGGCTGGCCGCTATTGTTTGAGGTGGTGGTGGAGTGGGCGGCGGATTGAGTCGATGCAGCAAGCAAGGGCGCCAGTTGATCAACCCCAATGGGGCCGCCTCCCAGTTCTTCCACGATGCTCAGCAGGGTGCGATACAGGTAGGGCCCGTAGCTCGGGTCACACCAGATTCGGTACAGGGGTACGGGACCGGCGAGAAGCGGAATCACCAGCACGGGCACCCCGGTCATGGCGGTCAGCACCAGTTCACCGCGTTCCGGGCTGATGGTGGTGAAGTCGATGCTGCAGGTCTGCAGCAGCACCTCCGGCGCAACACTGCCCGAGAGCACCAGTGCGGTGTCGCTGCGCAACACCGGATAGGCGCCCCCCGGTGGCGTGCTTGCCGCCAGTGCCTGGCAGGCGTGGCCATCGTCTTCCAGCAGATACTCCGTGAGGCCGAGGCGGGCAATGACACCGCCCGGACCGGGCAAAGCCAGCCAGCGGTTGGCTTGTGCCGGGGTGGGGTATCCCAGGCTTTCAAGATGGCGGGCCGCGGCCGGCCCCTTGATGCCGCTGCGTCTCAGCCAGGAGGCGTCTCCCAGTCCCAGCACTGCGGCGTCGGCTTCCTGTTGGTAGCGCGCCGGCAATACCATGCCGCCCGTTTCGCGCCAGCCGGCGATGGCGGCCGAGTGCTCCTGGTGAATGCTGTGCAGTGCGCTGGTCCTCATGCCGCCAGCCCCTCAGCGGCAACAGTCTTCTGCCGTAATCCTTCGGCATCGTAAAAGGGAGTGGCCACGACCCTGGCGGCCACCAGCTTGCCGTCGGTGACGCGTATGGTGAACGAGGTGCCGATGGCGGTCAGGTCGGTCCTCAGCATGGCCAGGCCGACATAGCATTTCAGGGTGGGACTGTAGGCGACGCTGGTGACCCGTCCCGCCATCTGGCCCTCGGCAATCACCAGATGGCATTCACGGACCTTCTTCGCCTGCTCGCCATCCAGGGAGAAGCCGGCCAGTTGCTGCACCGGCGCCTGCTTGCGGATGATGGTCAGGCTGCGCTGCCCGACAAAGAAGGGCTTGTCCATCTTCACCGCCCAGGCCACGCCGGCCTCATCCGGATTGGTGAGCCCGTCGGTGTCCTGCCCTATGATGAGGTGGCCCTTTTCCAGCCGCAGCAAACGCTGCGCTTCCACACCGAAGGGCCGTATGCCCGCCGCCGCCCCTGCCTGCAGCAGTGCCTGCCAGAGTGTGCAGGCGTGCTCGGCCGGCACATGGATTTCGAAACCCAGTTCACCGACAAAGCCGATACGCAGCACTCTCGCCGGCATGCCGGCGATGTCGATTTCACGGGCGGCGAGGTAAGGAAAGGCCTGCTGACCGAGCTCACTCCCGGTCAGGGTCTGCAGGACCTCGCGTGATTTCGGACCGGCCAGGTTGAAGGCAGCACAGTGGCCGGTGAGATTGACGATGCCGCAGTTCATCTGCCACAGGGTGTTGAGCCGGCCCAGTTCGCGGTAGACGCCGGCTGATCCCGAGGTGGTGGTGGTGAAGTAGAAACATTGCTCCGACAGGCGTGCCACCACACCATCGTCGATGACCACGGCAGCCTCATCCAGCATGACTCCGTAACGCGTCGTGCCCGGGCGCATGTTGGCAAAACGGCCGGTGTAGACACGCTCGAGAAAGGCGCCGGCGTCCGGGCCGATGATCTCGATCTTGCCCAGTGTGCCCACATCGATGAGGCCGACCCCGGAACGCACGGCCAGGGCTTCGGCACGGATGGCTGCCTCGCGGCTCATGCCATCGACCGCGTAGTACTCCGGACGCTGCCAATTGCCGGCCGGCATGAAAATGGCCCCGGCGGCCGCATGCAGCGCGTGGACCGGGGTCTCGCGTTCGGCGTTGAAGCCGCGGCCGCCCAGATGGGCAAGCGGCACCGGCTCGATGAAAGGCCGCGCCGTCGTGGTGCCCACCTGCCCGGGTGATTCACCACGCAGCCTGGCCAGGATGCGGATGGCGTTCATGTTGGAGTGCTTGCCCTGGGACGGTCCCATGCCGCAGGTGGTGTAGCGCTTGAGCAGTTCGATGTTGTCGAAGCCCTCCTGCACGGCGTTGGCAAAGTCCTTGAGTTGCAGGTCTTCATCGAAGTCGACGAAGTTCTTTCCGCCTGCATGGCTCACGATGGGCCAGGGATGGGACTGGGCTGTGCCCTCGCGCAGGTTGGCCGTGTTGTCCGATGGCTGGCCGATGCCAGCATGGGCGGCAGCGGCGAGGCCGGCGCAGCGGCCGTCCGCCATCCGGTTCCCGCCATAGACGCCGTTCACCCGGCCGGCGGCATAGGTGCCCTCCGGTAGAAGGTCGGGGATGAACTGGCCCAGCGTGTCGTCATAGCGCATGGTGGCGCCGGCCTGGTAGAGCAAGCCGCCGGCCGGCGCCCAACCGGTGCTCATGACGATGCCATTGCAGGGCAGCAGGAAGCGCTTTGATACATCAGCCTCGCCATCACGGAAGGGCGCAATGACTGCGCCTTCGACACGCAGCCCGCCGAGTGCTTCCTGGATGCAATGGCCTGCATGCAAAGGCACCTGTGCAGCTGACAGCGCCTGGAGCGCCGGGCTTGAGGGGATGCTCTGGCGCAGATCGACAATGCCGACGATGGAGATGCCGTGGCCCAGCAGATCCAGGGCGGTGCGGTAGGCAGCATCGTTGCCTGCCAGCACCACCACCCGGTCGAAGGGCCTGATGGCATGCCGGTAAATCAGACGTTGTGCCGCCGATCCGAGCATGATTCCTGGCAGGTCGTTGTTGCGGAACACCGCAGGCTGTTCGATGGCACCGGTGGTGATGACCACGGCCCGTGCGCGCAGCTTGGTCATGCGCGCGCCTTCAATCAGGGCAATCCAGTGATCGGTGTAGTAGCCGCAGGCCAGGGTGAGTGTGCGGATGCGGATGCCGGGATGGCGCTCGACATTTCTGATCAGGGCCTGGACCGCCGGATCCGGTGCTTCACCACCGCGGTCGAACACGCTGCTGCCACCGATGCGCAGATTCTCGTCAACCAGCACGACCCGCGCCCCGGCGTCGGCCGCTGCCAGAGCGGCGGATAGTCCGGCGGCGCCGGCCCCCACCACCAGCACATCGCAGAAGTCATAGCGCTTGGCCGTGAAGCGGCGCGGGGCGGTGATATCAATCTGCCCCAAACCTCCATAGCGACGGATAAGAGCTTCCCAAAATGGGAATAATCGCTTTGAATGAAAGGCCTTGTAGTAGAAGCCGACAGGCAGCAATGCGGAGAGACGGTCGAGCAGGGAGCCCCGGTCCGAAGCAAGACTGCCCTGCACATTGACCGGCGTCAGTTGCATGCCTGCCTGAAGCAGTGTGGTGTCGGCCCTGAGGTTGGGCTGATGGGACCGGCCGCCGCTTTGCATGACCAGATTGGCATCGTGTCCCGCGGCCGACAACACCGAACGCGGGCGGTGGTACTTGAAACTGCGACCCAGCAGGTCCACGCCGTTGGCCAGCAGGGCGCTGGTAATGTTGTCCCCCTGATACCCGCCATAGCGACGGCCTTCGAAACTGAATTCGAGCGGCTGGTCGCGCTCCACCCATTCACCGGCAACCTGGGGCAGGCGCGTGCTCATGGGGCCACCGGTCGATGCAGCCAGGTGGCGAGGACGATGTCCCGCACGGTGTCTCGTTCGGCGATGAACCAGGTGCCGCTGGGTGCGTGGTACCACCACTCCTTCTTGATTCCCGGCGCGCCATTGCGGTTGAACACGTAGTCGGCCCAGCTTGCGTCATCGCATTGCGACGGGTCGGGCATGTCGCACACTTCGCCGGCGTAGACAAACTCGCTCACCGGGCGTGGGCCGTTCACCGGGCAGGTCATGATCTTCATGCGCGCCTGCCGTCCCTGTCTTTGTCAGTGACCGACACTGGCTGCCCCCTTTTCACCGGTCAACCGGAAATCGGCGTAACGCGACAGATTGAATCCCCCGATCAGTTCGTGGTTGCGGTCATTCGCCAGCGTCCAGGCCATGGTCTTGCCCGAGACGGGGGTGGCCTTGAAGCCCCAGGTGCCCCAGCCGGCATCCAGGTAAAAACCTTCGATCGGGGTCTTGCCCATGATGGGCGCGAAGTCCGGGGTCATGTCGGCCATGCCGGCCCACTGCCGCACCACCTTCACACTGGAGAGGAAGGGAAACATGTCGAGCATGTGGGCGGACAGACCTTCGGTGAAATCCAGGGTGGCGCGTGTCGAATGCAGTTCGTAGGGATCCAGCGAAGCGCCCATCACCAGTTCCCCGCGGGCGGACTGGCTGACGTAGACATGCAGGCTGCCCGACACGATGATGGGGTCGAGCCAGGGCTTGAGCGGCTCGCTCACCATGGCTTGCAAGGGATGGATGTAGATGGGCGTGCGTATGCCCACCATGTTGGTGATGCGGGGTGTGGACCCGGCCACTGCGCACAGCACCTTGCCGGTGGCGATGCGGCCACGGCTGGTCTGCACCGCCTGCACGCGTCCGCCGCTGACCTCGATGCCGGTGACTTCGGTCTGCTGGTGGATCTCCACGCCGCGCTGGCTGGCGCCACGGCCATAGCCCCAGGCCACAGCATCGTGGCGCGCAATCGCGCCGGGCGCGTGGTACAGGGCACCGAGCACCGGCGCGTGGCCATTGCAGCTCATGTCCATCATGGGCAGGGCTTCGGCAACCGCTTTGGCATCCACCAGTTCGCTGTCCACGCCCAGGTGCTTGTTCACCTCGGCACGCCAGCGCATGGTGCGAACGGCCGCGTCGGTATGGGCGAGGGTGTAGTGCCCGCGCGTGGAGTAGAACAGGTTGAGGTCGAAATCCTCGGACAGGTCCTGCCACAACTTCACGCTTTCGTCGAAGAAGGCCACGCCTTCGGCGGTGAGGTAATTGGAACGGATGATGGTGGTGTTGCGGCCGGTGTTGCCCCCGCCGATGTAGCCCTTTTCCAGCACCGCGACATTGCGCATGCCGTGGTCGCGGGCGAGGTAGTAGGCAGCGGCCAGGCCATGTCCGCCAGCGCCGATGATGACTGCATCGTAGGCGGGCTTGAGCCGTTCCGGCGCCACGAACATGCGCGGTTCGGGATGCTTGCGACTGAGGGCGAAACGCAGCAGGCGCCAGGGCATGGTGGATAAAAAGTTGAATGGTTGGATGGGCTAGTGAATGGCGCTAACCATTCTGTTCGTATCATGCACTTTTAGTGCATGAAAGGCAACAGCGATCGCAGTATGATGCGGTTGTTTTCGTCCATTTCCGGAGGTGCAGCATGGCGACACGACGCACGAAGGCGCTTCAGGCCGGCAGCCAGCAGCTGGCTTCGCTGGAGCGTCACCTGGGACTGGCAGTGCGGGAACAGCGGCTGAAGAACCGCCTCACCATTGCCGACGTGGCAGGACTGGCCAGTCTGAGCCGCGGCATGCTCTCGCGCATCGAGAATGGTCAGACCGCCACCAGCCTGGATTCGCTGTCGCGCATTGCTGCGGCACTGGGGGTGTCGCTGTCCTCCCTGTTCCGTGGCTTTGACGCGCCCAGCGGCGGGGCGCAACTGGTCAAGAGCGGGACCGGCATGGAAGTTGCCCGGCGCGGGACCAAACAGGGGCATACCTACCACTTGCTGGCTTATGGCCAGGGCCCGAAGAAACATTTCGAACCTTTCCTCATCAGCATGGATGACGAAAGCGAAACCTTTCCCACATTCGAACATCCGGGCATCGAATTCATCTACATGCTGGAAGGCTGCATCGAGTACCGGCATGGCAAGAACACCTACGAGCTGGCACCCGGGGATGCCTTGACTTTCAGGGGTGATATACCGCATGGTCCGGAGCGCTTGCTCAAGCTGCCCATCCGGTTTCTGTCCATCATCCATTACCCGGAAGCGGGTGGTGAAGACTGAGCCCTGCCCGGTGGGGTGAGCCAGGATCGCGGCGAAAAAAAGGCGCCGGTGAAGGCGCCTTTAAAAAGTCAAAGCCCTGGCGGGCTTCGCCCCTGCTCTGCAGGAACGGGGTGTTCTCCATTCCGTGTATCTGTAGCGGGTTCCTGGTGAAACGAGCTCCGGGAACCTGTCGGGGATGCCGGATGTTGCTCCGGCATCCCCGCTTCTCTTACATGTGGTAGGCCGACTCGCCGTGGTAGTTGGTGTCGAGGCCTTCGCGCTCTTCTTCTTCGGTGACCCGCAGACCGATGATCAGGTCGACGATCTTGAAGGCGATGAAGGCTACGATTCCCGACCAGACAACCGCGGTGCCGACTGCCCAGAACTGGCTGGTCAGCTGGGCCATCATGTCGTATTCACCCACTTTGTTGGCCACGTAGTCGAACACCCCGGTGCCACCCAGTGAGGGCGAGGCAAACACTGCCGTTCCCAGGGCACCGAGTATCCCGCCCAGACCATGCACGCCGAACACGTCGAGCGAGTCGTCCGCGCCGAGCATCTTCTTCAGGCCATTCACACCCCACAGGCAGACTGCGCCGGAGATGATACCCAGAGCAATCGCACCGACCGGGCCGACAAAGCCGCAGGCAGGCGTGATGGCGACCAGACCGGCCACTGCACCGGAGGCGATGCCCACCATGCTCGGCTTGCCCTTGAGCATCCACTCCAGGAACATCCAGGACATGGCTGCAGCAGCCGCTGCCACGAAGGTGTTGAGGAAGGCCAGGCCTGCCAGTCCATTGGCTTCGAGCCCTGAACCGACGTTGAAGCCGAACCAGCCCACCCACAGCAGGGCGGCGCCGATCATGGTCATGGTCACGCTGTGCGGGGTCATGGCTTCCTTGCCGTAGCCCACGCGCTTGCCCAGCATGTAGGCACCCACCAGACCGGCGATACCGGCATTGATGTGCACTACAGTTCCGCCGGCGAAGTCGATGGCGCCTTTCTGGAACAGGAAACCTGCGTGTGACGCTGCTACTTCAGCGGCCTTGGCATCACCGTAGGCGTCGGGGCCGTCCCAGTACCAGACCATGTGCGCCATGGGGAGATAGGAGAAGGTGAACCAGATCACCATGAACAGCAGCACTGCCGAGAACTTGATGCGCTCGGAAAAGGCGCCGATGATCAGTGCCGGCGTGATTGCGGCAAAGGTCATCTGGAAGGCCACGAAGATGTATTCCGGTATGTACTGACCTTTGCTGAAGGTCGCCGCCTTGCTGTCTGGCGTGATGCCGGAGAGGAACATCTTCGACAAGCCGCCAAAGAACGCATTGCCCTCGGTGAAGGCCACGCTGTAGCCATAAATGACCCACAACACGGACAACAGCGAGAAGGTGGCGAACACCTGCATCAGTATGGACAACATGTTCTTTGTCCTCACCAGGCCACCGTAGAACAGTGCCAGACCGGGGACGGTCATGAGAATGACGAGGCAGGTTGCCACGATCATCCAGGCCGTATCGCCCTTGTCCACTTTCTGTTCCGGCGCTGCTGCAGCGGGTGCAGCTTCGGCGGCCGCGGGTGCGGCTGCCGCTGCCGTGGCCGCAGGCGCCTCAGCCGCCGGCTTGTCCTGTGACCATGAAGGTGCGGCGAAGGCCGTCGCGCCCAGGATGGCAAGCAGTGCTATCAACTTTCTCATGACGGTCTCCCTTACAACGCTTCCGCGCCGGTTTCACCGGTGCGAATGCGTATGGCTTGTTCGAGTTCGAAGACGAAAATCTTGCCGTCGCCGATCTTGCCGGTATTGGCTGACTTCTCGATCGCTTCGATGACCTGATCGAGCATTTCGCTCTTGATGGCGGCCTCGATCTTCACCTTGGGCAGGAAATCGACTACATACTCCGCGCCGCGGTAAAGTTCCGTGTGGCCCTTTTGCCGTCCAAACCCCTTGACTTCGGTGACGGTGATGCCCTGCACGCCGATGGCGGACAGTGCTTCGCGCACTTCGTCGAGCTTGAACGGCTTGATGATTGCCGTAACGAGTTTCATGAAAAGCTCCCTATGTGAACCAGTAAAAAGGGCCGCCGGTTTTGCTGCTGGCGGCCCTTCCGCCAGACTGAACTTAGAACGTCTTGGCGACGGAAAGTACGACCGTGCTGTCGCTGATGTCCTTCGGATTGCCGACGTTCTGCGCCACGCGGTAGAACTGCTCCTTGGCGTTGGTGGTGATGTAGGCGGCGCCGAAGGTGAAGCCCAGTGCGTCATAGGTCAGGCCCAGCTTGTAATCGCTGTAGCCGAGCTGGTTGAAGTTCTTCACCGTCTGCTTGCCGTAGTGGCCGACCAGGTTGAGCCCTTCGGCCAGCGGGATGGTGGCGGTCAGGTCAAGGTAGCTCGAGCCCTTGGAATTGGCCGTGTTGCTGAGCGGGTTGGTACAGACAATGGCTGCCCCGGTGGAGGTGATACCGCAGGCGCCGCCGTAGGTGGTGCGGTTGACACCGAAGAAATCGGAGGTTGTGACACTGTACTTAGCGCTTAGCCATTCCCAGGTGGCGCCGATGTAGAGCTCGGTGTTGTTGTACTTGGGTTTGGCCGGGCCAAAGCCGCTGTAGTACGCGCCGGGGTACATGTAGTACAGCGCGCCCACGTCCAGAGTCACCGGGCCTAAGGGAGCCTTGTAGCCGCCGTAGATGTCCAGTTCAAGACCGGAACCATTGTTGTACGACAGGCCGCTGACGCTGGAGCCCCAGGTGCCGAGGTAAAAGCCGCTGGCGTGGGAGTAGTCAACCCCGCCCTGCACGGCAGCTTTCTCATAGGATTGCGAAATGCCGCGGAATCGGTAGTCACTGACGAAGCTCAGATTGCCCGTCACGGTGTGCGGTGACTTGGCGGCGGCGGCCTGGGCCATTACGACGGCAGGAGCAGCGAGAGCAGCGGCAACAGCAGAAGCGAGCACTAGTTTTTTCATTGAATCCACCTTCATGGAGGTTAAAAATAACGATGCCTGATAGGCAACGGTCCCGGATTCCTAAGAGCATGTCGTGTGCCAGTTTTTTAGTTACGTAGAATCAATGACTTGGAGGAAATATCACGAACTTATGAAGGATCAAGGCACCAGTTTCGAGCACTGGGATACCAGTTGGCACCGATGTGGTGCGTCATTTCCGGTTTGCGAAAGGCCTGTGCTAGAGTCCAACCATGACTGAGAAAGCCATAGACGAGCTGTCATCCCGTATTCGGGATTTTCTTGCCGCCAGCCCGGCCCGGGATGTGGAGAAAAACATCCGGGTATTGCTGGGGGGCTTTTTTTCGCGACTCGATCTCGTCAGCCGGGAAGAGTTCGACGTTCAGGCCAAGGTTCTGGCCAGGACCCGGGAAAAGCTCGGGCAACTGGAAGCGCGCCTGGCTGATCTGGAAAAGCAGAAAGCCCCCTGATTTCGGCCGGCCGGTCAACCTGCCTGTGGTGACCGACGTTGAGCAGACAGCGATTCGTGATGATGCCGACTGTACACAGCCATCATGTCGCTTGCCGTTTTGCACAGCCGTGCGCTTTGCGGGCTGAACGCCCCGCCGGTCACCGTTGAAGTTGACCTCGCCAATGGCCTGCCTGCTTTCACCATAGTGGGTCTGCCAGAAGCCGAGGTGCGGGAAAGCCGCGAGCGCGTGCGTGCCGCCATACAGAATTGCCGCTTCGACTTTCCGGCCCGCCGCATCACGGTCAATCTGGCCCCGGCGGAACTGCCCAAGGAAAGCGGCCGCTTCGATCTCGCCATTGCCCTGGGCATTCTTGCCGCGTCCGGCCAGTTGCCGGCCGACCAACTGGACCACTATGAATTTGCCGGGGAGTTGTCCCTGACCGGTGATCTGCGCCCGGTTCGCGGGGCGCTCGCCATGGCTTTTGGTGCCGCAGGCACACACCGTACCTTCGTTCTCCCGGATCAAAGTGCGGTTGAGGCTTGCCTGGTGAAGGGAGCCCGGGTGCTGCAGGCGGGCACGCTGCTTCAGGTTTGCTCACACCTGTTCGGCAAGGAAATCCTCGCCCACCCGGAACCCCCGCCGCCGGCACAGGCCCTTTGCCCGCCGGACCTTCGCGATGTGCGCGGGCAGGCACATGCCAAACGCGCACTGGAAGTGGCAGCCGCTGGCGGACACAGCCTGCTGATGTCCGGTCCGCCCGGTAGCGGCAAATCCATGTTGGCGGCCCGTCTGTCGGGACTGCTGCCGCAGATGGAAGAAGAGGAGGCTTTGCAGGTGGCGGCACTGCAGTCGCTCAGCAGCGCCGGATTCAACACCGCTTCGTGGGGACAAAGGCCTTTCCGTGCGCCGCATCACTCGGCATCGGCCGTTGCGATTGTTGGAGGAGGCAGCAACCCCAGGCCTGGCGAAATATCGCTGGCGCATCATGGCGTGCTGTTTCTGGACGAGGCGCCGGAGTTCGACCGCAAGGTTCTGGAGATGCTGCGCGAACCCATCGAGTCGGGAAAGGTTTCGATCGCGCGGGCCGCCCGGCAGATCGAGTATCCCGCCAGGTTTCAGTTGTTACTGGCGATGAACCCCTGTCCTTGCGGCTATCTCGGTCATTTCACTGGCAGGTGCCGCTGTACCCCGGATCAGGTGAAACGCTACCGGGACCGGCTGTCCGGCCCTCTGATTGATCGCATCGATCTGCAACTGGAGGTTCCGTCGCTGCCACATGCTGCCCTGATGTCAAAACCGGATGGCGCCTCTTCTTCGGAAGTCAGGCAGCGCACCCAGGCAGCACACGCGCGACAACTGGAGCGACAGGGCAAATCCAATGCGCAGCTGGAAGCCGCTGAGATCGATGGACACTGCAGCGTGGACCGGACTGCAGGGCAGTTGCTGCAACAGGCCATGACCCGGCTCAACCTGTCGGCGCGCGGTTACCACCGTGTGTTGAAGATGGCCCGAACCATTGCAGACCTGGCTGGCAGCGAACAGCTGCAAACCGATCACGTGGCTGAAGCCATCCAGTATCGTCGCCTGTTCTGAACCGATCGGATGCGATTGGTTATTGGGAAAGGGGGACGAGGCACGTAGCCGCAACGCCCCATTCTGGCAAATTCTGGACCCTACGTGGGGGCGAACGAGGTTTGCTCGTAACAGATGGTCCACTGCGTCGTTGCGTGCAGACGTATCGGCACACTGCGTAGTGGCCCTGAGGCGACACAGGAATCAGCGCATTGTGTGCTGGCACGGGAGTTCGGATCACAGGCTGCTGCTCACTGTGTTGTTGCACGAGAAGGGGCTTCCCATTGCGTAGGGCCCACGAGGCGAGCTCGGCTCAGCGTGGCGCCAAGGCTTGCGGCGAGCTTCCTTCCTGGGAGGGCGTTGAAACGAACCGCGAAAGCTTATACCCTGACACAGGGCCGGCGGATGCCGGCCCTGTGTCATTTTCAATTTGCCGGTCAACAGCCACGCCATGCCCACATATGCCATAGGCGACATCCAGGGATGTTGCGCCGAGTTCCGGGAACTTCTTCAGCAGATCGGCTTCGACGCAGGGTGCGACAGGCTCTGGCTCGTTGGGGACCTGGTGAACCGTGGTCCAGATTCGCTGGAGGTGTTGCGCATGGTACGGTCGCTGGGCGACAGCGCAGTGACCGTCCTCGGCAATCACGACCTTCATCTGCTCGCCGTCGCATGCGGGGTGCAAAGGGCGCGCAAGGGCGACACACTCAGCGCACTTATCGCGGCACCTGACGCCGCGGAATTACTGGACTGGTTGCGCCGACAGCCATTGCTTCATCATGAACACGGCCGGGTACTGGTCCATGCCGGTCTGCTGCCGGCTTGGGATCTGGCGCTGGCCATATCGCTGGCGGGTGAAGTCGAGGCGCAATTGCGTTCACCCGGATATTGCGGATTTCTCGCAGGCCTTTATGGCAACAAACCGGACCGCTGGGCGCCAGACCTGCGTGGCATGGACCGCTGGCGCCTGACGGTGAATGCGATGACCCGCCTTCGCTTTGTTTCCGACAAGGGTGTGATGGACTTTGATGCCAAAGGTGAAGTCGATGATGTGCCTGCTGGGCTTCATCCCTGGTTCGAACTGCCGCAAAGGCAGTCAGCAGATGCCATGATTGTCTGTGGACACTGGTCGGCCCTGGGCCTGCGAGTCACTCCGACGATCGCTGCGCTGGATACCGGCTGTGTATGGGGCGGGAAGCTTACCGCCTTTCGGCTGGAGGACGGCAAGGTATTCCAGGTACCGAGCCGCATGCCTGCAGCAAGGCATCCTGAATAGCGGTTCGCGCAGAGGCGGCCAGCTCTTCCCGACTGCATTCCCCGGTTTCAATGGGTTGCAGCAGATGCATCTCGGCCACCAGTCCTGACGTCGAGACCAGCTGCCAGATGGATTCCATCAGGCTTGTGTCACCAATGTAGTTCGGCGCAGCGCTGTAAGCGCCGGAGTGGTCCACGTATCGCAGCAGCACCGGCTGGACACTGGCGCCGGTTTCGATGGCAGGCTGAAACAGGGCCCGATGGAAGACAGCCACCTGCAGCCCATCCGTTGTCGTGCCCTCTGGAAAAATGCTGACCGCCCTGCCCTCATGCAGGGCGGAGGCCAATTGCCTGCCGGCATGCCGCGCCGAAGCGCGCCGGCCCCGCTGTATGAATATGGTGCCTGCCCGGGCGCAAAGAAGGCCAATCAGCGGCCAGTCCCTGATCTCCGATTTCGCGACGAAGACTGCCGGGAATCGAGCCGAGATGATGAAGATGTCGAGCCATGAAATGTGGTTGCTGACAATCAGGCACTGTGCTGGAAGGCGTCGAAGGCCACGGGTGCGGACCCTGAGCTGCAGAATCCTCAGCAACTGTCGTGACCAACTGCGCATTGCGGAGCGTTGTCTTGCAACATTAAACCTGGGGTACTGCACCAGTGCGACATACAGGCCGGCCAGAAGGTGCAGCGCCAAACGCAGCAATTTCCAGCTGCGGTGAACAAGACCGTTGGTTGAGGGGCGCCGCGATCGCACGGCGTCTATGGTACCCGAGCGATACCGGCAGCAGCCTGACAGCCGGGAATTCTGTGTGGGCGGACCAAGAGCCGGTTTCGTACTTCGCGCTTCGGTATGAAACCAGTTCTTAGTGCGTGACCCTGGTGATGCCGCTGCCCGAGAGCAGGCGCACACGTTCACCGGCACGGAACTGCTCGTCCGCATCCTGGGTGATGGCGCGAAGTTCGCCATTGTCCAAGCGTACCGTGATCTCCAGCCCCTTGCGCTCGGTGACGTTGCGCTCCAGCGCCTGACCGGCGACGCCCCCCGCCACCGCCCCGAGGATGGATCCTATCGTGGAGCCCCGCCCGCCGCCGACATTGGCGCCCGCAATGCCGCCCACGGCGCCCCCGGCGATGGTTCCCACCGGCCCGCGTGATCCCTCGATGACGACCTCTCTCACCGACTCGACCACGCCCAGTCTGACGGTCTGTTCCTGACCGGCCTGCCGGGTTGAATAAGTGCGTCCGGAGCTGCTGGGCGTGGCGCATCCTGCCAGCAGGCTCAGGGCAACAACCAGGCTCAGTATGGTCGGGGCATTCATGGTCAGTGTTCCTGTGTTGTCCGGTTAAAGATCAGAACCAAAGTGACGACGATACAAGCTTGCAATTTCAGCGCGAGTGGTCAGGTGATTCTGCCCGCCCCTGGAGGCAATCTTGAGCGAGCCCATCAGGGAGGCAAGCTGCCCCGTGGTCTGCCAATCACGTCCCGTGGCGATTCCGTACAGCAGGCCGGCCCGGTAGGCATCTCCGCAACCGGTGGGATCAACCAGCTGATCGGCTTTCACGCACGGAATGTCGAACTGCTTTCCCTTGCTCAGGATGCTTGAACCCTCCCCGCCGCGGGTGACGATTAGAGCCTCGACACGTCCTGAGAGTTCCTTGAGGGAGCGGCTGGTCTTCTCCTCCAGCACCTTGCCCTCGTAATCGTTCACCGCCACGTAGGCTGCCTTGTCGATGAAATCCAGCAGTTCTTCGCCCGAGAACATCGGCATGCCCTGGCCCGGATCGAAAATGAACGGCACTCCCAGGGCGGCCAGCTCACGGGCATGCTGCAGCATGCCGTTGCGCCCGTCGGGTGCAACGATGGCCAGCTTCGCTCCGGCATCGGCCGTGACGTGATTGAGGTGTGAGTGGTTCATCGCCCCGGGGTGGAAGGCGGTGATCTGGTTGTCGTCCATATCGGTCGTGATGAAGGCCTGGGCGGTGAAGCTTTCCGGGACCTCACGCACATAGCGGCAGTCGAACCCAAGCTTCTCCAGGCGCTGCTGGTAGGGGGTGGCATCCGAACCTACCGTTGCCATGATGAGCGGGTCACCTTCGAGCAATCGCAGGTTGTAGGCGATATTTCCTGCGCAGCCGCCAAACTCGCGCCGCAACTCAGGCACCAGAAAGGCCACATTCAGGATGTGGATCTGGTCGGGAAGGATCTGGTCGCGGAAGCGGCCCTGAAACACCATGATGTTGTCGAATGCAATGGAACCGCAGATGAGCGTGCGCATATTCAAGCCTGGAGAAAGAGAAGGCCGGCGGTACGCCGGCCTTGGTCAACGTTCAAATAGTCGGGTGGACGTGGGTGAGACTTATTTCAGTGCGGCCAGAGCGGCGTCGTAGTCGGGTTCATTCTTGATCTCGGAAACCAGCTCCGAGTGCAGCACCTTGTTGCTGCCGTCGAGGACCACGACGGCCCGCGCAGAGACGCCGCTCAGTGGGCCACTGGCGATCTCGACGCCGTAGTTCTTGAGGAACTCGCGGCCCCGCATGAGGGAAAGGGAGGTCACATTCTGCAGGCCTTCAGTGGTGCAGAAGCGGTTCATCGCAAAAGGCAGGTCGGCGGAAACCACCAGCACCACCGTGTTGTCGAGGGACGCGGCTTTTTCGTTGAACTTGCGTGTCGAAGTCGCGCAGGTGGGCGTGTCCAGGCTGGGGACAATGTTGAGAACCTTGCGCTTGCCGGCGTAGTCAGCCAGGGACATATCCTTGAGGTCCTTGCCGACCAGCTTGAATTCAGGCGCAGTCTGCCCTGGTTGGGGGAAATTACCTTGAACGGTGATTGGGTTGCCACCAAGCGTTACGCCTGCCATGTCTGTCTCCTTGTTTGGTTCGAATTGGGCGAAGCTGCGAAGGATAGCGCAAATGGCTGCCTGAAGCGGTCAGGGGTGAAACAGGTAGAGCCGGTAGCCCGTGGCTTGCAGGGACGAGGCGTTAAAGCGGATGCGCAGCGGCCATTCCGTTCCGGCGGGAAAGTTATCCTGGCTGGGTGGCGAAGACTCGGGCTTGCGCAGTGTCCGGGGCACGTAGTCGGAGGCCGTGAGTATCCGCCGCGCGACGGGGCGATCCTGCATATCGGTCAGGGTCAATTCCAGCGCTGGGGGGACCTGGTCAAAAGGCGCCTTGTTACGCAGCGTTGCAGACAGGATCATCACTGAAGGGTTGTGGCTGTCGGCCTGCAGATCGGAGGATTCGATGCTGAGGAGTTCCGATCGCCGTGGCAGCGGAAGGCTGCAGCCGATCGCGTTGCAGGCGCTCTGGAGCCATTGCCTTGATTGCGGGAACAGCAGGGCCAGATCGCCCCGGAAATGGAATCCTGCTTGCAGCAACAGGGTGAGTGCAAGGACTGCTGCTCCCAGTCCTGCGGCCCTGCCTGACCTTGCTGCCCGTCGCCGGTTGCGCACGAATTCGAATTCACCTGCGGCACCAGAATCTGATGCTGCAATCCCCAAGGGGGCTTGCACGGCGGGCGTGCCAACACTTGCCGAGACGACCGCTGTGGTGGCAGCCGCATCCGAAGCAGCTTTGTCCTCTGCCGGAATGTCGCACTGGGGCTCGTTTCCGGTTGCAGACTGATCGGGCTGCGCTCTCTGGAAAGAATCGAGATCCTGTGGCGTCTCAGAGGGTTCTTCAGGATTGTCTGGCAGACCACCTTCAGCGCCTGCTCGTCCGGACAGGTCCAGATCAGCCGGTATAGGCGTGTCCGCCTCTGCGCCCGACTGCTTCCCAGTCTGATCTTTGGACACGGACTGGCAACCGTGATCGCGCACCGGATCAGCGGCGGAATCAGAATCAGAATCAGGTTTCCGATTGGCACCGTCATCCTGGCTGGCGGCGGGTGGGCCGGACGATACCAGGTTCATGCGGGCGTTGAATATGGCGCTGCAATGACCACATCTCACCTGTCCATCCCTAGCTGCGAGCTGATTCTCGTAGACCCGGAATGCGGTGTTGCAGGCAGTACAGCGTGTGATCATGGGTGATGCAGGGCTAAGGGTGCTATCAGCGCCGGCTGCTGGCGGGTCATCGGACCGGCCATGATCGGATGGCAGGCGTCTTCCAGTCAGACAAACCCAGCCATCTTCGTTGGTTCCTGCCTCCATCGAGAACCAGGGGCTGTATACCTGCATCACTTCATCCGCCTGCGGTACCAGGATTCCCGAGAGCGCAATGCGTCCGCCGGCGCGGGTGTGGCCGGCCAGCACGGGGGCAAGGACCTTGAGCGGATTGGCAAGGATGTTGGCCACCAGGATGTCGGCCTGGAAATCGAGCATGTCACCAGCACCCAGAAAATCCGCCTGTACCCCGTTGGCTGCGGCATTGTCATGTGCCGCCACGAGGGCAGAGGCTTCAATGTCTACCCCGGCCACCTTTCCCGCACCCAGACGGGATGCCGCAATGGCGAGGATGCCCGATCCGCATCCGTAATCGAGGACGGCTTCGCCGCCCTTTATGGTTTCATCCAGCCAGCGCAGGCACAGCCGTGTGGTTGGATGGGCGCCGGTGCCAAAGGCCACGCCGGGATCCAGCGCAATGTTGATGGCATCGGCGTTGGGTGGGCTGTGCCAGGAGGGAACAATCCAGAGCCTGTCGGAAATGCGGATCGGTTCGAACTGCGACTGGGTACGCCGGACCCAGTCTTCTTCGGGAATTTCTTCCAGCTGGAAGGCCGGCACGGCTGCCATGTCCGCTACGTCTGCTGCTGCAGCAACAATGCCTGGCAGGTCCGGTGTGTCCTGGGGAAACAACACCCGCAGGCGATAAAGCGTCCAGCCACCGGCCGCGTCGTCTTCCTTCCAGTCCGGTTCGTCATACAGCGGAACCTCCGCCGGCGTGCCGGCGAGAGGGTCTTCCACGCTGACCGACAAGGCACCGGATTCCAGCATGGCATCGGAAAACCGCTCCGCCACGCCGGCTTCAAGGTCGATCACCAGGCAGATATAGCCCATGGGCTGGTGTCCGCTCAGCTCTTCTTCTCCTGGCCGAGTTTTTTCTCGACGTAATGGATGCTGACGGCACCCTTGATTACGCGTGTATCGTTCAGCAGTTCCTGATGCAGCGGAATGTTGGTCAGTATGCCGCCCACTACTGTTTCGGACAGGGCGATGCGCATGCGTCGTATCGCCTGGTCACGATCAGCGCCATAGGCGATGATCTTCCCCACCATCGAATCGTAATTGGGCGGCACCGTGTAGCCATGATAGACGTGGGAGTCGACGCGGATTCCGGGCCCGCCCGGTGGATGGTAGGACGTGATCTTGCCCGGGGAAGGGACAAAGGTGAAGGGGTGCTCGGCATTGATCCGGCATTCGATGGCATGGCCGCGGAACTCGATGTCGCGCTGGCGGAAGCGCATTTTCTCGCCTGCAGCGATACGGATCTGTTCCTGCACGATGTCGATGCCGGTGATCATTTCCGTCACCGGATGCTCCACCTGTAAGCGAGTGTTCATCTCGATGAAGTAGAACTCGCCGTTTTCGTAGAGAAACTCGAAGGTGCCCGCGCCGCGATAGTTCATGCGCTTGCAGGCCTCGACGCAACGATCGCCGATACGGGAACGCAGGCGCGGCGTGATCTCCGGGGCCGGCGCCTCTTCCATGATTTTCTGGTGCCTGCGCTGCATGGAGCAGTCGCGCTCGCCCAGATAGACGACATTGCGGTGTTCGTCGGCGAGCACCTGGATCTCGATATGGCGAGGGTTCTCCAGGTACTTTTCCATGTAGACCGTCGGATTGCCGAAAGCTGCATCGGCTTCCGCACGGGTCAGCGCAACGGCGTTCTTGAGCGCCGCTTCGGTGTGGACCACCCGCATGCCGCGGCCGCCGCCACCGCCGGCCGCCTTGATGATCACCGGATAACCTACTTTGCGTCCAAGCTTGATCAGGTCGGCCGGTTCGCTGGGCAGGGCGCCTTCGGAACCGGGCACGCAAGGCACGCCCGCCTTGATCATGGCCTGCTTCGCGCTGACCTTGTCACCCATGAGCCGTATGGTTTCCGGACGCGGCCCGATGAAGACGAATCCGCTTTTCTCCACTCGCTCGGCGAAGTCCGCGTTTTCCGAAAGGAAGCCGTAGCCGGGATGGATCGCCTCGGCGTCAGTCACTTCGGCAGCGCTGATGATGGCCGGGACGTTGAGATAGCTGGCCGATGAGGGGGCCGGGCCTATGCAGACCGACTCGTCCGCAAGCTTTACGTATTTGGCTTCGCGGTCGGCTTCCGAATGAACCACCACGGTCCTGATGCCCATGTCGCGACAGGCACGCTGGATGCGCAGCGCAATTTCACCGCGGTTGGCAATGAGGATTTTTTCAAACATGCTTTGTGCCTGGATTGAGGCGCCGCGTCAGCGACGGGCTGGGTCAGCCAACAACGATGAGTGGCTCGCCGTATTCGACCGGCTGGCCGTTTTCCACCAGGATGGCCTTCACTACGCCATCGGCATCCGACTCGATCTCGTTCATCAGTTTCATGGCCTCGATGATGCACACGGGCTGGCCTTTCTTGACCGTATCGCCGACCTCGACGAAGGCCTTGGTGCCCGGCGAGGCGGAGCGGTAGAAGGTGCCGACCATGGGCGATTTCACGACTTCCCCGGCATGCTCTGGTGCCGCAGCCACGGCTGCCGGCGCTGCCGCAACGGCAGCCGTGGCAGGAGCAGGCGCGGCTGCCACCTCAGGGACCGCAATGGTGGTTTCTCCGATGGCCCGCCCGCTCTTGACGATGCGGACCTTTTCTTCGCCTTCGGTGACTTCCAGTTCGGTGATGCCAGACTCTTCGACCAGGTCGATGAGCTTCTTGAGTTTTCTGAGATCCATTTGCTTTCTCCCGGATCAGGTGCGTGGCTTACGCCCAGCCTGCGCAGGCAGGCGATTCAGGGCGAATTGCAACGCAAAGTCATAACCGACACTTCCCAGCCCGCATATGGTTCCCACCGCAAGGTCGGAAAAATAGGACTTGGCGCGGAAAGGCTCACGCTTGTGGATATTGGACAGATGGACTTCAATAAACGGAATGTCCACCCCGGCCAGCGCATCCCGCAGGCTCACGCTGGTGTGGGTCAACCCTGCAGGGTTGATGATGATGAATGCAATTCCCTGCGTTTTCGCAGCATGTACCCGCTCGATCAACGCGCCTTCGAAGTTGCTTTGAAAACATTCGAGGACGCACTGGCTGGATTTTGCCAGCAATTGCAGCCTCTGATTGATACTGGATAGGGTGTCCTTGCCGTAAATGTCGGGTTCGCGGCTACCCAGCAGATTGAGGTTGGGGCCATGGATGACCCACACCGTATTCTTTGCAGCAGGTTTGCCAATATTGCGTGCAGTTGCCTTCATCATATTGCAAGTTTGCCGCAAATCGCCTCAATTTGTCCAATTTTGCATGAATTTGGGCGAATCTATCCGCCCGGCTTCAGCCATTTTGCGAACGCCGCTTCGAGTTGCGCGAATGTGAGGGCTCCGAGATGCTGATGGACCACCTTCCCGGCACCGGTGATGAACACGCTGTAAGGTAAAGCTCCGGATTGATTGCCCAACCCTTTCATCCATTGGATCGTTCCGAGATCGGCCACAAGCAAAGGGTAGTTGATCTGGAACTGGGGGATGAATTCGCGGACCTTGTCAGCCGAATCGACGGAGATGCCAACAATTTGGACATTTTTGCCGTGTTTCTTCTGTGCCATCACCAGCGCCGGGATCTCCTCCCGGCACGGCTCGCACCAGGTAGCCCAGAAATTCAGTAACAGCAGTTTGTTGCGCCACTGGCCCAAGGATTGCGGCTTACCATCCAGGTCGGGAAGGCTGACTTCCTGCAAGGGCACTTCGCCGCCTTCTTTTCCCTGCATCCACACCCGGTTGATGACCACACCGGCAGCGGCGGCACCCATTCCGGCGGCAGCCATCCCTATCCACTGACGGCGGCTTAGCCTCATTCCGGATTTCCAGGTTGCGGGCTGTCTGGCTGATCCAGAAGAAGACGCAGGTTGCTGATGGAGGCGCGTTCCCGTGGATTGCCTGCAAGGTGTGCAGTCACTCTCTCGTCATTCAAGGGGTGGACTGCCACATTCAGCTCTACGCCCTCCCAATCGAGGCGAAAAACCGGGATGCCGCGGTCGCGCGCACCCTGATTGCGTGGTTCAACCACTTCAAACGGTAATTTCAGGTTAAGCAAGAAAATTTCCACCAACTTGCTGTCATCTGCAAACAACTGGAGGTCTATTGCGCTGAAACGGCCTGCGGTGCCTTTGAGCACGGGTCCCCTTAGGTAGGGCCGGAAGTCCGAGAGCATCTGCATGGCCCGGAGAGCCTCTTCCCGCAGGGCGCGCACCCGCTTGGGTTGCTCCTCGGCCTGGTACAGGTCCAGGTACTGACGCAATGCCTCTTCAATTTCTGCGTTGTCCGGCAGAACCTGGGCCGATTGCACCCCCAGCTGTCGCGCGGCCTTGCGCTTGGCCAGGGCAAAATCATCCAGACCGTCCTCGGCCATGATGCGGGCAGCGGCAGCGGCAATGCTGGCGCGGATCTGTTGCTTGTTCCGGTTGTCTCTTGGCATGAATGACTCAAGGCTGCTCTGGATGGTGTCGAAGATGGCTTGTCTGACGGCGCGCGCGGACTGACTGTTAAAATTCTATCGCCTTCCCTGCGCCATTCGCGCGAACTCTCCTCCATGCATATTCACATAATCGGCATTTGCGGCACTTTCATGGGCGGACTTGCGCTGCTTGCGCGGGCGGCCGGACACAAGGTCACCGGGTGTGACGCCAACGTCTATCCGCCCATGAGCACCCAGCTGGAGCAGGCTGGCATAGGACTGATCGAAGGATTCGGCGCCGATCAGCTCAAGTTGCGGCCGGATGTCTGGGTGATCGGCAATGTCGTGAGCCGTGGTAATCCCCTGATGGAGGCCATACTGGATGCCGGGCTCTCCTACCGCTCCGGGCCCCAGTGGCTGGCTGACGAAATCCTGCCCGGTAAATGGGTACTGGCGGTCGCTGGAACCCATGGCAAGACGACAACTTCCTCGATGCTGGCGTGGATACTCGAAGCAGCCGGACGCAATCCTGGATTTCTGATCGGTGGCGTGCCCGAGAACTTTTGCCTGTCTGCCCGGCTGACCGCCAATGAGCTCTTTGTCATCGAGGCCGACGAGTACGACACGGCCTTCTTCGACAAGCGTTCCAAATTCGTCCACTACCGTCCGCGAACTGCGATTTTGAACAATCTTGAGTTTGATCATGCCGACATCTTCGCCGATCTGGTGGCGATCGAGACGCAATTTCACCATTTGGTTCGAACGGTCCCTGGTGATGGCCTGGTCGTGGTCAATGGGCGTGAAGCCAGCCTGGATCGAGTGCTCGGGCGTGGATGCTGGACGCCTGTGGAACGCTTTGGTGTGGCGGCCGGATGGCATTTGGGCGATGCCGGGGCTGACGAACTTGCAGTGTGTTTCAGCGGCGACCTGGTCGCCCGCACCACCTGGAGTCTGATGGGTGAGCATAACCGCCTCAACGCGCTGGCCGCGGTGGCCGCGGCGCGTCATGCTGGCGTGGAGGCACAAGCTGCCGTGGAGGCACTGGCCCGCTTTGAAAATGTGAAGAGGCGCATGGAAGTGCGCGGCGTCGCCGGTGGCGTCACCGTTTATGATGACTTTGCCCACCATCCCACGGCCATTGCCACGACCGTGGCGGGTTTGCGGGCCAAGGTGGGCACTTCGCGCATTCTCGCCGTGCTGGAACCGCGCTCCAACACCATGAAGCTTGGCGTGATGAAGGACCAACTTCCCGGAAGTCTGGCTCACGCCGACCGAGTCTACTGCTACACCGGTGGGCTGGGCTGGGATGCTGGGGCCTCATTGGCGCCACTGGGGGGGCGGGCCGAGTGCCATGAAGACCTGAACGCGCTGGTTTCGCAGGTCACCGCCTTCGCCCGCAGCGGTGATCATGTGCTGGTCATGTCCAATGGCGGTTTTCAGGGCGTGCACCAGAAACTGCTTGATGCCATGGCTGGGAAACACTGAACATGCTTGCCGGCGATCCGTTCATCATCTATCTGCACGGGTTCAATTCATCGCCGCAGTCGGTCAAGGCCACGCAGATGAGGGCGCGCATGCGTGAGCTCGGTCTCGAGGATCGCCTGCTCTGCCCGGCACTGCCGGTTGCCGGCGATGAAGCCATGCGTAGGGTCGAAGCGGAAATGGCCCGGCTGGGAGATCGACTCTACTGCTTCATCGGCAGTTCGCTGGGCGGCTTTTACGCCACCTGGCTGGCCGAGAAGCACGATGCGCGCGCAATTTTGCTCAATCCTTCGATCACCCCGCAGGATGGCCTGAAAGCCTATCTGGGGCTTCAGCAGAACATCTACACGCATGACACCTACGTCCTGACGGAAGATCACCTTCGGCAATGGCGGCAGATGTGGCTGCCTCGCATCACGCCTTCACGCTATTTTCTGCTGGTGGAGACGGGCGACGCGCAACTGGACTACCGTATCGCTGCCGAACGCTATGCCGGGGCGCGCCAGATGGTCATCGAAGGCGGCGACCACGGGTTGCAAAGCTTCCCCTCCCACCTGCCCGCCATCCTGGAATTTGCCGGGATGCCTGCACCATTGAATATTCGGGGCCGCGCCTGATCGCGCCCCTTTCTGTATTGAGGCAAGACACACATGCATGTTCTTTATGAGGAGAACGGCGGCTTCAAGGCAGGCACCGTGCTTGCCGAGAGCGACGCCTCCCTGCAGGTCGAGGCGCCCCATGGCAAGCGCAGCAAGATCAAATCTGCTGCGGTGATGCTGCGCTTTGACAGCCCCGGACCAGCCGAACTATTGAGCGAGGCGGAGTCATCGGCCGGACAGATCGACGTGCACTTCCTGTGGGAATGCTGCGGCGAGGCCGAGTTTGCCCATGGCGACCTTGCGCGCGAGTATTGCGGCAGGACCCCTACCGCGGTGGAGGCGGCGGGTATCCTGCTCAAGCTGCATTCAGCGCCCATGTATTTCTACCGCAAGGGCAAGGGCCGTTACCGTGCCGCCCCGGCCGACATTCTCAAGGCGGCCCTGGCCGGGCAGGAGAAGAAGCGTCGTATCCAGGAACAGATAGACCAGTGGTCAGGCGAACTATGTGCGCATCACCTGCCCGAAGGGTGGGACTCCCTGCTGCCCGAATTGCTCTACCGGCTAGATCGCAACAAGCCAGAGACCAAGGCGCTGGAGCATGCCTGCCAACAGCTTGGATTGTCTCCGGCGCGTGTGCTGGAGGCCTGTGGTGCGCTTGCCTCGACCCATGACTACCATCTCGGACGTTTCCTGTTTGAATGTTTTCCGGAGGGCACCACCTTTGCCGGGGATCTGCACATTGAGCGGTCTGTGGCGCTGCCCATGGAGCTCCCCGAGGCCGCCGTCGCGGCCTTCAGCCTGGATGACGCCGGCACCACGGAAATCGACGATGCCTTCTCGGTGACCGCCATGCCCGATGGACGGACACGTGTCGGCATCCACATCGCTGCGCCTGCCCTGGGATTTACGCCCGGCACGCCGCTGGACCTGCAGGCTGCCCGGGCACGTCTGTCCACCGTGTACTTCCCTGGCAACAAGATCACCATGTTGCCGGTACCGGTCATCCGTGATTTTTCGCTGGCAGAGGGTGGTTCGCATCCAGCGGTGTCGCTGTATGTCGATCTGGCCGCGGAGACCCTGGCCATCGAGAACTTTCACTCCGTGGTGGAGCGGGTACCCATCGTGGCCAATCTGCGCCATCACAACACGGAAGTGCTGGATCAGGCTTTTGTCGAGGGCCGCGTTCCCGATGATGTGCCCTATGCCACCGAGTTGAACCTGCTGTGGCGTTTTGCCCTGACCCTGGAGGCAGGTCGTGGAAAGCAGGCCAACCAGCAGGAGCGGCCCGAATACAACTTTGTCGTGGAGAGCGACCGGGTGCAGATCCTGCCGCGCCGCCGCGGCGCGCCCATGGACAAACTCGTGGCCGAGCTTATGGTGCTGGCCAACAGTACCTGGGGCAAACTGCTTGACGAGAATGAGGTGGCCGCAATCTACCGCGTGCAATCCAGCGGGAAAGTGCGCATGACCACTGGCGCTGCACCCCACCAGGGCCTGGGTGTCAGTCATTACGCCTGGTCCAGCTCGCCGCTGCGGCGCTATGTCGACCTGGTCAACCAATGGCAACTGCTTGCCCTGCTGTCCGGGGAGGCGGCGCCGTTTCGCTGCAACTCGGCCGAACTGCTGTCGGCCATCTCCGACTTCGAGGCAACCTATGCCACCTATGGCGATTTCCAGCGCCAGATGGAAAACTACTGGTGTCTGCGCTGGCTGCTGCAGGAAAAGCCGGCGTCCCTCACGGGGGAAGTGCTGCGTGAAAGCCTGGTCCGCATTGACGGCATGCCCTATGTTGCCCGTGTGCCGTCCCTGCCCGAGCTTCCCTCGGGCAGTCGTGTCGAGCTGGAAGTCAGCCATGTCGATGTGCTTGAGCTCAGCCTGTCCTGCCAGTTCAAAAGGCATCTGGAAATCACGCCGACCAGTTGAGAAAGACCACGAGAAAACGCGTAGAATCAACTGATTCAAAAGGACTTTGAAAGCCTTCGTGAAATTGCTGCTGGACGCTTTCCCGCATCGCGCCCTGATGACATGGGGGCCGTTCGCAAAGCTTGACCGCTCTCAACGGATACTGGCTGTGGCGCTTCTGGTGTCCGTGCTGCTGCATGCCGTGGTGCTGTCCATCCATTTCCAGTTTCCGGATACCCTGCGCAAGCTCACCACGGCCCCACCTTTGGAAGTCGTGCTGGTGAACGCCAAGCATCGTAACCGCCCGGTCAATCCCGATGTGCTGGCCCAGGCCAATCTCGACGGCGGGGGCAATACCGATGAGAACCGTCGTGCGCGTACCCCGCTGCCGGTGCTGCGCAGCGAGGAGCGCGGGGATGACGTGCAGCGCACCGCGCGTCGGGTGCAGGAACTGGAGGACATGCAGCGCCAGCTGCTCACCCAGATGAAGCCGTCCCCCGAGGGGGTGGCACAGAACAATTCCGTGCCGCGTCCGCAGGCCGAGCCTGAGCAACGCGTTTCCGGCAGGGACCTGGCCACGCGCGCCCTCGCCAACATTCATCGTGAAGCCCAGATCGCGCGCGACGTCGAGGAATACAACAAGCGCCCACGCAAGCAGTTTGTCGGCGCGCGTGCCGCCGAGTACCGATTTGCACAGTATGCCGACGACTGGCGGCAGAAGGTCGAGCGTGTGGGCAACCTCAATTATCCCGGCGAAGCGCGTGGCCGAATCTATGGCAGCCTGCAGCTTGCCGTGAGCATCCGCTCCGACGGCAGCGTCGATTCCATCGAGATCCTGCGCCCTTCAGGTTCTCCGGTGCTGGACCGGGCGGCCGAGCGCATTGTGCGCATGGCTTCGCCCTATGCCGCTTTCCCTGGTGATATCCGCAAGGACACTGACATCCTCATCATCACAAGGACCTGGCGCTTTGCCCCGGGTGATCAGCTCCATGGGGAGTAAGTCCGGGGGAAGGCCTGATCAGGTCCGGAACTTGAGGAAACTTGCGCTTACCCGAAGGGGGCGGTACTCAGGGGCCATGACCCCTTGGTCAGTGGCCCTGGACCACCACCCGCGTCCGCTTGGCGGTCTGGCGGTCAGCTGGCAGTGAAAAACGGCGCTGCGCGTAATCAAGCAGCAAAGCCGTGCAACGTTCCGCATCCAGTTCGCCGGTATCGAGGCGCAGCTCCGGCTGTAGCGGTGCCTCGTAGGGGTCGCCAATACCGGTGAAAGCCGGGATCAGCCCGTTGCGTGCCTTGCGATAGAGCTGTTTCGGGTCGCGTGCTTCGCAGACTTCCAGCGGCGTGCAGAGGTGGATCTCGTGGAACGCTGCTTCGAGCCGGGTGCGCAGGCGCTCCCGGCTGTCCCGGTACGGTGAGATGAAGGCGGCAATCACGATGTAGCCGGTGCCGGCAAACAGTGCGGCTACCTCACCGGCCCGACGCACGTTCTCGCGGCGGTCGGCTTCGGAAAATCCGAGATCGGCGTTCAGCGTCTCGCGCAACAAATCTCCATCCAGGATGAAACTGCGCCAACCTCGTTGCATCAGCGCGGCGTGCAGGCAGCCTGCCAGCGTGCTCTTTCCGGAGCCGGACAATCCGGTCATCCAGAGCACGCCGCCCAGATGCCGCGCAGGGCCGGTGCCGGACTGCTGCGGGACCGCCGGATCGGCAATGTTTCTCTTGCTGTGGTCGTGCCGCTGTGAGCTTCTCTGCCTTCCCGTCCCGGGCATGGCGATGTTGCTGCGGTTTACCTGCATGGTTCCTCCGCGTCGTAGCCCAGCAATGCACATTCGGGCATGGATGAAAGCTGTTGTGCCAGAGGGTCTGGCAGATGGCGCCGCGATTGTCCCGCCTTGCTCACGAAGGCCTGCGATGTCTGCCAGGCACGAAAGGCGGCATGGTCACTGCGCCCGGGTTCTGTCTGTGGCCGTTCGCCGGCAAAGCGGATTGGCGCATAGCGTGACTCGGTGCGCACGATGTCCTCGTGCCAGGCGAGCCCCAGCCAGCCCATGAGGGATCGCATCGCCTGGTAGTCATCCCTGAACAGGTCCTCATACCGGACGAAGCAGTGCCGGTCCGACGAGGGCCTGTCCAGCAGGAAGCGGGCATATCGTTGCCAGGCTGCAGGTGAATGATCGGCTGGGAGGGCGCCATCGAAGCGCTGACACAGCGAGCCAAAGGCATCGAAAGGACTGCGCAGGATGTAGATCACCCGGTGCGCGTTGGTGGCGGTCTCCACATCATGGAAAGGCCACTTGAAGACGACATGGCGCTTGCCTGAATAGCGGCGCGGCAACAGGCGTCGCAGCAGACGGTCGTCCCGCGTGTAGCGCCGCGTCTCGCTGGCAAAATGATCAAGGACGTCGGGATGATTGCCGACCAGTTTTCTGAGTATGCTGGTTCCCGAGTGGGGGAAGCCGGCGATGAGAATGCGCATTCCGTGACCTGATACCAATGGCATACTTCGAATCTACCAATAGAAAACAGTCGTGCATCGGGGTTCATGTGATGGGATGTAACTTATTTAACGTTTTGGTCGCGGTTGGCCGTGGTGGCGCGTTCCATTCTGTCGGGAGATCGCGACACGCCCGGCCTCCGCTTATCTGCCATGACTGACCGGTACGCCGTGATCGGCCATCCCGTGTCGCATTCGATGTCGCCGCAGATCCACGCGGCCTTTGCGCTTGCCACGCAGCAGGACATGCACTACGAACGCCTGCTCGCACCGCTCGATGGATTTGCCGCAACGGTCCGGGATTTCCGCGCCCACGGCGGTTGCGGCGCCAACGTCACCCTGCCGTTCAAGCAGGAGGCGTTCGCCCTGTGTGAAAGCCTGTCGGCGCGTGCCCGCAGCGCCGGTGCGGTGAATACCCTTTACTGGGACAAGGATGCGTTGCATGGGGACAACACCGATGGCGCAGGCCTTGTCCATGACCTGATAGGCAATCTCGGGCAAGTCCTGAAGTCCGCCCGGGTCCTGCTGGTGGGTGCAGGCGGTGCGTCGCGCGGCGTGCTGCTGCCCTTGCTGGCGGAGCAGCCGGCAGGCGTGGTGATCGCCAACCGTACGGAAGCGAAAGCCAGGGAACTGGCTGAAGCACATGCCGGTGCCAGGGCCGCCACATTCACTGCGCTGGCTGGTGAACGTTTCGATGTCGTCATCAATGCCACCTCCGCCAGCCTGGGCGGCGAACTGCCACCGCTGCCGGAAGGACTCTTCGGCCACGGCAGCCTGGCTTACGACATGATGTACGGCAAGGGCGACACCCCCTTTCTTGCCTGGGCTGGCCGCCATGGTGCCACCCGTCTCGCTGACGGCCTGGGCATGCTGGTGGAGCAGGCGGCGGAAGCCTTTTTCCTCTGGCGTGGCGTTCGTCCGGACACCGCGCCGGTGCTGGCTGCCCTGAGACAGGCCACCGGGGCATGAAATTCCTGCGTCGGGTGTGGCGGTGGTTTTGCTATGCGCTGCTGGCGCTGATTGCCGTACTCATCCTGGTGCAGTGCTGGTTTCTGATGCACATCGTCTACTGGAAGTACGCCTCACCCGGGAGCACCAGTTTCATGCAGACACGCCTGTCGCAGCTGCAGGCGAAGAACGAGAAGGCTACCCTCAAGTATGTGTGGGTCGACTACAACCGCATTTCCACCCAGCTCAAGCGCGCCATCATTGCCGCTGAAGACATGAAGTTTGTCGATCACGAGGGATTCGACTGGGAGGGCATACAGCGCGCCATCGAGAAAAACCAGAAAAAGGGCAAGGCCGTGGCCGGGGGCTCGACCATCACCCAGCAGCTGGCGAAAAACCTCTTTCTTTCCGGCGAGCGTAGTTATCTTCGCAAGGGTCAGGAAGCCGTCATCACGCTGATGCTGGAACTGGTACTGGACAAGCGCCGCATCCTCGAGCTCTATCTCAATGTGGCGGAGTGGGGTGTGGGAGTCTTTGGTGCAGAAGCGGCGGCACGCCATTACTACGGCAGTAGCGCCGCCGCGCTCAATCCCGACCAGGCATCACGGCTGGCGGCCATGCTGCCGCGCCCGCAGTTCTATGACCGCAATCGCGGCTCGGCCTATCTTGCCGGCTACGCCGAGCGGATACAGGGGCGCATGGGGGACGCGCAACTGCCCTGAGGGCTTGGGACTGGAAGCCGGGCGGGGATTGCCAGGAGGTCGCACAGGACGGTTGCCGGGCCGGGCCGGGCGGCAGCTTCCCTTTCGCCCCTGTTGTTTTCCATGAGCAGTTTCATGGAGGCCACGAAATTTTTATCGGCTTCTGACGCCGGCCTTCCAATTTGTATCCAAGTGTTTCCGTTTGCTTAGACGCAACAAATGCACACAACTTTGCTGTAGCAGTCATATCGTTTCCGGCATGATGCGATGGATCATGCAAATGGGGAATGGCAGGGAGCCATGCCCCCTTTTACGTCCACGCATCGGATGAAACACTGCTCGCGCTCACCGTGGAAACGTAATGAGTGTTTGCCTATATCTCTCGGGAGGTAGTCATGAATCACTCAAATCTGCAACGTCGCCGGCTCCTGGCCGGTCTGGTCTGTGTACCTGCCATGTTCGGATCGGCCTTGGCCCAGACGGTCATTCCACAAGCTGTGCGTCGGCCTGGCGACGGGATTCCGGTGAATCGCCCTGACGCACAGGGGCGCACAAAGACCTGGAGCAAGCTGCCCATGCCGGAACTGGTGCGTGCCCTGCAGGCAGGCGGTTATGCCGTGATCTTCCGGCACGGGCGCACCGACTGGCGCACCAGCGACCAGTTACCCCAGTCAAGCTTTGGTGATCGCCGCACCCAGCGCAATTTGTCCGAGGAGGGCCGCGAGCAGGGCCGCAAGACAGGCGAGGCATTCCGTGCGGTGGGCGTCGTGTTCGGAGAGGTCTACAGCAGCCCCTACTTCCGCACTCGCGATTTTGCAGAGCTGGTCACCGGGCGGGAGCCTGTTGTGACCTTCAAGCTGCTGGGCTATGACCAAACCGGTATCAACGGGCATCGGGAACTGCTGAGCACGTTGCCGAAGCCCGGCACCAACACCTTTCTGTCGGGGCACCAGTTCGCAGTCACGGAGATGGGCTTTGTGCGCATGAACGAACTGGAAGAAGGTTCCTGCCTGGTGTTCAAGCCGAATGGCGACGCGCAGCGCCTGGACATGGTGGCACATCTGAGTCACGCCGACCTGCTGGCTCTGCCGACGGTGGCCGTTCATCCTTAGCTGCACAGCGTCCGCCTGCCTGCCGCAATCATGGATCGCAATCATCAGATGCATCGTTTGATTCAATGCCATCGGTTGCTGGCCGGACTTGTTGCCATGCTGGCCCTGCTTGGCGCCAGTGTTGCCAAGGCCCAGCAGGTCGAGGTCGGTCCAGGCAGTGCTGCACTGGTGGCAATCACAGTCGCTGCCACCCGGTCTGGCAGTGCTCAGCTGATGCTGTCCTGGCGCCAGAGCTGGCGTGACGCAGCTGGAGCGCCGCGTGGTAACCACGACGGGGTGTGGCTGTTCGCCAAGCATCAGGACAGCGCGGGCCGGTGGCAGCCGCTGCCCATCGCACAGGCTGCGGCGAGCGAAGCTTACAGGCTGGAACACCCGGAGGACCGGTTGGGCGTGTTCCTGTTTCGCGCCCGTGCCGGCAGCGGCGATTCCCGTGTCACGGTGTCATTGCAATGGACGCACGCCGATGCGCAGCGAATACGCGTTTATGCCTGGCCGATGGTGTATGTGCCCGAAGGCTCGTTCCAACTGGGTGACGGGGCAGCCTCGACGCCGGGACGCTTTCATGCCGGTGACGACGCTGCCCTGCCTTACACCGTCACCGCGCAAACCGTTGAACTGGCGCAGCGAACGGGCGCTTTGTGGGCAGAGCGTTCACGGACGCCGTTGCCCTCCGGTGCTCCGGGGCCTTCACCTTGGGACGGTGTAACGGGGGTACTGCCCTCGGTTTTCCCCAACGGCTATCGTGCCTTCTGGATACAACGCTACGAGGTGACGCAGGGGCAGTACGCTGATTTTCTCGATGCGCTCAGCCCCGCACAGGCTGCCGCGCGCGCGCCGGGCCCAGCGGACTTTCGAGGCAGTGGCCGGCCGCTGCCGGACAATTACCGCTACACAGTGATGCGTCAGAACGATCGCTGGCGCTCAGGGCAGCCGCGCTGGAGCATGAACTGGCTGAGCTGGAGCGATGGCGCGGCGCTCGCCGACTGGGCGGGACTGCGGCCCATGACCGAGCTGGAGTTCGAAAAGGCCGCGCGCGGCGCAGCACCAGCCGTGCCAGGGGAGTACGCCTGGGGCACGACAAACATCGTCGCCATTCGCGGCTTCGACGGGATCGATGGCAGCGGCAGCGAACGCGCCCTGCCTGCCGATGCCAATACCTCCTGGTCCCCGGCGCCGAACGACCGGCCGCTGCTGGGGCCCTATGGCGCTGGTCTGTTGGCCGATCGCGCCACGCGTGAAGGGCGTGGAGAGAGCTACTGGGGGGTGGCCGATCTTTCCGGCAATCTGGTGGAAATGGCGGTGAGCGCGGGCCTGCCCTCGGGCAGGCGCTTCGTACCGTGGCACGGCGATGGCCGCATCAGTGAATCCGGCGAGGCTGACGTGGCCGACTGGCCGCGCATCGAGCCGCGAGGGGGGGCTTTCGGAGCATTCGGCTTTGGCTATCGCGGTGGTGATTTCTACAACCCCGAGCGTGACCTGCGCATCTCCAGTCGGAACGTGGCGACCTTTGGCGGCGCGCGCCGCCTGTTTGGCCTGGGATTCCGTGCAGTACGCAGTGTGATGGACTGACAGACTTCACTATTATTATCAAATATAAAAGGTATCTGTCTTCAGCAATGAGTTTATAAGAATATTATTATCAAATATAAATGGCAATGTTTGCTATAGGCGCACCAGTCGCTCCAGGGCCTGGTTCAGGGTTTGCTCTGTCTTGGCAAAGCAAAAGCGCACCGTCTGCCTGTCGAGCGGCTGATCGTAGAAGGCTGAAGTCGGGATGGCCGCTACGCCGTGTTCCACGGCCAGCCGGCGTGCGAAGTCGGCTTCGGATGCTTCGCTGATCGCCGAGTAGTCCACCAGCTGGAAGTAGGTGCCCGGGCAGGGCAGCAGCCTGAAGCGCGATGCAGCCAGGCCGGCGCGAAAGTGGTCGCGCTTGGCCTGGTAGAAAGCGGGCAGGGATTCATACGGCTCCGGGTCACGCAGCCACTGTGCCAGCGCCTGCTGCATGGGCGAGGACACGGCAAACACCACGAACTGGTGGACCTTGCGGAACTCTGCGCTCAGCTCGGGCGGCGCACAGCAGTAGCCGATCTTCCATCCGGTGGCGTGGAAGGTCTTGCCGAAGGAGGACACGAGGAAGGCCCGTTCGGCCAGCGCCGGCCGGCGCGCAATGCTCTGATGCAGCTGTGCGTCGAAGACGATGTGCTCGTAGACCTCGTCTGACAGCAGCAGCACATCGGTATCGCGGACCACCGCCTCCAGGCGGTCGAGGTCCTGTGACGAGAACACAGCGCCGCTGGGATTATTGGGTGAATTGAGGATGAGCATGCGTGTACGCGGCGTGATGGCCGCCTTTACCTCGTCCCAGGGCACGCTGTAGTCCTCGCGCATGCGTATGAACACCGGCGTGGCCCCGGCCAGCCGTATCGCCGGCACATAACAATCGAAGGCCGGTTCGAGGACGATGACTTCATCACCCGGCCCGGTGACGGCCAGCAGCACCGTGGCGATGGCCTGCGTGGCCCCGGCGGTGACGGTGATGTCGGTGTCCGGGTGGTAGGCATGGCCATACAGCCGCGCGGTCTTCTCGGCGATGGCCTCGCGCAACGCCGCCACGCCCGCCATCGGGGCATACTGGTTGTGGCCGGCCCGCATGGCTTCAGTGACCAGCGCCTGCAGGCGCGCATCGCAGTTGAAGTCGGGGAAGCCCTGGCCCAGGTTGACCGCCCGGTGTTCGGCAGCCAGCTGCGACATGATGGTGAAGATGGTGATGCCCACATCGGGCAGTTTCGAGCGCAGCTTCATCATGACTCCCATGTGCCGGCAGACTGGGCGGCCCGCCGCCCGCGTTCCACGTCGATGCCGAACAGCATCGCCAGTCCTGCCGCAAAGAACACCCCGGTTACCAGCATGGCCAGGCGGTGGTCACCACCGCTGGCCCAGGTGACCGTGCCATAGGTCAGCGGACCCAGAATCGAGGACAACTTCACCGCCAGGCCCCACAGCCCGAAGAACTCGGCGTGCCGTCCGGGCGGGCACAGATAAGCCACCACGGCGCGTCCTGCAGATTGCGACGAGCCCAGGCAGACCCCGGCAATATTGGCCGCGATCCAGAAGCCGGCACGGGTTTCGGTCTGCCAGGCCAGCAGCGTCATGACGATCCAGCCAGCCAGCGTGAGGGCAATGGTGGGCACATGTCCGAGCTTGTCCTGCACCAGTCCAAAAGCGAAGGCCCCGAGGGCGGCGGTGACGTTCACCACCAGCACCAGCAGGATGGTGTCCTGCGAGGAGAACCCCAGGGCCTGCTGGGCAAAGATGGCGGCCAGCGCGATCACGGTCTGTATGCCGGCCTGGTAGAGCACGATGCACAGGAGCAGCCGGCGCATGTCGCGAAAGCCTGCCGCTGCCCTGAAGGTTTCGGCGACACGGCGCCAGGATTCCCGCCAGGCGCCCTGCATGCCGCCTGCCCGGTTGGCCGCCGTGGGATGGGCTCGCTCCCTGAGCAGCACAAAGGTCGGCGCGCTTGCCACAACAAACAGCGCGGCGGTGATCAGCATGGTAACCGGCACGAACTGCGCTGCCGTCTGGCCTGCGGCCTGGGCATGGCTGATCCACGCCAGGCACAGGCCGAGCGACAGCAGCCCGCCCAGATAACCCAGGCTCCAGCCCCAGGCCGAGACCTTGCCTACCGCTGCGCCGCGGGCGAGTTCCGGCAGGAAGGCCGCCGCGATGTTCTCGCCGGTGCCGAAGAAGAAGTTCGACAGGACGATGAACAGCACCGCCAGCCACACTTCCCCGGGCCCGGGCAGTGCCAGGGCCGCGGTGAACAGCACGCAGCCCGCGGTGGTCCAGCCGAGCAGTCGCTTCTTTGCCGCATGGGCATCAGCCCACGCCCCCAGCAAGGGTGCGGTGACGATGATGGCTGCATAGGACACGGCCAGTGCTGCGGTCCAGGCGAGGGTTGCCCAGGGCGCGTTCCCGGCTATGACTGCGACGAACCAGGCGTTGAATACCGCAGTGATGACCACGGTGGTGTAGCCGGAATTGGCGAAGTCGTACATGGCCCAGCCGAACACTTCCCGCAGCCGGACATCCTCTGCCAGATGGCGCGAGATCGTCATGCCAATTCGTTCCAGTCATGGGTCCTCGCCTTGTGGCCCACGGCCTGCAGCGACGGTGATCCGGCCGGTATCGACCCGCGAGCTGCAGTGATGGGAGGAAGTCTTCTGGAGACCATGATTGCCCGTATAAAGGTATTCGGAATCATACAGCCCGAGGGTACAATCACCGCAGCCTGGCAGGCTGATCGGCGGCCTGTGCGGGCCAGGCAGACGGCTTGCATTGCATTGGTTGGCACAGTACCGCATACCTCATCTAGCGAGAAGATTTTGGAGCAGACACCGCACTCGGATTTCGACCGACTGAGCGAGCGCTTGATGGAATTGCAGCATTTGCTGTCGCGCCACCGGCTGGTCGAAAACCTGGTCAATCGCCAGGAGATGCCGAGGCAGCGGCTGGTCGAGAGCCTTGTCCACAAGCAGCATTTGTCGGAGATCGGCCAGCTGTTCAACCGGCTGGAACCCGATGACGCCGCGCGCATACTGGAGGCTCTGTCTCCGGAAGACCGACAGCTCGCCTGGGAGCAGATTAAGGTCGAGCACCTCGACAGCATCCTGCTGCTGCTGCACGATGACGTGCGTGAAGAGCTGGTCAATGCTTCCAGCCACCAGAGCGAGAAGGTTTCGCTCAATGTGTTCGAGCTGCGTGATGGCCGCCTTCGCCAGGTCAGGGTGTCGAAGAAATCCGACCTTGCCGACATCAAGCCGATCTGGGTCGATTTGCTTGCGCCGTCGGCTGCCATGCGTTCCTGGGTCGGCGAGTTCTTCGGGCTGGAACTGCCTGACCCGGACAGCCTGACCGACCTCGAGGCCAGCGCCCGCTTCTATGTCGAGGACAATGGCGAGATCCACCTGCACTCGGACTTCCTGCTGGATGCCGAGAACGAGGCACAGAACGTTGCTGTCGCCTTCATCCTGCACCGGGACATCCTGTTCTCGGTGCGCAAGGAGGAGTTGCCGGTGTTCCGCCTGCAACGGCTGCGTGCCCGCACCCAGCCCGGATACGTGACCGAAGGCAAGGACGTTCTGCTCGATCTCTATGCGGCCGATGCAGAGTATTCCGCCGATGCGCTCGAGGATGTCTATGCCGAGCTGGAGGAGGTCAGCAAGAAGGTGCTGAATCCCCAGGTGACCGATGATGCAGCGGCACAAATCCTCTCCGAAATCGCCCGTGGCGAGGATCTGAATGGGCGCATCCGCCGGAATGTGCTGGATACCCGCCGGGCCCTGTCATTCCTGATGCGCGGAAAGTCCCTGTCGTCTTCGCAGCATGACGAAGCCCGTGAGATCATCCGGGACATCGAATCCCTGGATGGGCATACCACCTTTCTGTTCGGGAAAATCAACTTCCTGATGGATGCCACGGTCGGTTTCATCAACATCAACCAGAACAAGCGCGTGTCCAAGCTGACCAGCATCAGCATCGTGTTCATGCCCATCAACATACTGGCCGGCATTGGCGGGATGTCGGAATTCTCCATGATGACCCAGAATTTCCATATCCAGTGGCCGTATGCCTACGGTGGTTTCCTGATCGGCTCCGCCTTGCTCGGCTGGGCCACCTACCATGTGCTCAGGCTGCTCGAGGCGCGTGCCACCCGGCGCATGCTGGAGGCCAGGGGCTAGCCTCGTTTCCCGGTGGCGTTGGGCATGGGACAATCTGTATGCAGGATGCGGCAGGCGTTCGCTTTACCGACACCGACACAAGACATTCAATATCAACAGGGAGAAGCAGGGATGAGCATGCTCAAGGAGTTCCGGGAATTCGCCATGCGTGGCAACGTCGTCGACCTGGCGGTCGGCGTGATTATCGGCGCCGCTTTCGGCAAGATTGTCGATTCGCTGGTCAAGGACATCATCATGCCGCCCATCGGCATGATTCTGGGCAAGGTTGATTTTTCCAATCTGTTCCTGGTGCTCAGGGATGGCGCGGTATCCGGGCCCTACATGAGTGTCGATGCGGCGCAGAAGGCCGGCGCGGTGACCCTGAACTACGGCATGTTCATCAATGTCATGATCTCATTCGTCATCGTTGCCTGGGCAGTGTTCCTCATGATCAAGCTGATGAACCGCCTCAAGCGCGAGGAAGAACAGCCGGCCGCCCCGGTCGAGCCGCCCGAAGACATCAGGCTGCTCGCCGAAATTCGCGACCTGCTGAAGAAATCCTGATCTGACCATCCGCTGGCCCTGCACCTGCTTCTGCCCTGGTAACGCCAGGGCAAGAACTTTCAGTGCTGGGGCTGTCTCAGGCTGGCCGTGCCATTGCCGAAAAAGCCTGGTCCGCCGCCTGCAGCGTCTGGCCGATCTCGGCCTCGCCATGTGCCAGGCTGATGAAGCCGGCCTCATAGGCCGAGGGTGCCAGATATACCCCGGCATCGAGCATGGCGTGGAAGAAGTGGTTGAAGGCGGTGGCATCGCATTGCATGACTTCGCTGAAGCGTCGTGGTGGCTGCTCGCGGAAGTACAGGCCGAACATGCTGCCGATGCTTTGTGCTGAAAACGCCACGCCATGGCGGCGCGCGCTCTCGGTCAGACCCTCGACCAGCTGGCGCGCAGTCGCACCTGCCTTGTCGAACAGGCCGGGTTCACCCAGCGCCCTGAGCGTGGCCAGGCCCGCGGCCACCGCCACCGGGTTGCCGGAGAGGGTGCCGGCCTGGTACACCGGCCCCAGCGGTGCGATGCAGTTCATGATGTCGCGGCGGCCGCCGAAGGCTCCCAGGGGCATGCCACCACCGATCACCTTGCCCAGGGTGGTCAGGTCCGGCTGGATGCCGAACAGCCCCTGCGCACCTTGTGAGCTGACGCGAAAGCCGGTCATCACCTCGTCGAAAATCAGCACCGCACCATACTGTGTGCACAGACTGCGCAGGGATTGCAGGTATCCCGGCTCGGGCAGCACCAGATTCATGTTGCCGGCCACCGGCTCGACGATCACCGCAGCGATCCTGTCGCCCATCGAGGTGAATGTTCGCAGCAGTTCCTCGCCGTCGTTGTAGCTCAGCACCAGGGTGTGCATGGCCGTTTCTGCCGGCACGCCCGCCGACGAGGGCTGTCCCAGGGTGAGTGCGCCCGAGCCAGCCTTCACCAGCAGCGCATCGGCATGGCCGTGGTAGCAGCCTTCGAATTTCACGATGATGCTGCGGCCGGTAAAGCCGCGCGCCAGGCGCAACGCGCTCATGGTGGCCTCGGTGCCCGAATTCACCAGTCGCACCAGATCGAGGCTGGGCAGCAGCGACTTGAGGAGTTCCGCCAGCTCGATCTCGCCTTCAGTGGGTGCGCCAAAGGACAGGCCACGACCGGCGGCATCACGCACCGCCTCCACCACGGGCGCATAGGCATGGCCCAGCAGCAGCGGGCCCCAGGAGCCGACATAGTCGATGTACTCGCGCCCGTCGGCATCCCACACGCGGGCGCCCTGCCCGCGGGTGAAGAACCGCGGCACGCCGCCCACCGATTTGAAGGCGCGCACCGGGGAGTTCACGCCGCCCGGTATGCTTAGCTGGGCACGGGCAAACAGGGTTTCGTTCTTGGAGCGCATGTTCAGGACCTGGTCTGGAAGCTGCGGGTCAGCCCTTGAACAGGGCTGCAAACTGCCGCGCTGGCACTTCAGCGTCGGCAGCATCAAAAAGGGTCGTGATGACAGCCAGCGCATCGACACCGGCTTCCAGCAGTGAGGGGGCGTTGTCCAGGGTGATCCCGCCGATGGCGACCACCGGCAGGCCCACCGTCCTGCCTTCGCGGAACAGTGCCAGCGGCGCGCGCACCGCCCCGGGCTTGGTCGGTGAAGTGAAGGCTGCGCCGAAAGCGACGTAGTCGGCGCCGGCCGACCTTGCCGCGTGGGCAAGTTCAATGCGGTTGTAACAAGAGGCGCCCAGCAGGCGGCCGTTGCCGAGCAGCCGGCGGGCCTCGGCCAGTTCGCCATCCTCGCCGCCAAGGTGGGCGCCCTGTGCATCGACCTCTACGGCCAGACGGACATCATCGTTGACGATGAACAGACAGGCGTGGCGGCGGCATAGCGCTGCCAGTTCAAAAGCCTGCTCCCGCTTGAGGGCAGTGCCTGCCTTCTTGTTGCGATACTGCAGCAGTGACGCGCCACCCTTCAGCACCTGCTCGCACCTGCCCAGCAGCAGCGCGGTGTCCTCCAGGTCGGGTGTAATGGCGTAAAGTCCGCGGACTCCGGGCATGGCTACTTTCCTCCGCCCTGATTCTCGCCTTCGGCTTCTTCATCCTCGTCGTGGCGAGCCCAGAAGAAGCGGTCGGGGATGGCCTGGCCCATGCCGGGGCGGAAGCCTGCCGCAAGAGACTGCCAGGTGAACTCCTGGGCCTCGCGCACGGCTTCCGGCACGTCGAGTCCGTTGGCGAGGTTGGCGGCGATGGCCGATGCCAGCGTGCAGCCCGAGCCGTGATAGCTGCCTGGCAGGCGCTCCCAGTCGTCGCTGCGCACCTTGCCGGCCGGTCCGTACAGGGTATTGATGACGCGTCCGGTGTTTTCGTGGGTGCCGGTGATCAGCACGAATTCGCAGCCCAGGCTGAGGATACGGCTGGCGCATTCCTCCAGATCGGGATCTTCGTCCTCATCGATCTCGTCGTCCTCTTCGGACTGGCGGCGCGCCAGGCGGCGCGCTTCCTGGCTGTTGGGTGTGATGATGGTGGTCTGCGGCAACAGCAGCTCGCTCATGGCCGCAATCATGTCCTCGGAGGCCAGTTCATCGCCACGCCCGGACGCCAGCACGGGGTCGAGGATGAGCGGGATGTCCGGGTAATCGGAGACCACTTCGGCAATGGCGGCAATGTTCTCCACGCTGCCCAGCACGCCTATCTTGAAGGCGGCAACCGGCATGTCCTCGAGCAGCATGCGCGCCTGGTCCACCACCCAGTCCGGATCCATCGCCATCACCGCTTCGACGCCGGCGGTGTCCTGGATGGTGATGGCTGTCACCACCGACAGGCCATGACAGCCCATGGCAGCCAGGGTCAGCAGATCGGCCTGCAGACCGGCACCCCCGGTGGGGTCAGTCGCGGCAAAGCTGAGGACGATGGGAGGCAGGTTGGCGGATGAGGACGACATCAGGACGACATTAAAACGCGATTGAGCCGAGATAAGCGGTTGTTGTAAGCGGGTTTTTTGGTGGCGGCCCGCCTGCCAACCGAGTAAGATGCTGAGCAATCATTGTAACCCAAGCATTGTCATCAAATGGTTGAAACCACACAAGAATACAAAACGTGGATGTGCCTGATCTGCGGCTGGATCTACGACGAATCCAAGGGCATCCCGGACGAGGGAATTACACCCGGCACACGCTGGGAGGATGTGCCGATGAACTGGACCTGTCCGGAATGCGGTGCCCGCAAGGAAGACTTCGAGATGGTCGCCATCTAGAGGCGGCTCATCCGTGGGCGTACTGGTTGTGCCAGGCGCCGCCGGTTGGGATCGGGGTTGCAAACTGGATGGGCGCGGGAGGGGTACGCGTCCCGCCAGGCGCCACATTGCAGGCACGGCGTATGCAGCGATCCGCCCCCGGGAGGGCGTACTGAAACCGACAGGGTCCTGCCTTCCAGCGTTTGGCAGCCGGGACACCCGGTCCAAACAGAGCGGGAGGTAGGCGAGTGACCGAGGCAATCAATCTCTCAGGCGTGAAGGTCATGGTGATCGATGACTCGAACACCATACGGCGCAGCGCCGAAATCTTCCTGCAGCAGGCCGGATGCATCGTCATCCTGGCCGAGGATGGCTTTGATGCCCTGGCCAAGATTTCCGACCACCAGCCCCATGTCGTTTTCTGCGACATCCTGATGCCCAGGCTGGACGGCTACCAGACCTGCTCGCTGATCAAGAAGAACGCCTTGTTTGCCGACACACCGGTGATCATGCTGTCCTCCAAGGACGGGCTGTTCGACCGTGCGCGCGGTCGCATGGTTGGTTCCGACGAATACCTCACCAAGCCCTTCACCCGCGAGTCCCTGCTGCAGGCAGTCGGGGCGCACGCGGCACGCGGGGCGCATGCGGCGCAGAGGGGCTGACGGGCGCCCCCTGTCTGAATGGCCATGTCCACGCCCGTGCGCAGAATTCTCATCGTCGACGACTCCCCCACCGAGCGGCAGTTCCTGCTCGAGACGCTGTCGCGCAAGGGCTACGAGTGCCTCATTGCCACCAATGGGGAGGAGGCCGTGGTCAAGTCCAAGGCCGAGCTGCCCGACCTCATCATCATGGATGTCGTGATGCCGGGCACCAATGGTTTCCAGGCCACGCGCACCATCTCTCGTGACGCCGCGACCAGCCACATCCCGGTCATCCTGTGCACCACCAAATCCCAGGAGACCGACAAGGTCTGGGGCAAGCGGCAGGGCGCACGCGATTACATCGTGAAGCCGGTGAATGCCAGGGAATTGCTGGCGAAGATCGGAGCGCTGCAGTGATGCGCAGCGCGATGAACTGACCGGACACCCGCCATGGCCCATGCCTACAACCTCAAGGAATTTCAGGAATCGCTGGCGCAGCGGCTGCGTGAGGCGCATGCCGCACCCATGCCCGATTCGCGTCTGGCGGTGACCTGCGGACGGCGACAGTGGCTGCTCAGGCTGGACCAGGTGGGCGAAATCCTGCCGCTCAGCGTGACCGGTGGCAAGATCACCCCGGTGCCGCTGACCCAGTCCTGGTATGCCGGCCTTGCCAATGTGCGTGGCAAACTGGTCAGTGTGGCCGACCTTGGACTTTTTACCGGTGAAGAGCCGGTGTCGCGCACGCCGGCTGCACGCATCGTGCTGCTCGCCGAACGCTACCAGTTTCACTGCGCGCTGCTGGTGGAGCGCATGGTGGGCTTGCGCAACCGCGCGCGATTTATCGATGCCGGCCTGGCTGAACCTCCGGCTGGACCTGTCTGGCAGGGCAGCCCGCTGCGCGACAGTGACGGTGGCCTGTGGCAGGAGCTCGATGTGGGTGAGCTGATCAACGACGAAACCTTCCGCCACGCCGGCCGGCCTGTGCCGGCCGCAGCGTAAGCCAGGAGAAAAGCATGGCAATCAATTGGACCATCGGAAAAAAGGGCAAGTCAGGCGCCACGCCTGCGCCTGACAGTGGTGCCGCTCAACACGCCGCGCGCAGTCGCCAGCTTCCCCTCATTGGCGGCTTGCCGGTGACCCGGCAATACACCTTGCTCGGTGTGATGTTGCTGGCGCTGGCAGCCATTGCCGGCGCCTTCGTGGTCGTCGACTATCGTGAAGCCACGTATGGCGCCGGCTATGTCTCCACCGCTGCCGACATGCGCATGCTCAGCCAGCGCATCGCCAAGGCCACCCAGAGCGGCCTGTCCGGCAATGCCCTGGCCTTCCGCCAGTTGCAGGAATCGCGTGACCAGTTTGTCGCTTCGCTCACCCTGCTCATGCAGGGCGGCGAGATCGAGGGCCGCCGCATTCCGCCCAGCCCCGATTCGCTGCAGCCGTTGCTGGACGGGCTCAACCGCGAATGGGAAAAGACCGAGCGCAACCTCGGGCAAATCCTGCCGCAGCAGAAGAACCTCGCCGGCCTGGGGGCTGCCGTGCGCTCCATCAACAACAACAATCCGGCCCTGCTCGACATGGCCGAGCAGGTGCAGGCGCTGAAGGCCCAGGCGGGTGCGGCGCAGAAGGAGATTGCCACGGCCGGCCAGTTGATCAGTCTCAGCCAGCGAATGGCGCGCAGCGCCAATACCATGCTTGCCGGTGACGACGCTGATCCGGAAGCCGCTGTGGCCATGATGCGGGAGGCCGAGGCCTTTGGCACCCTGCTGGCAAGCCTGCGCCGGCCTGAAGGCGCAGCCGCGCAGACCCCGCGAGAGACCCAGGTGCAGGTGAAGCTGGCAGAACTGGACCGCGCCCACCGTACCTACCAGGCGGCCGCCGCGGCGGTGGTTGCCAACCTCGCCCCGCTGGCAGCAGCCAAGAATGCCGCGCGCCGGGTGGTGGATGATTCCGAGGCCTTGCTGGCCGCCACTGGCCGGGTGGTTGGCGCCTACGAAGCGCGGCTGGCAGCGCGCTCACGCAACTTCATCGTGCTGGCCGTGGTCAGCCTGCTGGGCGCCGTGGTGGTGTGGATGATGGTGCAGGTCTACGTCAACGACGAACGACGCCGCACCGAAGCTTCGATGGCGCAGAACAAGGCCAACGAGTCAGCCATCCTGCGCCTGATGAACGGAATGGACGAACTCTCCAGCGGCGATCTGCGCGTGCGCGCCACTGTCACCGAGGACATCACCGGCGCGATTGCCGACTCGGTCAACGTCACCATCGAGGAGTTATCCAAGCTGGTGGCGCGCATCAATTCTTCCGCTGCGCAGGTGACCTCGGCGACCGAGGCGGCGCAACGCACCTCCTCCCGGCTGCTGGCTGCTGCGGAATACCAGTCGCGCGAGATCCAGCAGACCACCGCTTCGGTGCTGGGCATGGCGCGTGTCATGGGCAACATGACGCAAAGTGCCACCGAGTCGGCAGGCGTGGCCGGGCAGTCGCTGGATGCCGTACGCAAGGGCGCCGAGGCGGTGCACAACGCCATCTCCGGCATGCACGAGATCCGCGAGCAGATCCAGGAGACCGCCAAGCGCATCAAGCGCCTGGGCGAGTCATCCCAGGAGATCAGCGAAATCGTCGATCTCATTTCCGACATCACCGAGCAGACCAATGTGCTGGCGCTGAATGCCGCCATTCAGGCTGCCAGTGCCGGCGAGGCCGGGCGTGGCTTTGCCGTGGTGGCCGAAGAAGTGCAGCGGCTGGCCGAACGATCGGCCGGCGCCACCAAGCAGATCGGCGGGATCGTGCGCGCCATCCAGGCCGACACCCAGGACGCGGTCTCGGCGATGGAAAAGAGCACCCAGGGCGTGGTCGAGGGCGCCCGGCTCTCCGATGCAGCGGGCCGCGCGCTGGGCGAGATCGACGAGGTTTCGCGCAAGCTCGCCAACCTGATTGCCGACATCAGCGCGGCCACGCGCGCGCAGTCGGACACGGCAACGGCCGCGGCGAGCAACATGGCTGACATCTTCAAGATCACCGAGCAGACCACCGAGGGCACGCAACAGACGGCGGCTTCGATTATCCAGATCGCCGGCCTCGCCGAGGAGCTGAAGGAATCCGTGTCCAACTTCAAGATCGCCTGAACCGGCCATGAACCGTCGCGCCGAGTTTGATGCCGGGCCATTGTCCTGGGTCAAGGCAGAAATCGACCTCGCCATGCAGCGCGGCGTGGAGGCCTTGCGTGCCTTTGCGGCCGGCGACGCGGCGCAGATTGCCAATGCGCGCGCCAGCCTGCACCAGGCCCACGGTGCGTTGCAGATCGTCGGCCTGAACGGCATCACCGAGGTCTCGAGCGAGCTCGAGGCGGTGCTGGCCGAAGTGGCGCAGGGCTCCGCGGCCGCCGGGGCGGTGGCGGTCGCCGAGCGCGGCTTTGCAGGGCTGTGCGCCCATCTGGACGGACTGATGTCCGGCCAGGCGCACCAGGCCCTGCGGCTGTTGCCGCTGTACCAGGACTTGTGTGGCGTCCGAGCCGAGGCCACCCGCCATAAGGCCGATCCGGTGGACCTGTTCCACCCGAAGCTGGATTTCCGTCCGCCCTGGCGCGAGAAGGCGCCGCTGCAACTGCACCCCGAGGAGCTCCAGCGCCACCTGCGTGAACTGCGTGCCCGCTACATCCGCGGCTTTCTGGCCTGGATGAAGGGGGTAGCCGGAGGCGCCGCCGACATGCATGCGGTGATCGACACCATCGAGCAGGGCCAGTCCGACCCGGCGCAGCGCGCTTTCTGGTGGGTTGCCTGCGCCAGCATGAACGCGCTGGAAAACGGTGCGCTGGAGGATGTCCCGTCTGCGGAGCAGCGGCTGCTGTGCAATCGCATCGAGGCCCAGATACGCCGGCACATCGAGGGGGCCCGCAGTACGCCGGAGCGCGTGCAGCGGGAAGTCCTCTACGTGCTGGCGCAGGCGCGTCCGGTCAATGACGTGATCCGCCTGGCCCAGCAGACCTGCCAGCTGGCTGCGTATATGCCGTCGGCCGACGCCGGCACCCCGGCGCCGGAACAGGCCCCGGCCCTGCACCGCGCCCGTGAGCAGCTGCGCCTTGCCAAGGAGGCCTGGACGCATTACGCCGCTGACACCGCCCGGCATGCAGACAGTCTCCCGGCCTATTCCGCCGCCGCGACCGAGCTCTCACTGGAGGTCGATGCACTGGACAACGCCGACCTTTCGGCATTGGCACGCCAACTGGCGCGCGCCGGCGGCAGCATTGCCGCAGATGCCAGGCTGATGAGCGAAGCCGTGGCGCTGGAAGTCGCCACCGCCGTGCTGCTGCTGGAGAATGCGCTGGACAACCTGGCCGCCGATGCCGGAGCGCTGGGCACGGCCTTTACCGAGCAGAGCCGCTTTGTCTGCGCACGCCTGGAGTCGGCCATGGCCGGCCGTCTGCTGCGTACCGCACCTGAGATTCCCCTGCTTGATGAGATGTCGCGCCAGGCCCAGGAGCGCCTGGTGCTCGAACAGGTGGTGGGCGAGATGCAGGCCAACCTGCGTGACATCGAGCAGGTGCTGGATGCCTTCTTCCGTAACCCTGAGCAGCGTGAGCCGCTGGCCGGCGTGAAGGCTCTGGTGCACCAGCTGACCGGCGCCCTGACCATGCTGGGTGACTCGGAAGCCCGTGATGCGCTGGCCGGTATCGAGGCCATGCTGGAGGGGTTTGGCAACCCTGCCTTCCAGCCGGCTGAGGAAGCCTCGCGGCGCGATTTCGAAACCGTTGCGCAGACCCTTTCGGCGCTGGGCTTCCACATCGCCGCCCTGGCCCGCGGCGAGAAGAGCGATTTCACCGCCATCTTGCAGCCGCGATCAAAGCCGCAGCCTCCCGCCGAGACGCAGGTGACCGAAGCGGTGGCCCCGGCCACCAGCGTGGATGCAGCCATCGCCCCGGACACCCTGGCCGCAGCGGCCGATGCAGCCCCCCCCGCGGTGAGTGACCTGAACGCCGCCCGGCTCTCCGCAGAAGCGGCAGTGGATGCGGAACTGTTGCAGGTGTTCCTTGAAGAGGCCGAGGAAGTCCTGGCCAACACGGCGGCCCAGCAGGCACGCCTGATGGCCAGCCCGGCCGATCAGGAGGCGTTGGTGTCGATACGGCGCGGCTTCCATACCCTCAAGGGCAGCGGCCGCATGGTCGGCCTGGACCGCCTTGGGGAAGCCGCATGGACCGTGGAGCAGGCGCTCAACTGGTGGTTACGCGAGGACCGTCCCGCATCCGGTCTGGTGCTGGAATTGGTGGCTGGCGCGCATGCCTGGTTCGCCCAGACCGTCACCGACATGAGGGCGGGAGGACATGCCGGCGACGACAGTGTGCTGACCGAGCTGGCCGAGGCCGTCAAGACTGGCAAGCCGGCGCGGTTGGGTGTGTCCGATGCTGTGCCGGCCCCTGCTGTGGTGGAGGTTGTGGCGGTGCCAGCAGTGTCGGACGTGGCGGAAGCAAGGTCGGCGAACAGCGTCGAACCGTCAGCTGCCAGGGACTCCCTGCTCGACCAGCTTACCGACACCCCTGCCGGCATTGCCGAAACGGTCGAAGTCACCGAGACCACCAGCGTTCCTGAAGTTCCCAGTGTTCCTGGCAATGGCGCGGACACCGATGCCGCCCTGGCGGCCGCCCTGGCAGAGGACGCCAGCACTATTGCAGGCATGGCGGCAGCCTCGATGCCGGAGCCCGCAGGCGCAGGCCCGTTCGCGCAGGGGCAGGCAGGGACTGCGGCATCGAGCGACGAAGCAGGCCATGGCAACGATGGCAACCAGAGTGACGATGACGACGGCATCGACAGCGAAAACCAGCTCCAGCTGGGGGACGCGCGTGTCAGCGTCACGGTGTTCACCCTGTTCAGCGGAGAAGCCCATGCGCTGATGAACACGCTGCGCGGCGAACATGAAACGCTGAAGATGCACGGCATCGTCACCGATGACATGATTCGCGCTGCGCATACCCTGGCGGGCATTGCCGGCACGGTGCAGCTTGCCGGCCTGCGGGCGCTGGGCTACGCGCTGGAGCATGCGCTCGAGCAACTGGCTCAGGATTCCCTGTCCGAATCCGAGCAGGCACTGGTTGGCGAGGCCATCGAGACATTGGATGGCATGGTCGAGCAGGCCGTGGCCCTGCGGGTGCCGGATGCGCCGCATGCCCTGATTGTGCGCCTGGAAGAAGCGGCGGTACCACGCATGCCGCAACTGCCGGACCTGCCGGTGTTCAATGCCGATCCCGATGCATTGCTGCCGGAGGAGGAAGGTGGCCTGCAGCGGCCGGAGGATGTTCCCGCCGGTAATGCTGCGCCAGCCGTGGAAGCTGGGTCTGAATCACCGTCGGCACCGTTCACCCCGTCTGCCACGTCCACCACCCGTTCCCTGCAGCGGCGCGAGCAGCGCCTGCAGGACGAACTCGATCTGCAGCTGCTGCCATTGTTCCTCGAGGAAGCGGCTGAACTGGTGCCAGCCATCGGTCAGGACCTGCGCAACTGGCACGAGTCCGGCGAAGCCGCGCTCGGCAAAGCCACGGGGCAGTCACTGCATCGCCGCCTGCATACGCTCAAGGGGAGTGCGCGCATGGCCGGGGCCATGGCGGTGGGTGACCTGACGCACCACATGGAATCAAAGGTGGAATCGGCACTGGCAGGCGCCAGCGCACCGGTGCTGGAAGAGCTGGACGCTTCCCATGACCGCCTGTGCGAGCTTATAGAGCGATTGCGCCATCCCCAGGCAGCCGCGGCATCCGTAGCAGTGGCAGCAGCCCCGTCGCCAGGCGAGACGGCCGAAGCCGAAGGCCCTGGTGCCCTGCCTGCCCTTGATCCGGTTGCCAGCGGCCCGGCCATGCTGCGCGTGCGCGCCGATGCCGTGGATCGCATGGTCGACCAGACCGGCGAGATCTCCATCGCACGCAGTCGGATCGAATCGGAACTGCGCGGCCTCAAGGGTGCCATGCAGGAGCTCACCGACAACGTGCTGAGGCTGCGCGCGCAACTGCGCGAAATCGAGATCCAGGCCGAATCGCAGATGCAGGCGGCCAATCCCGCCCAGAGCGTGCATGCCGAGCTCAACGAGGGTTTCGACCCGCTCGAGTTCGACCGCTTCACGCGCTTCCAGGAACTTACGCGCATCATGGCCGAGTCGGTCAATGACGTGCAGACCGTGCACCAGAACCTGCTGCGCTCGGTGGAAGGCACCGATGCGGCGCTGGCTGCTCAGGCACGCTTGAACCGGGAACTGCAACAGGACCTGATGCGCGTGCGCATGGTCGCCTTCGGTACCCTCTCCGAGCGCCTTTACCGGGTGGTGCGCCAGACGGCCAAGGACGCCGGCAAGCGTGCCAACCTCGATGTGCGCGGGACCAGCGTCGAGCTGGATCGCGCCGTGCTCGAGCGCATGACCGGGCCCATTGAGCATGTGCTGCGCAATGCCGTCACCCATGGCATCGAGACGCCGGCAGCGCGCGTCTCGGTACTCAAGCCTGAGATCGGTGACATCCGCATCGAAGTGTCGCAGGAAGGCGGCGAGATGCGCATTGCATTGTCCGACGATGGCGCCGGCCTGGACCTGGCGCGCATCCGCGCCAAGGCTGTGCAATCCGGCCTGCTGGCATCCGAAGCACAGCTGGCCGACGAGGAAGTGGCGAACGTCATTTTCCATCCGGGGTTTTCCACGGCTGCCGAGCTCACGCAATCGGCGGGTCGCGGCGTCGGCATGGATGTGGTGCGCAGCGAAGTGGCCGGGCTGGGCGGACGGATAGAACTCGGCAACCGTCCCGGACAGGGACTCACCCTGACTATCTATCTGCCGCTCACGCTGGCGCTGATGCAGGTGGTCATGGTGAGGGCTGGTACGCGCGTGGATGCACTGCCCGCCGTCATCGTCGAGCAGGTGATGCAGTACCGGCCTGAACAACTGGCCGACGTCGTGATCCGCGGCCATGTCGAGTGGAATGGCCGTCGTTACCCCATGCGTTACCTGTCGCACCTGCTGGGCGAGCAGCACGCCGCGGCCGAAACCAGGCGGCTGGCCCCGGTGCTGCTGATGCGCAGCGGCGCCAGTGCGCTGGCGCTGCAGGTCGATGAAATCCTGGGTGGCAACCAGGAGGTGGTGGTGAAGGCCATGGGCCCGCAGTTGCAGTCGGTGCCGGGCGTGGCCGGTGTGACCCTGCTGGGTTCCGGCGAGATCGTGCTCATCCTCAATCCGGTGCCGCTGGTGGCGCTCACGGCAGCCGCAGCGCCGGCTCCGGTGTCTCCGGCTGCGGTCGATCTGCCGCCACTGGTGCTGGTGGTGGATGACTCTCTCACCGTACGCAAGATTACCGGGCGCCTGCTGGAGCGTCAGGGCTATACCGTGGCCACTGCACGCGATGGTGTGGAAGCCCTGGAAAAACTGAAGGAAGCTCGGCCCGACGTCATGCTGGTCGACATCGAAATGCCGCGCATGGATGGTTTCGAGCTGACCCGCCACCTGCGCGCTGATGCCACCCTCGCCAACCTGCCCGTCATCATGATCAGCTCGCGCACCGCAGACAAGCACCGCAATGTCGCGCGTGAGCTGGGCGTGGACGTGTTCCTTGGCAAGCCCTATCAGGAAGATGAGCTGCTTGGCCACATCAAGGCCCTGCTCGGGGCTTCCTGAGGCATTCATTCCCGGTTTGCGCATTCGGGGTATGCCGCGCCTGCGCCCGGGCCGGCCGGTTGCTAGGGAAGGACTGAACAAGTGGGCTATGCCCCCTTGTAGATCCCCCACGTCAGAGGAAACATTTGAACGGTGATCCTCGATTTGAGACTTGATCAGTGTTTCCCCAGGATAACGTCCGTATTGACACCACAGATGGGTTTGGGCACAGTGCGTGGGCAATCTCTACGTTCTGGCCTGCCTTCTCAAGCTACCCCTCCCGCACCGTGGTTCCCCGCTGGGATGGTCACTACAAAGTCACCCAAATCGCCTAGGTTGTTCGCTAACCGCGCCCGAGTTGCGCGCGGAATCTGTCCGCGCGTACTGCGGAAGCTTCAAGGAGGTCATCCATGGCTATCGGTATCGTAAAGTGGTTCAACGAAACCAAGGGTTTCGGTTTTATTCAACCCGAGGGCGAGTCGAAAGACGTATTCGTTCACATCAGTGCCGTGCAGAGTGCCGGCATGTCGACGCTCACGGAAGGCCAGCGCGTCAGCTTCGATGTGCTGACCGAGCGTGGCAAGCAGGCTGCAGGCAACCTCAAGGCAGTCTGAGCAGGCAAGGCCCCGTCGACGGGGCTCCTGCAGAGAGAAGCGGCCCGCTGAGCGGGCCGTTTTTCATTGTGTCCCGCCCTGCCTCCGGTGGCGATTTACTTCGGCCCGCGCGCCGCCTGGAAGCGCTCCAGCGTGATGCGACGGGCCTGGTCGTGATCCACCACTGGTGCCGGGTAGTCGCGGCCGATCAGGCAGCCGCTGGCCTGCTGCTCTTCCGGGCTCATGGTCCACGGCGCGTGCAGGCGCTTCAGCGGCACTTTGGCCAGTTCCGGCAGGTAGCGGCGGATGAACTTGCCGTCCGGGTCGAACTTCCCTGACTGCGTTACCGGGTTGAAGATGCGGAAGTAGGGCTGCGCGTCGCAGCCGGTGGAGGCTGCCCATTGCCAGCCGCCGTTGTTGGCCGACAGGTCGAAGTCATTGAGCTGGTTGGCGAAGTAGCCTTCCCCCACGCGCCAGTCCACATGCAGGTCCTTCACCAGAAAGGAAGCCGCCACCATGCGCAGCCGGTTGTGCATGTAGCCGGTGGCATTGATCTGGCGCATCGCGGCATCGACCAGCGGATAGCCGGTGCGCCCTTCCTTCCACGCAGCAATCCGGTGCTGGTCATTGTCCCAGCGCACCGCGTCGTAATCGGACTTGAAGGCCCGCTCCACCACGCGCGGGTGATGGTGCAGGATCTGGAAATAGAAGTCGCGCCAGATCAGCTCCGACAGCCACACTTCCGCGCCGCGCCCGCCGCGCCGCAAGGCCTCTGCTGCAAGCCGGCGTATGGAGAGGGTGCCAAAGCGCAGATGCACTGACAGGTAGGACGGACCCTTGATGGCCGGAAAGTCGCGCGCCCGGCCGTAGTCATCGATGCGCTCGAGGAAATCCTCCAGCAGTGCCGCGGCTGCTGCTGCGCCGGGATGGATGCCCAACCGGCGCAGGTCGGTGGCGGCAAAACCGATCTTCTCCAGCGACGGAATGCTGCCTGCAGGTGGGGGCCTGAGCGCTCCGGCATGTTGCTCCACCGCAAAGGCCTCGACGTGGCTGTCCCGCAGGCGCTTCAGCCAGGCATTCTTGTAGGGGGTGAATACCGTGTAGGGCGTGCCGGCGGCCGTCATCACCTCATCGCGCTCGAAGACGACCTGGTCCTTGTAGAGGTGAAACGCCCGGTCATCCTCGGCCAGGGCTGCTGCCACCGCCTGGTCGCGGGCGCAGGCCTGTGGCTCGTAGTCGCGGTTGGCATGCACGGCATCCACGCCCAGCTCGGCCGCCAGTTTCGGGATGACATCGGCGGCGCGCCCGTGCCGCACGATCAGGCCGCCACCATGCTCACGCAGGATGCCGTCCAGCTCGACCAGGCTGCCATGGATGAAGTCCACGCGCCGGTCTTGCCGGGAGGGCAGTGCGTCCAGTATGTCGGTGTCGAAGACGAAGGCGCACCACACCGACCGGGAGCGGGTCAGCGCATTGAACAGCGCGGCGTTGTCGACAAAGCGCAGGTCGCGGCGAAACCAGAGCAGGGCGCGCTCGTCCTGTGGATCATGGTGCATGGTGCGTGGACAATTCACCGGGACAGAGGGGAGTCCACGGTAACGCAAGCCGGCGGCGCCAACAAATGCCGTGCGCCAGCCAAGCGGCACAAAACCGGAACAGGCCGTGGCAGTGTCGGACGCTGGCCAAGCGTGCCGGGTCAGCGGGAATGGACGCCCGGGCTGACAGTGTCAGGACCGCGTCAGCAGCGTGCCCGATCTGAAAATCTCCCGGACAAACGGCCGCGTCACCCCTGTCGAGGTGCGCTGAAAAGCGGCGTGTTTCAGAGTATCCCTAGTACAATTCAGCCTAGTGGACCACGTCAATCTCACCAACCACTTCCTGATCGCCATGCCCAGCCTGGCGGATCCGAATTTTTCCCGCACCCTGACCTATATCTGCGAGCACAACGGCGACGGCGCCCTCGGCGTGGTGGTCAACCGCCCCATGGCGATGAAGCTTTCCTCGCTGTTCGAGCGACTGGAGCTGCCCCTGGAGTCGCCGGCGATGGGCAGCGGGCCTATCTGCTTTGGCGGACCGGTGCAGACCGATCATGGTTTTGTGCTGCACCAGCCGCCAGGTGACTGGCAATCCACCCTGGCCATCGGCGACCGGATAGGGCTTACCACTTCGCGTGACATTCTGGAGGCCCTGGGCGAGGGCCGCGGGCCGGGCAAGTTCCTGGTCACCCTGGGTTACTCCGGCTGGGGCGCCGGCCAGCTCGAGCAGGAACTGAAGCAAAATGCCTGGCTCACCGTGGAGGCCAGTGAAGCCATCATCTTCGACCTGCCGTTCGAACAGCGCCTGCCGGCAGCCATGGGTCTGCTGGGACTGGATTTCGCCAATTTTTCCGACGAGGCAGGGCATGCATGACAGCCTGCCCGGCAGCGTGGGACCGACAGACATGAGCGGGCCGATCACCGGTGCCATGTCCGGCCTGATCGCCTTCGATTTCGGCCTGCGCTATATCGGCGTGGCGGTGGGCGACGCGCAGACCCGCCTCGCCCACCCGCTGGAATTCATCGACGCCGAAGCCAACGAGGCGCGCTTCGCCCGGATCGCCGCATTGATCGCCGAATGGCAGCCGGCAACGCTGGTGGTCGGCCTGCCGCTGAATGCCGAAGGCGGCGACCATGACATGACGCGCCGGGCGCGACGTTTCGCCCACCAGCTCGAAGGCCGCTTCCGCCTGCCTGTGGTGCTGGTCGATGAGCGACTGACCTCGGCGGAGGCCGATGCGCTGCTGCGCAGCCGCGGCCGCGGTGGTCGCGCGCACAAGCAGGACAACCACGCCATTGCGGCACAACTCATACTGCAGGCCTATCTCGACAGCCTGGAAAGCCCACGCGCATGAGCACTGCACTCCCCGACGCCGAAGCCCTGTACGCCGAGCTGCTGTGTCAGCTGAAACCACGCATCGGCGCCGACACCCGCCTGGTGGGCATCATGACCGGTGGTGCCTGGCTGGCCGAGCGCCTGCACCGTGATCTGGGCATCAGCGCGCCGCTGGGCGTGCTCGACATCTCCTTTTACCGGGATGATTTCGACCAGACCGGGCTGTCCCGCAACGTCAAGCCGTCGAGCATTCCGTTCGACGTGCAGGGCCGGCGCCTCTTGCTGGTCGATGATGTCCTGTACACCGGCCGCACCGTGCGCGCCGCCATGAACGAACTGTTCGATTACGGGCGTCCGGCCTGCATCGAGCTGGCCGTGCTGGTGGACCGTGGCGGGCGCGAGCTGCCCATCGCCGCGCAATGCTGCGGCGCCAGTTTCGAAGTGCCCGCCGACCAGGTGCTGGTGCTGGACCGCAAGGACACCGGCACCTTCAGCCTGAGCCTGTCGGCAACCCATCGTGAACGCGCGAATGCAAGGCCGGAACCGTGATCCTCAAGAACCCGCAACTCAATGACCGTGGCGAACTGCAGCACCTCTTGTCCATCGAAGGACTGCCGCGCGAGACCCTGCAGCACATCCTCGCCACCGCCGATTCCTTCATTGGCCTGACCGAGCGTGAAGTGAAGAAGGTGCCGCTCTTGCGCGGCAAGTCGGTGTTCAACCTGTTCTTCGAGAATTCCACGCGCACCCGCACCACCTTCGAGATCGCCGCCAAGCGGCTGTCGGCCGACGTCATCAACCTGAACATCAGCACCTCGTCCACCGCCAAGGGCGAATCGCTGCTGGACACCATCGACAACCTGGCGGCCATGCACGCCGACATGTTCGTGGTGCGGCATGCCTCCAGCGGCGCGCCCTACCTGATCGCCCGCCATGTCGCCTCGCACCTGCATGTGGTGAATGCCGGCGACGGTCGCCATGCCCACCCGACCCAGGGCCTGCTCGATCTCTACACCATCCGTCATTACAAGAAGGACTTCTCCCGCCTTTCCGTGGCGGTGGTCGGCGACATCCTGCACTCGCGCGTGGCGCGCTCCTTCATCCACGGCCTCACCACCCTGGGTGTTCCCGACGTGCGTGTGATCGGCCCGCGCACCCTGCTGCCGGCCGGCGTCGAGCAACTGGGCGTGAAGGTCTACCACGACATGGCGCAGGGTCTTTCCGGCTGCGACGTGGTGGCCATGCTGCGGCTGCAGAACGAGCGCATGAACGGCGCGCTGCTGCCCTCGGCGCAGGAGTTCTTCAAGAGCTACGGCCTCACCCCGGAGAAGCTGGCGCGCGCCAAACCCAACTGCATTGTCATGCATCCGGGCCCGATGAACCGCGGCGTGGAGATCGACTCCGCGGTGGCCGACGGCCCGCACTCGGTGATTCTGCCGCAGGTCACCTTCGGCATCGCCGTGCGCATGGCGGTGATGTCCATACTCGCAGGCAACAACTGATGAAAATCCATATCCAGAACGGCCGGCTGGTCGATCCGCGCAGCGGCAGCGACACCCAACAGGATGTTTACATTGCCGCCGGTCGCATCGTTGGCCTCGGCGCGGCGCCTGCCGATTTCAAGGCCCAGCGCACCATCAATGCCACCGGCCTGGTGGTGGCACCCGGCCTGGTGGACCTGTGCGCGCGCCTGCGCGAGCCCGGCTTCGAATACAAGGCCACCCTCGAAACGGAAATGGGCGCGGCTGTGGCCGGGGGTGTCACCACCCTGTCCTGTCCCCCCGACACCGACCCGACGCTGGACGAACCCGGCCTGGTGGAGATGCTCAAGCACCGCGCGCGCAGCCTGAACCTGGTGCATGTGCATCCGCTGGGCGCCCTCACCGCGCGGCTCGAGGGCAAGCGCCTCACGGAAATGGTGCTGCTGAAGGAGGCCGGCTGCATCGCTTTCTCGCAAGCCGATGCGCCGATCGCCGACACCCAGTTGCTGTGGCGCGCCCTGCAGTACGCCTGGACCTTCGGTTTCTCGGTGTGGCTGCGTCCGCAGGATGGTTACCTGGCCCGCGAAGGTGTGGCCCATGATGGCCAGGTGGCCACGCGCCTGGGGCTGCCGGCGATCCCGGCTTCGGCCGAGATCATCGCCCTTAACACCATGTTGCAACTGGTGCGGGAGACCGGCGCCCGGGTGCACTTCCAGCGCCTGTCCACGGCGCGCGGCGTGGATCTGGTGCGCCAGGCCAAGGCCGAAGGACTTTCCGTCACCTGCGACATTTCCGCCCACCACGCCCATCTGTCGGAGATGGACATCGGCTTCTTCGATTCGCACAGCAATCTGATACCGCCCCTGCGCTCGGAGCGCGACCGCGATGCCCTGCGCCAGGGCCTGGCCGATGGCACCGTGGACGCCCTGTGTTCGGACCATGCGCCGGTGGACGAGGACGCCAAGCAACTGCCCTTCTCCGAAGCCGAGCCCGGCGCCACCGGCCTGGAACTGCTGCTGCCGCTGGCCCTCAAGTGGGGCGCGGAAATGAAATTGCCGCTGGCTCAGACGCTGGCCACCGTGACCGAAAAGCCGGCGCGCATCATGGGCGTCCCCGGCGGCAGCGTTGCCGTGGGGGAGGCTGCCGACCTGTGCCTGTTCGACCCGGAGGCCATGGTGCGCATCACCGCCGAAGGCCTGCGGAGCCAGGGCAAGAACACGCCTTTCATCGGCTATGAACTGCCGGGCAAGGTGCGCTTCACGCTGGTGAGTGGTCTGGTGGTCTACGAGGATTGATCACATTTCTGTCGTCAACACAATGATGACGGATATCAGCTCTCGAATATGATCATAATGCTGGCGCCGTCTACGGTCTGCGGACCGCGCGAGCAGACAGATTCCAAGAAACAAAAGTGGACAAGCGCACAAGCGCACCAATGCAGGACAGGGAACCGATGGCCGGCATGACCCCCAGCGAAATCGTACGGCGGCTCGATGAGGAAGTGGTGGGCCAGGCGCAGGCCAAGAAGGTGCTTGCGGTGGCGGTCTACACCCACTTTCGCAAGTCCGCGCGCGCCCTCGCCCATGACAGCGGGGCCGGTGGGACCGGCGTGCTCACCAAGAGCAATATCCTGCTGATTGGTTCCACCGGCACCGGCAAGACCCTGTTGTGCGAAACACTCTCGCGCATCCTGCAGATTCCCTTTGTCACGGCCGATGCCACGACGCTGGCGCAATCCCAGTACGTCAACGAGGAGATCGAGGCCATCCTGCAGCGCCTGCTCGACAAGGCCGGCGGGGATGTGGCGCGCGCGCAGCGCGGCATCGTCTTCATCGACGAGGTGGACAAGCTGAAGTCCGTCGATGAAGCCAAGCGCGGCAATTCAGGCGCCAGCGTGCAGCATGCGCTGCTCAAGATCATGGAGGGTTCGCAGGTGCGCCTGCAGGGCGGCGGCTACATCGACACCACCCACCTCCTGTTCATCTGCGGCGGCGCCTTCGTTGGGCTGTCGAAGATCATCGAGAACTCCCAGTCCTACGGTTACCTGTCGCTGTCCGACGAGGACAACCACGAGATCCTCGACCGTCTGGGCGGGCGCATCAAGCCCACTGACCTGCATACCTTTGGACTGGTGCCGGAGTTCGCCGGCCGCCTGCCGGTGATTGCCCGCCTGCAGGACCTCACCCGGGACATGCTGGTGCGCATCATGGTCGAACCCCGCGATTCGCTTTACCGGCAGTACCGCGAGCTGCTCCACTCCGATGGTGTCGAGCTCGTCATCAAGCCCGTGGTGTTCGAGCAGATTGCCGAAATCGCCATGGATTACAAGGTCGGCGCCCGCAGCCTGCGCGGCCTGTTCGAGGAATTGCTGGTGGAAGTGCTGTATCGCATCCCCGACAATCCGGCCATCCGCAAGGTCAGCTTCAATTCCCTGTTCGAGCCGCCGGTCTACAGTGGCCTGCAGCCCTCCGGCGCGTCAGCCGTAAAACCGCCGGTGGCGCCTGGCTGAGCGCTGCAGACCGTGGCCACGCTTGCGGGCCACGGCCATGAACCCGCGGCTACTTCAGCAGCCCTGCAGGATCAATCGCCGGTGCAGCCACCGACACGCGCTTGTCGCGCGAGCTCTCTCCCTTTTCCACGCACACCAGGCGCTTGGCGACGCCCAGTTGCCTGGCGATGAACGCGACCAGGGCTGCGTTGGCCTTGCCATCCACGGGAGGCGCGGCGATGCGGATTTTCAACGCCTCGCCATGCAGGCCTGCCACCGCGCTGACTTTGGCACCGGGCTGGGCATGGATGTCGAGCAGCCAGCCTGATTCGGTGCGGCGGTACCAGCTCACGGCAAAGGCCTGGGGCAGCGTGGCGGCTAGAAGGGCGCTATCGCCATCATCTTCAGCTGCCGCAGCAGCATGATGGCGATCTGCGCCGCCAGCACCAGGAACAGCGGTGACAGGTCGATGCCGCCCAGCGGCGGGATGAAGCGGCGGAATGGCTTGTAGAAGGGCCGGGTCAGCGCATCCAGTACCGGCGAGAGCACCGAGTAGGGCGAGATGAACGACAGGATGGCCTGCACGATGGCCGCGCCGATCAGCAGGTAGATCGACAGGATCAGCAGCTCCCCCGCTGACACGGAAGCCAGTATCAGTACGGCCACGCCGGGGTTACCGAAGTCGTGGCCTTGCAGGGACATCAGCAGCGCCGTGATCAGGCTCTGCGCCAGCCAGGCCAGCAGCAGCGTGGCCATGTCCAGTCCCAGCAGGCCGGGAATGACCCGGCGCGCCGGCAGTACCAGCCAGTTGGTCAGGCCGGCGATCATCTCGCCCACCGGGTTGCGAAAGGGCGCGCGCGTCCACTGCATGTGAAAGCGCAGCAGCAGCAGGTAGACGAACAGCGAACCGAGCGTGTCGACGATGAGGCTGATGATCTGGGCCAGCATGCTAGTGTCCTGAATCGGTAGTTCGTTGAATATGACGGTGTATCAATCGGGACACTAGCCATCCCTGCCCAGCTGTTCGCCCAGTTCATGGGCGCGCTCGTTGGCGGCGCGCGCCGCCTTGCCGATGGCGGCCTTGATCTGCTCGCGCTCCATCACGGCCAGCGCCGCCTCCGTGGTGCCACCTTTGGAGGTCACCTTGGCGCGCAAGGTCGCCGGATCGTCGGGCGAGCTGGCGGCCAGTTTCGCCGCGCCGAGGAAAGTCTCCAGTGCCAGGGTGCGCGCGGCGCCGGCCTCCAGGCCCAGTTCGCGTGCCGACTGTTCCAGCGCCTCGATGAAATAGAACACATAGGCCGGTCCGCTGCCCGAGATGGCCGTCACCGGGTCGAGCAGCGCTTCGCGGTCCACCCAGATCAGCTTGCCCATGGTGCCCAGCACGCGGGCGGCCAGCGCATGTTCATCGGCGCTGATCTGTGGCGTGGCATAGGCCGCTGTCACGCCCGCGCCGATCAGGGCCGGTGTGTTGGGCATGCAGCGCACCAGCTTGGCATGACCCTTCAGCCAGCGCGCCAGATCCTGCAGCCGGATGCCGGCGGCAATGGAAAGCACCACCTGGCCGGGTTTCAGCGCCGGCAGCAGCGCCTGCACGGCCGGGCGCATTTGCTGCGGCTTCACCGCCAGCACGATGAGATCGCCTAGATCCGCGGGCGGCTCTTCCGTGGCCACCACCTGGAAGTCCTCGGCCAGCCGGGTGCGCGTGTCGGCCATGGGTTCGGTCACGGCAATGTCGCCGGCGGCCACGCCGCTGCGGCGCAGGCCGCCGATGATGGCCTGCGCCATGTTGCCGCCGCCGATGAAAGTAATCTTCAAATCACACCTCTGAGGATCGGCCGTTGACGCCGGGATCAGTCCGGGCGCCACGGCAAGCCGGTGAATGCCGGGAGAGGGGCAGAGTGTGCCAGAAGTCCGCGGCAACGGACCATCGAAGCGGGCTGGGCGTGCGGCCGGCGGGGTGGCGCCTGCCTGCTCAGGCCTTCGTGGTTCGCGCGCCGAAGATCGCCGTGCCTACGCGCACCAGCGTCGCCCCTTCCGCGATGGCGGCTTCGAGGTCTGCCGACATGCCCATGGACAGCGTATCCAGCGGCAGGCCAGCCCGCACCAGGTCGTCCTTGAGTGTGCGCAGCAGCGCGAAGCGGCTGCGTTGCAGTGCTTCATCGGGCGTCGGTTCGGGTATGGCCATCAGGCCGCGCAGCTTGAGTTGCGGCAGGCCGGCGATGAGTTGTGCCAGCGCCGGCACTTCGGCCGGGGCCACGCCGCTCTTGCTCGCCTCGCCGCTGACATTCACCTCGATGCAGACCTGCAGGGGCGGCAGGCGGGCCGGGCGTTGCTCGGCCAGGCGCCGCGCGATCTTCTCGCGGTCGATGCTGTGCACCCAGTCGAAGCGCTCGGCGATGGGGCGGGTCTTGTTGCTCTGTATGGGGCCGATGAAATGCCAGGTGAGGGGCAGGCCGGCCAGTTCGTCCATCTTGGCCAGTGCTTCCTGCTGGTAGTTTTCGCCGAAATCGCGCTGCCCTGCGGCCGCCGCCTCGCGCACGCTGGCAGCGGGAAAGGTCTTGCTGACCGCAACCAGCGTCACTGATCCGCGTGGGCGCTTCGATTGTTGACAGGCCCGGGATATGCGTTCCTGAATGGCCGCAAAGCTGGCTTGCAAGGTGCTTGTGGTTACGGCCATAATCGAAACGCAACAAAGTGTTACAGCTTCAGGCGTCCGGTGCTGCATCCGCAGCGCCCCACCTTCAGGGAAAGTGCAGGTCGATTATATATGGATATCTCCGAGCTTCTCGCCTTCGTCGTCAAGAACAAGGCCTCTGACCTGCACCTGTCCGCTGGCGTTCCACCGATGATCCGCGTGCACGGCAACATGAAGCGCATCAACCTCCCGGCCATGGACCACAAGGACGTGCACGGGATGATCTACGACATCATGAACGACGGGCAGCGCAAGTTCTATGAAGAGAACCTGGAGTGCGACTTCTCCTTCGCCATCCCGCAGCTGGCACGCTTTCGCGTCAACGCCTTCGTGCAGCAGCGCGGCGCCGCGGCGGTGCTGCGGACCATTCCCTCGAAGATCCTGTCCCTGGAAGACCTCAAGGCGCCGAAGATTTTCCAGGAGATCTCCGACCAGCCGCGCGGCGTGGTGCTGGTGACCGGCCCGACCGGCTCGGGCAAGTCCACCACCCTGGCCGCCATGGTGAACCACAAGAACGAAACCGAAGAGGGCCACATCCTCACCATCGAGGACCCGATCGAGTTCGTGCACGAATCCAAGAAGTGCCTGATCAACCAGCGTGAGGTCGGCCCGCACACCCTGTCCTTCAACAACGCATTGCGAAGTGCACTGCGCGAGGACCCGGACGTCATCCTGGTGGGTGAAATGCGCGACCTGGAAACCATCCGCCTGGCGCTGTCCGGCGCTGAAACCGGCCACCTGGTGTTCGGCACGCTGCACACCTCTTCGGCCGCCAAGACCATCGATCGCCTGGTTGACGTGTTCCCGGCCGCGGAGAAGGACATGATCCGCGCCATGATTTCAACCTCGTTGAAGGCCATCATCGCCCAGACATTGCTGCGCACCAAGGATGGCAATGGCCGCGTCGCCGCGCACGAGATCATGATCGGCACGCCTGCCATCAACAACCTGATCCGCGAGAACAAGATTGCGCAGATGTACTCGGCGATCCAGACCGGCCAGCAGTTCGGCATGCAGACCCTGGACCAGAACCTGCAGCAGCTGGTCGCGCGCAACATGGTGTCGATGGAAGAGGCGCGCAGCAAGGCCGCCAACAAGGACAATTTCCGCTAGACGGCTGCCCCTGAGCACAGCACCAACGGCCCCACAGACGACGACCCACACACGATTCCCCACCGAGGCAGACCATGGAACGCGAACAAGCCACCCAATTCATGTACGAGCTGTTGCGCCTGCTCATCCAGAAAAAGGGCTCAGACCTTTTCATCACCGTGGGTTTTCCGCCGGCGATGAAGATCGACGGCAAGATGACGCCGGTGTCGCAGCAGAACCTGACGCCGCAACACACTTCCGACCTCGCGCGCTCCATCATGAACGACAAGCAGTCGGCCGAGTTCGAGGCGAAAAAGGAGTGCAACTTCGCCATCGCCCCGGGCGGTATCGGACGCTTCCGCGTCAATGCCTTCGTGCAGCAGGGTTATGTCGGCCTGGTGATGCGTGTGATCACCACCACCATCCCGAGGTTCGACGACCTGAGGATCCCGCCAGTGCTGAAGGACGTGATCATGACCAAGCGCGGCCTGGTCATCATGGTCGGCGGCACCGGCTCGGGCAAGTCCACCACGCTGGCGGCCATGATCGGCTACCGCAACGAGAACCACTACGGCCACATCATCACCATCGAGGATCCGATCGAGTACACCCACCCGCACGCCAAGAGCCTGATCACCCAGCGTGAAGTGGGCGTGGACACCGACTCCTGGGAATCGGCCTTGCACAACACCCTGCGCCAGGCCCCCGACGTGATTCTGATCGGCGAAATCCGCTCCAAGGAAACCATGGAACATGCCGTGGCCTTTGCCGAAACCGGTCACCTGGCCCTGGGCACCCTGCACGCCAACAGCGCCAACCAGGCACTGGACCGGATCATCAACTTCTTCCCGGAAGAGCGGCGTGCGCAACTGCTCATGGACTTGTCGCTCAACCTGCGCGCCCTGGTGGCGCAACGCTTGATTCCCTTGAAGGAGGGCAAGGGTCGCGCGGCTGCAGTGGAGATCATGCTGAACTCCCCGCTGATCGCCGACCTGATCTTCAAGGGCGATGTGCACGAGATCAAGGAAATCATGAAGAAGTCCCGCGAGTTGGGCATGCAGACCTTTGATCAGGCCCTGTTCGATCTTTACGAGGAAGGCCGCATCGCCTATGAGGATGCCCTGCGCAATGCCGATTCAGTGAACGACCTGCGTCTGATGATCAAGCTGCACTCGAAGGATTCCAAGGACAAGGACATCACCAAGGGCATTGAGCATCTCAACATCGTGTGATGCCGGACGCCTGCGGCGCCGGATCACATCGGCGCGATGGAATGCCGGCTTGCGCCGAACGTTCATCGCGCCGGGGAGGTGGCGGGCCAGGTCCCGGCAGCTGCCGCCTGTATTGTTATCAAAAATCAACAGCAACCAATATCATCAAAGGAATCACGGGGTGATTGTGATCAATTGTGATGATGGGGCCGACTGCCCCGCAGGTCAGAGGATCGTCCCTGGTTTGCGGTCAGCAGCAAGGTGTACTCCCTTGTCAAAGGGGGCCGACGCGACGCAGTCGCGCGGGGGGATTTTGACCAACCAGACGGATTCCAGACTTCGTCAGATCTTGCCGGTCGTACCGCTCATTACTGTAGCCTTGCAGGCAGGTATGCGTCGAAACACCTCCAGCGTGTCAGCCTGACCCACTCGCGATGCCGCAGCCAAGCTGATCCTCACCCCATGCCCCGCCTCGAGCAGATCCTGATCAAACGCGCCAAGCTCGGTCCCATGGACCCGGCGCTCATGGCCGAACTGGTGGCCGGGCGTGGGCTCGCCGGCAATGCCAACCAGGGTGGCAAGCGCCAGGTCACGCTGATCGAGCAGGAAGTGTGGGCGCAACTGATGCATCAGTTCGGCAGCGACCTGCCGATCGCCACGCGTCGCGCCAACCTGGTGGTGAGCAGCCTGCCCCTGGCGCAGACGCGCGGGCGCATCCTGGCCATCGGCGAATGCCGGCTGCGCATCCTCGGCGAGACCAAGCCCTGCGAGCGCATGGACAAAGCCCTGCCAGGGTTGAAGCAGGCGATGTATCCAGCCTGGGGCGGCGGGGCCTTTGCCGAGGTGCTGGCCGGTGGCCGCATTGCGGTGGGTGCCGCGCTGGCCTGGCAGTCGGCGGACGACTTTGTGCCGCCTCCTCCGGCTCAGGCAGGGCTGTTCTAACATGGCCTTGTCCAACCCCTTCACCCGTGTCGATGACATCACCCATGTCATCCAGCTGGCCGTGGCGCCGGTGTTCCTGCTCACCGCCGTGGGCGCGCTGCTGGGGGTGCTGGCTGGCCGGCTGGGGCGCGCCGTGGACAGGAAGCGTGTGCTCGACACGCTGGTGCGCGGATTTACCGCCGCCGTCCAGGAGGAGGAGCGGCGCCTGGTGCAGGCTGAGCTGGTGCTGGTGGTGCGCCGTATCGAGCTGATCTATCGCGCCATTGTGCTGGCGGTGTTCTGCGCCCTGTTCATCAGCCTGGTGATTGTCACCGCCTTTGTCGATGCCTTCCTCGCCGTCAACCTCACCAGCACCCTCGGGGTGATGTTCATCCTCGCCATGCTGGCCCTGATCGCCAGCCTGCTGTGTTTTCTTCGCGAAGTCTTCCTCGGCGTCAGCACCACGCGCCTGCGCCGCTAGTGTGCCGAATCGCAAATTCGCCGAATAAAAGCGTCGAGAATCGGCGTCATACGGCGTTGCCAATGCTCGCAAGCCAGCCAGCCAGGCTTGCTCCGCTTTGCACCTTGTCTGGCGCCGATTTCGACACTTTTCCGACGGATGTCGACTTATTCATGCCAAATCAGAATTCAACGAACTTACGATTCGGGACACTCGTGTCAGTGGTGCAGGAAGTGCCTGCTTCGCCGTGATATAAAGCGCCCTCGAACCGACTCATCCGGAACATCGCCATGCCAGCCACGCCAGTCCAGCAGCCCTGCCAGTCCCTTGATGAAGTGCGCATCAATATCGACCGCCTCGATCGCGCCATCGTGCCGCTGCTGGCCGAGCGCGAAGGATACGTGCGCCAGGCCGCGCGCTTCAAGCCCAGCGCCCAGGCCGTGGTGGTGCCGGCGCGCGTCGAGCAGGTGATAGCCAAGGTGCGTGCGCAGGCCAGCGAACTGGGTGCCTCCCCGGTGGCCATGGAAAAGATCTACCGCTGCATCATCGATGCCATGACCGAATTGGAAGTGGCCGAGCACCACCAGCTGAGCGAGGGCCGCTGAGCACGCAGGTGTCTTCCCTTCAGCGGGGACACCGGTGCCGCCACCACTTCACTGCGGTGTCGATGTGGCTGATGCTGGCCGGGCAGGTGGCTTTCCTGTCTGATGTCATCGCAGCGGCTGCTGCAACCGAAAGCGTCGCTGTTGCTGCACGCCTGCAGCCGCTGCCAACCATTAGCAGCCTGCGTGTCGGGCCCCTGGCAGACGTGCCCTTCGACCTCGCGCAGCTGAAGCAGGGCTGGCGCCAGCGCATCGAGGCGTTCAGGGTGAGCGGCAAGTTGCCGGTGATCGACATCGAATCGAGCTTTGCCGCCGGACGCTTCGATCCGGCGCGCTATTCGCGTGACATGGACGACAGCGGCGTGGCCATCACGGTGTTCTCCGCCGAGACGCAAAACAACTGGTCGCAGTTCACGCGCCGCCTGATCGCGGCCGATCCTTCCCGCTACATTCCCGGGGGGCAGGCGGGAGTGCCGCCGGCCTGGACCGAGGCGCCGCAGGCCATGCTCGATGATGCCGAGGCACGCCTCGCCGAGGGCTATCCGGTGCTGGGCGAGTTCGAGTTCCGCCACTATCCATCGCCACGCCAGTTGCAGCGCGGCCAGACCTCGCGGGACCTGGTCATTCCCATCGATGGCCCGCTCGGTCACCGCCTGTTCCAGATCGCGCAGGCCACCGGGCGGCCCTTCCAGCTCCATTACGAGATCGAGGACGGCCTGCTCGGACCGCTGGAGGCGATGCTGCGCCAGTATCCCGGCGCCCGGGTGATCTGGTGCCATCTCGCGCAGCTGCGTTACCAGAACCGCAACACGCGTTACGGCCCTGACTATGTGCGCCGCCTCATCGAGGCCCATCCCAACCTGTACTTCGACACCGCATTCGGCGGCCCTGACAGCGTGTATGGCGGGAGCGGCGAACTTCATTCGCGCATCTGGGACCGCCAGCGGCCTGGCGGCGGCATCCTGCCGGCGTGGGCGCAACTGATCCGTGATCATCCCTGGCGTTTTCTGTCCGCGCTGGACATCGGCGGTGATCGCATGGAACGCCTGCCGGAGTGGATGAGGACGCAGCGCCGCTTCCTCGATGCGCTGCCGGCGGAAGTGCGCGAGATCGTTGCCTACAAGGCTGCCTGGAAGCTGCTCTTCGGCGAGGACTACTGAATGCAGATCTGGGTGGATGCCGATGCCTGTCCCGGCGCGGTGAAGGACATCCTGTTTCGCCTCGCCGAGCGGCGCAGGCTGCAGCTCACACTGGTGGCCAACCAGATGTTGCGCACCCCGCCCTCACCCTGGATACGCGCGCTGCAGGTGCCCGGTGGCTTCGATGTGGCCGATGCCGAGATCGTGGCGCGCGTGACGGCAGGCGACGTGGTCATCACCGCTGACATTCCGCTGGCCGCCTTGGCGCTGGAAAAAGGCGCCCATGTCATTGATCCGCGCGGCGAGCGTTTCACCGCCGACAATATCCGCGAGCGCCTGTCCATGCGCAGCTTCATGGACGAGCTGCGCTCCAGCGGTGTTAATACCGGCGGCCCGCCGCCCTTCAGCCAGGCGGACCGTCAGTCCTTTGCCAATGCTTTGGATCGCCTGTTGAACAGCCTGCTGCCAGGCAGCTGAATTCCGCCCCCGCCTCTCGTCCTTGGGGCGCATCCTGCTGTGTCCGGGGTATCGTAGGTATCATGGTCGCACCCTGCACACATCAAAAAGGTGAAATCCATGAAACTCGAAACTTTGGCCGTGCATGCCGGCTACAAGCCGGAACCGACCACTCATGCCGTCGCGGTGCCTGTGTACCAGACCGTTGCCTACAGTTTTGACAGCGCCCAGCATGGCGCCGACCTGTTCGACCTCAAGGTGCCGGGCAACATCTACACCCGCATCATGAACCCGACGCAGGATGTGCTGGAGCAGCGCCTGGCCGCCCTCGAAGGCGGCATTGCCTCATTGGCCCTGGCCTCGGGCATGGCTGCCATCACCTATGCCATCCAGACGATCGCCGAAGCCGGCGACAACATCGTTTCGGCCAGCACCCTGTACGGCGGCACCTACAACCTGTTCGCCCACACCTTTCCGCAGATGGGCATCGAGGTCCGCTTTGCCGACCCGCGCAAGCCCGAGTCCTTCGCCCCGCTCATCGACGCGAAGACCAAGGCGGTGTTCTGCGAGTCCATCGGCAATCCGCTGGGCAATGTCACCGATTTCGCGGCGCTGGCACAGATCGCCCACCAGGCCGGTGTGCCGCTCATCGTCGACAACACCGTGCCTTCGCCCTATCTGTGCCGGCCGATCGAGCATGGCGCCGACATCGTGGTGCACTCGCTCACCAAATACCTGGGTGGGCATGGCAACAGCGTGGGCGGGGCCATCGTCGACAGCGGCAAGTTCCCCTGGGCCGAGCACAAGGCGCGCTTCCGCCGCCTGAACGAGCCGGATGTCTCCTATCACGGCGTGGTCTACACCGAGGCGCTGGGAGCGGCGGCCTATATTGGTCGCGCGCGCGTGGTGCCGCTGCGCAACACCGGCGCCGCCATCAGCCCGATGAATGCCTTCCTCATCCTGCAGGGCATCGAGACGCTGGCCCTGCGCATGGACCGCATCTGTGACAACGCGCTGGCCCTGGCGCAGCACCTCAAGCAGCATGCCAAGGTGGGCTGGGTGAAATACGCTGGCCTGCCCGACCATGCCGATCATGCGCTGGTGCAGAAGTACATGGGCGGCCGGGCCTCGGGCATCATTTCCTTCGGCCTGAAATCCGGTGGGCGCGAAGCGGGTGCGCGCGTGCTGGACGCCTTCCAGCTGTTCACGCGTCTGGTCAACATCGGCGATGCGAAATCGCTGGCCACCCATCCGGCCTCCACCACGCATCGCCAGCTCAATCCGGAGGAACTGGCCAGGGCCGGTGTCAGCGAGGACATGGTTCGCCTGTCCGTCGGTATCGAGCATATCGACGACCTGCGCGAGGACCTCGACCAGGCGCTGGCTGCGGCCTGATGCGCAGGCGCGCATGAGCCACCCCATCAGGATCGGCCTCGCGCTGGGCAGCGGCTCGGCGCGAGGCTGGGCGCACATCGGTGTCATCCGCGCGCTGGAGGCCGCCGGCATCCGGCCCGACATCGTTTGCGGCACCTCCATAGGGGCGCTGGTGGGCGCGGCCTATGCAGCCGAGGAACTGGACCGGCTGGAGCCCTGGGTCGCCGGTCTCAGCTGGCAGACCGTGGTGGGATTGCTCGATGTGAGCATGAACGGCGGCCTGATCAAGGGCGACAAGGTGCTCAATTTCTTCCGTGCCCGCTTCCAGGACAAGGACATCACGCAACTGGGCCGGGCGTTTGGCGCCGTGGCGACCGAACTGGTGAGCGGGCGTGAAGTGTGGCTGCGCGAGGGCTCCGTGGTGGATGCCGTGCGTGCCTCACTGGCGGTGCCGGGGCTGTTCCGGCCGGCCCTGCGCGAAGGTCGCCTGCTGGTTGACGGCGCGCTGGTCAACCCGGTGCCGGTGTCCTTGTGCCGTGCCATGGGCGCCGACGTGGTCATCGCCGTGGACCTCAACTGGGACCTGATGGGACGGCGCCTGCGCGCGGCCCGGCTGCCAGCCGTTGCCGCTGCCCCGGGCAACGATGGTCCTTCGCTGCTGGAGCGACTGTCCTCGGGCTGGGGGAAACTGAAATCGGCAGCCTCGGCCGGCGACCCGGAGGGCGCTGCTGCAGCGCCGGTGCAGACCGGCCCGAACCTGCCCTCCATGCTGGAGGTGCTGACCACCAGCCTCAACATCATGCAGGTTCGCATCACCAGCAGCCGCCTCGCCGGAGAGCCCGCCGACATCCTGATCCGGCCCCGCCTGGGGGGCATCGGCCAGATGGACTATCACCGGGCCGTGCCGGCGATTGCCGAGGGGCGCCGTGCCACGGAACTGGCGTTGCCGGCCATCACCGAACTGCTGGGTACTGAACCGGCCTAGCCTCAGATCGGCGGGATGCTATCCCTGCCAATTAATGTAAGCCTGCGCACACTTTCTGTATTTGCATTGACAGGCAATGGTTAAGGCTCAGGTTGGTGACCTGGTCGAGCTGATTGAGAGATATTGCCGGCGCCCGCCTGCCCCGGCGTATGATGAGAATGACAATAACAACAAGGAGACGGGCATGGCCACCCAACAGGAAACCCGGAGCATGGCGCTGTTCTGCGACTTCGAGAACGTCGCCCTGGGCGTGCGCGATGCCAAGTACGCCAAGTTCGACATCAGCAAGGTGCTCGAGCGCCTGCTGCTCAAGGGCAGCATCGTGGTGAAGAAGGCCTACTGCGACTGGGACCGCTACAAGGAATTCAAGAACGACATGCACGCGGCCTCCTTCGAGCTGATCGAGATCCCGCATCTGCGCCAGTCCGGCAAGAATTCCGCCGACATCCGCATGGTCGTGGACGCGCTCGACCTGTGCTACACCAAGTCGCACGTCGACACCTTCGTCATCATCAGCGGCGACTCGGATTTCTCGCCCCTGGTGTCCAAATTGCGCGAGAACAACAAGACCGTGATTGGCGTCGGGGTGAAGAACTCCACGTCCGACCTGCTCATCGTCAACTGCGATGAGTTCATCTATTACGATGACCTGGTGCGCGATGACGAGAGCAAGCGCCGCGCCGCCAAGAAGCGCAAGGATGCCCGCCCGGCCGGTGAGTCCAAGGAGGCCTCGGCCAGCGAGGACAAGAAGCAGGAAGCCATGGAATTGGTGCTGGAGACCATCGAGGCGCTGTACGCCGAGCGTGGCGAAGGCGAGAAACTCTGGGGCTCCATGGTGAAGCAGGCGCTCAAGCGCCGGCGGCCCAATTTCAGCGAGTCCTACTACGGCTACCGCTCCTTCTCCGACCTGCTGGAGGAGGCCGGCAAGCGCAAGGTCCTGGAACTGGAGCGCGACGAGAAATCCGGCGGCTACATCCTGCGCCTCGCGCGCAAGGAGTGATACGACCGGCGGCCGGCGAGAAGGTTTCGCCGGATCAGATGTCGTCCGCGTCGGCGAACCACAGTCCCGACGGATACTGCACTTCGCCCAGGCTGTGGTAGACCCGTGCCCGGACGATGCTCTGCGGGTTCACGTACACGGCCCCGTCCGGCTCGATGTGTGCCGTGATGGCTGGCTGGCCGAATACCAGATCCGACAGCGGCTCCTGCGTGACCACGCCGGTGACCCTCAGATAGAGTTCGCTGCCGCCGCGCAGCGAAAGCTCCACCAGCGCTTCCATCAGATCGCCGGGATTGCTCTTTCTCATGACGCGCCAGCGCGGCCACTGCCGCTCGAGGATTTCCTCGTACTGCGGTCGTCCGGCCAGCATGACCACACGCTCTATGCCCGACGGCCGCAACACCGGCAGGGTCTGCCCCGGGGCCCGCACTTCCACCCAGTTGATGTGGTCGGGATTGAGGACGCTGAAGGGGTTGTGCTCCCCGATGACGATGGGTCCGGAACAAAAAAGCCGGTTCGGGTCGAGCCGCTTCAGCAGGACCGTAGCTCGATCCTGATGGCTCTGGGAATAGCTACCAGTCTTCCCGTCAGTGCGATGGATGCGGACTTGCATGGATGAGGCGTGGCGGACACTGGTCTGTGGATGCGGGACGCGGGGCGAGTCTACCTGTTTCCTTCATGCCAGGGCACCCGTGGGTCAGTGGCTAGCACCCTGACACCAGCGCGTCCGGTATGTCGAAGGAGGCACCGCGGCCCAGACGGACCCGGGTGACATCGCCCTGTCGTGCATGGCTGAGGGAGCCGGTGGCGTCGGAGGAGACCGGCCTGCCCTTGACGAAGAGGATGCGCGTCGTGTTCTGCAGCGTGCCTTCCCGCCAGCGCACTTCGACGGTGGCCGTGCCATCGAAGCGACGGCGGATGACGAAGGCCTCGCAGGATGCCGGGGCCTGCCCGACCTCCACGGGACAGGCGATGTTCGCCGAGGCGTGAAAGGGCGTGCCGGGGATCAGTGCGTCCTGCCGCGCCGGGATGGGGGGCAGCGGCTGGCCTGTCAGGCCCGCCTCCAGGATGAAGCGGCTGGATTCATTGCGCCGCGCCGCTGCACGCATCAGATACACCCGTATCGTGTATTCACCATCGGTCGGCAACCTGCGGGAGAAGCGCGAACCGCTGCTGCTGCCAATGAACATGGCCGACTCCGCGCCGGGCGGATTGATGTTGAAGTAGTTCTGCGGGTTGCCGGCCTTCAGCGTTACCGTCAGCGTCTGTCCGGCGGCGGCGCGCACCTGGTAATCGGTGTACTCACGGCCCATCAGCCGTTGCTTGATGGTCACCTTGGTTTTGCCGTCGGTGAAATCAAGCTTCTCGATACGCTGCCCCGGGGCTGTGATGGGCGTCTCCCCGGATGGGACTGCACCGGGTTTGCTGTCGGTCATGCTGCTGCCACAGGCCGCCTCGGCCAGGTACCGAGCCTCTACCCAGCCGGTCTGCCCCTGATGCTCGACCTTGCACCAGCGCGGGTTGTCTGCCTGACGGCGTTGCTTTTGCGCCTCGTCCAGGCTGTTGAATTCCTCCAGGCTCAGGCCGCCGGAGCAGCCGAGGTTGCGCAGGCAGGCATCGGCAGGGATGCGCCCGAGGGTGGCCGCCCGGCCTTTGGGTTTGGCATGCAGCGGCAGCGTATCCGGGGGCGTCAAGCCCCGCACGCGGTAGTGATCCGGGCCATCGGCCGTGGCCCATGCCAGGGAGCTGATCAGCAGGCCCAGCAGTGCCGTGAGCCCAGGCCATAGCCGCAGTCGGGAGGCAGGCGGATTCATGGCCGACACTTCATGAGGTAGGAAATAGCCCAACGGCGTGATCACAATAAAAACGGAGATTCAATGATGATAAAGGCATGCAAGCAAATCTGATATCAATGTAGCTTCTTTGAAAAAGGCCGCTTCCTGGCGGAAACGGCCTTTACAGTGCATCCGGATGCTTGCCTGCCTCCCTGGGCGAGCCCGGAAGGATCGGCCAGGGGTCGGGGTTCAGCCTTTCAGCTTGAGCAGCCCGGCCTTGACCAGACCGTTGCGGATCTCCGCCTTCTTCGCTTCGGTGGCGCTGATGGCTGGCGGCCGCACCCAGGAGGACTGCAGCTCACCGAGCTGCACCAGTGCTTCCTTGTTGGAGGAGGTGGAGCTGATGGGTGTGCGCTGCAACTGGTATTCGTAGATGGAGTTCATCAGCGGCGCGCAGAAGCCGTTGTGGATCTCGTTGGCTTTCTGGGCCGAGCCATTGATGGCTTCGTGCACCAGCTCCACCCATTTCTCGGTGCCCACCACGCTGATGCCCAGCAGTGCGCCGGGGGCCTTGTAGAGCAGCATGCCGAGCAGCCCGGGCGCATCGCAGGCGGCCAGCACGGCCACCTTGTCCTGCACCGCTTCGGTGATGGCATCGTGCACTTCGGCGTATTTGGTGGGGGTGACCGAGGCGGCCTTGATGCCGACGACGTTCTTCAGCGGGGCGATCTTCGCCAGTGCCGCGGCCGAGTAGGCGCAGCCGGTGGCATCCGGGTACTGGAACACGATCATGGGCAGGTCCACTTCGCGGTCCATGCGCTCGAACACCGTGTAGACGGCGTCCGGGTTGTGCGCGAGGTGGCGGTAAGGGCGCACGTCGAACATCGGCAGCACCAGCAGCGCGTCGGCGCCGGCGGCCTTGGCGGCGAGGCCCTCGCGCACCAGGTGCGAGATAGACTGTCCGTGGATGCCGGCGACCACCTTCTTGTCGCGGGGCACCATCTTGCGCGCTGTGGCGACGACGCCGGCGGCTTCCTCGGTGGAGAGCGTCAGTATCTCTCCCGCATGGCCGTTCACGGCCACGCCGTACAGGCCCTTGGTCGAGCCCACGCGGGCGATGTGCTGTTCCAGATTCTTCTGGTTGATGGTGCCGTCAGCGTTGAAGGGCGTGACGGTGGCTGAGATCAGGCCGCGAATGTCCATGGCAGTTCCTCGATGGTGAAGTGTGACGTGTGGATGTGTAGGGAAGTTTAATGGTCTATCTTGATATGGGCTGTCTTGATGACCTGGGCGAACTTCACCTGGTCCGACTTGATCAGGGCGTCGAATTCGGCCGGCGACGAGGAGAAGGGCTCCATGCCCTGCGCCTCCAGGGTCTCCCGCGTTTCGGCCAGCGCCAGCAGGCGCACGATCTCGGCGTTCAGTCGGTCCACGATAGGGCGTGGCAGTCCGGCCGGGCCGATCACGCCGAACCAGATGGTCGGCTCGAAGTTGGCAAGGCCGGCTTCGGTGAAGGTGGGCATCTGCGGCAGTGCCGACATGCGCTTGGGTCCGGAAATGGCGATGGCCCTGAGTTTGCCGGCCTTGACCAGTGGCACCACATTCAGCGGGACGACGAAAGAGAGCTGCACCTGTCCGCCGACCAGGTCGTTGATGGCGGGCGCCGCGCCCTTGTAGGGCACGTGCACCAGCTTCACGCCGGCGCGGATGTTGAACAGCTCACCGGCCAGGTGTCCCGGACCGCCGCTGGCGGGTGAGGCGTAGTTGAGCTGCCCTGGCCTGGCTTTGGCGTGGGCAATGAATTCCTGCAGGTTGTTCACCGGCAGGCCCGGATGGAGCGCCAGCGCGTACTCGCTGCGGCCGAGAGTGGAAATATTGGTGAAATCCTTTACCGGATCGAAAGGCCAGTGGGGGATCAGCAAGGGGTTGAGGGCATGGTTGATGGGTGCCAGCATCAGCGTGTAGCCATCGGCTGCTGAGCGCGCCAGCGCCTCGGCGCCGATCAGGGTGTTGCCCCCGGGCCGGTTGTCTACCAGCACCTGCTGGCCCCAGGTTTCAGTGAATTTCTGTCCGACAATACGTGCCAGCACCGAAGTGCTGCCACCCGCCGCAAAGGGTGTGATGAAGCGGATGGGCTTTGTTGGCCAGGCCTGCTGGGCCATCAGCGGTGCCGTCGACAGTGTCATCAGCACGAGGGCAATCAGCCCATTCAACGCGGGAAATCTCATGTGCCTCCTCAGGCATACCGTTTCTGACATCAGGCAGGCTGCAGCGGGGCAGCCCATTGCCACGATTGCCATCCAGGCCGACGCGGACTGGCCAGGGGCCTGATTCTACGCCGGCAGGCCGCGTGAAATCACGCGGCCTTCAACGCGGAACGGTGTGAAATTCCTCGTCCCGAGACGAGGGCGCAGGGGGAATTGCGTCGGATAGGACGAGCGCTGCGACGGCTTGATGATGGACCGCCAGAGGCCGGTGATGGATGGCTACGAAGCCAACTGCGCCAGGTGTCATTGCAGGCGCTGGTCGCGTGCGTGTCGGACTATAGGGCCTGCCCAGCTTGCCGATTGACAGGGATGCCGCCGCCGCCGATGTCCTGGCAGAACAGCTGCCGCTAATGCGGAGTGCGGCCCTTGCAGCACCGTTGCGTAGAATAAGGTGACCTTCGATGTTTTCGCTTTTTGATGTTGCGCTGGCATTGCTGGCCAACGCGGATACCGTGATCCATGCGGCCCTATGATTGCCATCACTACCGTGCATAAAGGAGAGGGCGACGATGAAGCTCCATTTCACTGACGGGTCACCGTATGCGCGCATCGTGCGCATCCTGATCCTGGAGAAAGGGCTGACCGAACGCGTGCAGCTCATTCCGGCCGCGGTGCGCGTCGCCGACAGCCCCTACTACGCCATCAATCCCTCCGGGCGCGTGCCCTATTTTGTCCGTGACGACGGCGTCGGCATGGAGGACTCCGCGCTGATCTGCGCCTGGCTTGATCAGATCGATGGTCAGCCGTGCTTTGCCTGGACGGAGGACGCCACCGGCTGGGAAGGCCGCCGCCTGGAAGTGCTGGCCCGCAGCATGCTCGACGGCCTCGCGGTGTGGGGGCGCGAGCTGGCGCGGCCCGAGAACGAGCGTTCGCCTACCATCCTGCGCCACGAGGCGGCACGCTGCCGGCGCCTGGCTGACGTGTGGGAACAGGGCGGGATCGACCATCCGCTGATGCGCGGGCCGCTCAACCTGGCGCAGCTTACGCTGGCCTGTGGCCTGGGTTTCGAGGCACGCTTTCCGGCGCTGGACTGGCGCACCAGCCATCCGCGACTGTGCCACTGGTTCGCCGACATCTCGCGCCGCCCTTCGCTGGCGGCAACGGTGCCGGGAAAGGCGCATGGCTGATCGATAGGCCGGAGGCAACGTCCTTGTCGGTCCTGCGCCACGCTGTACGGGGGCAGCGTGCGGTCCCATAATCCCCGGCCATGCGCATGCTGTCCGGAGCCCATGCTCCAGGACTGGCCGACCAGAGGCCTGCAGCGCATCCACTAACCAGGAGGCGTTCATGGTCCGGCAATCCATTTCAGCAGTATTGGCATGCTTGTCTTGCGCAGGCCTTGCGCATGCCCAATCCACTGCGCCGGCATGGCCGAGCAAACCGGTGCGCATCGTCGTGCCCTTTGTCGCCGGTGGCAACACCGATGTGGTGGCGCGACCGCTGGCTGCCAAGCTGGCGGAGTACCTGGGCCAGCCTTTTTTGGTCGAGAACCGCGGCGGTGCCGGCACGGTGATCGGCGCGGAGATCGTGGCCAAGGCGCCAGCCGATGGTTATTCCCTGCTGGTGGCGACGCAGAACACGCTGTCCATCAAGCCTTCCACGCATCCCAACCTGCCCTACAACGTGGGGCGCGACTTCGCGCCCGTCGCCCTGCTTACCGAGTATGGCTACGTGATGGTGACGCGCCTGGCTTTTGGTCCGAAAACCATGCAGGAGATGCTGGCTCTGGCGCGCACCAAGCCGGGTGAAGTAAGCCATGGCTCGACGGGCAATGGGTCTTCCGGCCATGTGGCGCAATTGCTGCTGGAATCCATGGCCGGGCTGAAGATGCTGCACGTGCCGTACAAGGGCAACACGCCCATGATCTCGGACATGATGTCCAACCAGCTCGACAGCGGCATGATGGGCCTGGCCGCGGTGCAGCCGCTGGTGAAGTCGGGCAAGCTGCGCCTGATTGCCGCCGCCACCGACAAGCGCATCGCCGAGCTGCCGGACCTGCCCACCGTGGCGGAAGCCGGCTACCCCGGTTTTTCCTCGGGCACCTGGAACTGCGTGGTGACCCAAGCGGGCGTGCCCCGCGCCATCGTCACGCGGCTCAACCGCGAGATCAACCGCGCGCTGCAGGCCCCGGAAGTGAAGAACCCGCTGGAGGCGCAGAAAGTGCTGCTGGGCAATGGCACCCCCGAGGATCTGGGCCGCAAGATCGCTTTCGAGACCGAACGCTGGGCCAAGGTGCTGAAGGGCGTGAACGTCAAGTTCGATGATTGATGGGATGGGGAGGCAGGCAGTGCTGTTCCGTCCTGTCACCCCGGGTGCCGGCGCGGCGCGTTTTTCACTCTGGCAGCTGCCTTGACACCCGGGGTGCAAGGCCCCTAAGATCAAAAGAGAACGCCATTCCAAAAGTGCTGCAGTCCAGGCACTTGCTGATGCAGCCGGCGGCAGCTTTCCACGAATGCCTTGCACGAAATGCCGGCCGGTGCGCCTGCCGGCCTCCGATCAAACCTGGTCATCTCGTGGCTGCCGCCCTGAACCAACCAAAGGAGGTTTCATGACCGCATTCAAACGCGTTTCGCTGGCGCTGGCCGGCGCACTTTCCCTGGCCTTTAGCGTGCCATCAGGCGCTCAGGCGCCCTCACCCGCCCAGGGCTTCCCGAACAAGGCGGTGGATTTCATCACGCCGGTCGGCGCGGGCGGCGGCACCGACATCATGTCGCGGCTGCTTGCGGGCAAGTTGTCCGAGCGTTGGGGCCAGCCGGTGGTGGTGCAGAACAAGATCGGCGGTCGCGGCGCGATTGCCGGGCAGGCCGTGGTGCGCTCCAAGCCCGATGGCTACACCGTGTACATTGCCGCCGCCGGCAACATCACCATCAGCCCCTACCTGGGTGACATGGGGTTCGACCCGGAGAAGGACCTCACCGCCGTGAGCGTGCTGGCCACCGCGCCCTACGTGGTGATCGTCAATCCCAAGGTGGTGACGGCCGCCAGCATCAGGGATTTCATTGCCGCCGCGGCGAAGAATCCGGGGCAGTTCACCTGGGGCTCATCGACCTTCAGCAGCGTTGATCATCTGGCCGGCGAATCCTTCCAGATGATGACCAAGACCCAGCTCACCCATGTGCCCTACAAGACCGGCGCCAATGCGCTGGTGGACATCATCGCCGGACGCGTGTCGCTGGGTTTCCTCACCATCCCGACGACCCTGCAGTACATCAAGACCGGCCAGTTGAAGGCGCTGGGCGTGAGCGACCGCAAGCGCTCCAACCTGCTGCCCGATGTGCCCACCATCGCCGAAGCCGGCGTGACCGGCTACGAGATCCTCACCTGGTACGGCGCCTGGGTGCCTTCGAAGACCCCGCCCGCCATCGTGGACAAGCTGGCCGCCGACATCCGTGCCGTCATCTTCGAGGAGGGCACACGCCAGAAGGTCATTGGCATGGGCTTCGACCCCACCGCCGGCACCGCCGCGGAAGCCGCTGCTTTCGTGAAGTCGGAGGCGGCACGTTTCTTGAAGATCATCGCGGCCACCGGTCTCAAGGAAAAGGATGACGGTCGCTAGAGGGCGGCACCACAGGACATAGCAGGACATAGCAGGACATAGCGGACATGGCAGGGAGAATGGCAAGATGAGCGCAGACGGGAAGATGCCCGAGTACAGCACCGACGTGCTGGTGATGGGTGGTGGCGGGTCGGGACTGGCAGCGGCCATCACCGCGCGCGAGCTGGGTCGCGAGGCCATCCTGCTGGAGAAGAATCCGGATATCGGCGGTTCCACCGTGTGGTCCATCGGCTCCTTTTCCGCCACCTGCACACCGCATCAGTTGCGCCTGGGCATCAAGGACAATCCGGAAGACCACTTCGAGGACATCGGCAAGTTCAACGCCAAGGTGGTCAACGGCGTGTGGAAGGGTTACGACAATACCGACAACCTGGAGCTGCGCCGGCTGCTGGCCTATCACTCCGGCGAGACTTTCCGCTGGGTGCAGGACATGGGTGTGCGCTTCTTCGGGCCGACGCTGGAACTGCCGCATCGCAAGCCGCGCATGCACAATGTGCTGCCCAATTCCAAGGCCTATGGTTACTGGTGTGGCAAGCGTGCCCGCGACGTCGGTGTGGACATCCGCTGCCAGCGCCGCGTCACGCGCATCCTCATGGAGGGCAAACGCGCCGTAGGCCTGGAGTGCACGTTGCCGGATGGCTCACAGGAGCGCTACCTGGCGCGCGGCGGCATCGTCATGGCCTGCGGCGACTATGCCGGCGGCGAGGAGATGAAGCGCCGCTACGCCCAGCCCGAGCTGGTGACCATGAAGACTTCCTGCAATCCGGCCAACGAGGGTGATGGCCACCTTATGGCCATGCAGCAGTTCGGCGCGAAAGTGCTCAATTCACACATGGTGGCGGCGCGCGTGCGTTTCGTCGCCCCGCGGGTGAAGAAGCTGATGCACCGCCTGCCGCCGTGGAAGGCGCTCACCGTGTTCATGGAACTGGCGCTGCATTACGCGCCCGACTGGCTGCTGCGGCCCTTCGTGATGAGCTTTCTCACCACGGTGCTGGAAGCCCAGCCCAGCCTGTTCTCGCATGGCGCCATCCTGGTGAACAAGCGCGGCCAGCGCTTTTGCAACGAGCTCGACCATCCGGAACTGAAGCTGGTGGACCAGCCCGATCACGAGGCCTACATCGTGTTCGACGAGCGCCTGGCGAAGAAGTACTCCGCCTTTCCGAATTTCGTCTCCACTGCGCCCGGCGTGGCCTATGCCTACATTCCCGACTACCAGCGCAGCCGCAAGGACATCTTCCACAAAGCCGACAGCGTGGAAGCCCTGGCGAGCCGCATCGGTGTCGATGCCGCAGTGTTTGCCGGCACACTGAAGCAGCGCAACGAAGAACTGGCCGCCGCTGGTGCCAAGGATTGTTTCAGTGTCGAGCAGGGGCCTTTCTATGCGATGGGCCCGGTCAGCTGCTTCGTCAAGGGCACCGATGCCGGGCTGGCGGTGAACGGCAAACTGGAAATCCTCGATGGCGAAGGCCATCCGGTGCAGGGTCTCTACGGCGCCGGCCTGCTGGCGCAGGGCGGCATGCTGCTGGAGGGCCACGGCCATCATATTGGCTGGGCCTTCACCTCCGGGCGCCTGGCGGGGCGTGCAGCGGCCTATCTTGCCAACACCGCGGATGCCGATGCGAAGAAAGAACGCTGAACAACACAACGACGCCGGTGCAACTGCGCCGGCCGTGATCAACCGGATGAATCAGGGTGGGTTCAGGCAGTGGACATGAATGACGGTGCAGGTGTGGCAAACGGTGACGATTCCTCAGGCCCAGCCGACGCTGCCCACAGTGAGGAAGCCTTGGGCCTGGTGCATGGGGTAGAGCAGATCGATGTCCTCGTCGTGGGCGGTGGCTTTGCCGGACTGAGCGCGGCGCTGCGCGCCACCGAGTTCGGTCTCAAGGTGGCACTGCTGGAGAAAGGCGCCGGGCCGGTGTGGCCGTGCAACTCGCGCTATTCGGGCGGCATCTTCCACATCGCCTACGACAATCCGCGCCTGCCGCCGGAGCAACTGCGGGAACTCATCGAAAGCGCCACCAACGGGCTGGCTGACCCGGTGCTGGCCGAGTCGCTGGCCGTGCATGCCGGCCGCACCATCCAGTGGATGCAGACGCATGGCTCGCGCTTCATCACCCTGGGCCGTTTCGGCTGCGTGCTGGCGCCGCCGCGGCCGCATACCGCGGGCCTGGTGTGGGAGGGGCGCGGGCCGGATGTCACGCTGCGCGACATGGGCAAGCGTTTCACGCAGGCTGGCGGGCAATTGCGCCTGGCCACGCGTGCCGCGAACCTGATCATGGAAGACGGCCGTGTTGTCGGCATCGAGGCGATGTCCGGCGATCAGCGTGTGCAGATCCGGGCGCGCGCCGTGGTGCTCGCCGATGGCGGCTTCCAGGCCGACCCGGAACTGTTCCGGGCGCACATCGGCCCGGCCCCCGAGGGCGTCAAGCAGCGTGGCGCCGCCAATGGCACCGGTGATGCGCTGAGGATGGCGCAGGCCGTGGGCGCTGACACCACCGCCTTGCGCGGCTTCTATGGCCATGTGCTGTCGCGCCAGGCCCTGCATGACGACAAGGTTTGGCCCTATCCGGAACTGGACCACCTGGCCGCCTCCGGCATCGTCGTCAACGATCAGGGCGAGCGCGTGCTCGATGAAGGCGGGCGCGGCGTCTATATCGCCAATGCCATCGCCGCGCTGGAGGATCCACTTTCGACCAGCCTCGTCTTCGACAGCACGATCTGGGAGCACGCCGGACGCGAGGCGCGCATCCCGCCCAATCCGCAACTGGAACTGGCCGGTGGCCTGATCCATCGTGCCGATACGTTGGCCGAACTGGCCGACAAGGCAGGCATGCCGGCTGCGGCCCTGGAGGCGACGGTGGCGGCCTACAACACGGCCTGCGCCGAACAGGCCACCGCGGCGCTGACCCCTGCGCGCACCACCGATCTGGGCGCAGCCGGCCCCATCCTGAAGGCCCCCTTCTTTGCCGTGCCGGTCTGTGCCGGCATCACCTTCACCATGGGTGGCATACGCATCGATGGCAACGGGCGCGTGCTCGATGCAGCCGGCCAGGCCATTGCCGGGCTATATGCCGCAGGCTCCTGCACCGGTGGCGTCGATGGTGGGCCGCGTGCGCGCTATGTTGGCGGGCTGATGCGGGCCGCAGTGTTCGGTCTGCTGGCCGCTGAGGACATCGCCCTGGCGCCTGAGCGTGAAGCGGCCAAGAAGGCCGCCGAAGCCGCCGCCGCCGGCAAGGAGGCAAAGGCTACCCGGCGCAAAGGCAAAGGCGCCAAGGCCGAGGATGCCGCTGCGGCGGCCACGGCTGAATTGTTCGAGTCCGATCCGCACGAGCCGGCCGCCGATGCGGCCGGGTGACATCCGGGCCTGCGATAGCGGCCCCCTTTCAACCTGACACAGGAAGACCGACATGTATGGATGGCGAGCCCGCATAGGCATGGTCATGGCCGAAGTGAACACGGCCATGGAGCCCGAATTCAACCGCCTCGCCCCCGAAGGCGTCACCATGCATGCCACTCGCGTGGCCGTGGACGGTGTATCGGTGCAGGACATGACCCAGTCCGACGAGGACCTCGCGCGCTCGGTGAGCCTGTTGCGCGCGCTCAATCCACGCGTGATTGCCTACTCGTGCAACGGCTCCAACATTACCGGCGGCCTGGACGGCGAGGCTTCGCAGGCGCGCGTCATCCGCGAAGCCACCGGCCGGCCCGCCGTGATGGCGGCCACCGCGGTACTGGAAGCCATCCATGCGCTGGGCGTGGGCAAGGTGTCCTTCGTGACGGTCTATCCGCCCGATCTCAACGATGCCAACACCCAGTTCTGGAAATCACTGGGCGTGGATGTGCTGCGCACCGGCGGCTTCAACATGGGTGGCAAGCGCAAGCCCGAGCCGCCCTACTCCACCGAGCCGACCTCCTTCATCGGCCTGCAGGAACCCAAGCTCGCCTATAACCTCGCGCGCTACATCTACGAACAGGACACACGCGCCGAAGCCGTGGTGGTGATCGGCGGCAACGTGCGCACCATCGAGGCGGCGCGGGCCTTCGAGATCGACTACGGCATCCCCTTCATCTCCACCAACCTCGCCCTGTTCTGGGCCTCGATGCAGGTAGCCGGCGTGCGCGAGTCCATTCCCGGATACGGCGTGCTGCTGGAGAAGCAGCCGGCGCTGAAGTGGGTGCGGTTGAAGGATTGAGCGTGTGCTGAAGTGGCTGTGGCTGTCCGATCGCTCAGAAAGCCACCCGCGATTGGCACCACCCGGGCTACATCAGTAGTTGTAGCCGAGCACAACGCCAGCGCCGACGTCGGGGCTGTTATTGTTCAGACCCGCAGAGCCGTAGACCTGTAGTTTCCAGCCGCCTTCAAGTTGGCGAAGCATGTAGGCCATCAGCTCCTGCCGCGGCTTCAGTCCGGTGACAACCGACTGCGCGTAGTCCAGGCTCATGCCCACACGAACGGCATCAGAGAGATTGGTCGAAACACCGCCATTCCATAGATAAACGTTCCTGAAATTGACGCCGGCCGGGTCACCTACCCACTTGTAGCCGCCACCGACATTGACAGTCACCTTCTGGATCGACTTGTAAACGTCAACCAGGGCGGTGTAGTCGGTCTTGCCAGTGCTGAGACCTTTGTCCTTTTCTCCCGTCGGGAGCTTGATTTTTCCGGTGATGTCGACCAGCCAGCCGTTACCCTCATGGACGGTGTAGGAACTGCCAACGATCAGGTCACCGAAGCCGCTGACGGTTCGTTTGTTTGTGTTGGTACTGCCTATTGCAAAATTGCCATCGCCACCGGCGATCACACCGCCGGGACTGGTCATCTGGATCATCGCGGTGGATACCTTCAGGACCAGCGGCCCATCGCTGTACTTGGCGATCAGGGGAACTGCGGTAATGCTGGTTTTGACGGCATTTCCGTAGGACCCAAGGCTGTAATCCAGACCTGAGAGCGCCGTCACTTCTGCGGCAGAAACACTGCCAGCGGCCACACACAACAATACGCCGGAAAAAATTTTGGATGACGTCATTACTTTCACTTCACCTTGCTTTTCATTCTTGATCAGGGAAGCAGCGCTCGGGAGGGGCGCTGATCCCTAGATCAAGCTGAAGTTGGGAGATTTATATTTCCGATCACGTTCTTGTGCTCGGGACTTGGTCGGTCGGTTTTCAGCGGTTGCGAGGGCGTTCGATTTTTTCAGGGCGCTCGAGTTTTTCGACGCGCTCGATTCTCTCGGGACGCTCGACTTTTTCTATCCTCTCCACCTTTTCGGGACGCTCGACCTTTTCGACTTTCTCAACTTTCTCGACGCGTTCCATCTTTTCAGCTTTTTCCACGCGTTCGGTCCGTTCCGGCCTGGCGACCCTGGCTTCGGGACGAGCCAACTCCGTTGCCGCAGGGGTGGTCTGGGACAAGGCAGTCAGGCTTGTAAGCGCAAAGCCGATTCCTAGGATGAGGCTGGCTGATTTCATGTGGATAAGTCCTTGATGATATGAATGAGAAGTTATGTCTCATTTTTAATAATTTTATCGATATAAGACAGCAAAATCCATTTTTTAAGTGATAAAAATCACATAAATGATCATCAATTCATGTCCTTGTCATTTTGTCCCTGCGAGCAGCTTCGACATGCAATGGCCTGCAAGTGACGGCTTCAACCTGGGTTTTCTCGACCGGACCAGCGGGGCCAATGGACGTTGGGATGCGCTAGGTAGAGGTAGAGCGCCTGCATGCGCGTAGGGAAGGACTGAACAAGTGGGCTACGCCCCCCTGGTCTATCCCCCACATCAGAGGAAACATTTGAACGACGCATCCTCGATGCGAAACTTGATCAGTGTTTCCTTAGATCCAGCAATGCCGCCAGAGCGATGAATGTCCGGGACGGTATCGCAAGCTAAGCGATCACGGTATGCCACATCGAGCTGTTGACCTTCGAGTTGTCCTGTTGACGCGAGAATGGACGTAATGTGCCTGCCATTGCTCAGGCAAGGCACTGACAATCGACGACCGGATGACCGATAGTCGATGAGTCTCGAAAGTCGTTGCCGGACTGCCTCTGCCTCCGATGTTCTGGTCCTGTCCGAAGGAGGGGGCAGATTGGGTGGGCGCTCTACTCCAGCTTGATCCCCGCCGCCTTGACGATGTCACCCATCGACTTGGTGTCGCGGCGCATCAGTTCCTGGTAGTCGCGCGGGCTGCCGCCGATCACCTTGTAGGCGCCAGCGACGATTTCCTTCTTCAGCTCGGGCGTGGCCATGGCCTTTTGCGCTTCGCGGTTGAGCAGCTCGGTGATGGGCTGCGGCAGACCGGCCGGGCCGGCCAGGCCGTACCAGATGACCGGTGGATCGAAGTGCGGCAGGTCTTCCGTGACAGCGGGCACCTGCGGGAAGGTCGGGTAGCGCTGGTTGTCAAAGGCGACCAGCGCGCGCAGCTTGCCCGAGCTGATCAGCGGACCGGCTGCGGCCAGGCTGCTCATCACGATGGACACGTGTCCGCCGAGGAGGTCGGTGATGCCGTTGCCGCCGCCCTTGAACGGGATGTGCGTCATCTTGACGCCGGCAGCGTGCGCGAACAGCTCGCCCATCATGTGCACACTGGAGCCCACGCCGGCGCTGCCGAAGGTCACCTTGCCGGGGTTCTTCTTCACGTAGTCAACCAGCTCCTTCACCGTGCGGGGCGGGAAGTCTTGCGCCACCAGCGCCGCGCCCACATAACTGGCCAGGGCCACGATATAGGTCATGTCCTTTTCGATGTTGTAGGGCAGCTTGGGGTCGAGCGCGGCGGGAATGGAGGTGGAGCCCGGGGACAGGATGGCGATGGTGTAGCCGTCCGGCTTGGAATCGATCATGGCCTTGGTGCCGATCACGCCGCCGGCACCGCCGCGGTTCTCCACCAGCACCGGCTGGTTGAGGCTTTCCTCCATCTTTCTGCTGACCAGGCGTGCCAGCTTGTCGATGCTGCCGCCAGCGGTGAAGGGACAGATCATCTTGATCGGGCGGTTGGGGAAGGCCTGTGCCTGCGCAAGGCCTGGCAATGCGAGCAGGCCAAGCAGGGTGGCTGCTGCGCCAAGGGTGCGGATCGAGGGATGGTTTGCCTTCTTCAGGCGCGTGCGCATGGCCATGTTGCTGTTCCTTTGTGGTCGGGGCCGGCAGACCGGCTCCTGGTGTGCAACCGCTCCCTGCTGCTGTTTCTAAGGACCTTGCGACGGCAGGGTCTCGTGCGGACGTTTGGCGGGGTGGCGATGAAGTGGTCGGACCATATCAGCCACGGCGCGACGCTGTCAATGCAGCCGGAGGCGAGGCGGGCCAATTCTTGAATCGGCCTCAAACGTGACAGATATGGCTGATCACATTTATTCAATATGGTTAATATTCATGCTATGTCATACGCGAATTTGATAATATTATACGTACTGTACCGACAGGCCCTGATGGCACCTCAAACAGCCTTCGGCCTGGCCGGCATGGCCATGACACGTCCCCGCTCGGCCGGCTGCGGCAGCTTCGCGTGCGTGCGCATCATGCGTGCCAGCAGCGCCTGCGAAACATCCGGCATGGCCTCCACGCGCCGCGTGGCGAGATTCACGTGCAGCGACAGCTGTTCCAGCGTCGCCAGCTTGAGGCCGTCGCTGGTCCGCGTCATGACATGGAAGTAGTGCATGCGCTTGGCGTCATGCCCGAGCAGCTGCGTGTTCACCATCACCTCTTCGTCCACCCCGACCTCGTTCTGGTGGGTGACGTGGGCCTCCACGGCGAAGGTGGATTTGCCGGTGTGGTCGCGATAGGCAAAGCCCAGGTCGACGGCATCGAGGAAGGCGTCGGTGCCATGGTCGAACACCAGCGTGTAATAGGCCACGTTCATGTGGCCATTGCCATCCAGCCACTCCGGGCGGATGCGCTCGCGCCAGCGCGTGAGCGGTGCCTCGAATTCCATGTCTGCGGCCTTTCCGGGTGCCGTCCTGTTATTCCTCGAGCTTGATGTTGGCGGCCTTCACCAGGCGCGTCCACTTCTGGCGCTCGGTGGTGAGGAAGCTGCCGAACTGCTCCGGTGTCATGGCCGGCGGCTCGGCACCCTGCTTGGCCAGCAGGCCCTTGATGTCGGCGCCGGCGAGGGCGCGGTTCACTTCGCCATTTACCCGGGTGACGATGGCGCGCTGGGTGCCTGCAGGGGCCAGCACGCCATACCAGGTGCCCGCGGCAAAGCCGGGCAGGCCGGCTTCGGACATGGTGGGCAGGTCCACCGACAGGGGCGAGCGCTTGCTGGAGGTGGTGGCGAGCACCAGCAGCTTGCCGGCGGCGACATGTTGTTGCACCACATTGATGCCGATGAAGGTCATTTCAATACGACCGGCCAGCAAGTCGGTCACCATGGGGCCGACGCCCTTGTAGGCCACATGCACCGATTTCGTCTTGGCGATGTCATCGAACAACTCACCCGCCAGGTGCGGTGCGCCGCCCACGCCGGAAGAGCCGTAGCGCAGCTTGCCCGGATTGGCACGCGCATAGGCGATCAGGTCCTTGAGAGTCTTCGCGCCAGTGGACGGATGGACGATCAGCGAGAAGGGGCTGTCGACGATCAGTGCCACCGGCAGGAAGTGCTTGTCCGGGTCGTACTTGAGGTTGGGACTGACGGCCGGGCCGATGGTGATCACGCCGGCCGAACCGAACAGCAGGGTGTAACCGTCGGCGGGGGCATTCATCACGGCTTCGGCACCAATGGCGCCATTGGCGCCGCCGCGGTTGTCGATGACGATGGCCTGGCCCAGCGACTCGCTGAGTTTGGCACCCACCGGCCGCGCGTAGTAGTCGGCGCCGCCGCCGGGGGCAAAGGGCACGATGAGGCGGATGGGCTTGTCGGGATAGGCCTGCGCGGTGGCGAGCTGGGGCAGTGCCAGCGACGCGCCTGCCAGGGCCAGGGCGCTGGCCCCGGCGAGGCGTACAAGGCGTGTCACGCCGGCCGGGTGGGTCAGGCTGTTGCGGGCTTGAGGCTGTGTCATGGTTTTCTCCCTTCGTAACGGTTATCGCTGGCGGTGCTGGTGACTGGTCTCGACCAACAAACACTGCTTGGAACAAGCAATCTTCGGACCCTTTGCTTCAGTTGCGCCCCTGATAGGCCGGTCCCAGGGGATAGAGCTTCACGCCCTTCCTGAGCTTGGTATAGGGATACATGGTCGGGTCGCTCCAGTGGCCGCCGGGGGCGAGCACCACCAGGATCTCGTCGGCCAGCGGCCCGAAGTCGGCGCGGAAGTGCACGGTGCTCTTCAAGGCCAGGATTTTCTGCTCGGCCGGTTCGATGCCGACATGGCGGAAAGGCGCCTGGTCATGCGCCTGCATGCGCACGCTGGATAGCACGATCTTCACCCCGCCGATCTGCAACTGTGCCATCTTGCCCAGGTTCACGTTGCGGCCGCCCACATGCGGGCCGGTGGTGCGCAGGATGCCGTCGCCCAGCTTCACCACCTTGAACGTGCCTTCGAAGGGCACCACGCCTGCGGGCCCATGCTTGCCGCCGAGCTTGAGCTTCACCTCATGGCCCTCGCCCGCGGCATGCGCGGCTGCGGCGGCCTCGGCGTCGCAGAACACGCCCAGACAGGCGCCCTGGGCATTGTTCGCCACCAGCGCGGCCAGCAGGCCGGTGGTGTCGGCCGTGCCGCCGGCCCCGGGATTGTCCTGGGTGTCAGCCAGGATCACCGAACGCTTCACTTTCGCGGCCAGCGCCATGGCCGCCTTCACCCCCTCGTCGGGGGCGTAGGTCTGGATGGCGAACTCCGGCTCGCGTCGTTCCACATCATTGGCCAGTTCATCGGCCGTCCTGTCGGCAAGGGCTTGCGTGTAAGCGTGCACTGACACCGACGCGCCACACTCGGCCAGGTCCGAAGGCGGAAAGCCGGACAGGTAGGAGCAGTTGAGTACGTCCCCGCCCTCCAGGCTGAGCGCCTTCTCGACCACGGCTTTGGACGGATCGATGTCGGTGCATTGCGAGGTGAGCGGAATCAGGAAGGACATCTTGCGGAAGGCGCGTCCGGCCGGCCGGCCGCGCTTGAGCAGCGTTTCCATGACGCGCGCGGCGCGTTCCCCGGTTTCTTCCTGGTCGATGTGAGGATAGGTGAGGTAGCCGACCAGGCCATCGGTGTGCTTCACCATGGCTTCGGTGACATTGGCATGCCAGTCGAGCGAAATCACCACCGGGGTGTTCTCGCCGACGGCGGCGCGCACGCGCCGCACCAGCTCGCCTTCGCCATCCTCGAAGTCGTCGCTGACCATGGCGCCGTGCAGGTCGAGGTAGACGCCATCCACCGGCAGCAGTTCCGACAGACGCCCGATCAGTTCGCCGGCGATGCGCTCATAGGCCTCGCGCGTTACCGTGCCCGAGGCCAGCGCTGCGCCCCACACGGTGGGCACGATGTCGTGCCGGGCGTCCATTGCCTTGAGGAAGCCGGAGGTGGCAAAGGAGGTGTTCTTCAGGCGCTCCAGCACTTCCTTGCCGCGCGACAGCGGCGGGCGTGAGCCGTGGGTGTTGTAGGTCTTCCAGTCGGTGGGCGTGGCCACGAATGAATTGGTCTCGTGCATGAAGCCGCCGATTGCGATGCGTGCCATGGCTACCCTCTCCTGATTGGTGTGCTGTGGGTCATGTGGGTGTCGTTTTATGTTCAGGCCGCGGATTTTGCCGCTTGTTTCTCATGATAGAGACGCTCCAGTTCCTGGAATTGCGGCCCGCGGTCGTAGAACGGCAGCGGCTCGGTGCGCCCGCTGCACAGTCGTGCCCGTTGCTGTTCAGTGGCCTTCACATCCGCGGCCAGCGTCTTGTCGTCGATGACCACGCCGTAGTCGGCCAGCGCGCCGGCGATGGTGATGAAGCCGTCGGCGATATCGTCCTCGACCTGGGACAGCGCCCGATCCAGCGGATCACCGTAACCGCCGCCGCCGCTGGAGAGCACGCGCACCAGGTCACCGCGCTTCAACTGGATGCCATCGGAGAAGCCCGGAATCACGCGTTCGTCGGCCTGCCCCGGATTGACGGTAATGCGGCCGGTGCGCCCGGCCTTGCCGCCCTTTACGCCCCAGGGCGGCGTCTTGCGGTTGGCCATGCGCGTGGCCAGGGTGACCTTGTCGGCCAGCATGCGGTAGTCGCGGATGATGCCCAGGCCGCCGCGGAACTGCCCGGGGCCGCCCGAATCCGGCGCGATGTCGAAGCGCTCGATGCGCATGGCGTAGGTGCCCTCGAGGAACTCCAAGGGGTAGTTTTTCTGGCGGCGCGAATAGATCACGTCCAGGCCGTCGGCGAAGGGCCGCGCGCCCTGCCCCACGCCCAAGCCGTCCGTACACAGCACCACCTTGCCGGTCTTCGGATCGAGGCTGTGCATGATGACGATGACGTAGTCGGGCGAGCCCGCCGGCGTGCCGCCCTCGGTGGCCTGGGCAAAGGCACCCAGCACGGCATTGAGGAAGCGGTGCAGGGTGTGCGCGCGCAGGCCCAGCGGCGCCGGGCGCGTCGGTTGCAGGATGCTGCCCGGGCGCAGCTTCACTTCCTTGATGGTGCGGTAGGCGCCCTGGTTCTGCGACACGGTGCGGTCATCGCGCAACAGGAAGCGGGAGAACATCATGCGGCAGATGTCCGGGTGCAGCAGGTAGTTGATGGGGCCCTTGGCCTGGTCATCGCTGCCCGAGCCGTCGACCAGGGTGACTTCATCCCCCTTCACCTCCACCTCCAGCTCGATGCGGTAGGGCGTTTCGGTGACGCAGTCGTCATCGACATAATCGGCAAAGCGGTAACGGCCGGGCTTGCTGTGCGCGGCGATGTTCCGGCGCACCACGGCTTCGGAGCGTGCCAGCAGTTCCTCGAAGCAGGCTTCGGTCATGTCCTCGCCGTAGCGCTCGAACAGCTCGGTGAGGCGGCTCTGGCCGATGCGCGTGGCCGCCATCATGGCGCGGGTGTCGCCTTCCATCATGTCGGGGAAGCGCGAGTTGCGCAGGATCAGCCGGTACAGGTCGTCATTCAGTGTGCCCGCCGAGACGATCTTCACCTGCGGCACGGCCAGGCCTTCCTGGAAGATGTCGGTGTTGCTGGGCGAGAGGCTGCCCGGACGCGAGCCGCCGACATCCCAGAAGTGGCCGAAGCACAGCGAGTAGCCGATCAGCGTCTTGCCCCAGAAGGCGGGCGCGATGAAGCACATGTCCGGCGAGTGCGAGATGGCGCCGTGCAGCAGATAGGGGTCATTGGCCCAGTAGACATCGCCGGGCTGCATCACTTCGGCGGGGAATTTTTCCCAGATCGCCTCGATCATGCCGGGGCCGGCGCGGTCATTGGTGGTGTAGAGCAGGCGCGCGCGGCGGTCGGTGAGGCCGGAGAAGTGGTCGCCCTTCTCGCGGATGAAGGGTGACATCGAGGTGCGCACGATGACCGATTCCATTTCATCACCGCAGGACTTCAGCGCACCCTTGATGATTTCGACGACGACCGGATCAACCGTTTCCACCGCTGTGGCCTTCATTGCGGCACCTCCATGATGATGTTGCCGTAGGTATCCATGCTGGCCACGTGCCCGGGCAGTACCAGTACCGTGGAAAAGCGTTGCTCGATGACGGCCGGGCCGGTGAGTCGATGGCCGGGCGCCAGGGCATCGAAGTCGTAGACGGGCGTGTCCAGGAGGCCATGGCTGTGGCCAAAGTACACGGCGCGGCTGGTGCGGGCGGCCAGGGGGCTTTCGGCTGCCGCTGCGCGCGGGGACAGGCGGATCTTGGCGAGGCGCCCGTAGGCCGAGATGCCCAGGTTGACCAGTTCCACCGGCAGGCTGGGCGAGGACCACGAATACAGCTGCTCGTGCTGGCGATGGAAGGTCTGTTGCAGCGCTTCGAGGTCGCCCGCGGTGAGCAGGGCGCCGCCCTGGCTGGCGGCCCGCTCGGGCAGGGTCACGGCGATTTCATAGGCCTGGTTGATGTAGCGCAGGCTGGCGGTGCGCACGAAGCGCGCATCGGCCTCGGCCACCCCCTCGTCGCGGAACCAGGCCTGGGCACGCGCTTCCAGTTCTGACAGGGTGGCATTCAGGCGCTGCAGGTCGAACTGCCCGGAACGCTGGATGATGGTCTGGAAGAAATCGCTCTTCAGGTCGGTGGCCAGCAGGCCCAGGGTGGATAGCAGTCCGGCACTCGCCGGCACGATGACGCGCGGGATGCCGAGCAGTTCAGCCAGGCGCCCTGCGTGCAGCGCGCCGCCGCCGCCGCCCGCCACCAGGGCGAATTCGCGCGGATCGTGGCCACGCTCCACCGAGACGGAGCGGATGGCGGCGGCCATGTTGTTGTTGAGCAGTTCGACGATGCCGTCGGCCGCCTCGTGCAGCGACAGCCCCAGGGGCTTGGCGACATGGTCGCTGATGGCTTCCTCGGCCAGCGTGATCCTGAGCGCCACTTCGCCGCCCAGGGAGTCGGGACTGCGCCCCAGCACCAGGTTGGCGTCGGTGACGGTGGCTTCCAGGCCGCCCCGCGCGTAACAGGCCGGGCCGGGCTCGGCGCCGGCGCTTTCCGGGCCCACCTGCAGGCTGCGCCCCAGGACCCGGGCGATGGAACCGCCGCCGGCGCCGATGGTGTTCACGTCCACCATGGGCACATTGAGCGGCAGCCCGGCGATCTCGCCGGCGGAGCTGATCGCTGGGCGGTTGTCGCGTGACAGGCAGATGTCGGCCGAGGTGCCGCCCACGTCGATGGAGATCACGTTGGGGTAACCGGCGGCCTGGCCGACCAGGATGGCGCCCACGGCCGCGGCGGCGGGACCGGAGAGCGCGGTGTGGATGGGCTGGCGTGCTGCCGCCTGCGCCGAATACATGCCGCCGTTGGACTTCATGATGCGCAAGGGGGCCTTGAGCCCCATTTCCTGCAGCCGCGCCTCCAGGCGCTGGTGGTAACCGGCCACCTTGGGCATCACGTAGGCATTGATGACGGTGGCGGTGGTTCGCTCGTATTCGCGGAAGATGGGCAGCACTTCCGAGGAGATGGAGCAGGGCATGCCGGGCAGCACTTCGGCGACCAGTTCGCGCACGCGTTGTTCGTGTGCGCCATTGGCGTAGGCGTGCAGCAGGCAGATGGCCAGGGATTCGATACCTTGTTCCCCGAGGCGGCTGATGGCGGCGCGACAGGCGGCTTCGTCCAGCGGCTTTTCCTCGCGGCCTTCAGGGCTGGTGCGCCCGATTACTTCATGGATGCGTCGCGGTGGCACCAGGCGCGGCGGACGGATCCAGAAATAGCTGTTGGCATTCTTCGCCACATCGTGCCGGCCGATGTGCAGCACGTAGCGGCAGCCTTCGGTGGTCAGCAGGCCGACTGTGGCGCCCTTGCGCTCGAGGATGGCATTGGTGGCCACGGTGGTGCCGTGGAACACCCCGGCAATGTCGGCTGCGGCAATGCCGGCCTCTTTCAGGATGCGCAGGATGCCTGCGGCAAAAGCCTGCGACTGGTCGCCCGGGGTGGTGGGGGTTTTCACCTGCCACAGGCGTCCGCTGGCGCGGTCTGCCAGGGTGATGTCGGTGAAGGTGCCGCCGATGTCGACGGCGATCGCGTACTGCCCGGATGCGTCGGCTGCCTTGCTGCTTGCCAAGGGGCACTCCTCGTGGGGGAATCGGGAAAGGGATGGCCTGCGAGCCATGTTGCATGACCATAGCACCATTGCCCCGGGGACAAGGGTGTGCTCGGCAAAGTTTTGCCATGATGTGGCAAAATTTCCATTCCTCAACCACCCTTCCGCGGACCTGCCCACATGGCCACTGCCCGCAAGCGTCCCGAGCCGGGTCGGCCACCCCGGCAACAGCCGCCGGGCACCCAGTCGATCGGGCGCACCGTCTCGCTGCTCAAGGTGCTGGGTACGCGGCGCCAGATCGGCTGGCGGCTCACCGACATCGCCGCGCAGTGCGGGCTCAGCACCAGCACTGCCTATCGTATCCTGACCTCGCTTGTCGCCATGCGTCTGGTCCGACAACGGCCGCAGGACAAACGCTATGTGCCCGGTCCGGCCCTGTATGAAATGGCGCTCACCGTGCCCTCCTATTTCCAGTTCCAGGCGGCCTGTCATGCGGCGTTGTTGCAGATTTCCCAGAAGACCCGCTGGGTGGTGTTCCTGGCCCTGCGTTCAGGCGAGGAGGTGGTGTGCGCCGACCGCGTCGGCACCACCTCGGTGAACCTGATGAACGAGGTCGGGCGCAAGGTGCCGCTGGCCGGGTCTGCGCTGGGCGTAGCCATGCTGCTGCGGCTGCCGCCGGGGGAGCAGCGACGCCTGCTGGCGGCCAACCGTCGCGCCCTGCGCAGCAATCCGGCGCATCGCGGCCGCACCTATGACGCCATGTGGCAGCGCTCGCAGCGCCTGGGTGTGGGCATCAACCTGGGCAATATCCTGCCGGGAGGCGCGTCGCTGGGCGTGCCCATCGTCAACCGTCACGGGGCGCCGGTAGCGGCAATCAGCGTGGCCGGAGCGCTGGCCGAATTCAGCGAGCGGCGCATTGCCGCCGCGACGCAATTGCTGAAGGAAGCCGCCGCCCGCATCGAGCGGGATCAGGCCGACCTGGTGGCCGATCTGGAGGCCGGCTGAAGGCTTTCCGCCTCAGCCGGCCGGCCGCGCTGACGAACTACATGGTGGTGCCGGTGGCCTTGATCACGGGCGCCCACTTGGCGATTTCCGAGGCGATGAAGGCGGCGGTCTTCGCCGGCGTCGAGGCGGGCTCCGGTTCGACCCCGAGCTTCTCCAGGTCGGCCTGGAAGGAGGGCATCTGCATCACCTTGGCCATGGCCGACTGCAGGGTGTCGATCACGGCTGCGGGCGTGCCGGCCGGTGCCAGCAGGATGCCCGAAGTCGCCGCCACCATGCCCGGCAGGTTGAATTCCACCGCGGCCGGGATGTCCGGCGCAATCGGCGAGCGCTTGGCCCCGGTGGTGGCCAGCACGCGAAGCTGGCCCTGCCGGTGGTAGGGCACGATGCTGCTGAAGGTGTCGCTGAGGATGGGCACGTGGCCGCCCATCACATCACGCAGTGCCGGCGCGCCACCCGGGTAGGGCACATGCGTGGCCTGCAGGTTGCCCCCAAGCTGTTTGAAGATCTCGAACGACAGGTGCGCGATGCCGCCGTTGCCCGCCGAGGCGAAGCCGAACTTGCCCGGATTGGCACGGATCAGCGCCATGAGTTCCGGCAGGGTCTGGGCCGGCACCTTGGGGTTGATGGCAATGCCCATGGGCTGGATGCCGATCAGCCCTACCGGCGCAAAGTCCTTCTGTGCGTCGTAGACCGGCTTGACCATGGAGGTGGCATTGATGGCATGCGTGCCAGTGGTGCCCAGCAGCAGCGTGTAGCCGTCCGGTGGCGATCCTGCGACGTAGGCGCAACCCACGCTACCGGCTGCCCCGGCGCGGTTGTCGACCACGATGTTATGGCCGAGCACCTCCCCCATGTGATGGGCCAGCCGGCGGCCGAGCACGTCGGTAGAGCCGCCCGGGGCAAACGGGATGACCAGCTTCATCACCTTGTTCGGAAAACGGGCCTGCTGCCCCCACGCCGAGGCGGTCAGCCCCGCACCCATCAGGCCCATGCCGGCTAGCAATAGCTCACGTCTGCGCATGCGAATTGCCCTCCTGTTGTTATTGCGTTATGGATCGCAAGCCATTCTGGGCAGGAGGGCCTCTTCCGTCAAATCCGGCTGCGAAGCAGCCTGAGCGCGGCGGATTGGCTGAGGGGCTGGCTGGGGCACGGCCCGGTGTTCCCCGCGGATCAGGTCCCCGCGCGCATGATGCGCAGGCGCAGCGTGAGGGCGCCGCTGACATGCTGGCGCGTCACCTTTTCCGCCGTCTCGGCATCCTGGCGCTGGATGGCGCGCACCATGGCACGATGCTCGCGCAGGGCTTCCGGTGGGCGCCCCGGCGCGGCAAAGGTGGTGCCGCGCAGTTGCTCCAGCTCGTTCTGCAGCGAAGTGAGGGTGCGCAGCAGGTAGCGGTTTCGGGCGGCGCGGTAGATGCAGTTGTGCAAATCCTTGTTCAGCTCCACCAGGCGCCCGGCATCGTCACCGGCGGCGGCCTGCTCTTCCAGGATGCGGTTCATCAGCTCCACCTCGATGGGTGAGGCATGCCGCGCAGCCAGCCCGGCGGCCGCCCCTTCGAGCACGCCACGCATGGCATACAGCTCGAAGATCTGGTCGTCACTCATCTGCGGTACGGCCAGCCCGCGGTTGGTGGTCACCAGCAGGTTTTCCGAGGCCAGGCGGCGCAGCGCCTCCCGCACCGGCGTGCGGCTGACCTGCAGCCAGCCGGCCACGGTTTCCTCGGGGATGCGCTCCCCCGGCTGGAAGCGCCCGGTCTGCAGCGCCTTCTTCAGCTCGGCATAGGCATGATCGGCGCGCGACAGTCCCGTGGCGTTGGCGGGAAGTTCGCTCGGTTTTTCAATGCTTGCAGCCATGGGCCTCATTCTGGTGTTGGGCTTGCCGAAATGCCGGCCGTCCTCTTCATGTCTGCCGTGCCCCTGCCTGGTGTGCCGGGCCATCCTGATGGCGGCATCGCTCGCGGCCCGGGGCTGCGGTTGACAGGAATGGGTGAACTGAATACCATTGTACAGCTTTGGATACGATTGTATACAATGTGCATCGAGGTGTGAAGTGGCAATGCCAGGCAGCAGTGGCGCGGGGTGACGAAACGGACATCGCCATGCCTGCCGGGCACATCACCGCCGGAGGCATCCCATCGCCAGCTGTTGCTACCCGTTTTCGTGCCGGCCATCGAACAAGGCAACAAGGCAGTGTCTGCATCGATGCCGGATCCGGACTGCAGTCCAACCTGAACAGAGGATGATTGATGAGTGATTTTGACGTGATCGTGGTGGGTGGCGGCAATGCCGCCTGTGCGGCCGCCGTGTCGGCGACGGAAAACGGGGCGAAGAAGGTCCTGCTGCTGGAGAAGGCGCCCAAGGGGCAGCGCGGTGGCAACACCCATTTCAGCGGCGCGATCTTCCGCTTTGTCTACAACCATGTGGACGAACTCGATCGCTTCCTGCCCGGCATCGAGGCGCAATACCCCGGCTTCCACGCCGGCGTGCAGCCCTACGACGAGGCTTCCTTTCGTGGCGACCTGATGGGCGTCACCAACGGCCGCAGCGACCCGGAGCTCTCCAAGATCCTCATCGACCAGTCCTACGACACCATGGTCTGGCTGCAGGAGTCGGGCAAGATGAAGTTCGAGCCGGCCCATTCGGTGATCGGCGTGAAGGACACCCAGGGCAACTACAAGTGGCCCAAGGGCGCGTTCGTGCGCATCGAGCATGAGGGCGTGGCGCTGTCGGCCGTCTGGTTCAAGACTGCCGAGCAGGCGGGCGTGGAAATCCGTTACGACACCTCGGCGCAGAGCCTGACCCAGGATGCCACCGGCCGTGTCTCCGGCGTGGTGGCGCGCGGCCCGGACGGCCTGAAGACCCTCTCCGCCGGCGCCGTGGTGCTGGCCTGCGGTGGCTTCGAGACCAACCCGGCCTGGCGCCGTCAGTACCTGGGCGACCCCTGGGAGCATGCCAAGGTGCGCGGTTCCAACTTCAACTATGGCGACGGCCTGAAGATGGCGATGGACCTTGGCGCCATGCCCTGGGGCCACTGGGGCGGCTGCCATGCCACCCCGATCAATGCCGAGGCGCCCGACTACGGCCAGCGCAACCTGACCGACAAGACCAACCGCCTGTCCTACCCTTATGGCGTGATGATCAACATCGAGGGCAAGCGCTGGCTGGACGAAGGCGAGAACCTGCAGTCCTACACTTATGCCAAGTACGGTGGCTCCATCCTCAAGCAGCCGGGCAGCCTGGCCTACCAGATCTTCGACAGCAAGGTGCTGCACCTGCTCGAGCCGCGCTACTCCACCAGCGAGCCGATCAAGTCCGACACCCTGGAAGGCCTGGTCCAGCAGCTGAAGGTCAACCACGCCGAGGCGATGAAGTCGATCAACGCCTACAACGCGGCAGCCGGTCATGGTGGCGCCTTCAATCCGGCGGCACTGGATGGTGTGCACACCGAAGGCATCACCCCGGCCAAGACCAACTGGGCGGTCAAGCTGGACACCGCTCCCTACGTGGCCTACCCGGTCACCGGCGGCATCACCTTCACCTTCGGCGGTCTGAAGATCACCAAGGATGGCCAGGTGGTGGGCAGCGACTGGAAGCCGATGGCGGGCCTCTACACCTGCGGCGAAATGGTGGGCGGCCTGTTCCACTACAACTACCCGCTCGGTACCGGCCTGATGTCCGGCGCCGTGTTCGGCCGCATTGCCGGCCGCAGCGCGGCCAAGTCCCTGGGATAAGGCCAGGGCCCACCCCGGGCATGCAGCAAACGTGACGATGCCGGCCTCCGTAATGGGGCCGGCATTCCATTTTCTGACCGTGGAGAAATCATCGTGAAGCAAAGAAAGATTCCGGCCGCCTTCATCCGCGGTGGCACCAGCAAGGCGATCGTTTTTCACGCCAGGGACCTGCCCGCCGAGCGCGCCCAGTGGGACGAGATTTTCCTCTCCGCCATCGGCAGCCCCGACCCCTATGTGCGCCAGCTGAACGGCATGGGCGGGGGCGTGTCCTCGCTGTCCAAGGTGTGCGTCATCGGCCCGCCCTCGCGCCCCGATGCCGACATCGACTACACCTTTGCCCAGGTGCAGGTGAAGGAAGCGCGGGTCACCTATGACCTCAACTGCGGCAACATGTCCTCGGCCATGGGCCCCTTTGCCGTCGACGAAGGCCTGGTGAAGATCAGCGGTCCGGATGCGCTGGTGCGCATCCACAACACCAATACCAAGAAGGTCATCCACGCGCGCTTTCCCATGGATGAGGGTCTGGCGGCTGTCGACGGCGACCTGGAAATTCCCGGCGTGGCCGGCACCGGCGCAGCGGTGAAGCTGGAGTTCCGCGAGCCTGGCGGCGCCGGCACCGGCAAGCTGCTGCCCACCGGCAATGTCGTCGACACGCTGGAGGTGCCGGGCATCGGCAGCCTCAAGGTGTCCATGGTCGATGCGGCCAATGCCTGCGTGTTCTTCACCGCCGCCGACCTCGGCTTGAAGGGCACGGAAATGCCCGATGACATCGATGCATCACCCGAGTTGCTGAAAAAGCTCGACGCCATCCGCACCGCGGCCTCGGTGGCCATGGGCCTGGCCCCGAATGTCGAGGCAGCGAAGAAGAAGTCCGTGCCGCTGATCGGTTTCGTGTCACCGGCGCAGGACGCCAAACTGCTGACCGGCGAAGCACTCAAGGCCGACAGCGTCGATCTCACCGCACGCATGATGTCCAACGGCCAGCCGCATCGCGCACTGCCGCTGACCGCCTCGCTGTGCATTGCGGTGGCCTCGCGCCTGGAGGGCTCGCTGGTGCATGCGGCCACGCGCCCCGTGGAGGACCCGGAAAAGCCCATCCGCATCGCCATGCCCTCGGGCGTGCTGACGGTGGCGGCCACGGTGTTCAAGCGAGACGGCCAATGGCACGCGGAACAGGGCGCCTTGCTGCGCACCCAGCGCCGCCTGTTCGACGGCCAGGTCTACGTGCGCGATACCCGCAAGAAGGGCGCATCCGGAAACTAGCCGCAGCACAGCCCGGACGTACACAAACAACATCACAATGACAACAGCGGGGGATACATGGGTGCAGGCAAGCGATGGACAGGCGGCGCGGCAGCCGTATTGCTATTCACGGGCATGTTCACAACGGCGCTCATGCCTGAGGCCAGGTCCCAGGCCTATCCGTCCAAACCGGCCAGGGTGGTGGTGGGATTCCCGCCAGGTCAGACCACCGACCTGACCGCGCGCCTGTTTGCCGACAAACTGACCAGCCTGCTCGGGCAGACTTATTTCGTGGAGAATCGCCCGGGCGCCGGGGGCATCATCGCGCATGAAGCGGTGAAGGTGGCAGCCCCCGATGGCTACACCCTGCTCATCTCCTCCAGCGGACCGCTGGCCATCAATCCGGCCCTGTACAAGAGCCTGCCCTACGACCCGGTCCGCGATTTTGCTGGCATCATCCGCATCAATACCTCGCCGCAGTACCTGGTGGTGAATGTCGCCACCCCGGTGAAGAACCTGCAGGAACTGGTCGCCTACGTGAAAGCCCGGCCGGGACAGACCAACTACGGTTCCGGCGGCAGCGGCACCACCACCCACATCACCACGGAAATGTTCAAGCTGGGGGCCGGCATGGACACCACCCATGTGCCCTTCAAGGGCTCCCCGGCCATGATCACCGCGCTGCTGGGCGGTCAGCTGGATTTCTTCTTCGAGCCTGCGCCCACCGTGGTGCCGCTGGCCAAGGCCGGCAAGGTGAGGGTGATCGCCGTGACCTTCCCCAGGCGCACCGATACCATGCCCGATGTGCCGACCATCGCCGAGCAGGGCTTCCCGGGATTCGAGGCCACCAGCTGGTCATCGCTGATGGCCCCTGCCGGCACGCCGGTGACCATCGTGCAGACCATCAACAAGGCCATGAATGCGGCCCTGGCCCAGCCTGAGGTGGCTGCCCGCATCCGTGCCAATGGCTCCATCCCCACCGGTGGCAGCAGCGCCGAGTTCGAGCAGTTCCTGCGGGCCGAACTGTCGCGCTGGGGGGATGCCGTGAGGGCCTCGGGCGCCAAGGTGGATTAGCCGCGACACCGTATCATCCGCAAACAGGACATCCAAGGAGGAAATACCATGAAACGCATCATCGCCGTCACATTGTTCGCCTCGCTGGGGGCCTCCATGGCCCAGGCCCAGGGCACTTATCCCAACAAGCCGATCCGCTGGATCATTCCCTATGCTGCGGGCGGCGGCACTGACGTGGTGGCGCGCCCGCTGGCGCTGAAGCTGGGGGAAGTGCTGGGCCAGTCCATCCTCTTCGACAATCGCGCAGGTGGCGGTGGCCTGATCGCCGGCGAGGCGGTGGCCAAGGCGGCGCCGGACGGCTATACCTTCCTGGTGGGCTCGAACAACACCCATACCTTTGCCACGCTGCTCTACGACAAGGTGCCCTATGACCCGGTCAAGGACTACGCCACCATCACCCATTTCGTGAATGCGCCGAGCGTGCTGACGACCTTTCCCGGCTTCGCTCCGAAGACGATGCAGGAACTGGTGGCCTATGCCAAGGCCAATCCGGGCAAGGTCAACTGGGCCTCCTCGGGCAATGGCGGCTCCACCCACCTGGCCATCATCCTGGCAGCGCAGCAGGCCGGCATCAAGGTTACGCATGTGCCCTACAAGGGTGCGGGACCGTCCACTACCGCAGTGCTGGCCGGCGAGGCCGACCTGCAGTTCGTCAATGTCGGCCCGGTGGCTTCGCACCTCAAGGCCGGCAAGCTGCGCGCCATCGGTGTGGCTTCGCTGACCCGCCTGCCGGTGCTGCCGGATCTGCCCACCATGCACGAGAGCGGCTTCCCCGGCTTCCAGGCGGCCACCTACTTCGGCCTGCTGGCGCCAGCGGCCACGCCGCGTCCCATCATCAATCGCATGCATGCGGAACTGGTGAAGATCGTGCGCTCGCCGGAGTTCACCGAGAAGTTCGCCGAACTGGGCGTGATTCCGGTGGGGAGTTCGCCGGAGCAGTTCGCCGACATGCTGCGCGAGGATGTGGCGAAGTGGTCGAAGATCGTCAAGGAGCACAACATCAAGCCGGATTGAGCATCGGCTTCGCCCGGCACACTATCAGCCGGGGATCTGAAGGCACGGCGGGCCCCGGCCCGCTGTTGCCGCTTCTGCTAGTCTGCGTTTCTGCTGGCCCGATCCGGCTCCGGTGCCTGCGTTTGTTTCCGACCCCGTTGTTCCTGATGCATTGCCGGCGCTGCACGAGGCGCTTTCCCGCAGCACATCCCGAGGAGGACAGCCATGCCATTCAAGCTCAATCACCTGCACCTGAAGACCAATGATCCGGAAGCCACGGCGGATTTCTACGTCGACACCCTGGGCGCGAAGATTGTCAGCCGCAGCCCTAATGGCGGTCTGCGCCTGGACCTGCATGGCCTGTCGCTGAACGTCACCGGCATCCTTGCCAGCCAGACGCGTGCCCAGACCCTGGGCATGGAGCACATCGCCATCGACAGTGACGAGTACGACAGCGTGGTGGCGAAACTCAAGGCGCGCAACGCGAAGATCCTGGAGGAGACGGTGGTCAGTGGCGGCCGGCGTGCCTGCTTCTTCGAGGGGCCGGACGGGGTGCAGCTGGAGTTCATCGAGATGAAGGGCTGAAACGCCCTGATAACAATATGGCTTTTGACGTAATACTGGAAATCCATATCATCTGTATTTGATAATAAAAGCCAGGCCGCTGCATTCGGATCAGCACTGGCACTGGCACTGGAGGAAACATGCAACGACAGCTTCTGCGCGCCCTCGCCTGCGCCACCGCGACCAGTATTGCCGCCCTGCTGGCTCTGGCCGCACCGGCCTCCTCCCTGGCCGCCGATGAGGCGCCCTGGCCGGCCAAGCCGCTGCGCATGATGATCCCCTACCCCGCTGGCGGCAGCACCGACATCGTCGCGCGCCTGGTGACGACCAAGCTGTCCGAAGCGCTCAAGCAGCAGGTGATCCCCGACAACCGCGGTGGTGCGGGCGGCCTCATTGCCACGGAAACGGCGGCACGGGCGGTGGCTGACGGCTACACCCTGCTGTTTGGCACCTCCGCTGGTCTGGTCATTGCACCGCTCATCAACAGCAAGATCACCTATGACCCGGTGCGCGATTTCGATCCGGTCAGCCTGATTGTCACCAATCCGCAGATTCTGGTGGCGAACACCGCGCTCAAGGTGAACAGTGTGCGCGAGCTGATCGACGTAGCGAAGAAATCCCCGGGCAAGATTTTCTATGCCTCGGCCGGCATCGGCGCGCCCAACCACATCGCCACCGAATGGTTGAAGTCATTAGTGGGCGTGAACATGGTGCATGTCCCCTTCAAGGGCGTGGTGCAGGCCATGCCCGACCTGCTGGAGGACCGCGTGCAGATCCTGTTCAACACCATTCCCGGCGTGCTGCCCTATGTGAAAAGCGGCAAGCTGAAGGCATTGGCGGTGACCACGGCGCGCCGCTCCAATGCCGTGCCGGATGTGCCCACCATGGGCGAGGCCGGCGTGGCGAATTTCGAATATGACCTGTGGTGGGGCCTGTTCGTGCCGGCGAAGACGCCGGCGCCCATCGTCGCCCGGCTCAATGCCGAGCTGGTGAAGATGCTGGCCGTGCCCGAAGTGATACAGGGCCTGGCCAACCAGGGCGCCGAAGCACGCAGCAGCACGCCCGCAGAGCTGGCGCGCATCGTACGCACCGATTACGAACGCCTGGGCAAGGTGATCAAGTCGGCCAATATCACGGCGGAGTGAAATGATGCTGATTTGGACACCCTTGGCTGCGCGGACCCTCCCCCTCCTTGTGCTCCTGGGCGGCGCCGCTGCAGTCGGCCTGGCCTGGCCCTTCAACCCGGTGCTTGCCCAGAGCTATCCCTCGCGCCCCTTGCGCCTGGTGGTGCCCTTTCCGCCCGGTGGCGGCGCCGATATTCTCGGTCGCACCATCGCCGAGGCCCTGGCCGGCCAGCTCGCGCAGTCGGTGCTGGTGGACAACCGCGCCGGAGCCAACACCATTGTGGGCGCGGAGGTCGCAGCGCGGGCCAGTGCTGATGGCTACACGCTCTTGCTGGCCCCGGGCTCGACCTTGGCGGTGAACCCTGCCGCCTATGCGAAGCTGCCCTACGATGCCGTCAGGGACTTCGCACCCATCGCGCGCATCGCCTCCAACTACCAGGTGGTCGCGGCCCGCCGGGGTTTTGCACCCAACACGATCGCCGAACTGGTGAAGCTGGCGCAATCCCGGCCGGACAGCATCAGCTATGGATCGGTTGGCAATGGCTCGCCTTCGCATTTCGGCGGTGTGCTGCTGGAGACCATGGCGGGGATCCGCATGCTGCATGTTCCCTACAAGGGCAACGCCCAGGTGCTGGCAGACCTGGTGGGTGAGCAGGTGGACATCCACCTGGTGGGGCCACCCTCGGTGCAGGGCCTGGTGAAATCGGGCAAGCTCAAATTGCTGGCAGCCACTTCGGAAAAGCGCCTGCCGACCTATCCGGACCTGCCCACCATCGCCGAATCGGGATATCCGGGCTACACCTCCGGGGCCTGGTACACCATGGTGACCCGGGCCGGCTCCCCGGTTGCGGTGATCGCCACTCTCAACCGCGCCATCAATGCCGTGCTGGTTTCCGCGCCGGTGAAGACGGCGCTGGAGCGTGACGGCTATATCGTCGATGCTGGCGCAAGTCCGGCCGATACCGCCGCTTTCATTGCAGCCGAGACGAAGAAGTGGGCGGGACTGGTGCGTGCTGCCGGCGTGAAGTTCGACTGATACCGTTGCTGGTTTGGCTGGCAGGTCATGCTACCGAATGCCATCGCGAGTGACTGGCCGCATTTCGATGGCAGCGATGATGTTGAAAAATTTACCGGCTTTTGGGCACTTCGGGCAAATCACGCCCCCGCCCTTTCGTCATTTCCAAAGTGGCGCTTCCTCTGCAGTCGCTGGTCGCAGGACTTGGAATAGACATTGCTGACAGACACCGGCGAACAAAGCTTATTCAGGTCCAATCCGCCGGAAGCTTTGCAGCAACAGGTGTTTGCAGAGGTCTGATCAAAGCCCGCCATCAGGTGAGAGGCGTTGTCCCATGGCAAGGTATGGAAAAAAGGCGTCTGAAAAAGTTGAAGCGGCAATGCAAGATCGCAAGGAAGGCATGTTGAGGAGCGGTCGCACAGGCAAGAAAGTGAAGAGTCGCAAGCAGGCCATCGCGATCGGTTTGTCTTAGGCACGCTGCGTCGGCGCCAAGGTGCCGGTGAGCAAGAGCTCTGGTGCCGGAAGAAAAAAGGCGGCGAAGAGGCGCGCCACGAAGTCAACGTCGTCCGTCAAGCGCAGCCCAAGCCGCAGCGGGAACAAATCCGCTGGGCGCCGGTCTGCGGGGGCCTCCGCCGGGACCTGAGGACTGCGCCTTGCACGGGTACAATCCGTGATGCATCCGGCGTTCGCCATGCGGGGCCGGACCCGTCAACCCGACTGATCTGGGGGCTTCATGAACAGCGATCACACGCACACGCATGACTGGAAGTACAACGGTATCCGCGTGGTGCACAGCAACGAGCTGGACATCAATACCGCGCAGACGCCGGGCATGAGCCGCGCCGCGGCCATCACCCATGCTCGCGCCGGCGCCGAGAAGCTCTGGGCCGGCACCGTGGTGATCCATCCCAAGGCCAAGACCGGGGCCCACCACCATGGCCCCGTGGAAAGCGTCATCTACATCGTCAGTGGCAAGGCGCGCATGCGCTGGGGCGATCAACTGGAGTTCACTGCCGAAGCCGGCCCGGGTGATTTCATCTTTGTGCCGCCCTATGTGCCGCATCAGGAAATCAATGCCAACGACGATGAGCCGCTGTCCTGCGTGCTGGTGCGCAGTGGTCAGGAGCCGGTGGTGGTGAATCTGGACATCCCGATGGTGGAAAAGCCCGAGGAAGTGAGCTGGGTGGACAACATTCATCCCGCGCCGCCTCCGAAGAAGGCGTGCTGAGCCGGCCATCTGGCAAGGCCCTCGCGCCGCGGGGGGCAGCAAGCGGGATGCCGATGCCTTGGCCGCTGCACCGTTCCATGGATGTGGATGGCATTCGTCACGCCGAACCTGTTGGCTATGCTCGGTGCGGCCTGGTCATCTGCATCCTGACCTGGAGGACTTTCTGTGAGCAAGCCTGAATCCGGAACCCGGCCCGTGGCGGTGCTGGCCGCCGATGTCGCGCCCCGCACCAAGCCCTCCAATTATCCCGAGCCCCATGCTTCGCGCATGGCCGGCCGCACCAAGCGCGCACTGGGCGAGGTGTTCGGCCTGGCCAATTTCGGGGTCAACCTCACGCGCCTGGCGCCGGGCGCCATGTCGGCGCTGCGCCACGCGCACACGGTGCAGGATGAATTCATCTACGTCCTGGAAGGCACGCCCACGCTGATCACCGATGCCGGCGAAACCCTGTTGCAGCCAGGCTGGTGCAGTGGCTTCAAGGCGGCCACCGGCGATGGTCACCATCTGGTCAATCGCTCCACCCGGGACGTGCTGTACCTGGAGATGGGCGACCGCCTGGCCGGGGATGCCGCCAGCTATCCGGACGAGGACCTGCAGGTTGTCATGGCTGAAAATGGCCAGTGGCGGTTCAGCCACAAGGACGGCTCGCCGTACTAGCCCGGGGCCGGTGGTGGCAGTGGCGGACCGGGAGAGGCTTTTCATGCAGTTCGATTGGGAGTGAAGCAGCAATGCCTATCTGGTTTGAACCGGTTTCGGTCAAGGAAGTGAATGAACGTGCCCAGGTCGGGATCGCCCGGGTCATCGGCCTGGAGATCACTGAATTTGGCGAGGATTACATCGCCGGGCGCATGCCGGTGGATGAGCGCACCCGCCAGCCCTTCGGCATCCTGCACGGCGGTGCCAGCGTGGTGTTGGCCGAGACGCTGGCCTCCGTGGGCTGCAGCCGCACCCTGGACCGCAGCAAGTACCGCGCGGTCGGCCTGGAGATCAATGCCAACCATCTGGCTGCGGCCAAGGACGGTTGGGTCACCGCAGTCGCGCGTCCGGTCCACCTGGGTCGCACCACCCAGGTCTGGGACATCCGCATCACCAATGCCGAGGGCAAGCTGAGCTGCATCTCGCGCTGCACGATGGCGATCATCGAGCGCAAATAAGCACTGCCCGGGGCGCTAGCCGGGTGCTTTGTCCTGCGCTTGCCCGCCGTCGCCTTCCCTGGGTTTGCGCAGGCTGCCTTCCTGCATGCGGTATTCGTACAGCCGGCATTCCAGCGGGCCGTTGAACAGCGGGGTGCGCTTGCTCGCATGCAGGCGGATCAGTTTGGCCAGTTCGGGATCGCCGGAGAACAGGTAGCAGCGCCATCCGCTGTAGCGTGCCTTCAGGGTATTGCCCAGCTGCGGGTAAAAGGCGGCCAGTTCATTGGTCTCGCCCAGACGCACGCCATAGGGCGGATTGGCGATCATCACCCCGCTGGCGGCCGGGGGCGGCATCTCCAGCACATCGCCCACGCCGAAGACCACGCTGCCCATGAGGCCTGCGGCCTCGAGGTTGTCGCGGGCTCGCTCGATTTCGCGCGGCGAACTGTCGCTGCCATAGATTTCCAGGGGCGACGATGGCGTGGCCGCGGCCAGCACCGCCTCGCGAAGCGCAGCCCAGCCGGCTGCATCGTGTCCGGCCAGGCGCTGGAAACCGAATTCCCGCCGCGCCCCGGGCGGCATGCCCAGCGCCAGCATGGCCGCCTCGATCAGCAGGGTGCCGCTGCCGCACATCGGGTCATACAGGGTTTCACGGCGGTCCCAGCCGGATAGCATGACGATGCCGGCGGCGAGGTTTTCCTTCAGCGGTGCTTCGCCGACCTCGGTGCGCCAGCCACGCTTGTAGAGCGGCTCGCCGGAGGTGTCCAGATAGAGCGTGAAATGGGTGGCGTCGAGAAAGCCGTGCACGCGCACATCGGGATTGCGCGTGTCGACGTCCGGGCGCTTGTCGAGCCGGGCGCGGAAGCGGTCGCAAACCGCGTCCTTGATGCGCAGTGTGAGGAAGTCCAGGCTGCGCAGCGGGCAGCGGATGGCATTGACGTCCACGCGCAGGCTGCGCTCCACCCCGAACAGGGTTGGCCAGTCCACGGCGTGGGCGGCGTTGTAGACGTCCAGCTCGTTCTTGTAGGGCTTGTGCAGCAATTGCAGCAGCACGCGCGACGCGAGCCGAGAGCCCAGGTTGGCGCGCCAGCACAACTCCATGCTGCCGCGGAAGGACACGCCGCCGGGGACGGTGCGCAGATCGGCGGCGCCGAAGCCGCGCAATTCATCGGTGAGCAGGGCTTCCAGGCCGCGTGGGCAGGGGGCGAAGAACAAATGGCTGGTTTGCGGATTCAAGGTGTTTCCGGGATCATGGCTGGCGCAGCACCCGCAGGGACGACACCGGTCGTCAGGGTGTTGCATGGTTACCTGACTATATCCCATGTCCCAGATTGCAAGTGCTTCCGATGATGGCCTGGCCGAGGCGTGCGCCTTCTATGAGCGTGATGAACTCGAAGCGGCGGCGACAGCCTTCCAGCGTGTGCTCGAACTCGATCCGGAGCATGTCGAGGCCCGCTACAAGCTGGCCAATTCCCTGAAGGGCCTGAACCGGCTGGAGGCGGCGGCGGTGCAGTATCGCGGCGTGCTGGCGCGCAACCCGCATCATGCCGAGTCGCTCAATAATGTCGGCGCCATCTATCAGGCTGATGAGCTGTTCGACACCGCCGAGACCTGTTATTGGCAGGCTATCTGGTACAAGCCCGGCCTGGCTCCGCCCTATGTCAACCTCGGGCGCATCCTGCAGGGCCAGGGGCGCCATGAGGTCGCCGCGGAGATTTATCAGCGTGCGCTTGATCAGGGCCTGGATGCCGGGCTGTTCGGCCATCTGCTAGCGGCGCTGAAAGGGCAAGGCGCGGCCCGGGCGCCGCAGAACTATGTGCGCGAGACCTTCGACGCCTTTGCCGCCGGTTTCGAGCAGCGCGTGGTGGCTGAACTGGGCTATCGCGTGCCCGGGTTGCTGGCCGATATGGTGAAACCGCTGCTGGCCGCCGGCCCTGCAGTACTCGACCTGGGCTGCGGCACCGGACTGGCAGGCGAGGCCCTGCGCGCGACCGGCGCCAGCCTGACCGGCGTGGACCTGTCGCCGCGCATGCTGGAAATCGCCGCGGCCAAGGGCTGCTACCAGGCGCTGCATGAGGCCGAAGTGGTGACCTGGCTGCAGCAATCCCCATCCGCCGCCTTCGATCTGGTGATGGCCGCCGACGTGTTCATCTACATCGGCGATCTGGAGGCGGTGTTTGCCGGCGTCAGGCGGGTGTTGCGTGCCGGTGGGCTGTTCGCCTTCTCGGTGGAGGCCTGTGCCGAGGGCAATTATCGCCTGCTGGAGACCGGGCGTTATGCGCAGTCGCCAGGCTATGTCACCGCGCTGGCGGCCCGCCATGGTTTCAGCCTCCGGCATGGCGAGCCGGCCGGTGTTCGGGCCGGCATAGACGGCAACCTCTACCTGCTGGCCTTGTGAGCCGGCCACCCCGCCTGGAACGCAGGATGCCTGCAGACAGTGGCGAAAGGCTTAACACTGCTTTACATTACGGCCCATAACAAGCAAGCGGGCGCCGACTTCTGCGGCCGTGAGGGAGAACAAATCCGATGAACAAGTACCAGTGGATCACGCTGACTGCAGCGCTGGTCAATCTCGCCCTGGTGTGGCTTTTTCCGCCCTTTGACTATCTCTCGGCAACGCGCAACAACGTGCCGACCTTCGACGGTTTCCATTTCCGTTTCGGCGATGCCGGCGTCAACCTGCAGATCAATGCCAACTTCCTGCAACTGGAGTATTTCGTCATCCTGTTGAACGCCGCCATCGCCTGGCTGCTGTTCAAGTCGCGCGGCGCGGCCAAGGCTGCCCCGCGGAAGAAGATCGACTGGCAGCGCATCGTGCTGATCGGCGTCGGTCTCAACCTGATGCTGGTGCTGTTGTTTCCGCCCATGGAGAATTTCTACGCCGTGAGCCGTGCTGCGCTGCCCAGCTTCGATGGTTTCTATTTCCTCTTCGGTGACCACGGTGCCCGCACCATCGTCACGCAGCTGCTCTATATCGAGGTGATTTTCGTGCTGGTCAACGGTGCCATCCTGTGGCTGCTGTTCCGCAAGACCCGGGACGATGTTTCAGACGCGGTGCTGGCGGCCATGGCCCGGGAAATGAACCGGGTCAAGCGCTAGGGCAGCGGCAAGTCGGCAGGGTCTTTCAACTCTCTGAGGGTGGCGCTGGCAGTCGCCACTGCACGTCGGCAATGCCGGGCTTGCGCAATTCCTTGAGCATGCGCAGCGCCATTTCACGCCCCCGGTAATAGCCGGGAATGTAAGCGGTCTCGTTGAACCCCAGGCTGCGGTAGAAGCGCCGCGCGCCCTGATTGGCTGCGCGCAACTCCAGGTGGATGGCGGCGATGCCGGCAGTACTGGCCGATTCGCTGAGCCATTCCAGCATGCGCCGTCCCAGACCCAGGCGACGGTGTGCCGGCTGGACGGCGAGCAGCGACAGGTGGGCATGCTCGTCGCCGAACTGCATGATGGCAAAGGCGACGACCTGGTCGCTGCCGTGCACGCGGTCAGTGACAACCAGGGTGGTGGTGTCCGGATGTTGCAGGGCCGTTTCGACCCGTTGCAGATTCCAGGTCCAGCCCAGTCCGGACTCGATCAGGTCGCGCGACATCAGGGCGATGTGTCGGGCATCGGCGGGCACTGCAGGTCGCAGGGTGATGTGCGCTTGTCCCATGGGTCAGTCACCGGAAGACGTCATCAGAATAGCCTATGGGTTGGTGGCGCCAGCGACTGCAAGGACCGGGTCAGAGGGTCAGAATGGCTTGACCACCACCAGGATGACGATGGCGAGCAGGAAAGCCACCGGCACTTCATTGAACCAGCGAAACCATACATGGCCGCGGGTGTTGCGGCCGTCGCGAAAGTCCTTCAGCAGGCGGCCGCACCACAGGTGGTAGCCCACCAGCAGCGCCACCAGTGCCAGTTTGGCGTGCAGCCAGCCGGTGCCCAGGCCCTGGAACCAGCCCAGCCACAGCCACAGGCCGAAGGCGATGGTGAGCACCGCCCCGGGGGTCATGATGCCGTAGTAGAGCTTGCGCTCCATGATCCTGAAGCGCTCGATGCCGGCCTGGTCTTCGGTCATGGCGTGATAGACGAACAGTCGCGGCAGATAGAACAGGCCGGCAAACCAGGTCACCATGAAAACGATGTGCAGGGATTTGACCCAGAGCATAGGGACAGCTTTCCTTATCGGCCTGTACTGCGTATGCGGAGAACCAAGCTTACTGCAACAGCCTGCGCCGATACAGCACGATGGCGGCGTAGAAGGCGATGACGGCGTAGGCCAGCAGCACGCCCGCATGCAGCGCGATGTCGGCCGGCACCTGGCCCTGCAGCAGCGGTCGCACTAGCAGCGTGGCGTGCGAGAGCGGCAGCAGCATGGCCAGGGCATGCAGCGGCCCCGGCAGCTGCTCGATCGGGAAGAACACGCCGCACAGCATGGCCATGGGCGTGATCACCAGGGTGAAGTAGTACATGAAGAAATCGTAACTGGGCGAGAGCGCGGTGATGGTCAGTCCCAGTGCGGCAAAACAAAGGCCGATGAGGGGAATCACGGCCAGCACCCACAGCGACAGCGGCGAGCTGGCCAGGCCCAGTGCCCACACCACCACCAGGATGGCCAGTCCGGAGAGGAAACTCTTGCTGGTGGTCCATGCCAGCTCGGCCAGCACCACGTCCTCCAGTTGCAGGGGGGCATTCATGATGGCGTCCCAGGTGCGTTGCACATGCATGCGCGAGAAGGCCGAATACAGTGACTCGAAGGTGGCGCTGTTGGCGGTGGAGAAACACACCGTGCCGGCGGCCAGGAAGGCGATGTAGGACACGCCGCCCATCTCCGGCACCAGTGAGCCTAGCCCGTAGCCCAGCCCCAGCATGTAGATCATCGGGTCCGCCAGGTTGCCCAGCACCGAGGGCACGGCGAGCTTGCGCCATACCAGGAAATTGCGCTGCCATACCGGCCAGAAGCGCAGGCTGAGCGTGGGTGGCCGCCAGGGGTTCATCCGGATGGCCTCAATCGCGCAGATCGCGGCCGGTCAGCCGCAGGAACACATCTTCGAGGTTGGCCGGCCGGCGCAGGAAGCGCATGCCGGGCTCGCCTTCGAGCAGCGCCAGCAGCGGATGGGCATCCTCGGCGTAGCAGAACACCGTCTCGCCGCTGACCTCGACACGCCGTGCCAGTGGCGCCAGGCGCGTCTTGTTGCGCTCGGCCCAGGCGGGCGCGTCGTCGCCGTAGGCTTCGACCACCTCCGGCTCGATGTGCTGGCGTATCAGCTCGCGCGGGCTGTCCTCGGCGACGATGCGGCCGTGGTCCACGATGGCCAGGCGGTCGCACAGGCGCTCGGCCTCGTCCATGAAATGGGTGGTGAGCACGATGGTTTTGCCCTGCCCCATGAGGGTTTTCATGCGTGCCCAGATCAGGTGGCGTGCCTGCGGATCGAGGCCGGTGGTGGGCTCATCCATGAAGAGGATCTCCGGGTCGTTGACCAGTGCGCGCACCAGCGTCAGCCGGCGTTTCATGCCGCCAGAAAGCTCGCGTATGCGCATCTCGCCGCGGCCGGCCAGCCCGGCAAACTCCAGCAGTGCCGGGATGCGAGAGCGCATGTGGCTGCTGCCCAGGCCGAAGTAGCGCGCGAACACCAGCAGGTTCTCGCTGACGCTGAAGTCCGGGTCGAGATTGTCCATTTGCGGCACCACGCCCACGCGCATGCGTGCCTCGCGTGCATGCTCGGGCACCGCATGGCCGAGCAGGCGGATGCTGCCGCCGTCGGGTTCGGTCAGGCCCAGGGCCAGACGCAGCGTGGTGGTCTTGCCCGCCCCGTTGGGGCCCAGCAGGCCGAAACAGCGGCCGCGTGGCACATCGAAGGAGAGGCCGCGCACCACTTCCGTTGTGCCGTAGGATTTGCGCAGGTCCCGCACCTGCAGCACGGCATCCGCGGTGGCCGGTGCGGCTTCAGCACCGGGGGCAACCACTGCCGTCATCGATCCCATGACCCCTGGATGATGGTCCTGATCATGCCGAGCTTGCGATGGAAGAAATGGTCGGCGCCGGGGACCAGCGACACCGGCAGGTTCTGCGTCTCCGCCCAGGTGAGCACATTGGCCAGGGGCACGGTGCTGTCCTGATCGCCATGGATGAGGATGGTGTTGGCGGGCACCGCGGCCGGGTCGTAGCTGCGATCCTCGGTGACGCGTCCGACAGCGGTGGCCACCAGCACCAGCCGCTCGGCGGGCGTGCCGGCATCGGCGAGCCGCCGTGCCACGCGCGTCTGGATCCAGCCGCCGAAGGAGAATCCGGCCAGCACCACCGGCAGCGAACCGTACTGCTGCCTGGCGTATTCCAGGACGGCGAGCATGTCATCGGTTTCGCCGGTACCCTGGTCGTGGCTGCCCTCGGTCTGGCCGACGCCGCGGAAGTTGGGTCGCATTGCCACGTAGCCCAGTTCGGCAAAGGTGCGCGCCAGGGTCTGCGCCACCTTGTTGTCCAGTGTGCCCCCGTACAGGGGATGGGGGTGGGCGATCAGCGCGATGCCGCGCGGGGCCGCAGCGGCAGCGGCTTCCGGCGCGTCGATCACCACCTCGATGCGGCCGGTTGCGCCGGGAACGAAGATCTGCTCGGCGTTGCCGCGGCCGGGAAACTGCATGGGTGGAACCTGCGCCTGCTAGATCTTCAGGCGCTCGACGACACGGCCGTTCTGCAGATGCTCCGTGACGATTTCGTCGATGTCTTCCTTGTCGACATAGGTGTACCAGGTCTCGTTGGGGTAGACCACCAGCACCGGGCCTTCATCGCAGCGGTCCAGGCAGCCGGCCATGTTGACGCGCACCTTGCCTTCGCCGGACAGGCCGAGTTCCTTGACCTTCTTCTTGGCGTAGTCACGGACTTCGCTGGCACCGTTGTCATTGCAGCATCGTTCGCCGTTCTGGCGCTGGTTGCAGCAGAAAAACACATGATGCGAGTAGTAGCTCATGAGTGGTATGTCCGGAAGGGAAGAAGGAGGATCGATTATACAAGCCGCTTCCCTGTGCCAGTCCTCCGGGCCGGCCGGTGGATCGCCCCCGAGAAGGCTTGCCTATTGCCGCTGGCGCTGTCCGGCCAGAGACAGCAGCCAGGCCAGGGAGGCAAAGGGCCACAGCATCGACACCACGCGTGTGAGCCCGGTGAAATTGAGGAAGTGGCCCTGTCGCCATTGCCCCATGAACATGGCGTGATAGGGATTCTCCGGCGCCAGGTTGACGATGGTGGTGGCGGCCATCAGTGCAATGCCACCCAGTGCGGTGCGTGCCGGCAGTGAAAAGCCCGCCGCGATGGCGGCCACTGCCGAGCCGGCTGCAAGGCCGAACACGGCGCCCGGTGTCAGCCATAGCAGGGCCTCGTCGGTGCCGAACAGCAGGGCGTAGCAGAAGGCACGTGCCAGCAGGGCCAGGCCCAGCAGTGTGAACATCAGTGGCCGCACCGGCTGGCCATAGCGCACCAGGATGGACAGGAACAGGCAGACTGCCAGGGTGTTGGCGGCGGCCACCGCGGCTTCGGCGCGGATGAACACATCGGCACGGTGGTGCTCGGCCAAGGGCGACTGAAACAATTCGCGCAGGTCGCCGTTGCCGAACAGCACGGTTTCCGGATTGAGCTGGGAGAACAGCCACAGGCCCACCAGCACCAGGCCGAAATCGATGCGTGGGCCTGGGCGGAACAGCCGATAGCGCAGCGCCTGCAATCCGGCATCCCGCAGTACCAGGCGTGTCAGCACCACGCCGCACAGTGCGCCGAGCAGGCCTCCCGCAGCATTGCTGGCGACGTCGAGGTTGGACGGGATGCGGCTGGGCAGGTAGGTCTGCAGCGCCTCCAGGCTCAGGCTGAGCAGCAGCGAGAAAACCGTGGCCAGAATTGCGGCAGGCGTCTGGCGCAGGTGCGGGTAAAGGGCCATGACGCCCAGCAATCCGAGCGGCACATAGCCGGCGATGTTGACGATGACATCGAAGGCGGTGAAGTAGCGTGGCAAGGAGAGGGTGAGAAAGCCCAAGGCGGGCACGCCGGTCCCGGCCCAGCCCGAGAAGGGATGCAGGCTGGCGTAGGTGACCAGCAGGGCGTAGGCCGCAAACAGGTAGCGGGCAAGGCTGGAAGGCGACTCCTTCTGCATGCGGGCATTCTCGCATGTGCGCGGCTAGGCCGGCTTCGCGAGCATCCCTTCATAAAGCCGCAGCAAGTCGTCGCCGAACAGCGCGAAACGGATATGCATGTACGGATGCCGGGCGAGGAAGGCGCGGCATTCGGCCACCGCGATGGCGGTGGCCTGCTCGTGAGGATAGCCATACACGCCGCAGCTGATCGCGGGAAAGGCGATGCTCACCAATTCATGCGCGCGGGCGAGGGCCAGGCTCTGACGGTAGCAGGAGGCCAGCAGGGCCGGTTCATGGCGTGTGCCGCCCTGCCATATGGGTCCCACGGTGTGGATGACATGTTTCGAGGGCAGTCGATAAGCCCGGGTGATGCGTGCCTCGCCGGTAGGGCAACCGCCCAGCGTGCGGCATTCCGCCAGCAGTTGCGGTCCGGCAGCGCGGTGGATGGCGCCATCGACGACGCCGCCACCCAGCAGGCTCTCATTGGCCGCATTGACGATGGCATCCAGGGCCAGGGTGGTGATGTCTGCGCGCTGCGCCGAGAGGCCTGGAATCATGCGGTATAAATGAGCATAATTATGCTACTGACGTAATGATAAAAAGAACAACCATTCGAAAATGATATTAATGGCCCGGTCCGTGGTGATGACTGCCATGGGCCGGATGGCCGGCTGTGTGGGCTGCGTGACCGGCCTGCGGGGCGCCGTGCAGCGCCGCGTGCTGCAGGTGCGCATGCGGGGAGCGCGTCAGTAGCGATCCCAGCAGCATGCCGGCCATGGAGAAGGCCAGGCCCACCAGTTGCGGCGGCCAGATGGTGTCGCTGCCCCACAGTTCCATGGCGCCCCAGGAACTGAGCCCCATGACGATGGCCATCACGGCACCGGCAGTGTTGGCACGCTTCCAGAAGATGCCGAAGGCCAGCGGCACGAAGGCGCCGACCAGGGTCACCTTGTAGGCGTTCTGCACCATTTCGTACATGGTGCTGCGCGAGTTGAGCGCAAACAGCAGCGCGGCCAGCGTGAAGGAGATCAGCACCGAGCGCAGCAGGATGAGGAACTGGCGATCGCTCATGTGCGGGATGAAGGGTTTGATCACATTCTCGGTGCACATGGCGGTGGGTGCCAGCAATGCACCGCTGGCAGTGGACAGGATGGCCGACAGCAGCGCGCCAAAGAACATCACCTGGGCCCACATCGGGGTCTGGTCGAGGATCATCTGCGGCAGGATGCGCTGCACCTCGCGGCCATCTTCGGAGGCAAACAGTGCCGACATCTCCGGGTTGATCACCAGTGCCGAGTAGGCGATGAACATGGGAATGAAGGCAAAGCAGAAGTAGAGCAATGCGCCCAGCAGCGAGCCGCGTATGGCGGTCTTCTCGTCCTTGGCCGAGGTGACGCGCTGGAACACGTCCTGCTGGGGGATGGAGCCGATGGCCAGCGTCATCCAGGCGGCAACGAAGGCCAGCCACTCCTTGCTGCCCCCGGTGGGCCAGAACTGGAACTTGCCGGCTTCGCTGGCCGCGGCGATCACCTTGCCGGCGCCGCCGGCCATGTCGCCGACCAGCCAGGCGATGGCCCACAGGCCGATCACGATCATCACCGACTGGAACAGGTCGGTCAGGGCCACCGACCACATGCCACCCCAGAGGGTGTAGCCGGCCACCACCACGGCGCCCAGCACGATGCCCTGGTTGATCGAGATGGCGCCCTGTGACAGCACCGAGAAGGTGAGTCCCAGCGCCGTCATCTGCGCCGAGGTCCAGCCCAGGTAGGACACCGTGATGATCAGGCCGGACATCACCTCCACCGACTTGTTGTAGCGCTTGCGGTAGTAGTCGCCGATGGTGAGCAGGTCCAGGCGATAAAAGGTCTTGGCAAAGAATATCGCCACGAACAGCAGGCAGAAACTGGCGCCGAAGGGATCGGCGACGATGCCGCCCAGGCCGTCCTTGGCGAAGGTGGCCGACACCGACAGCACCGTTTCGGCGCCGAACCAGGTGGCGAACACCGTGGCCACATTGATGTAGAGCGGCAGGCTGCGCCCGGCCAACAGGTAATCCTTGGCACTGTGCACCCGGCGCGCCGCCCACAGGCCGATGCCGATGGATACAAGAAGGTAGAACAGGACGAAGGAGATGAGCATGGCAGACCCTGATCAAGTGCCGTGGCGGCGTTGCGTGATGTGGGACGATAGGGAAACCGGAGCAGGAATTATAGGCGAGCACCTGCGGAAAATCCCTGTATTGCCGGGTCTGTCAGCTGCCGGAAATCTACGCGATGGGCTGGCACCGGCGCGGTGCTGGCCTTGCTCAGTAGAGGAAGAAGCCGGTGGCCTGCAGCGCCAGCGTGATCACCATCAGCAGGGCGATGCCGGCCAGCCAGCGATTGCGACGGCGTGACTCGGCAGTCAGCCGGATCAGGGTCTTTTCGATCTCGCCCAGGCGGTCCTGGGCCAGTTGCTGGTGCAACAGGCGCGGCAGTTGCGGCAGCATGCCGGCCCAGCCCGGCAGTTCGCGTTTCAGATTCGCATAGACCGCACGCCAGCCGACCTGCTCGTTCATCCAGCGTTCCAGGTAGGGCTTGGCCGTCTTCCACAGGTCAAGGTCCGGGTCGAGGTCACGCCCCAGGCCTTCGATGTTGAGCAGGGTCTTCTGCAGCATCACCAGTTGCGGCTGGATTTCCACGCCGAAGCGGCGCGAGGTCTGGAACAGGCGCAGCAGCACGTGGCCGAACTGGATCTCGCGCAGGGGCCGGTCGAAGATCGGCTCGCACACGGCGCGGATGGCGTTCTCCAGTTCGTCCACCCGGGTGTTGGGGGGCACCCAGCCGGACTCCAGGTGGACTTCGGCCACGCGCTTGTAGTCACGGTTGAAGAAGGCGAGGAAATTGCGTGCCAGGTATTTCTTGTCGATCTCGGTGAGCGTGCCCATGATGCCGAAGTCGAGCGCGATGTAGCGCCCTTTTTCCGCACCCTCCACCTGCACCAGGATGTTCCCGGGGTGCATGTCGGCATGGAAGAAACCGTCACGGAACACCTGGGTGAAGAAGATCTCCACCCCGGCACGCGCCAGTGCCGGGATGTCCACGCCGGCACTGCGCAGGCGCTCCACCTGGCTGATGGGCAGCCCGTGCATGCGCTGCATGGTCATCACGGATGTCGCGCAGTAATCCCAGTGGATTTCCGGCACCGCCAGCAGCGGTGAATCGAGGAAGTTACGCCGTAACTGGCTGGCATTGGCGGCTTCGCGCATCAGGTCGAGTTCGTCATGCAGGTGCTTGGCAAATTCCGCCACCACTTCGCGCAGGCGCAGGCGGCGCCCGTCGACCCACAGGCGATCGACCAGGCTGGCAGCCGTGTCCAGGAGTTCCAGATCACGCTCGATGATGTCTTCAATGCCCGGACGCAGGATCTTCACCGCCACCGGCGTGCCGCCCGGCAGCAAGGCGAAGTGCACCTGCGCCACCGAGGCACTGGCAACCGGTTCGGCATCGAACTGCTCGTAGATGGCCTCCACCGGTTTGCCGAAGGCGGCCTCGATCTGCCGGCGCGCGATCTGTGCGGGAAAGGGCGGCACCTGGTCCTGCAACTTCGCGAGTTCGTCAGCGATGTCCTGGGGCAGCAGGTCACGGCGGGTGGAGAGCACCTGGCCAAACTTCACGAAGATCGGGCCCAGGGTTTCCAGGGCCATGCGTAGCCGCACCGCGCGCGGTGCCTGCTTGCGTGCCGGCAGGGTGCCGGAGCGGGCAAAGGCAGCCCAGCGCGAGCCCTCGACCAGGGTGAATTCATCCAGGCCGAAGCGCCAGGCCACACTGAAGATACGAAGGAGACGGAGCAGGCGGTACATGATCAGCCGAAATGCGCTAGCGGATGCCGGCCTGTCACCTGAGTTCAGGCGCTTGCTGTGAATGCAGGCACGACGCGGGAAAAAATGATCGGGAACTGTAACAGATTTGCCCGGTGCGCCTGGTGTGCCTGTCTGTACCTGCGCACGGCAGCGCGCAGGATCGTCAGCTTCCCTGGACCGGTCAGGGAGCGGCCCGGCGTGCCGCCAGCAGGTCCAGCCGTTTCTCCAGGCGCTCGACATCATCGCGCAGGGCGTCGACGCCGGCATTGAATGCGGTCAGGTCGGAATGGCGCGCGATCAGAGGCTGCTCTTCAGTCCAGTACTCGGCAAGGTTCTGCCCGATGCGCAGGCCGGCCTCGCGCTGCCATGCGAACAGCTCGCGCCCGGCATTGGCCATGCGGTGTGCCAGGACATCGCCGAACACGCGGGACAGGTCCGCCTCGACATCCCACTGGAGGTTGCGGAACAGCTGTTGCAACACCTGGGCCAGTTCGGCAGAGCCGGAAAATTCCAGGTCGTGCAGGGCGCGCTCGTCGTGGGCCAGCAGCAAGGGCACCGCGGCAGGCTTGATCAGCACGCTCAGGGCAGGGGCCACATGGCGGTCGGCTGACTTCAGCAGGCCGTCGTCGCGGATGGCAAAGCGCAGTTCGGGCAGGGGCGGCAGGCGCAGTTCCACCACTTGTCCCGCAAAAGGCGCAAGGCGCTGGCGTGCCCACTCATGCTGCGTGAGCACATGGTTGATTCCGGCAATGGGTGGCAATTCGAGCATGGGGTATTTGAACACGAGGCTGATGCATGCGGCAATCACACCAACGCAGAGCGCACTCGTGCTGGTTGCGTCAGGAGGTTTGCCGGGTTCCCGGGTTCCCAAGATCCCGGCCGCAATCACCAGGCCCTGGCTTGTTCAGGTGCTGCTGTCGCTCCTGGCTTTTTCGGACAGAGGCGGTTCCAAAGGCATGCGCTCGGGCCCCGGCTGTAGTCTTGCCGTCCCATGGCTCACGCCAGCGTGCCGCAGAGCGGTCGTGGCCGAAGCGGCAGCTGCCTCGTCGCGTCGTGCCATCAGCATGACGAGGCTGATGGCACTGGCCAGGACCAGCAGTCCCAGCAACATCGGGCCCATGCCGCCCTGGGCAAGCAGCCAACCCAGGCCCAGGCCGGCGGCCACACCGGCGATGGGGGCCATCCAGCGATTGGAAGACTGCGCCGGCTGTGCTGAGGACGGGCCCTGCTGTTGTGGTGGCGTTGCCTGCCGCTGGGGCTGGCTATAGGCACGTTGCACACCGATGCTGCGGCCACCGCCGAAACGTGCCGCTTCGGCGCTTTCGATGCCGCCGCCTGCGACGCCGAGCGACAGGGCAAGAATGCCAGCCTTCAGCAGCTTCATGATGTTCTCCGTTTGCGTGCAACAACTTGTACGGCTTGGCCGCGGATCCGATGCCCCGGCCACCCAGGGCCGGCAAGCCGGCATTGGACGGTGACCAGGCAACATGGACCAGGAGGGGCAAGGCCTGCCTGAAAAGTCGCCATTTCCGGTCTCGGCGGCGAAGATCCCTTGCACCACCAGGACCGGATCAATGTGATCCTAGTGAAGGACTGAACAAGTGGCTACGCCCCCTTGTCTATCCCCCACTTCAGAGGAAACATTTGAACGACTATCCTCGATTCGAGACTTGATCAGTGTTTCCCTAGTACTTGCGTCCACGATGCAGCGCGACGACGCCAGCAGCCATATTGAAGAATTCGACATCCTCCAGTCCGGCTTGTTCCATCATTTCCCGCAGGGTCTGCTGGTCCGGATGCATGCGTATCGACTCGGCCAGGTAACGGTAGCTGTCGGCGTCACCGGCAATACGCTGGCCCAGTTGCGGCAGAACTTTGAAGGAGTACCAGTCGTAGGGCTTTTCCAGCGGCTTCCAGACCTTGGAGAATTCCAGCACCAGCAGGCAGCCACCGGGGCGCAGCACACGCTGCATTTCCGCGAGTGCGCGGTCCTTGCGGGTCATGTTGCGCAGGCCGAAGGCCACGCTGACACAGTCAAAGTAGTTCGAGGGAAAGGGCAGGGCTTCGGCGTCGCAGCGCACTGCGGGCAGCAGCAATCCGGCATCCAGCAGGCGGTCGCGCCCGACCGCGAGCATTTCGCCATTGATGTCGGTGGCCCAGGTCTGTCCCTGCGGACCGGTGCGCTTGGCAAAAGCCCGTGCCAGGTCGCCGGAGCCGGAGGCCACGTCGAGCACGCGTTGTCCGGCGCGCACGCCGCTGGCCTCGAGGGCAAATTTTTTCCACAAGCGGTGCAGGCCCAGCGACATCAGGTCGTTCATCACGTCGTACTTGCGTGCGACCGAGGAGAAAACCTCGCCGACACGCCTGGCCTTGTCTGCTTCCTCGATTGTCTGGAATCCGAAGTGTGTACTCATGATGGTTGCGTGCCTTGTTCAGCGGCTGGCGCCTGCGGCCTGCAGCTTGTCCAGATAGTGCTGCCACAGGCGGTCATGCCGCAAGCCCAGGTCGTACAGGTAGGCCCAGGAGTAGATTCCGGTATTGTGTCCGTCAGAGAAGCTCGGTTGTACGGCGTAGCTGCCCACCGGTTCGAGTGCCACGATCTCCACGCCGCTCTTGCCGGTCTGCAGCACCTCCTGGCCGGGCCCATGGCCGCGCACCTCGGCAGAGGGGGAGTGCACACGCAGGAACTCGTGCGTGAACTCGAAGCGTTGCCCGTCCTCATAGCTGATCTCCAGGCGGCGGGATTTCTGGTGCAGCTTGATTTCTGTTGGCGTCGGAGTGCCAGGTTTCAGTCCGGACATGGGGCTCAGTGGTTCAAGGTCTTGGTTGGAGTGGCTGCAGGCGTTGCAAGGGGCTGGTGTGCCAGGGGAGGCCTCGCGCACCCAGGCAAGGCAGAGGACAATCTGCCGGATGATGGTATCCGATTCCGAACTGTAATAAAACTGTCACTGCGTAGTCATACACTGCCGTGGTCAATCAATACAGAGAGCAAAGGTCCGGAAATGCCCGTGCAGGTGCTGGTAGTCGAGGATGAACCGGCGATTCAGGAGCTGCTCGCGGTTCATCTTGAGCATGCGGGCTATGCCGTCATGCGTGCGCTCGACGCCGAGCAGGCCGAGCGGCTGGTGCGCGAGGTGCTCCCCGATGTGGTGCTGCTCGACTGGATGTTGCCTGGCCAGTCCGGTCCATCCTTTGCGAAGAAGCTGCGCGGAAACGAGCGCACTCGTGACATTCCCATCCTGATGCTGACGGCACGCGGCGCCGAATCAGACAAGGTCACGGGTCTGGAGGCGGGGGCAGACGACTACGTCACCAAGCCTTTTTCACCACGCGAGCTGATGGCCCGCATCAAGGCAGTGCTGCGCCGGCGCTCGCCGCAACTCACCGATGAGGTGGTCGAGACGGCCGGCTTGCGGCTCGATCCTGTCAGTCATCGTGTGAGTGCTGACGGGCTGCAGCTGCAACTCGGACCGACGGAATTTCGACTGTTGCATTTTCTGATGACGCACCCTGAACGCGTGCATTCCCGCACCCAGCTTCTGGACCAGGTCTGGGGTGACCATGTGTTCGTCGAGGAACGCACCGTGGACGTGCACATCCGGCGGCTGCGCAAGGCACTGGAAACGTCCGGGCATGATCGGCTGGTCGAGACCGTACGCGGCAGCGGTTACCGTCTGTCACCGCGCCAGGAGGTACTGAAGCAGGCTGCATCCCCGCTGCCCTAGAATGTGCAGTGCGGCGGTGACGGTCACCGCCTTCATGCCATGGCCTGATCTTCTCCTGGAGTCCCTTGAACAGCCAAAAGCGACTGATCTGGACGCGCACGGCCATGCAATTGGCCGGGGTGGCATTCTGCGCGTTCGCAGTCGGCCTTTTATTCGGCGCGACGTGGGCATGGACGCTGTCGACGGTGGTGCTCCTGATGGTGACCTTGCGCCATGCCCATCATCTGGCGCGGCTGTCGGGCTGGCTGCAGGCCCCGCATGGCCCGGTGCCGCAGGGCTCGGGAATGTGGGAGGAGGTGTTTTCCGGCTTGTACCGGCTTGATCGGCAGACCAGTCATGAGCGCGAGGAGATCGCCGCAGAGCTGGCGCGCTTCCGCTCGGCGGCCTCTGCCATGCCCGACGCCGTGGTGATCCTGGATGCCCATCAACGCATCGAGTGGTGCAATCCCACGGCAGAGCGATTCTTCGAAATCGAGGCCAGGCGCGATGCCGGCCTGTCGTTGCTCAACCTGGTGCGGGCACCCGACCTGGCTGCCTACCTTGCAGGCGAGCGCTTTGACCAGCCGCTGGTGCTGAGGATTGCGCGTGGCGAAGGCCTGGTGCTCAGCCTGCGGGTTGTTCCCTATGGCCAGGAGCGCAAGTTGCTACTTTCGCGCGATGTCACCCAGGCAGAACGCATCGAGGGCATGCGCCGGGACTTCGTTGCCAATGTGTCGCATGAGTTGAAGACGCCGTTGACTGTCGTGCACGGGTTTGTGGAAACGCTGTCTGACGGGGAAGTACCGTTCACTGAAATTCGGCGGCGCGAGGTGATGCAGTTGATGCGTCAGCAGACTGACCGGATGTTGCAATTGATCGAGGATTTGCTGACACTTTCCGCACTGGAATCGGCCCCGGGGCAGGCATCACGTACCCCGGTGAGCGCGGCCGCCCTGCTGGCCGCTGCGCAGGCCGAAGCGCTCGCGCTGTCCGGTGGCCGGCACAGCATCGAGGTGCAAGCCGGGCCGGCTGCCTTGGTCCTCGGTGATGACAAGGACTTGCGTTCTGTCTGCGGCAATCTCATGTCCAATGCCATCCGATATACGCCCGAGGGAGGACGGGTGAGCATTGCGTGGCGTATTCGGGAGTCAGGTGAAGGCGAAATCGCCGTCAGCGACAGTGGCATAGGCATAGAACGTCGCCACATTCCGCGATTGACCGAACGCTTCTATCGGGTCGATCACAGCCGCTCGCGGGAAACCGGTGGCACCGGCCTCGGCCTGGCCATCGTCAAGCATGTGCTCAACCGCCACGAGGCCGTGCTGGAGGTCGACAGCGAACCGGGCAAGGGCAGTTGTTTCAAGGCCGTGATTCCGGTTCACCGTGTGCGTGCCGGGGAGGATATCCCTGCCGCTCAGTCTGCGGGCGCATAGCTCACCCGGTCAAAGTCAACGCCGCGATCCAGCAGTCCGGCCAGGCGCACGCTCAGCACGTCCCCATCTATTTGCAGTTCCAGGCGTTTGTCGCGCTGATAGGCCCCCGCCGGCAGTATCAGGGAGGGCAGCGCACCATTCACCGAGGCCAGCACGAATGCGACGGAACAATCCTCCGTGCCCGCAGGGTCTGCGCTGCAGGCACGGGCAGAGCAGGCACGTGGCAGGCCGGGAAATACCTGCACCCCAAGACTGACACCCTCTTTTGCTGATTGCGTCAGCCAGCGCACGTCGGCGAGCAGAAAACGGTTGCTGCCGCCTGCCTGAAGTGCCAGCAGTTGCCGGTGCGCAATGCGGGTTGTGCCTGCTGTACGCAGGCGAAAGCCGAAGGCGCTCTGGTCCAGTACCTGCCAGCGCTCGAGTCCCGGAGGTTGAGTCAGCGGTGTGTGCTCCTGTTCGGGTGCCGTTGCCTGCTGGAAGGTGTAGAGGTGTTCGAACGCGCGGCGTGAATAGCGCCATTGCCGGGTTTCCCTGGCCGGGGGGCGGCCACCGGTGGCCAGGTGGGCGGCTGGGAGACCCACGGCGACCGAGGCAATGGCGTGGCGCACATTGACGCTCCGACGTGGGAACTGCGGCACGGGCGGCGCTGCGCACCAGGCGTGCAGCAGTTGCCGCAGCAGTGCACCCGCCCCGGGCTGGCTGCAGTCTTTACCCAGCCCCAGTGTTGCCGGATCTTCGCCAGCTTCGAGCAGGCGCAGCCGCTTGCGCAGTGAATGGGCCAGCGGCTGCGTGTCGAGAAAGCGCAGTGGCGAGTCGATTGCACCGGGCTCACCCAGCAGATCGTGGGTGGGTCGCCAGAAAGGGCCGGCATCGCTGCCAAGATTGACGGCATAGGCATGGGCCAGGCGGGCGTCACGGGGCGCGGTGGTATCCGGGCCGACGGGGGTGATGTGTACGCGGTGGGCAAAGCGCCTCGCCCAGGCGCGAGCCCACAAGGCATCCCGCAGCGACAGTGCATGCAGTCGTGCCAGCGAGAACAGCAGGGCGTGCACATAGGCGGCAGCACAACTCCCGCCTGCATTGTTGCCGACCGGGATGTCGGCGATGCCCCGCGCTTCGGCAAAGGCATAGTTGACGTGCAACCACTGCCACAGATCCGCACTGACCTCGCGCCGCGCCAGCAGGCAGGCGGCCATCAGTTCCGAGATGAAGGTAGTCGAACGTGACGCGGGCAGTACCAGTGCATCGTGGCTGTCGCCTGCATCCACTGCGGCGCGCAGCAGGCTGCGGTAGCTGTGCAGCAAGGCCTGCCACAGGTCGCTGACCTGGCCAAAAGCGAGCTCGTTGGGGGCTGAAAGCGGGAGTGGTCGCGCGGCAAATCGCCGGGTCTGCTCGCTGATGGCGGCCAACACTCGAGGCAGCAGCGTCTCGAGGATCTGCTGCCAGGAGTGGCGTGCCGGCGGGGCATCGGCGAGTTCCTCGATCAGGGTCAGCCATGCGGCACAGGCCTGCCGCGGGTCCCCCATGGGTGCGGCTGCCAGCCAGACTTCACAACTTTTCAGGTCCGGATATTTGGGCTTGAGGGCGGGGAGGGATTCGCTCTGTTGCATCATCGTTTCTCCAATGGATCCCATGCGGACGGGGTCCGCATGCTGCGCCCCTCCCGGGCGCGGACGGCATTGATCAGGTCGTACCCGGCTTGGGCCGGGCTACGCTGCTTCGAAAGCGACGCGTTCGAAGTCGGATCCGCGCTCCAGTACGGCACTGAGCAGCACCTGGCGCGATTTTTCGGAGTAAAGCTCGATGACGCGCTTGGGCCGGTACCAGCCTACCGGCAATACCAGCGATTCAGGCGAGCGCAGCGCCGGAACGGCCGACAGCATCAGGGCGGGAACAAACTTGTCATTCATGGCATTCAGGCCGATGGCACGGATGGCCACCCCGGCAGGTATGCCCGGCATCAACTGCAGACCCATCATCAGGGCGTAATTCTGGTCGACATTCAGCCAGCGTATCGTGGCCAGGGCAAAGTTTCGCGCGTCAGGCGGACGCACACCGATCAGCTGTGTGTGAACGAAACGCCCTGCGCCGGAGCGGCGCTCCAGGCGCATCCCGGCCAGACTTTCGTCGTGTATCTGCCAATCTTCCAGGGCAAAGCCGTTCCTGAGGGCGTACTCGTCGTCCGCACGCGTACTGGTGCGCCCAAAGGTCGCGATTTCCTCGTGTTGCGCCTTGGAAAATCCCTTGGTTTCCCCAGGCTGGCGAAACGGCATGCCCATGATGTAGAAGTGCAAGGCGCCCATGCCGACGGTGAATGCGGTGGTGCCGGTGGCGCTCCGGCGCGGTGGTGAGCGTGGCGGTTTGTCCTCACACCACAGCCGGTGCAGCAGCTTCAGCAACTGCTCGGCCATGGCTCCGGGGACGTCATCGCCCAGTTGCAGCTGATCGGGACTGTCCCCTTTCTGCAGCAGGCCGATGCGCATGCGTATGCTTTTACCCAGTTCCGCCGTGTCGACGTAGCGCAGCCCGGGTGCGGGCTCGTGCGCCTGGCGGTCGGGGGCTTGTGATCCTGCAAGATCCACCACGATGGGCGATTTGGCCGGCGCACCTTCGGGAACAGGGGCGCATCGGATATGTGCATTGTTGCCCCACCGGTCCAGCCATCGTGCTGCCAGGCCCTGCTGGCGTGCGCTCAGCTCGGCAGGGTTGGCCAGCTGCAGAAGCAGTGGATGCGAATAGGTTTCTGCGCAGGTGGTTTTCCACGCGGAGCCCTGTGCCGGATGGTCAACCTGCTGTTCGGACAGTTTGTGCTCCTCTGCAAAGACCTGCAGCTCGTGTAACAGCTTCCAGTCGGACGAGGGGACTTCCTGGTAGCAGCGCAGATGCTCATTGATCTTGCGTGACACGCACCAGAGGGCGCGCTGGCACGCGAATGCCAGCTGTGTGGAGGAGGCGAGCAGGGCACGGTTGACACTGGCGAGGCCCTGCAGACAGTGCATATAGCCATGGCCGTAGGCGCCCCACAATGCCAGGACGTTCATCAGTATGTCGCGCTCGGGCTTGGCCAGAGGCACGGCGCGGCTGGCAAATTTCTTGGCGTGTTCGGTCTGCACGAACAGCACTGCTTCCCGCAGCGTCTCCAGGATCTGCAGCCGTTCGGTGGGGGCGATGCTGCAGCAGTTCAGCTCTTCCAGTTCGCCCAGCAGGCGTCCATGCGAGGGGCCGACATTGATCAGTGGCAGCGATTCCAGCCAGGCGGCACAGGACTTTGCGTCACGGAATGCCGGGCTCGCCCCCGGAGAGATGATGGGGAGGTCGAAATTCATGCATGCTCCATGATCACGATGCGTTGCGAGGTCATACATCCTGCTGGATTATTGTATGGCCGCTAGCGTTGCACAACTCGCAGCTGGGTACCGTTAATTTTTTCACGATATCGTGCGTAATGTGCGCTGGAACTGTCGCCATTCAACGACAAAGTCATGGCTGAGGACGTCCTGCAGGGCTCTCCTCAGCCAGGCGCTTCAAAGCAGCACGCGTTCTATGCCGCCGCGATTGGCCTTGCCAACATAGTCGGCCATCCAGTTCTCGCCCAGCAGCCGGCGCGCCATCTCGACGACGATATAGTCGGCATCGGTCCCGGCATCCTGGTTGTAGCGTGCCAGCCCCTGCAGGCAGGATGGGCAGGAGGTGAGTATCTTCACCTCGCCCTGAAAGCCGTCCTTGCGCAATGCAGCCGAGCCCTTGCGCATTTCCTCTTCCTTGCGGAAGCGAACCTGGGTGGAAATGTCTGGACGTGTCACTGCCAGGGTGCCTGATTCGCCGCAGCAACGCTCGTTCTGCGTGACCGGAACGCCCATGAGCTCGTTCACCACCTTCAGCGGTTGGTAGGTCTTCATGGGCGTGTGGCAGGGGTCGTGGTACATGTAGCGCACCCCGTTGACGCCTTCGAGCCTCACACCCTTCTCCAGCAGGTATTCGTGGATGTCGAGCAGGCGGCAGCCCGGGAATATCTTCTCGAACTCGTACTTCTGTAGCTGGTCCATGCAGGTACCGCAGGAAACGATCACCGTCTTGATGTCCAGGTAGTTCAGCGTATTGGCCACGCGGTGGAACAGGACCCGGTTGTCGGTGATGATGGCCTGGCCCTTGTCCTGTTCACCAGCCGAAGTCTGCGGGTAGCCGCAGCACAGGTATCCGGGCGGCAACACGGTGATGGCGCCAATGTCGAAGAGCATGGCCTGGGTGGCAAGACCGACCTGGCCGAACAGGCGTTCCGAGCCGCATCCCGGAAAGTAGAAGACTGCCTCGGAGTCTTCGCTGACCTTGCGATGGTCGCGGATAACCGGCACGAAGTTCCGATCCTCGATGTCGAGCAGCGCCCGCGAGGTGCGTTTGGGCAGGCCACCGGGCATGGGCTTGTTGATGAAGTGGATGATCTGGGAGCGGATGTCGGGCTTCCCCACCGTTGCGGGCGGTGCCTTGGTCTGCGCCTGGGTCAGGCCCAGCGATTTCGCTGCAGAGTGGGCGATGCGCTGGGCGGTATAGCCGATGTCCACCATCATCGTCCGTGCCGCCTTGATGGTGCCCGGATCGGTGGCGCTGAGGAAGGCCATGGCGGCCGTGGTGCCGGGGCTGAAGGTCTTGCGACCGGTGCGGCGCAGGAAATTTCGCATCGCCACGGAAACGTCACCGAAGTCGATGTCCACTGGGCAGGGATTGAAGCACTTGTGGCACACCGTACAGTGGTCTGCGACGTCGCCGAACTCATCGAAATGCTTGATCGAGATGCCGCGGCGGGTTTGCTCTTCGTAGAGAAAGGCTTCGATCAGCAGGGAAGTGGCAAGAATCTTGTTGCGGGGGGAATAGAGCAGGTTGGCGCGCGGCACATGGGTGGCGCACACGGGTTTGCATTTTCCGCAGCGCAGGCAGTCCTTGATCGAGTCGGAGATGCGGCCGATGTCGGATTGCTCGAGGATCAGTGACTCGGCTCCCAGCAGGCTGAAGGAGGGTGTGTAGGCATTGCGCAGGTCGCCACCGGCCAGCAGCTTGCCGGCGTTGAAGCGGCCTTCCGGGTCGACGCGCTGCTTGTAGTCGCGGAAAGCAGCCATTTCACTTTCCTCGAGATACTCCAGCTTGGTGATGCCGATGCCGTGCTCGCCGGAGATCACGCCGCCCAGTGATTTGGCCAGTGCCATGATGCGTGCCACCGCGGCATTGGCCTCCTGGAGCATTTCGTAGTCGTCGGAATTGACCGGGATATTGGTGTGGACATTGCCATCGCCTGCGTGCATGTGCAAGGCGACGAAGACACGCCCGCGCAGCACGCGTTTGTGGACAGCCTCGGCGCCCTCGAGGATGCGTCGGAAGGCATTGCCCTCGAATATGCTGCGCAGTCCTGTGCGCACTTCCTCCTTCCACGACACTCGCGCTGTGTGGTTCTGCACCAGCCGGAACAGCGTGCCTTCGGTTTGCAGGGTGGCCCCCAGGTCAGCGATGGCTTCGTGGCCGGCTTGCGCCCCAAGCCCGGCCAGCGGTGTGTCCAGATGGTCGTGCAGAAACTTCCAGCGGCTGCGCACGTGGGCGATGAGGGCGCTGGCGCGCTGCACGCGGTCGTCCAGAACCGTGTCCCGATCCAGGGATTCCTCGCCCTGGACCAGGGGCAGATCGCCTGCAAAGTAGCCTTCCAGTTCATCCAGAAGCTTCAGCTTGTTGCGGATGGATAATTCGATGTTGATGCGCTCGATGCCGTCGGAATAGCCGCCCAGTCCGTCCAGTGGAATGACCACGTCTTCATTGATCTTGAAGGCGTTGGTGTGTTTGGAGATGGCGGCAGTACGGGCCCGGTCCAGCCAGAAGGTCTTGCGCGCCTCCGGGGAGACCGCGATGAAACCTTCAGCGCCGCGGGCATTGCACAGGCGCACCACTTCGGAGGCGGCACGTGCAACTTCCGTGTCGTTCTCGCCGACAATGTCGCCGAACAGGGCCATCTTCGGGCGGCCGGCACGCTTGGCCTTGGTGGCGTAACCCACGGCCTTGAGATAGCGCTCGTCCAGGTGTTCCAGGCCGGCGAGCCTTGCATGCGGATGGTTCGCGAGAAAATTGCGGATCTCCACGATCGCTGGCACCGAGTTCTGGACCTGGCCGAAGAACTCCAGGCAAACCGTGCGGATGGCCTTGGGCATGCGATGCAGGACGAATCGCGCGGAGGTGATGATGCCGTCGCAGCCCTCCTTCTGGATGCCGGGCAGGCCCGCGAGGAACTTGTCGGTCACGTCCTTGCCCAGCCCTGCCTTGCGGAACGTCGATCCGGGTATTGCCATGACCTGCGGCTGCCCGTCCGGCGTGTGATTGTCCTCCTGGTATCGCTGGATGGAAAAGCGCGCTGTCGCCACATCGTGGATCTTGCCGAGGTTGTGATCGAGCCGGGTGATCTCGATGAACCGGCCCTCGGGGTCGACCATGCGCCAGGAGACGAGATTGTCCAGTGCCGTGCCCCAGAGCACGGCCTTCTTGCCACCCGCATTCATGGCGACGTTGCCGCCTATGCATGATGCGTCCGCAGAGGTGGGATCTACGGCAAAGACCAGACCGGCGTGTTCGGCGAGTTCACTCACGCGCTTGGTCACCACGCCGGCGCCGCAATGGGCGGTGGCCACGGGTTGGCCGGCCAGGCCCGGGAGGGTCTGCATCTCCACCTCGGAAAGGCGGTCCAGCTTCTCGGTGTTGATGACTGCGGAATGGCGGCTCAGTGGAATGGCGCCGCCGGTGTAGCCGGTGCCGCCGCCGCGCGGGATGATGGTCAGTCCCAGCGAGATGCAGTCCCTGACCACGGCGGCGATCTCATCCTCGCTGTCGGGATTGACTACGACGAAGGGATATTCGACGCGCCAGTCTGTGGCATCGGTCACGTGGGAGACACGCGCCAGGCCGTCGAACTGGATGTTGTCCTTGCGAGTGCTTCGCGACAGGCGCTTCATCACCCGCGCACGCAGCGCTGCATCCTTGGAAAATGTCTGCGCGAAACCAGAGACTGCTTCGCGTGCGCGGGTGAGGAGAAAGGCCACTTTGGCGTCGCGATCACGGTCGTCTTCACCCAGGGGCTGTGCGCGGCGCTTGTCGACTTCGCCGAGGCGGTGATGAAGGGCCTCGATGAGCGCTTCGCGGCGGCGGGGATTGTCCAGCAGATCGTCCTGGAGATAGGGGTTGCGCATCACCACCCAGATGTCGCCCAGCACTTCATAGAGCATCCGCGCAGACCGCCCGGTACGCCTTTCCGAGCGCAATTCGAGCAGCGCATCCCAGGCTTCGATGCCGAGCAGCCGGATGACGATTTCGCGATCGGAAAACGACGTGTAGTTATAGGGAATTTCGCGCAGGCGTGCGGACATGGGCACCTTGGAGAGGACGGCATTCCCGTGACGGGACGGCGTTGCTTGATGAGGAATTCTAGCAGCCCGTCCAGGGCTTTCGGTGCATCAAGCCTGTGATGAATCCGATGCTGCCGTGACAGTTGTGGCCGGCTCGCTTTCCGCGGGCGGAAAGATGTCGACATAGCTGAAATAAAAGCTGCAGGTCACCGTCGGCATCATGAGCAGGACCAGCCCCAGCATCATGGCCCGCATCACGCCCAGGCCGACACCCGCCGATACCCCTGCTAATGCTATGGCCAATGAGGCGGTCATGACGCCGCCGAACACGATCAGGCAGTAAATGCCGAAAACGCGCCAGTTACGAAGGCTGGCAAAGAAACTGTAGAAGAGTGATTGTGAAACCCCCAGGTCGCGCCAGAGGATCAGCATGGGCGCGAACCACAAGGCCATTAATACCGGCGAGGCCAACAACCCGGCCAGGGCAAGCGCATTGGGCAGACTGCCATCCTTGATGGCTTCGGCCGGTGGCGGGGTGCCCAGGAGCATCTGGTTGAACAAGGCCCCGTCATCGATCGGGTAGGTGACCGCCAGCGAGATCAGCATCCAGACCAGGTAAAGAACCCCGATCCTGATCAGCGCGGCTGGCTTGCTCGTCAGCGGGGCAAACAGCATCGCCGGCTGCACACTGCGCCCGGCATGGGCTTCGGCACACGCCTGCATGAGGCCGGCAGACAGGCAGGGTATGAGGGCGCTGGCAATGAACGGGCCGATCCACGGGATCCAGTTGATGACTGCTGACACGATCAGGAACAGCATCATGAGCATCAACCATTCGGCAGGGGCTTTCACGAACAGGGCCCAGCCCTGCTTCAGCCATTTCCAGCCATTGCCCGCGGGCACGATGCGCATCAAGGCATGGGCTCCAGCGGTGTCGCCATCTGGCGGCGCAATTCGAGGATCCGTCGGAAATGCTCCGGGTCGTGGGCATGTGTCAGTTCGCCGGCCCGCGGCAGGTGGAAATCAAACAGGCGTGACAACCAGAAGCGCAGCGCTCCCGCACGCAACATCAGCGGCCAGGCGTTACATTCGCCCGTGGTGAGGGCACGGCCCTTGCGATAGGCATGCACCAGCGCAGCGAGGCGCACGGGATCCAGGTTGCCATCGGGCAGGCAGCACCAGTCATTCACGGTGACTGCGAGGTCGAATAGCAGTGTGTCGATGCCGGCAAAGTAGAAGTCGATGATGCCGCGCAGGCTTTCCGCGCCCGCCGGGCCGTCCCAAAGCGCATTGTCGCGGAACAGGTCGGCATGCACGGCGCCATGGGGCAGGTCTTGCGTGCGGACCAGGGCTTGCACTGCGAGCTCGGATTCGAGCAAAGCCCGCCGCGAGTCATCCAGAAAGGGCAGTACCAGAGGGGCTGTCTCGTGCCACCAGGCCGGGCCACGGGGATTGGCGGTGGTGCCCGGATAGGTGCGGGCCGCGACATGCATGTCGGCCAGCGCGCTGCCGATGAGTGCGCAGTGGTGCGCTGAAGGGGCCATGACGGGGGCGCCAGCCAGGCGGGTGACGATGGCTGCCGGCTTCTCGTTGAGGGTGCTGAACAGACTGTTGTCACGGTCTGCAATCGGTGCCGGGCAGGGAATGCCATGCCTGGCCAGGTGGGACATGAGATCCAGATAGAAGGGGAGCTGTTCGGCGGGCAGTCGCTCGAACAGGGTCAGCACATAGCGCCCATGGCTGGTGGTGACGAAGTAATTGGTGTTCTCGATGCCTGCGGCGATGCCTTTCAGCTCGACCAGGCTGCCCACGGCATAGCCTTGCAGCCACCGGGAAAGTTGTTCAGCAGTAACGGTGGTGAATACCGACATGGATGCAATCAGCGATGGATGCCGCTTCGTCCCGGGGTGTCGGGAACACGCGGTCTGCTCAAAACTGCCGGATCACCCGCATCGGGACACGCAGTCCGGAGTCGCCAAACGGGCGCATGCCGGTGGTGTCTCGCTGGTCAGGCAACAGGTGGTACACAGTCCCGTCGGGGGTGGTTACCTTCACCGCGCGCTCTCCATTCACCACGACTTCTTCGACCTGGTCATTCGGTCCGGGCGTGATGCTGACTGAGGCCTCGCCCAGGGGAGCCTCTGCGCCCGGCCCGCCAGGGGCGGGAGGTGGGGGGGGCAGCGGCTCGAGCTTGGGTTGTGCCAGCGTCGCCAGCGGCAGCGCAAGCAGTGCGATCGCGAGTAAGGGTCTGACGCGGCGGAACATGGGCTGCGATGTGGCTTGATTGAAGGGAATTGGGATCGGGAACCAGCGCAAAGTGTAACAGATCGGTCGCCTCATCCCAGTCGTCCGCTCAGAGATTCAGCAGCATGCGGGCCCGTTCCGAAGGCAGGGGAGAGAAGCTGCGGTGCTCGTAGTGCTTGAAGATGGCGTCCACGATGGACTGCGGCTCGTCTATGACCTGCATCAGCTTCATGTCGTCTGGGGAAATCATGGCCTCCCCCACCAGTTTGTCACTCATCCAGGTCAGCAATCCCTGCCAGAAGGGGGCATGCACGAGGATGATGGGTATGTTGGCGCTCTTTCCTGTTTGCACCAGGGTCAGGCACTCGGTGAGCTCATCCAGGGTGCCGAAGCCGCCAGGCATGACCACGTAGGCGACCGAGTGCTTGACGAACATCTGCTTGCGCGCGAAAAAATGCCGGAACGCGAGGCTGATGTCCTGATAGGTGTTGCCAAACTGCTCGCGAGGCAGTTCGATGTTCAGGCCGATCGATGGCGACCGCCCGAAGTGCGCACCCTTGTTCGAGGCTTCCATGATGCCGGGGCCACCGCCGGAGATCACGGCAAAGCCGGCATCGGAAAGCAGTCGCGAAACCTTCTCTGACAGCAGGCAATAGGGGTGATCGGGCGCCAGCCGGGCGCTGCCGAAGATGCTGACAGCCGGATGGATGTTGGACATCCGCTCAGTGGCATCGACAAACTCTGACATAATCCCGAACAGGTGCCAGGCCTCGCGCGCCGTCCCGGCCTGAGTGGCGATCCCCGAGTCATGGGGCCTTGGAATCTTCTCTGTCACTGGCAGCTTTCCTTTGAAAATATCCGGGTAGGTCTGTGAGCAAGACGCTCGTTCTCGTCGATGGTTCTTCCTACCTGTACCGGGCATTTCACGCCATGCCCGATTTGCGCAATGCCGCAGGAGAGCCCACGGGCGCCATCTATGGCGTGCTGAACATGCTACGTCGGCTCCTGCTCGACTACAAGACTGAAAATTGTGCAGTCGTCTTCGATGCCAAGGGCAAGACCTTTCGCGACGACATCTACAAGGAATACAAGGCCAACCGGCCGCCCATGCCGGATGATCTGGTGCAGCAGATCGAACCCTTGCATGAGTGCGTCCGTGCGATGGGCTGGCCGTTGCTTTGCATTGAAGGCGTCGAAGCCGATGATGTCATCGGCACACTGGTCCGCGAAGCGGAGAAGCACGGCATGCATTGTGTGGTTTCCACCGGCGACAAGGATCTTGCGCAGCTGGTGACGCCGTATACCCGCCTGGTCAACACCATGACCAATGAGATCCTTGACGAAGAAGGCGTGGTGAGGAAGTTTGGTGTGCCACCGACGCGGCTGATCGATTACTTCACTCTGGTGGGCGATGCCGTCGACAATGTGCCGGGCGTGAACAAGGTCGGGCCGAAGACGGCTGTCAAGTGGTTGACCGAACACGGCACCCTCGACACCATCGTCGAGCGTGCCGGCAGCATCGGCGGGGTGGTCGGTGAGAACCTGCGCAAGTCGCTCGACTGGCTACCTACCGGGCGCAAACTGGTCACCGTGGATTGCGCTTTGCAACTGCCTGTCCATGTGGAAGAACTGGTGCTGAAGCCTCGTGATGAGGCAAGGCTGGCCCAATTGTTCGAGCGCTTCAATTTCCGCGCCTGGCTTAAGTCCCTCTCGGGTCAGGCGCAGGAGGACGTTCCGGATGCGCCAAGGGCGACAGCAGCCAATGCGCGCGCGGCAGCCCCCTCCAGTGCACCATCCGCCCAGATATTCGAACATGGAGCCGCACCGCAGCGGTGCTATGAACTCGTCACCACAGAGGCCGCGCTGCAGGAATGGGCGCGCAAGCTGGAGGCTGCGGAGCTGGCGGCCTTTGACACGGAGACGACGGGTCTCGATCCGTTCGCCGCGCGCATCGTGGGCCTGTCGTTCTGCATCACGCCCGGCTGCGGCAATTACGTTCCGCTCATGCATGATTATGCCGGTGCGCCCGATCAGATCGGGCTGGGGCGGGCGCTGGAGATCCTCACGCCCTGGCTGGAGAACCCCCGATGCGGCAAGCTTGGGCAGAATTCCAAGTATGACCAGCATGTCCTCGCCAACCATGGCATCCATGTCGCCGGTATCGCGCATGACACGTTGCTGGAATCCTATGTCTTGGAAAGCCACCAGCGCCACGACATGGATTCGCTGGCCCAGCGTGTGCTGGGCATACGCACGATCAGCTACGACGATGTCACTGGATCGGGTGCCAAGCGCATTCCGTTCAGCCAGGTATCCGTCGAGCGGGCGCTGGATTACGCCGCCGAGGATGCCGATGTCACCTGGCAGCTGCATGCCGCGCTCTATCCGCGGGTCAGCGCCGAACCGAAGCTGCGCCATATCTACGAGAACATCGAAATGCCGGTGCGGGAAGTGCTGTTTCGCATCGAGCGAAACGGCGTGCTGATCGACGGTGAACTGCTGGGCGTGCAGGGGCGAGAACTGGGGCAGCGGATGCTGGAACTGGAGGCAAAGGCCTACCAGGAGGCCGGGCAGCCTTTCAACCTCAATTCACCCAAGCAGATCGCGGAGATCTTCTTCGAGCGCAAGGGCATGCAGGTGATCAAGAAGACGCCTTCGGGCGCGCCCTCCACCGATGAGGAAGTGCTGGGCCGGTTGGCGCTGGACCATCCGCTGGCGAAGATGCTGCTCGACTATCGGGAAATCGCCAAGCTCAAATCCACTTACACCGACAAGCTCGCGCGCATGTCCAACCAGTCCACCGGTCGTGTGCACACGACATACGGCCAGTCCACTGCCGTGACCGGGCGGCTGGCTTCCAATGACCCGAATTTGCAGAACATCCCGGTGCGTACCCCCGAAGGCCGTCGCATCCGCGAAGCGTTCATCGCGCCGTCCGGGTCGGTGATTGTTTCGGCCGACTACTCCCAGATTGAATTGCGCATCATGGCGCACATCTCCGGTGACGAGAACCTGTTGCGTGCCTTCGCCCAGGGCGAGGACGTGCATCGAGCCACTGCTGCGGAAATCTTCGGCCGTCCGCTGGGTGAGGTGACCCAGGACGAGCGGCGCTATGCCAAGACCATCAATTTCGGCCTCATCTATGGCATGTCTGCCTTCGGCCTGGCGCAGAATCTCGGGCTTGAGCGGGCCACGGCCCAAGCCTACATTCAGAGCTATTTCAACCGTTATCCGGCGGTGAAGCGTTACATGGACGAGACGCGCATGCAGGCCAGGGATCAAGGCTATGTCGAGACGGTATTCGGCCGTCGCCTGTGGCTGCCGGAGATACGTTCATCCAATGCCGCCCGGCGCGGCAATGCCGAGCGCGCAGCCATCAACGCCCCGATGCAGGGCACGGCTGCCGACCTGATCAAGCTGGCCATGATCGAGGTGCAGGGCTGGCTGGATCGGGAGAAGCTGGCAAGCCTGCTCATCATGCAGGTGCACGATGAACTGGTGCTTGAGGTTCCGGAAAACGAACTGGAGCGCATCACGGCCGAGTTGCCCGGATTGATGTGTGGCGTGGCGCAGCTCAGAACACCCCTGCTGGTTGAGGTGGGCAGTGGCGCAAACTGGGAAAAGGCACATTAGTCAGGGGCAGTCGCTGTGTATTGCTGTAGCCGGATTCCCAGGAGTGATATAAAAAGCCATATGAATGAACCAGGGTCACGGCTGCACTTTGCCAGCGACGCGAGTGATCGAGGGGAATCCCTGGATCGTTCAGGACTGAAGCGCGACTGAAGCATGATCCGGTGACGGGAGGGGCTCGGCATGAGCGAGACTGACATTACGCATGTCGTGTTGCTGGGCGACGCGTTGGGCCGCATGCCGCAGCTGCGTGAACTCGGCCCCGGCCATCTGGAAAATCAATTATTACCAGATTCGGGAGGCAATTGGCGCCTGAGACTGATCCGCGCAGATGATATTATCAATAGATCCTCGCTCGCGCAGTTTCCCGCCGATGCCAGCCATGTGGTGATCAGCGTGGAAGGCAACCGCGCGATTGCGGCCAGCGGCCTGCTCGAAGGGCGGCCGGAGTCCTATGAGGAAGCTCTGGCCAGGCTGTCGTTTGCTGCCGACCAGTTCGAGGAGGTCATGCGCATGCTCGTCGATGCGGCGCTGCGAACCCGATTGCCGGTCGCGATCTGCACCATGTTTCCACCTTTGCATCCCGACCCGGTGAAGCAGAGGGCGGCCGCGGCGGCGCTGGCGATTTTCAACGATCGCATCGTGCTGCGTGCCTTGGCGGCCAGGATTTCCGTGATCGACTTGCGCACCGCCTGTTCTTGCGCCGAGGATTATTCCGCCGAGGGCCTGCTGTCGCGAATCGGGGTGACTAAGGTGGCCGGTTTGATCAGAAAAGCGCTGCAACAGGGCAAGCATGGTCCGGATTCAATCGGCATCTTCACTCTTTGATGCCAGCACCCCGGACGGACCGGGTTGCTCAAGTGGTCGGACACACCGGCAGAGAGGCTTGCAGAACTCCCTTGGAACTGGTTCTTCGCCGATTTCCGGGGAAAGGGTCTGGCATCTGCCAGATAGGTCTGCCCTGCCGTGCGAACCATGGCCTCATAATCACTCGTGGAAGCGGGCGTAACTCACTACTGTCATCCCCGCGCAGGCGGGGATCCATTTTGTGCGGAGGCAGTCAACCCTGGGACCCGATTCGTCTTCCCGCAAATCGGCGAAGAACCTTAGAACTTCAGGGAACCGAAAACCTTCTTGATCAACGACGATGTCGACCCGATCGGGTCGGCACGGATCTTTTTCTCTTCCTCGGCAATCATCAGGAACAGGCCATCCAGGGCCTTGCGCGTGATGTAGCTTTCCAGTTGGGCGTCCTCTTCCCGAATCAGGCCGAACCGCGACCCCGTCTGGGCAAAGGCGTTGTAGCGTTCGGCGAGTTGCACTTTTTCGGTTGCCTTGCGGATGATGGGGAGGAACTTCTGTGCCAGTGGTTCAGAGGTGGTGCGCTTGAAATACTGGGTCGCGGCATCGTCGCCGCCAGTCAGTATGCCCTTGGCATCCTGTACCGACATCTGCTTCACCGCCCCGGCGAGCAAGGCACGCGCCTCGGGCATTGCCGCCTCCGCGGCCCGGTTCATTCGCAGGATGAGTTCATCCGCCTGCTTTCCCATGCCCAGCCGGCGCATGGCGCTTTCCACTTTCTGCAGCGATTCCGGCAGTGGAATGCGCAGGCGATCATTGCCAAAGAAGCCGTTTTCTTTCCCCAATTGCTGGATGGCGGCTTGCGAGCCGCGGGTGAGCGCCTCCTTGAGTCCGGCGACTGCATCCTGATTGCTGATATCGGCCAGGGTGGCTGCCGATGCGGGTGTCCAGAGCGCCATTGCACATGAAATGCAGAGGACAAAATATGCCGAAAGCCTACGCAGACCCTGTATCATTATTTCTTTACCCCGATTTAAATCATGACGATACGACACATTAGCGCGATTCTTGCCATTGCCGCAATCGGCGTGGTGGGCTATTTGTCTTTCTTCAATGCGCCCAAAGCCCCGCAGGTCATGTTCAAGACGATTGCCGGGGAATCCATTGCGACGAGCGACCTCAAGGGCAAGGTGGTGCTGGTCGAGTTCTGGGCAACCTCATGCGTGACCTGTGTCGAGGAAATGCCCAAGCTGATCCAGACCTACAACAAGTACCGTTCACAGGGTTTTGAGACGATAGCCGTGGCGATGGATTATGACCCGCCCAACCATGTGCTTACGTATGCGCAGAAAAACCAGCTGCCATTCAAGGTGGCGCTGGACATCAAGGGGGAAGTGGCCCAAGGCTTCGGTGACATCCGGTTGACACCGACGAGCTTCCTCATCGACAAGCAAGGGCGTATCGTCAAGCAGTACCTTGGTGCGCCCAATGCCGACCAGTTCCACGCTCTGCTCGAAAAGAAATTGAGAGAGCCGGCCTGAGGACGCAAGCTGGTTCCGTCCGCATTCGCGCGGGGGACCCACGACCGGGAGAAACCTGATGCAAGCCACTGCGCAGTCCGCCCCCAAGGCGGTGCCGTTACCACCCATACGAGAAGACCTCAAGCTCATGCCCGGCCCGCGCCACCGCGACGGGTCTCCGAGTTGGCGCATCCTCGACCCCATCAGGAACCAATTCTTCGAGATCGGCTGGCTTGAATTTGAGTTGCTGGCGCGCTGGGCGCAATATCCCGATGCTGACGCACTGGTCGCTGCGGTGGCGCAGGAAACCACCCTGGTGCCGACGGTCGAGGAGATCCAGGAACTCATCCAGTTTATGTCCACAAACCAGATGTTGGCGCCGCAGACGCAGGCAATCCGCCAGGATTTGCGCAAGCGCATGAAGATGAAGTCCCGACCCTGGTACGAGACCCTCCTTCACCACTACCTGTTTTTTCGTGTTCCGCTTGTCAGGCCGGATGCCTTTTTGCAGCGCACCTTGCCGTGGGTCGAGATATTCTTCACCAAGGGATTCGCGTTTACCGTCCTGGGCGTGCTGCTTATCGACCTGTATCTGCTCACCCGTGAATGGCATTCCTATCGCGAGTCCTTTGTTCATTTCTTCAGTCTGACCGGTGCCTTCTACTACGCGTTGGCTGCGTCCTTTGCCAAAGTCATCCATGAACTGGGGCATGCCTACGCAGCCAAGCGAAATGGGGTGAGGGTGCCTGCCATGGGCGTCTCATTCCTTGTGATGTGGCCGTTCCTTTATACGGACACTGCGGAGACCTGGAAGCTTTCTGATCGCAAAAAGCAGCTGCAGATCTCCTCTGCCGGGATGATGGCCGAGCTGGTGCTGGCGGTCTTCACCACGCTGCTCTGGAGCATCGCTCCGGATGGCGGGTTCAAGAGCGTGCTTTTCATCCTGTCCACCACCACCTGGGTGATGACCCTGGCCATCAATGCCAGCCCGTTCATGCGCTTTGACGGTTATTTCGTGTTCTCCGACGCGCTCGACTTTCCCAATCTGCACGAGCGCGGTTCGGCCTGTACCAAGTGGTTCCTGCGGTCGACGTTTTTCCGGCTGGCTGAACCCATGCCTGAACCCACCTTGGGCCGACGCAACCGTGTGTTGCTGGTCATATTCACCCTGATTACGTGGGTCTACCGCTTGATTGTCTTTCTGGGTATCGCTCTGCTGGTCTATCACTTGTTCCTCAAGTTGCTGGGCATTTTCCTCATGCTGGTGGAGGTCATCTGGTTCATTTTCCGTCCGTTGGCCAAGGAAGCGCAGTACCTCTGGGAGCGGCGCGCGCATGTGCGCGTTGCCTGGCAGCCCAGTCTTGCCTTGCTGGCTTCATTGCTCCTGCTGGTTTGGATGCTGCCGATCTCCAGCCAGGTCACGGCGCCGGCGATCATGCGTGCAGAGAATGAACAGGCACTCTACGCGCCCTTTCCCTCCAAGCTCAGTGTGCTGTCTGTCAAGCCCGGCCAGCGAGTGCAGGCGGGCGACCAGTTGGCCATCCTCGACGTGCCCGAGCTGGAAACACGCTGGCGGCAGGCCGAAGTGGCCATCGACTCGGTGCGGGCGGAGTTGCAGCGTGCGCCGGCCAGCGTGCGCCAGCTCGAGCAGCAATCGGTGTTGCAGGAAAAGCTGGCACAGGCCTTGGCCGAGCAGCAGGCAGTCCATGAAGAGGCGCAGCGGCTGGTGCTGCGTGCCAACTATTCAGGAATCGTCAGGGATGTTCCCTCGGATCTGGTCGAGGGGCGATGGGTCAACCAGCATCAACTGCTCATGAGGGTGGTGTCCGACTCCTCCCAGATGATCGAGATGTACGTCCGGGAGAGCCAGGTGGGCGGGATAGAGCCTGGACAAGTGGTCAAATTTTTCCCGGCGGTACCGAAGATGCCTGTGGTACGCGGCACGGTGGTTGCCATCGACAAGACGCCTAGCCGTCAGATCAACAGGCCACTGCTGGCATCAACCCATGGCGGACAGCTTTCCGCCGTGAAGGACCAGAAAGACGGGTTGATTGCCTACGATGCGACGTTTCGCGTGCTGGTTCGGCCCTTGACTGCTGACATTACGGATGCGCAAGGGTTTGTCATGCGTGGCACCGCCCGGGTCGAAACGGATCTTCGCTTCATCGCCGAGAATTTCTTTTCGCGGCTGATTTCCATCGTGATCCGCGAGAGTGGATTCTGAAATTTCTTAAGCGCGCATTCAGTTTTTCCGTATAGCAAACAAAGCCTTATTGTTGTAGTGTAGGGGATTAACCACAGAGGCGCATAAGCTCGTCAGAAAAACGTATTTATACGCGAATTTCTGCCGGAATCTGCCGTTGGCTCATTTCTTGCATTAAGCATGGTGTATTTTCTGCTGCAAAACTATACATTGTTGATTTTTTTATATTTTTTAAATCAACATCAAGAATTTAGGTGATTTATGTCGGACGACAAGAAGCGCCATCAGTCCAAGACCGTCGACAAGTCGACAATAAAGCGGAAAGCGGTGACAAATCGTCGTCGTCGCACCCGCTTGCTTGCGCTTGAGCCGCGTGTTCTTTTCGATGGCGCACTCGCCCTCGATATTGGTTCCCATGTCGCTCAAAGCGAAGCTTCGGATGCCTCGTCTGACACCACGTCGGAAGTGGTGCTGCCGGCAGCGCTGATCGGGTCGGAAAGCCAGGACGACACGACCTCGTCGGCTCAAGACTTCGCGGCTCCCTCCTCTGACGCTGTAGACGATCCCGCCAATGTTTCGACCAAGGACAGCTCGCGAAATCTGGCTCTGGATGGTGCCGACCTCAGCGATTCATCGGCAGACCTCAGTGCCAATGCCCCCACCAGTGGAGAGCTACTGTTCGTCGACGGGGCCATCAAGGGTTACGAACATTTGCTTCCCGGGGTCCGTGAGGGCGTGGAAGTCATCATCCTTGATCCAACCCGTGACGGCTATGCGCAGATTACCGAGGCGCTTGCCAGCCGCAAGGATGTCGCAGCAGTCCATCTGGTCACACATGGAGAGGCAGGACGCGTAGCACTGGGTGACAGCATACTTTCGGCGCAGGAGATTGAACAACATAGCGAACAGGTGGGTGCCTGGTCGGCCAGTCTGTCTCCAGGTGCGGATTTCCTGATTTACGGCTGCGACGCCGGTTCGGGCATGCAGGGCCAAAGCCTGTTGAATGCGCTTTCGTCCGCGACGGGCGCGGATGTGGCGGCGTCAGAGGATCTGACTGGGTCGGGGCCGATGGGCAGCAACTGGACCCTCGAGGTAAGCCATGGGGAGATCCAGACCCATCCCTTTGCGGATCCAGCCAACCTTGCGGCGTTCGAGTCGATTCTCGCGCAAGCCAACGTTGACCTGAACGGGCCGGCGCTCTTTGTCGTCTCTGACAATTTTGACACCGCAACCTACACCGGGGGAAGCAATTGGACCGGCGGCTGGCTGGAGTTTGATGCATCGCCAACGCGCTTTCTCACCCCGGGCGGATCCACGAACAGTGACAACAGTCCATTGTCGGGAAACATTGTCTACGGCACGAGTGCCGGGGGGGGTAACGAACTGACCTTCGTCGGCCAGGGCATGCAGTACGGTGACTACATCCAGCGAGAAGTCAACCTTCGGGCATATGAATCAGCGACCCTGAGCTTCAGCTATCGAATGGCCAGTCTTGAGGCCGATGACCTGATAGAGGTCAGTATTTCCAAGAATTCGGGTGCCAACTTCTTCTCCCTGGGGACCCTGAATTACGCGGCCACTGCAAATACCACGCTCAGTTTTGACATCTCCAACTACATCTCTGACGAGACGGTCCTCAGGTTTACGATCAAGTCTGGCTTTACCACGAACGACGACCGTTTCTACTTCGACAACGTAGCGATCACCGCCGATGGCGACAATTTTTCCTCTACATTCGTGGAAGATGGCTCAGCCGTTGCGATTGCCGGCGCAGCGACGCTGATTTCGGACGCCGATGCGGGTCAGCAACTTACCAGCGCCACGATTACGCTGACCAATGCAAAAGCGGGGGATGTGCTTGCCTTTGGCACGATGCCGTCGGGGATCACCGCCACTGTCAATGGTGCTGGCACGGAAATCACATTGAGTGGCACGGCATCTTCCGCCGATTATGCCAATGCGCTGAAGGCTATTTCCTTCAGCAACACCAGTGGTCGACCCGATATATCAACTCGGGTGATCACGGTTACGGTGACCGATGCAGGTGCCGAGACCAGCCTTCCTGCCACTGCCTATGTCAAGGTTGTCGCGATTGACGATCTGACCGATGCAGTCAATGACGTGTTCACGGCTCCGTCCTACGGGACCTTCGTTGGCAACGTGATGACCAACGACGTGGATCCGGACACCGCCGGTCTCTCGGTCGAAACCACACTGGTCAGCAACCCGGCCAGTGGCGTGGTCGTGATGAGTTCAGACGGTTCATTCACCTATACACCAAACGCCATCGTACCTGGTGGCTACACCGATACCTTCACCTACAGGCTTGTGAGTCTGGCCCAGGTACCGGGGGCTAATTATGAATACTGGTCTGCCGTTCCACCAGGTTGGACCGGCACCACCGGCCTTGCCGGCCTGGCGGGGAACGCGATGTATACCGCCCTGGGTTCTCCGAATAACAGCGGCTATCTCGCAAGCGGTTTCAACGTGGACGATGCCGCGGGCAACAGCGGGGATATCGACCTGGATAATTTCATCGTGCGGTTCACCAGCCAGATTACCGTGACGACTGCCGGAACCTACACCTTCTGGTCCGGCTCGGACGATGGCTCGATGCTCTACGTCGATGGGCAAATGGTGGTGGCCAACGATGGCGCACATTCCTGGATCGAGAACAGCAGCACTGTCTATCTCACGGCGGGCACGCACAGTCTGATGGCCGACTTTTTCGAGATCGGGGGGCAGGAAGACCTGATGGTCTCCTACTCCGGACCCGACACCGGCGGGCTGAAGACGGATCTGAACAATGTCGGCGGAGTGCTGGCACCCACCTTCGATACGGCAACGGTCACCATCAACGTGGTCGATGGCGGGCCCCGTGTGGCCCTGGGTGGAAACCTGTATGCATCGGATGCCTTTGCCACTCAGAGTTACGGCAACAACACCGGCACGATCAACTGGACCGGCAATTGGTCCGAGGCCAACGACGATGCAAGTGCAACGGCAGGCCAGGTGCGCGTACTGGCCACCGGAACCCTCCAGATCCAGGACACGTCTGCCGGTGCATCGGCCTCGCTGACCCGTGGCATAGACATGTTGTCGGTCTCGGGAACCGCGCCGACCCGTGTCGGTACCACACTCAGCTTCAACTATGACGCCACGGCCCTGACAGCAGGGAAGGTGGATGTGCAGATGACGGCAGATGGAGGGGCCACCTGGACAACGGTGGGCTCCATCGAATCCAGCATCCTCAACAAGACTGGCGTCAAGACATACGACGTTTCCAACTTCGCCGTGAGCAATGCGCAGTTACGCTTTGTGGCGCAGGATGGCGTGACACAGCCACTGTCAATCGACAACGTCCGGGTTGACCAGTATCAGGTCAACCACAGCGCAACGTTCACCGAGAACAGTGCGCCCGTCGCCATTGCCTCAGCCACCACGGCCATTGCCGATCCGACCGGAGACAACCTCTCCCGCGCGACCATTACGCTGACCAATGCCCAGGCGGGTGATGTGCTCAGCTATGGCACGCTTCCCGGGGGTATTACTGCAACCGTGAGCGGGAATGTGGTGACCCTGACAGGTACCGCTACACGCGCGAACTACGCTGCAGCGCTGCAGCAGGTCTATTTCGGCAACTCCAGCGATGCGGTTTCGACCGTCACCCGGACCATCAACGTCGCAGTCACGGATGTTTCGGGAATCATCTCGAATACGGCCGTCGCGACAATCGCCATAAACGCAATCAACGATGCGCCTGCTGGCACCGACCGTGCCATGACCCTGGTGGGCACCGGTTCTCCGTACGTAATCAAGCAGTCCGATTTTGGATTCACCGATATTGATGGCAATGCCCTGAATCGGGTACTGGTCTCTCCGGCATCTTCCGGCGCGCTGCAGTGGAATAACGGCGCTACCTGGGTGGCGGTGTCGGCTCCGCAGTATGTTACTAAAACGGATATCGATGCCAATCGCCTGCGCTTCAACCCCAGTACGACTGGAACGGCCAGTTTCACCTTCCAGGTGGAAGATGATGGCGCCACCGGCGGGGCGAACCAGAATCTGGATGCGAGCGCGAACAGTTTCACGATTTCGGTCGTTGCAACCAATACAGCCCCAGGCCTGTCCGGAAACCTGACCCTGACCACCGGGACTGAGGATGTATTCACAGCCCCCTCACGTTCCATCAGCCAGTTGTTGACCGACAGTGGCGTTACCTTGAGTGACCCGGATGTCGGCTCGAGCTTGTCGGGCCTGGCCATTACTGCGAATACGGCCAATGCGAGCACACAGGGAATTTGGCAGTACTCCACCGACGGCAGCACCTGGAATTCGGTTGGGACAGTTGCTGAAGGGGCGACTGCGTTGGCACTGTCGTCCTCGACGCAGCTCCGCTTTGTTCCGGTGGCAGACTACAACGGTGCTCCGCCGGCGCTGACGCTACGGGCCCTGGACAATACCTATAACGGCAATTTCACCAGTGGTGCAACCCGGGTCACGATTGACACCACGACACGCGGTGGCACCACCGCGATTGCCGGTACTTCCCGCACCATCGGGACCACCGTTGCTGCCGTCAACGACGCGCCGGTGATGACCGCTGCAGCGCCCGCCCTGACCACGATTACCGAAGATCAGACCGGCAACAACCAGCAGATTTCCACCATGCTTGGGGCCACTGTCAGCGATATTGATGCCGGTGCGGTGGAGGGGATCGCAGTGATTGGTGCCGGCGGTGCCGGTGGCACCTGGCAATACTCTCCCGATGGCACCACCTGGACCAACATCGGTGTAGTGGATACCAGTGCGGCATTGTTGCTGCGTGCGACCGACCATCTGCGATTTCTGCCCGATGGCACGAATGCCGGCACCGGTGCTCTGATGTACCGTGCATGGGACCAAAGCTCGGGTACCGTGGCCACCAAGGTTGACACGGCCATCAGCGGGGGCACCAGCGCGTTTTCCGGTTCGGTCAACACCCTGTCTGCGGTCATTACAGGGCTGAATGATGCGCCGGTGCTGGCAGATACCGCTCTGGGCCTCAGTGTGGTCCAGAATGCATTGACGCCGACGGGCGCAGTTGGTTCACCGCTCTCCTCGTTCACGGGGGCGATCAGCGATGTGGATGCCGGTGCGGTCAAGGGTATTGCAATCACCGGCACGGTGACGACCAACGGCACCTGGTACTACACCACGGATGGCGGCACCACCTGGACCTCCGTCGGCGCAGTCAGCAATACCAGTGCATTGCTGCTGGCTGAAAATGCAAACACCAGGTTGTATTTCGCGCCCAACCCGGGATATTCCGGCACCGCCGACGCACTGACGCTGCGGGCCTGGGATCAGACCTCGGGGACAGTGGGTACCAAGGTCACCACAGCCACCAACGGCGGCACTTCAGCCTTCTCCAGCGCCACCGACACGATCAGCGTGACAGTCAGTGCACCGCCGGTGATCGATCTCAATGCCAGCGATGCCAGCGTTTCAGCCAATGAAACCTTCACCACCGCTGCATATACCAATGCCAGTACCGGGGGAATTGCCTGGAATGGGAACTGGACTGAAACCGATGCGGCCGGCGGTGCCGGCAGTGCAACCGCGGGTAACGTGCGCGTCACGGGCGGCGAGTTGCGCCTCACCCAGAATGGGTCCATTGCCCAGCGTGCGGTCAACCTGAGTGCGTACTCGGCCGGCTATGTTTCAACCCTTTCTTTTGGCTGGCGTACCGACAGTGGCGTCGATCTCGGGGCAGACATCGCCTATGCCGAGATTTCCACCAACAGCGGATCCACCTGGACGACGCTGCGCACCATCGATGCTGGCCCAAGTGGGTCCGGGACAGTGACCGCCGATGTCAGTGCTTATGCCGGTGCCAACACCGTGATCCGCTTCAGGACCAACTCGTTCACAGGCGGTACGGAATTTTTCTATGTGGACAATGTCGTCATCACGGCCCAGCCGACATCGTTCACGGCCACCTTCACCGAGGGTTCAGCCGCAGTAGCCATTGCCGATACCGACACGCTTATCACGGATGATGGTGCCAACCTCGCCGGGGCGACGATTACCATCACGAATGCCTTCTCCGGGGATCTGCTGTCGGTATCCGGTTCGCTGCCTGCCGGCATCAGCATCGACCCGGCTTCGACCTCGACCACGGTCATCCTCACCGGTAGCGCCACCAAGGCGAATTACGAAACCGCCATAGAGGCTATCCGCTACAGCAACAGCAGTGGAGCCCCTAATACGACCACCCGCTCTGTGACCGTGTCGGTAACCGACACCTCCGGGTTGTCGAGCAACGTCGCCACCAGCGTTGTGAGTGTCGTTGCGGTGAATACCGCGCCGGATCTTGGCGACACGGTGTTGTCGCTGAACAGCGTTGGGGAAGATGCCGGCGCACCTACAGGAGTGGTCGGAACGCTGGTCTCCAGCCTGATTGGTGGCGTCACCGACCCGGACAGCCCTTCCCTTGGCATTGCCGTGACCGGGGTGAGTAGCGGCAGCCTGTGGTATTCCACGGACAATGGTACGAACTGGACCGCATTCACACCCAGCGACGCAAGTTCACGCTTGCTGGCTGCAGATGCAAACACCCGCATCTATTTCGCGCCGGGCACCGCCAACTTCAATGGCACCATCAACTCGGCAATCACCTTCCGTGCCTGGGATCAGAGCACGGGCACGAATGGAGGGGCTGCAAGCACGACGGTCAACGGCGGCACCACGGCTTTCTCCAGTGCCACGGATACCGCGTCGGTAGTTGTCACACCTGTGAACGACGCGCCGGTCCTGGCCGATACCAGTCTGGCCTTCACGATTGCGCAGAATGCCAGCCCGCCGGTGGGGCCGGTGGGTTCATCAGTTGCCAGTTTCACCAATGGCGTTACCGATATCGACGCTGGTGCGGTCAAGGGCATTGCGATAACCGGTACGGTGACGACGAACGGGACCTGGTACTACACCACGAATGGCGGCACCACCTGGACGTCTGTCGGCGCAGTCAGCAATACCAGCGCACTGTTGCTCGCTGACGATGGCAATACCCGTCTTTATTTCCAGCCCAACGCGAATTACACCGGCACGGCTGACGCACTGACCCTGCGGGCCTGGGATCAGACTTCGGGTACGGCGGGCACCAAGGTCACCACAGCCACCAATGGCGGCACTTCGGCCTTCTCCAGCGCAACCGATTTCATCAGCGTGACCGTGTCGGGAACCCCGCCAGTAATTGACCTCAACGCCAGCGATGCCAGCGTTTCAGCGAATGAAACCTTCACCACGGCCGCATATACCAATGCCAGTACTGGGGGGATCGCCTGGAACGGTAACTGGACGGAAACCGATGCAGGCGGCGGTGGTGCAACCGGGGGTAACGTACTGGTAACGGGCGGGGAGTTGCGCCTGACCCAGAATGGTTCCATAGCTCAGCGTGCGGTCAACCTGAGTGCTTATTCAAGTGGGTTCGTTTCGACTCTTTCTTTTGGATGGCGTACCAACGCTGCAGTGGATCTCGGGGCGGATATCGCCTACGCCGAAATATCCACCAACAGCGGGTCCACCTGGACGACGCTGCGCACTATTGATGGTGGCCCGAGTGGGACCGGAACAGTGACAGCCGATGTCAGCGGTTATGCCGGTGCCAACACCGTAATCCGTTTCAGGACCAACTCGTTTACCAGCGGAACGGCAGAATACTTCTATGTGGACAATGTCGTCATCACGGCCCAGCCGACATCGTTCACGGCCACCTTCACCGAGGGTTCAGCCGCAGTAGCCATTGCCGACACCGACACGCTCATCACGGACGATGGCGCCAACCTGGCCGGGGCGACGATTACCATCACGAATGCCTTCTCCGGGGATCTGCTGTCAGTATCCGGTTCGTTGCCTGCCGGCATCACCCTTGATCCGGCATCGACCTCAACCATGGTCATCCTCACCGGTAGCGCCACCAAGGCGGACTATGAGACTGCCATTGAGGCCATCCGCTTCAGCAACAGCAGCGACGCCCCGAACACCACTAACCGTTCCGTCACCGTGGTTGTGCAGGACTCCACCGGGCTGTCGAGCAATGCTGCGGCAAGTGTCATCACCGTTGTGGCGCAAAACGATGCCCCGGTACTGGCTGACACCGCACTGGCATTGGGGAGCGTGGCCGAGGATGGAGGTGCACCATCCGGTGCAGTTGGTACGCTGGTTTCTACGCTGGTCGGAGGGGTGAGTGATCCGGATGGCTTGAGTGTGCCAAAGGGAATTGCAGTGACGGGTACCAACAGTGCCAATGGAACCTGGTACTACTCCACTGATGGAAGCACCTGGACCGCATTCACCGGTGGCAACAGCACTTCCCGGCTACTCTCGGCTGATGCAAACACGCGCATCTATTTCCAGCCGAATGCGAATTTCAATGGCACTGTCGCTACGGGTATCACCTTCCGTGCCTGGGATCAGACGACAGGTTCCAATGGAGGAACCGCCGACACCACCATCAATGGCGGGATCACGGCATTCTCTGCCGCAACAGATACCGCTTCCATTGCGGTAACGGCGGTCAACGATGCTCCAGTGGCAACTGGAAGCGCCACCCTGGCTTCAATCAGCGAGGAAGCAACCAATCCGGCGGGAGCCACTGTCAGCAGCCTGTTTGGCGCGACATTTGGGGACAGCGCTGATAATCAGATTGCTTCCGGAGGCTCAAGCGCCAATACCCTTTCAGGCATTGCCGTTGTCGATTACACAACGGATCTGTCCAAAGGTGTCTGGCAGTTTTCTTCAAATGGCACGACCTGGACGACATTGGCGTCGACCGTGCCCAGTGTGTCCATCACCCTGCAGGCCACCGATCACCTGCGCTTTGTGCCCAACGCCGACTATGGCGGCGCTGCACCCACCTTGACTGTCAGATTGATTGATTCCAGTGGCGGTGCGGTAAGCACCAACGCAAGCATCAATCTATCCGCCGGAGCATCTTACGGGGGTAGCACGCGATACAGTGGCAATACCACGACTCTGGACACCATGGTCACGCCCGTAGCGGATGCGCCTACGGTTTCAGTAACTCCCGCATCGGGCGTTGAAGATGCCGGTGCCATTGCGCTCAGTTTCAGTGGCTCACTGAATGACACCGATGGCTCCGAGTCGATCAGTTACTACACCATAAGCAATGTGCCCGCCGGTGCGACCTTGAGTGTCGGCACGAATCTGGGTGGTGGCGTGTGGACTGTGACGCCTGCCCAGGTCAGCGGTCTGACCTTGACACCAGCTGCCGATTTCAACGGAACAATCAATCTCTCCGTCTCTGGTACGACGACAGAATCACTCAACGGTGCCACGGCGACCAGTTCACCACAGACTTTGGCGGTTACGGTGACGGCGGTGAACGATGCGCCGGTGCTGGGTGATACGGGGCTCACCCTGACGGTGGCTGAGGATGCGGGAGTGCCCAGCGGTGCGGTGGGCTCGTTGCTCTCCTCGTTCACGGGCGGGATCACCGATGTGGACAGTGGATCGGTGAAGGGTATTGCGATCACGGGTTCGAACGAGACGAACGGGACCTGGTACTACTCGACCAACAGCGGGACGACGTGGACGGCGGTGGGTGCGGTGTCGAACACCTCGGCGCTGCTGTTGGCGGACAACGGGACGACGCGGTTGTATTTTGCGCCGGCGGCCGATTACAACGGGACGGCGACCAGTGCGCTGACGATCCGGGGGTGGGACACCACGAGCGGGACGGCAGGCACGAAGGTGACCACCGCCACTAACGGTGGAACGAGTGCGTTCTCCAGCGCGACCGATGTGATTGATGTGACGGTGACGGCGGTGAACGATGCGCCGGTGCTGGCGACCGGATCGACCTTGGGTTACACGGAGAACGGTGCGGCTGCGGCGATCAACACGACGATCACGGTGTCCGATGTGGACAACGCGACGCTGTCGACGGGGACGGTGTCGATCACGGGTGGGTTTGCGACGGGCGAGGATGTTCTGTCGTTCACGAATGTTCCGGCGACGATGGGGAACATCGTCGGGAGCTACAACGCGACGACCGGGGTGATGAGTCTGTCCTAGGCGGGGAACACGGCGACGGTGGCGCAGTGGCAGGCGGCGTTGAGGGCTGTGCAGTACTCGAACAGTTCTGAGAATCCGTCGACGGCTTCGCGCACGGTGAGCTTCACGGTGAACGACAGCGCGGCCAATTCGAACACGGTGGCCTCGACGGTGAACGTGACGGCGGTGAACGATGCGCCGGTGCTGGCGACCGGATCGACGCTGAACTACACGGAGAACGGTGCGGCGACGGCGATCAACACGGTGGTCGCGGTGTCCGATGTGGACAACACGGCGCTGTCGACGGGGACGGTATCGATCACGACGAACTTCGTGACGGGCCAGGACGTACTGGCGTTCACGAATGTTCCTGCGACGATGGGGAACATTGCCGGGAGCTACAACGCGACGACCGGGGTGATGAGTCTGTCCTCGGCGGGGAACACGGCGACGGTGGCGCAGTGGCAGGCGGCGTTGAGGGCTGTGCAGTACTCGAACAGTTCTGATAATCCGTCGACCAGCGCGCGCACGGTGAGCTTCACGGTGAACGACAGTGCGGCCAACTCGAACACGGTGACCTCGACGGTGAACGTTGCTGCGGTGAACGATGCGCCGGTGAACACGTTGCCGGTGAGCTACACGACCAATGAAGACACCTCGGTGACGCTATCGGGGCTGTCGATTGCGGATGCCGATGCCAACAGCGGCACGATGACGGTGACCTTGACGGTGGGTTCTGGGACGCTGACGGCGACCACGGGTGGGTCGGTGACGGTGACCAATTCGGGGACGAGCGCGCTCACGTTGACGGGCACGGCGGCGAACATCAACGCGTACCTGGGGAGTGGTTCGGCGCCGGTGTACAACCCGGTGGCCAATGCCAACGGTGCGGTGTCGCTGCAGATGGTGACCAACGATGCCGGGAACACGGGTTCGGGCGGGACGCTGACGGACACGGACACGATCACGATCAACGTGACGGCGGTGAACGATGCGCCGGTGCTGGCCGATACGGTATTGACGCTGACGAGTGTGGCTGAGGATGCGGGTGCTCCGAGTGGCGCGGTGGGCACGCTGGTGTCGAGTCTGGTGGGTGGGATCACCGATGTGGACAGTGCCACCAAGGGCATTGCGATCACGGCGGCCGATGCGACCAACGGGACCTGGTACTACTCGTTGAATGGCGGGACGACGTGGACGGCGATGGGGACCCCTAGTGCATCGGCCTCGCTCCTGCTGGCCTCTGATGCGGACAACCGGGTGTACTTCCAGCCGAACGCGGACTACAACGGGACGGTGGCGACGGGTCTGACGATCCGTGCATGGGACACCACCAGTGGTGCTGATGGTGGCACGGCGAACACGACGACCAATGGAGGCACGACGGCGTTCTCGGCGGCGACCGACACGGTCTCGATCGTGGTGAGTGCGGTGGTGGACATAGCCGGAGACACGGCGAGCACGAACGAGGACACGGCGCTGGTGATCAGCGCGGCGAGCCTGCTGAGCAATGACAGCTTCGAGGGCACGCCGGTGGTGACGGTGGGTGGCGCGGTGAACGGGACGGTGTCGATCGCGAGCGGGAACATCACGTTCACGCCGACGGCGAACTACAACGGCCCGGCGTCCTTCACGTACACGGTGACGAGTGGCGGGGTGACGGAAACCGCGACGGTGAACGTGACGGTGAACCAGGTGGATGACCCGGCGACGATCGGTGGGGACACCAGC
>CANJJT010000002.1:0-147542 GCA_947474715.1 Betaproteobacteria bacterium
AGGGGTGAGGGGTGAGGGGTGAGGGGTGAGGGGTGAGGGGTGAGGGGTGAGGGGTGAGGGGTGAGGAAATGTGGCCGGCCGAGGCCGGGCAAAAATCAAATCGAACGGAGGAGGAACATCATGGGCAGATGGGCAAGATCGACACTGACAAGGGCAACGCTGGCGCTGTTGATGCTGATGACAGGCGCCGCCGCACAGGCGCAGGGGCCGGGAGCTTCCTACCCGGCCAGACCGGTCACCATCATCGTGCCCTTTGCCCCCGCTTCCATCGCCGATGTGGAAACGCGCCTGTACATCCCGAAACTCTCCGAGGGCCTGGGCAAGCCGGTGCTGGTGGACTACAAACCGGGCGGCGGGGCCTCGATCGGGGCGATCTTCGTCGCCAAGTCCGCACCGGACGGCTATACCCTGCTCTATGTCGGTCCGGGCTTCACCGTGTACCCGGCCTTCTTCCCGCTGGAGAAGCTGCCCTATGACCCGGTGCGCGATTTCGCCGCCGTGGCGCAGATCACCACCCGCGGCACTTTCCTCATGGTGCATCCGTCGCTGGGGGTGAAGACCTTCCAGGAGTACATCGCCCATGCGAAAGCCAATCCCGAAGGCATCAACTTCGGCACCTCGGGCGGTGGCGGCATCCTGCACATCGTCGGCGCCTGGCTGCACTCCTCCACCAGCAGCAAGGTCACCTTCATTCATTACAAGGGATCGGCGCCGGTGTTCCAGGACATGCTGGCCGGGCGCGTGCACGCCACCGCCACGTTGTTCTTCACCGGCCTGCCCTTCGTCAAGGCGGGCAAACTGCTCGCCATCGTGAACCTCGGCCAGCAGCGCTCCAAATACATGCCCGACCTGAAGACCGCGGCCGAACAGGGGCTGCCCGAATTCGACTACTCGAGCTGGTCCGGCTATGTCGCCCCCGCGAAAACCCCCGATGCCATCGTGAAGCGCCTCAATGCCGAGTTCGCCAACGTGGCCAAACAACCCGAACTGATGAAGAAGATGGACGCCGAAGGCGCCGAACTCACCGCCATCTCCCCCGAGGAATTCCGCAAGTCCATCGCCACCATCAGCGCGCGCTGGCGCCGCGTGGTGCAGGAAAACAACATCAAGCTGGAGGAATAGGCACTCGCGAGGTAACGTTACTGACGCTTGGCCAGCTGTGCCTGGCGACGCTCCTACTGAGCCTCCGGGCTGATAGCCGTGCCCTACGCCTTCGCCCACGACATCAATGTGCTGGCGCTGGTGTTCTCCGCGGCGATCGGCGTTCTGTTCGGCTACTGCCCGTCGCGCCGGGCAGCGCACATGGATCCGATCGAGGCGCTGCGGCACGAATGAGCGGGCAGGCCCTGCGGCACCGGTTCAGCCGACGACGCAATCCGTTATTACGATCAAATTCAAACCAATATCATTGCGCCTAAAGCATCCGCATAGCCATTGATATCACGGCCTACTTGGGCGGATACTTCTGGAACCACCGGGCGAAGGTGCCGGTGGTGCGGCCCAGCGCGTCCACGGCAGCAGCAGCAAAAGCCGGCCCGGTGGTCTCTGCAACGCTCTCGGTGGAACTGCGGTTGGCACCGCCGGCATTGGCCAGACCGCCGGCGCGCCCCAGCGAATCGAAGATGCCCTTCACGGCGGAATTGTCCGAGGCACCCACGTCCCTGATGGTGCCGAATTGCCGGTCGCTGCCGATGGGGGCTGCCATCTGGATGCCGCCCTCGTCACCGTTCATGACGAGGCCACCGCGGGTTTCGTCGGAACGCATGTAGTGCGAGCTGAAGCCGGAGACGTGCATGGCCAGGGAGGCGCCGGTCTCGGCGGCGCGCGCGGTGAAGCCGGACTGGTTGCCACTGGAGCTCATGCGCGCGAAGTTGACCACGATCATGGGGGCCACGACGATGGCTTTCAGCTTCGCCGCCGACTCGGCCAGGCTGCGGATGTTCTTCTGGTCGAAGGGCCCGACTTCACCCCAGGGGACATCCCCGGCATAGAACCACAGCGGCACGCCGCGGGGCGAGAACACCGCGGCGGTCTGGCTGTTGGCGCTCCTCATCGCGGCCTGGCCGGCCGGTGCGGCGACATTCACGCTGGCGAAGAAATCCTTCAGCTCTTCCTGCGGCACCACGTCGCGCCCGGCAAAACGCAGTTGCGCGAGGAAGTCGGCATAGGCCTTGTCGGTGATGGCCTGCATGGTGGCCTGATCGACGCCGCTCAGCGTGAGCTTGAGCGAGGAGCGCGCGCCGCTGGTGTCGCGACCGGGCATGTAGCTGCCGCGCACCACCGCCGTGGCGGTCTGCTCGGTGATGAAGACCACGCGGAACCCGGCCACCGCGATGCGCTTGCTGTTGGGCATCACCTCGATCACGTTCTTGCCGAAGGTGCCGCCCATCTTGCCCCTGAAGTGGGCATCCGGATCGGCATCGGGCAGCGCCGTGATGGCCGGGGCCGGCGCCAACAGCTTCTGCAGGTCGGCCGCATTGGGCAGCGCGCCACCGGCAGCGCCGCCCGCTGCGGCGCCAGCGCCAGCGCCGGACAGGGAGGCCTGCAGCACCTGGGCCATGGCTTCGTTCTGTGCCGAGAGCGGCGGGTCATAGCTGAGATCCGAGGCCTTGCAGCCACGGCTGACGAATATCGCGGTGACATGCTCCTTGCGAGCCACCGCCTGCTTGGCGCGTGCCGCGGCCTGCTGCGCCGACATCTGGCCGCTTTGCTGGGCCACGCCCGCCGCACCCTGCGCTGCAGCCTTGCCGAACAGCGCGCCGGCCATGCCGCCGAACTGCCCGAACAGGCCGGTGCGTCCGGCCACCTCGGCAGCCACATTGGCGGCGCTGCCAGCCATGGCCGTGGTGTTGCCGGAACTCTCGGCGGCCTGCGCGGCGGCGATGACCTTGTCCATCTCGCCGTTCTCGGCGTAGAGCTGCGAACAGTTCATCTGGTTGTCGGTGATCCTGATGCGCTCGATGGGCGCGGGCTGCTGGGCGAACGCCGGGCTGGTGCTGCAGACCATTGCAACGGTAATCGCGGCTGTCGCGAGAATGACCGGTGTTTGGCGGATCGTCATGGTGATATCGGCTCTTCGGATGGATCCGGGTTCAGGGATTTCCCGCTTCATGCAGAAACGGGATAAGGCGAAATTATAGTCAGTGGCTGCGTCTTGCGGCGGTCCTGCACCGAACTTGTGCATATGCGCCGCGCCGCTTATGCAAGTGGCATGGAATGCCCTGGATGGCGGCGGGTATCGCCTTGAACGAAGCCACACAGGTGCCTGTCCGGACGGCAGCAACAGCTGCGAGAATATTGGTGTAAAAGAAGCGCAGCCAGAAACGCAAGCACGGCCCCACATATCCGGGCCATGCGCAATCGCCCGCCCGACAGAGGCCGGGCTTGCACACCAGAGAGGAAAACTCATGCCCAGCATCCAGCAGCGCGCGCGCGGAATCACCGCAAGCACACCCATCGTCATCGTCCTGGGCGCAGCACTGCTGCCCGGCATCGTGCAGGGGCAGGGGCTGCCGGCAGGCGGCTACCCCAACAAGCCGGTGACCGTGATCGTGCCCTTTGCCGCCGGCGGCCCGGTGGACATGGAAACGCGCCTGTACACACCGCGGCTGGCCGAGCTGCTGGGCCAGCAGTTCGTCGCCGATTACAAACCCGGCGCCGGCACCTCCATCGGCGCAGGGTTTGTCGCGCGCTCGAAACCGGATGGCTACACCTTGCTGTCGGACTCCGCGGCACTGGCGGTGTTTCCGGCCTTCTACAAGGATCTCAGCTTCGACATCCTGAAGGACCTCGCGCCCCTCACCATGATGAGCGTGAAGACCTCGGTGCTGATGGTGCCGGCAGCCTCCCCCATCCGCAGCTTCTCCGAGTACCTCGCCACCGTGCGAGCCCATCCGGGCAAACTCAATTACGGCACCTCCGGCGCCGGTGACATCAGCCATCTCTCGGGACTGTGGATGCATTCACTGGCCAATGCCAACGTCACCTTCGTCCCCTTCAAGGGCAACGGCCCGATGCTGCTGGAGCTGATCGCCGGTCGCCTCGACATCGCCTCGGCCTCGCCGATCGCGGCACTGCCGCTGATCCGGTCGGGCAAGCTGCGCCCCATCGCCGTGAAGGGACCCAAGCGCATCCGCATGCTGCCCGACATCCCCACCATCGCCGAAAGCGGCATGCCCGAATACGAGGACCAGAACTGGCAGGGCTTCCTGGCACCAGGGGGCACCCCCCAGGCCATCATCGACAGGCTCTCCGAAGCAATGGTCAAGGTGGCCAGGCACCCGGCCATCGTCAGCGAACTGGAATCCCAGGCCAGCGTGGCCATCGGCAATACCCCGGCGCAGTTCCGCGCCTTCATCGCCACCGACAGCGCACGCTGGAAGAAGATTGTCGATGCCTCGGGGGTATCGCTGGCGCAGTAGGGCATGAGGGCATGGCCGTCAGCCGGACGATATCCGGTGACCGGCAACCCTGGCTGATTGGCACTGCGGAGGCCGCAGCACCAGTGCCTGCAGGCCATGGATCGGGCATGGCTGCATGAGCCCGGGCTTAAGCCTGCCGTGCTAGGCTTTGGTCCGATCCACTGACACGCAGGCACGCACGCCCCATGGAGTTCCTCATTCTCGGTTTTCTGATTGTTCTCAATGGCATACTGGCGATGTCCGAAATGGCCATCGTGTCATCGCGCAAGATCCGGCTGCAGCAATGGGCCCAGGACGGACGGCCTGGTGCCGGGGTGGCGCTGGCCCTGGCGAACGAGCCCTCGCGCTTTCTCTCCACCATACAGGTGGGCATTACCGTCATCGGCATCAGCAGCGGTGCCTTTGGCGAGAAAACCCTGGCACGTGACCTGTCGGGATGGATCATGCAGTACCCGCTGCTGGCACCCTACGCCGAAGGCCTGGCCATCACCATCGTCATCGCCTGCATCACCGTGGTTTCACTGCTGATTGGCGAGCTGATCCCCAAGCGACTTGCCCTGATCAACCCTGAGGCCATCGCCAGCGTCATCGCCACCCCCATGAACCTGCTGTCGCGCGTCGCCGGCCCGGCCGTGCGCATGCTCAGCCTGGTCACCGACGGATTCCTCAAACTGACCGGGCAGTACGGCAGGAAGCCGCCACCCGTCACCGAAGACGACATCCAGGGTTTGATGCGCGAAGGCCAGCAAGCCGGGGTATTCGAAGCCCACGAAGAGCGGCTGGTGAAGCGCGTGTTCCGCCTGGACGAGATGCGCGTCACCGGCATCATGACCACGCGGGCGGACATCTGCTTCCTCGACCTGGACGACGCCTACCAGGCCAGCATGGATCAGGTGATCAACAACAACCATTCGCGCTTTCCGGTGGTGCGCGGCGACAGCGAGCACGTGCTCGGGGTGATCACCGCCAAGTCGGTGCTGCGCGTTGCAGCAGCCGGCCAGCAGGCCGACCTGTCGACGCACATGACGCGTCCGCTGTTCGTGCCCGAAACGGTCACCGTGATGGAACTGGTCGAGCACTTCAAGAAGCATCGCCAGACGCTGGCCATCGTCATCAACGAGTTCGGCCACGTGCAGGGGCTGGTGACGATGAACGACGTGATGGGGGCACTGGTCGGTGATATCGCCAGCGAGACCGAGGCGCAGGACGCCGACGTGGTGCGCCGCGACGACGACTCCTGGCTGATCGACGGCAGCGTCACCATCGAACGATTCAAGGACGTGATCGGCATCGATGCGGCATTGCCTGCCGAACATGCCAACGATTTTCACACGTTGGGCGGCTTCGTCATGTATTCGCTGGGCAAGGTGCCGGGCATAGCCGACCGCTTCACCTGGCAGGACCTGGAACTGGAAGTGGTGGATATGGACGGCCACCGCGTGGACAAGGTGATGGTGACACGCAAGGCCGGCCCGGTCGAGGCGCCGCCGCTGGACTCCTGAGCGCCCGGCTCAAGCAGCGATCAGGCGGCGCCTTTTGACTGCGCCGCCGCGCGCGTGCGCTCGTAGGTCTGCTGCACCACCAGGGCATCGAAGCTGGCGCGATGACGCTTCTGCCCCAGCTCGGCCAGCACCCGGTCCTTGGTTTCATGCCAGATGTCCATCTGCGGCTCGGACAGGATCATCTCCAGCGAACTGAGCGAGAACTCGCAGCGCATGCCGGCCGCGTAGAACAGGCGGTCCAGCCAGGTCTTGTCCACCACCCAGCCGTCGCTGTAGGCGGTCTGGTCGCGCAGGATCTCATTGAGCCTGGCGGCCACTTCCGTGATGGGTTTACCGTGTTCTTCAAGGATGTCGCGCGAGATGCGATGGACTTTCTCGGCGCCCTCGTCCCAGTGTGTCCAGTCCGGCTGCGGCTGGATCAGCGCACAGTACTTGCTGCCGTCGCGCAGCACCGCACCCACTTCAATGGGATAGCTGAGGCCGCCGAAGCCGGAAGCTTCGATATCAATGATGGCCGGGGGAGTCAGGATGCGCATGGCGGCGCATCATGCCATACCGGAACCGGTACTGAAAGGCATGCACCACAAGGATGCGGCACGACCTGCAATGAGGCCTGCCAGGGAGATGCCGGAAGGATATCGGCCCCAAAAAGGAGCCCCGGAAACGGGGCCGGCGTCACGACCACTGCCAGGGGGGAGGGGGAGAGGCAGGGGAAGGACGCCGGGTCTTGCTGGTGCTGCATCAGGACGTCCGCCGTGGCGGCCGCCCCGCTGCATTACTTTTACTGCGCCTGCTGGATACCGGCCAGAACCCAGCCGGTGGAACCATCGCGCGGCTTGGCCAGGTGCCAGATCTCGTCGACTGACTCGGCATTGGCATCGTCCTCGCGGATGGTGCCGGTGAAGCGCACGCTGACCACGTAGCGGCTGGCGTCCTCGGCCACTTCCAGCACATCGGCGTTGATGTTGACCACATCGGTATGCTGTTTGGCGCCGCCACGCTCCTCGATGCTCATCTTGATCTCGGCGAACATCTCCGGGGTGGTGAACTCGCGGATGTCATCGAGGTTGCCGGCGTCGTTGGCTGCCTGCAGGCGGATGTAATTCACCTTGGCATTGCGCACGAAGCCCTGCACATCGAAGTCAGCCGGGATGTTGCGCGCGGCTGCCGCCGGGGCTGCTGCGGTCGCAAGTGCGGCCGGCGCAGACGAACCGGGCATGGGGAGGTACGGCCGCGACGCCGGCGTCCCCTGGCCACCCTGTGGGCTGCCCGAGTACTGCATCGGGCCGGCACCGGCCATGGCCGGGCCCTTCGCGCCCATGCGCTTTCTCATGATGAACCCGACCACCATCAGCACGGCCATCACCGCCAGGGCGATCATCATCATATTGGCGAGTTCCTCGCCGAAGCCGAAGTGCGAGGCCAGCGCGGCCAGGCCGATACCTGCGGCGAGGCCGGCCAGCGGGCCCATCCAGGAGGAACGGGCCGGCGCGGCGGCGGCACCTGCAGCACCGGCGGCGGGGGCAGCGGACTGCGCGGGGGCAGCCGAGGGCGACTTGTCAGGCGTGTTCATCTGCCGCTGCATGCCGGTGGACTTGCCTCCACCAATGCGCTTGGCGGCTTCGGCGTCGGCCATGGGCAGCGAAAGGCCGAGGGTCAGCACGACGGCCAGGAGCGAAAGCATTCTCATTTGTTTCACCTTTATGGATTGAGCACAACGGAGCTCACTATACCGGGTCTGTCTATTAAATTAAAACAGAATTAATTGAAGCAATACATCGAAAAAAACTGACTATCTCCAGGACATGGAACCAGCTTATGCAGGACTGCTTAAGGCGCGCTTAATGGAGGGCTGAACAAGTGGGCTACGCTTCCCCTTTTTATACCCACTTCGAAGGAAACACTATCTACTCTTCCTAAAAATGAAAACTTAATCAGTTCCTCCTCAAATGTCCGGGCATCGGGAACAACACCCATGCCCATGCGCTGCCCGGCACACACCGTCTGCCGCCCGTGCCCCTGCGCCCTGACCAACATCAGGCCACCGCCCGGATGGAGCGCAGGCGGGCAATGGCCGCAGCCTCCAGCCCCAGGCCTGCCAGCAGCTCATCGGTGTGCTCGCCCTGGCGGGGCGGATGGCGCCGCACCCCCAGGCGCTCGCCAGCCATGGTGATGGGCAGCAGCGCGGCCGGCGCGGTCTGCCCGGCCTTGTCGCCATCGGTGAGCCGGATGTCGGCCAGGCCGCCGGTGGCACGCAGGTGCGGGTCATCGAACAGCTCTTCGGGCCGGGAGATGGGTGCATAGGGCAGCCCGGCCCTGTCGAAAATCGCGGCCAGCTCGGCTGCCGCGCGGGATTTGAGCCGCTCGCGCAACAGCGGCAGCAGTTGCGGGCGCAGCAGCACGCGTTCGTTGTTGGTGGCATAGCGCGGATCGGCCTTCAGGTCGACCAGTCCGAGCGCGTCGCAGAACACAGCCCATTGCGCATCACTCACCGCCGCCAGAAAGATCTGGCCACCGTCCTTCACCGTGAACACGTCGTAAATCGCCCAGGGTGATTTGCGCTCCGGCATGGGCGCGGCCGGCTCGCCGGTGATGGCGTACTGCAGCATGTGCTGGCCGACCAGGAAGATGTTGTTCTCGAACAGCGCCGACTGGATTTCCTGCCCGCGCCCGGTGATGCCGCGCTGGACCAGCGCGCCGAGGATGCCGATAGCGCCGAACATGCCGCCCATGATGTCATTGACGCTGGTGCCCGCGCGCAAAGGGTCGCCCGGACGCCCGGTCATGTAGGCCAGGCCGCCCATCATCTGCACCACCTCATCCAGCGCCGGGCGGTTCTCGTAGGGGCCGGGCAGGAAGCCCTTCAGGCTGGCGTAGATGAGCGCAGGCCGCTCGCGCGACAGGCTGCGATAGTCGAGGCCATACTTCTGCATGGCCCCCGGCTTGAAGTTCTCCGCCACCACATCGGCGGTGGCGCACAGGCGCCGCGCGATGTCGGCGCCCTCGGGCAACTGCAGGTTGATGCGGATGCTCTGCTTGTTGCGGTTGAACATGGGAAAGAAGCCCGCGCCCGCGCCGAGCAGGTGGCGCGTGCGGTCGCCATCGATGGGCTCGACCTTGACCACCTCCGCCCCCATGTCGGCGAGGATCATGCCGCAGGTGGGGCCCATCACCATATGGGTGAATTCCACCACCCGCAGCCCCTCCAGCGGCAGCTTGCTCATGAACCGGTGTTGCAACAACCGGCCAGGGCGAAAGGAGCCGCTTCGACCAGGAGCGGAATGAAGCCGGCGCTCATTCTTCCAGCTTGATGTTGGCCCTCTTGATCACCGCCTCCCAGCGGTCGATCTCGGAGGACAGCATCTTCTGCCACTCGGCCGGCGGGCGGGCCGGGGCCGGCGTGGAGGCATCGGCGATCATGCGCTTGCGCAATTCATCGTCGGTCAGCACCTGCGCCACCTCGCGGTTGAGCGCATTGACGATGACGGCCGGCGTCTTGGCCGCCGTGTACAGCGTGTAGGCGTTGATCACCTCATAACCCGGAATGATGGTCTCGGCCACCGTGGGCAGGTCGGGGAAATCCGGATGCCGCTGGCTGGAGGTGATGGCCAGCGCGCGCGCCTTGCCCTGGCGCACCATCTGCAGCCCGGAGATGGAGGTGAGCGTGAGGTCGAGCCGGCCAGCGGCCATGTCCAGTTGTGCCGCGGCATTGCCCTTGTAGGCCACGTGGGTCATGTCCACACCCGCACCGAACTCGATCAGCTCGGTGCCCATGTGGATGGGCGTGCCCACGCCGGAGGAACCGTAGTTGAGCTTGCCCGGATTCTTCTTCGCGTAGGCCACCAGTTCCTGGATGGTCTTGTAGGGCGCGCCGGCGCTGACGATGACGATATAGGGCTGGTAGCTCATCTGCGCCACGGCCTGCAGCGCGGTGCGCACGTCGTACTGCATCTTCTTGAACGCGACGTTGAGCGGCAGCGAGCCGCTGGTGCTGAGCAGGGTGTGGCCATCGGGCGTGGCGTTGATCACGGTATTGGCGGCGATGACACCGCTGGCGCCCGCCACGTTCTCCACGATCACCGTCACCGGCAGACGCTCAGCCAATTTGTTGGCGACGGCGCGCGTCACCGTGTCCATGCCACCACCGGCCAGCACCGAGACCAGGATGCGGATGGGCTTGTTGGGAAATCCCGGGGCAATCTGGCGCTTGTCCTGCGCCTGGGTGGGAATGGTGGCTGCGAGCAGGCCGGCGCCGAGCAGCGCGGCGAAGGCGGTTTTCAAGGGCGAGTGGTGCATGATGATTTCCTGGCTTGGCTCAGGCCGCGATGTTATTCGATATTGCCGTGGCGGCACCAATGCCGGGCTGCCAGCGCCCAAGTGCCAGCTGCCCAATGCGCTTCAGGCACGCCTTCACCCGGGCAGCACTTGGTTCGGGCATGCACTTCATCGCGCAGGTCGTGGCGTGGTGATGGATGCTTTCTCCGTGCATTTCCCAATGCACGATATGACATTGTAATAATCGACTCGCGAGCGTGGCATTTACTGCGTATTTCAACGCACACTTGGAGCCAATGTGCTGCAGGCCCGGTTCTGCGTCGCCAGACTCGTACCACCACCGGCGAGCCGCACCTGCACAGACCATCCATGTCCCATGCAGCATGCAGCATGCAGGGGGCAGGTATGCCCGCAACCCGGTCCGGGTTAAAATGGCGGTATGAAACGCATCATCGAACGTCTGTCCGAGAAAGCAGCCATGCTGTTTCGCCGCCCTTCTGCCGAATCGCCCATCAGCGAATTCGAGGAAATGCGCGATGCCCTGCGCCCGGACAAGGTCCGTCCCATTCCGCAGCCCGTCGCCTCCGCCTACAAGGTTCAGCGGCGCAAGTAGTCAGGCTGACGGCCGGCAATCGCCGGCCTGATCCGTCCCCCGCCCTCCTGACCGGGTTGAATTACTCCACCTTGGCCCCGGACGCCTCGACAATACCCTTCCACTTCGCGTAGTCAGCGCGGAACATCTCGGCAAAACGCACCGGTGTCATCGACTCCGGTTCAGCGCCCTGCGCTTGGATGGCCGCCCTCATGTCGGTGCGTGCCAGCAACCGGTTGATCTCGGTGTTGAGCGTGACCACGATGGGCGCAGGCGTGCCAGCCGGTGCAAACACGCCATACCAGGTGCTGACATCGAAATCCTTGTAGCCCGACTCGGCCACCGTGGGCACATCCGGCAGGGAGGAACTGCGTTTGGCCGAGGTCAGCGCCAGCGGCCGCAGCTTGCCGCCCTTGATCTGGCCCATGGCCGAGGGCAGCGAGGAGGACAGCAGGTCGACGTTGCCGGCCAGCGCATCCATGAGCGCGGGGCTGGAACCCTTGTAGGGCACATGCTTCAGCGTGATGCCGGCAGCACGGCCGAACAGGTCACCCGCGAGATGGATGGAGGTGCCGCTGCCCGGGGAGCCATAGGTGATGGTGTCCGGTGCGCTGCGCGCGGCCGTGACCACGTCGGCGAGGGTGCGGAACTTCGACGTCATGCTGGTGGCGATGATCACCGGCGTATAGGCCACATGCGCCACCGCGATCAGGTCTTTGGTCGGATCCCAGGGCAGGTTCTTGTACAGCCAGGGCCCGATGACCAGGTTGTCCTTCTGCCCGAGCACGATGTCGTAGCCGGTGGGCGCCGCACGCACCACTTCGGTGATGCCGATGGTGCCGCCCGCACCCGCCTTGTTGTCGGCGATGACGTTCCACTTCGCATGCTCGGTGAGTTGCGCCGCCACCAGCCGCGCCAGGATGTCGGTGCCGCCTCCCGGCGGAAAGGGAATGATCATGCGGATGGGTTTGGCGGGATACGCCGCAGTCGCGGACTGCGCCTGCGCGGACGTCGTGGAAACCAGCACGGCGCTGAATGCCAGCGCGGAGCATGCAATGAGTCGGGGCAACATGATGGGGAATCCTCAGGATGGATGTCACATGATGGATGTCACAGGCGATTCAGACTGCTTGTTGAAACAGCCTGCATCGTGCGTGCCGGGATTTTAGAGCAAGCCTTGCCGACGCGTCAGCGTGTGCCAGGACACGCAAACCCCACCCGCCGGCATTCCCGGCAAGTGGCTCGACCGACAAGATTCAAAGGATGGAAAATGATCAAATCCGAATATATAGCCTTTTCATTATTGGATTAAGCGTCATTTTATTATCAATGCAATCCAGTGCATCAGCAACCCCGCAGGGCGAATCGGCATCGGGGCTGGCGCGGCAAGCCCGCTGCAAGACAGCGCCGCGGGCAGCACGCGCATACTGCCCCTCTGCCACGCCCCCTCGGCCGGGTGTGGCACACCCCTACCCCATGCCGAACAGGAACCTGCCATGCCCGCACACCTGCCGCTGATCCGCCCCCTGCTCCACCGCCTGCTGCTGATCGCCACCATCAGCCTGTTTGCCATCAGCCAGAGCTGGGCCCAGGGGCGCACTGCGCGCGTGAGTGGCAAGGTCGAAACCATGACCGGCACGGTACTGGTCCTGGGCGGCGTGCAGGGGCAACTGGCGGTGAACCTGACACCGACCACGCGGCTCTACACGCAGGTCAGCGCCACCCTCGCCGACATCCGGCCCGGCAGCTTCCTCGGCGTGGGCGCCATGCCGCAGGCCGATGGCAGCCAGCAGGCGATACGCGTGATGATCTTCCCCGAAGCCATGCGCGGCCAGGGCGAGGGCCACCGCCCTTGGGACAGGCCCGGCACCACCATGACCAATGCCACGGTCGAGACCGCCGTCACCCAGATCAGCGGGCAGGTGCTCACAGTGAAATATAAGGATGGTGAACAGAAAATCCTCATCCGCCCCGATGCGGAAATCCTCACTTACGTCGATGCGGACCGCCGGGCGCTCAAGCCCGGCGCAGCAGTGACCGTGAGTGGTGTGGTCGGCGAGGGCACCGCCATGGATGCCGAACGCATCATCATCGGACGCTGAGGGCGCCCTGAAAGACCTGTTTTTCAAAGCACATTCATAGGGGTGACCGGGATGTTCACCCGGGCTTACAGGGCTTCCCCAGCACAGTCCCACTCAACCGGGCAGGCGACGCGTCAACTCGCTACTGCACACGCTTCAGACAGGCCTGATGCCTGTCCTGCACGCGGCCGACAAACCACTCGCTGGTGAGTTTGCGCGTGATCTTCGGGCTGTTCAGGGGAATCTGCGGCAGCACCGCGCGCGGCGCAGGCTTGCCGGCCAGTTTGTCCGCCAGGGCATACACGCGGGCATACAGTCGCGTCTTTTCGAAGTCCTGTGACTTCTCCTCGCGCAGATCGCCGCGGATGGCCTCCTCGCCCAAATCCAGGCGTCGCGCCAGCACGCGCAAGGCGCGCTCGGTGCTGCCAGGCTCGGGCAGCGGCCGGCCATCGTCGTAGCGCAGCAGGTCACCGTCGAGCGCGAGTGGCACACCGGACAACTCGCTCACCGCCTGCTGGAAGGCGGCGTTGCGGCTGGCATAGTGCCCGGCATTGAAATCTGCAAAGCGGTACATCGGTCGCGCATAAGTTGCCGGATAGTCCAGCAGGTGGGCAATGCCGAAGTAGACCCCGCCGCGCCGGGTGAACACCTCCTGGCGTACCGGGCCCGTCATCGGATAGGGATAGGGCTTGCCGGCGCTGTGGTTTTCCGCCCAGGTAATGCTCACCTGCATAGGGCCACCGGTGCGCACCGGATTGCGATCGGCCAGCAGCGACTTCCCGAAAGGCACGCGGCCGATGAAATCATCATAGATTTCACTCAACTGCTTCTCGGTGCGCACCGCAGCCAGGCGCTCACCATAGCTGCGGCCATTGGTGGAAGGCAGGGCCAGCGCCGCCTCCAGGGCGAAGCCCGGAATGCCTGCGGCCTCGCGTCGGCGTTCCAGCTCCTTGCGGACAATGCCGGCCAGCCCCGGCACCACGGGGTCTGCCTGGAACCCGGACTCCTGGCCAATGATGGCGATGGCGGCGCAGAAGTTCTCCGGTGTGGCCGCGATTTCCAGCGTGGCGATGGCAGCGTAGATGTCGGTCGCCCAGGCAGTGCGTTCCTTGACACTGTCCGGCAGCAGGCGCGCCACCAGGGCGCGGCCTTCGCTGGCGCTCATCACCGCAACGGGCGGACGCTCCGGTTCCACCGAGGCGCAGCCGGCCAGCAGCACTGCCAACAGCAAGGGCAGCACCCCTGCCCGCTTCCGCATCGTTTTGCCTGCGCCATGATCCAGACTGATTTGCATGGCCAGAGGATAACAGTGCGGCCGCCAGGGCTGCGGTGTTAACCCCCTTGTCAAAGGGGTAAACCACGCAGCAGCCTGGTCTCCCCGCAAATCGGCGAAGAACCTTTGACAAGGGGGTTAACACCCGCAGTCCTGCCGGGCCCACATTACCGGAATTCGGTGAAGAACCCTGCTCCAGTACAAGCGAAGCCTGACGATGGCTCATGGCCTGTCATGCGTCGGTCGTCATTCATCGTCTATGCTTGCCGCCATGCCAACATCCAAGCCATCCAGCACCGATACGAGCCTCGCCGGCCGCATCGCCCTCATCACCGGGGCCAACACCGGCATCGGCCGCTTCACCGCGCTGGAACTGGCCCGCCGTGGCGCGCGGGTCTTTCTCGCCTGCCGCTCAGCGGAACGCAGCCGGCCCGTGCTGGAGGAAATCCACGCCACCAGTCCTGGCGCCGCGGCCGAATTTCTGCCGCTGGATCTGGCCGACCTCGGCTCGGTACGGGCCTGCGCGCAGGATTTCCTCGCGCGTGGCTTGCCGCTGCACCTGCTCATCAACAATGCCGGGCTCGCCGGTACCCGCGGCCTCACCCCATCCGGTTTCGAATACGCATTCGGCGTCAACCACATCGGCCACTTCCTGCTGACGCAAAGTCTGCTGGATCGCGTGAAAGAAACTGCAGCCGATGCAGGCCATGCGCGCATCATCACTGTCGCCAGCCGCGCCCACACCCGTGTCGATGGTGTCCGTGGCATCGACTGGGAGGCCTTGCGCCAGCCCACCGCCACAGCCACCGGATGGAAAGAATACTGCGTCTCCAAGCTGGCCAATGTGCTGTTCAGCGCGGAGCTGGGGCGACGCCTGGCCGGCACTGGCGTGTCCACCTATGCCCTGCACCCGGGCGTGATCGCCTCGGACATCTGGCGGCGTGTACCGCAGCCGCTACGCGCCCTGGGCATGTTGTTCATGATTTCCAACGAGGAAGGCGCACGGACCACGCTGCACTGCGCCAGCTCGCCCGCCCTGGCAGCCAAAACAGGCCGCTACTACGCCCGCTGCCAGCCAGCGCTGCCCACGGCGGCCGGCCGCGATCCGGCGCTGGCGGTCGAACTGTGGCGGCGTAGCGAGGCCTGGGTGGCCTGAAGCCGGCCGCCTGCATCGCCGTGCCAGACCTGGCGCAATGCGCGTTTGACCTGCATCAAGGGCCCATTGCCCGCCTGGGGTTTAACTGCCCCAAAAGGGAGGCCACCATGTTCAATCCTGTCGAAGCCTGGCACGTCGAGCACGATTATTTCGCCCGCCTGTTGATCCAGCTGAAAAAACAGGTGGACCAGTTCCACCTGGGCGGAGAACTGAACTTCGCGCTGATGCTGGATATCATCGCCTACCTGCGCGAGTTCTCCGATGAGCGCCATCACCCGCGTGAGGACGTCGCCTTCGAGCGCATGGCGCCACACTGCCCGGAGCTGCACCTCACCCTCGCGCGCCTGCATCAGGAGCATCGCGTGATCGCCATGGCCGGTGAGCGCCTGCGCAAGGACCTCGAGGCGGTGCTCGCCGGCCACATCGTGCCCCTGTCGGAAATCGAGACCGCCGCCGCCACCTATGAGGTGTACTACAGCAACCACATCGCACTGGAAGAGGAAGAAGTACTGCCGCGTGCCGCCACGGTGCTCACGTCGGCCGACTGGGAAATCATCCGCGACGCCGTGCCGCATGGCCACACCCCGATGGCCGGCAGCGAGGGGGACGAGCGCTTCCGGGAACTGAGAAGGCAGATCGCGCTGGAGGCCTGAAACCGACCGCAGGCAGGCGGTCTGGCGCCCAATGCCAGGCGCCTGGAAAGAGGCCACTGCCTGCTGATTCACATCTTGTAGATGAACAGGAACAGCGCGCCCAACCCGAGTAGGCTTTGCACGCCATGCAGGCGCGCCAGGTACTGCAGTAACTTGGGCGCATCGTCCAGTTCGCCATTGCCAGCACTGGTGAAGAGTTTGCGGGTTTGCGGCCCGAGCACACCCAGCTGCAGCACGGCAGCCATTGCCAGCAGGATGCCCCCGGTAAGCCACCAGTCTGAACCCGAACTTACCCCCGCCGCAATACCGGCCAGTCCGCCCAGCACGGCGAAAATGCCGGCGTACCAGCTCGGCCGGGGCTGCGCCAGCAGGAGGTAGGCCGCAGTGAGGTCATTGCGCGTGCCCTGTATGGTGGGCTGCTCGACCAGGCTGACGTAGCAGGCCCCGCCGGCAAACAGCGCGCAGCAACACAGCGCGACGTTCTGCGACATCGCCTGGATCAGCAGCATCAGCGTCTGCATGTCGATCCTTTTTTGTGCATGTCCATGTGCATGGTCACAACCTCGCCTCGTTCACCAGCGTTGTTACATATCGATTATATTGGGCGGGGGATCATGCCAGCATCAGGCATACCGCCCCGGCAAAGGATGCCGGCAGCATGTGACCCGACAGATGGAACCCGGACAGCCGATGAAATTCACCGTAGTCGATGATGACCCCATGCTGCTGGCGCTGATGGAAGCGCTGCTTGTACAGGACGGCCATGCCGTCAAAGTCTATACCTCCAGCCGGCAGGCCTTACGGGGCATCCGCGAGGATCGGCCCGACTGTGTCATCAGCGACATCATCATGCCGGAGATGGACGGCCTGGAACTGTGCCGGGAGCTGCGCAAGCGGCCCGACCTGGCCAGCCTGAAGATCATCATTGTCTCGGCCAAGTCCTATGACTTTGACCGCCGCCGCGCCAAGGAATTCGGCGCCGACGGTTACATCGTCAAGCCGATCAAGTCCGAGACCTTCCTGCAACAGGTCAATGAAATCCTCTCCGACCAGATGACCGTGCGCTACTGGGGCGTGCATGGCACGCTGCCCGTGCCCGGGCCGGACACCCTGCGCTACGGCGGCAATACCTCCTGCGTCAGCGTGGCCATCGGCGACGAGCCGCTGTTCATCTTCGATTGCGGCAGCGGCATCAAGCCGCTGTCGGATCACCTGATGGGGCTGGAGGCACAACGCATCTCGGCGCGCATCTTCATCACCCACACGCATTGGGACCATATCAACACCTTTCCGTTCTTTGCCCCGCTGTACGTGCGCGGCAACCAGGTCGAGGTGTTCGGGCCCTACCAGGGCGACCTCACCATCGAGCAGGCCATTGCCGCGCAGATGGAGAACGTGTACTTCCCGGTGACCATCCGCGAGTTCGGCGCGCGCCTGTTGTATCGCGACCTGCGCGAGGAAAGCCTCAGCTTCGGGCCGGTGCAGATCGACACCATGCTGCTCAAGCACCCCGGCTACTGCCTGGGCTACCGTCTCAGCTTCCGCGGCCGACGCATCTGTTACATCACCGACAACGAACTGCACCTGCCCAGCGACCCGCGCTACGACTTGGCCTATGTCGAGCGCCTGGCGAACTTCGTGCGGGATGCCGACCTGCTCATCACCGACACCACCTTCCGCGACGGCGAGTATCCGGGCAAGGTGGACTGGGGCCATTCCTGCGTCAGCGAAGTGGCGGACCTGGCAGCCCGCGCGCAGGTGAAACGCCTGCACCTGTTCCACCACGACCCCGACCAGACCGACGACGTCATCGACCTCAAGCTGCAGGAAGTGCGCGCCGCCCTGGACAGGCTGGGCGCCAGCGATGTGGTGTGCGAAGCGCCGGCGGAGCAATCAAGCCTGGTGCTTTAGCGGGCGCCGGAAAACCGGTCGGCCTCCGCCATCCCGCCGCAGCTTCAGAGCAGCGGCATCAGCGGCAGCGCCGCCTCGTTGAACTCCGCCGAGCCGGACTTGAATCCAGTCTGTCGCAGCAGCCACCACACACCGCACAGATTGGACGACAACAGCGGCACTGACGATTGCCGCTGCAGGCGGCTGATCGCGCCGATGGTGGGCATGCCGGTGCCGGTCATGAGCACCACCGAGTCCGGCTTGCCCGGGGGCAGCTTGCGCAGTTGCGCCTCGACGTAGTCATCATCGAGCAGGTAGGCGATGTTGTGGTCACCCTCGCCGAACTGCACCACGTCGTCGAGCCGGTAACCCGCGCCCTTCCAGAAGTCAGCCGACTGGCGGGTGAGCCAGTCCGGATAGGGCGAGATCAGGGTGATGCCCTTGACGCCCAGTTCCTCCAGCGCCTGCAGGATGACACCGGTGGAGGTCATGGTGGGCACGCCGGTCACTTCGCTGAGCCGGCGGTTGAGCTCGCGATCGGCCACATGGCCCTTGATGTAGTTCGAGCCGGTGCAGGAGATCACGAAGGCATCGATGTGCATCGGCCGGAAGGCCTTCACGCACTGCTCGTAGGAGGCGTGGTAGCCCTCGTTGCGCTGGGCAAGGTCGCCCTGCTGCACCGGAAAGCGCGCCGAGTAGAGGAAGGCCTGCGACGGCAGCGCCGCGTGGTACTCGGGTTCGACGGTGGGATTGGGCGGCGGCATGATGACGCCCACGCGCTTGATCGGATCCTTCGACGATATCGCCATGCGTTCCTCCGGTTGGTTCAATGAGGCCGGCTGATGTTCCCTGATGCCCCTGGAAATCAGCCCGGATTATCCACCATCACCCGTCTTCAGGTGGCGCGCGCCGCAGCCAGAACAGCCACAGGATGGCCACGGCCGCCACGGTGACCAGTGGCAGCGCTAGGTAGTTCAGTGTCTGCCAGCCGTTGTTCTCCAGCAGCAGACCGGACGAGAAGGAGGAGACCACCATGGTGAGAAAGATGGCCACGTCGTTGGCACCCTGCGCCTTGGCCTTCTCCGCCGGCTGGTAGGACTCGGTCACCAGCGTGGTGCCGCTCACGTAGAGGAAGTTCCAGCCCACGCCCTGGATCAGCATGGCCCACCAGAAATGCGACACCGAGTTGCCCGCCAGGGCAATGGCCACGCAGGCGTAGAGCAACAGCACACCGGCAATCATCACCTGCGCAATGCCGAACTTCCGGATCAGCGAACCGGTGAACAAGGACGGTGCATACATGCCGATGATGTGCCAGCCGATCACCGATGCCGTGTCAGCGTAGGGGTAGCCGCACACGGCCATGGCCAGCGGCGTCGCCGTCATCAGGAGATTCATCACGCCATAACCCACTGCCGAACAGATCACTGCCACCACGAACTTGGGCTGCGCCATGATCTCGCCGAGCGGCCGCGACGGCCCCTTGCGCTCGGCCTCCGATGGCGGCGGAATGCGCAGCACCTGCAGCGCGAAGATGGCAAGCACCATGGAAAGCGTGACAAAGAGATAGGCACCGACATAGCGGGTGGCGAAGAAATCCACGGTCAGCTTGCTGGTCTCCGGCCCGATCAGGCCGCCGACCAACCCGCCCGCCAGCACCAGGGAAATCGCCTTCGCCTTGACGTCGGCCCGCACCGCGTCGGCGGCAGCGAAGCGGTAGAACTGGGCCACCCCGTTGTACATGCCCAGGCACAGGGTGCCCAGGCAGAGCAGCGCAAAGTGGCCGATGGACAGCGCCGCCGCGGAAATCAGCGCGCCGATGATGCCCAGCACCGCCCCCAGGGTGAAGCCGCCGCGACGGCCGATGCGCTTCATCAGCAGCGATGCCGGAAAGGCCGCCATCGCCGCGCCCACCACCCAGGCCGTCACCGGCAGCGTCGCATAGGATTTGTCGGTGGCCAGCGCATAACCGGCCAGGCCGTTCAGCGAGACCACCGTGGCATTGCACACCAGCAGCAGTGCCTGGCAGGCGGACAGCAGAGCGACATTCCTGCGCTCCGGGGCAAGCAATCCCCCGGCCGTTGTTTCGGTACTGATGATGTGATTCCTTGGGTGAAACCCGCCGCCTACTCCGCCGTGACGTTGGCCGCCTTCACCACCTTCTCCAGGCGCTCGATGTCTTCCTTCACCACCGCGGCGAAGCGCTCGGGCGGCCCGCCCTGCGGGTCCAGGCCCAGCGTGGCGAAGCGCTCCCTCACATCGGGCAGGGCGATCACCGCGTTCAGTTCGGCATTGATCTTGTTGATGATGGGCCGCGGCGTGCGCGCCGGGGCCGACACGCCAAACCAGATGGGCGCATCGAAGTTCTGCACGCCCTGCTCCACCGTCGTCGGCACCTCGGGCATGTTGGAAAGGCGCTTGTTGCCCGACACGCCGATCATGCGCAGCTTGCCGGCCTTGATCAGCGCCTCGGCCGAGAGCGAGGTCACGAACACCATGGAAATCTGTCCGGCCACCAGGTCGGCCATGGCCGGCGCGGCGCCCTTGTAGGGCACGTGCAGAATGTCGGTGCCGGTGACCATCTTGAACAGCTCCAGCGCCAGATGGCTGCTGCCGCCATTACCCGAGGAGCCGCCGGTGAATTTGCCCGGATTGGCCCTGGCCTGCGCCACCAGATCGCGCACCGACGCGCCCTTGAAGGACGGCCCCACCACCACCGTGATGGGTGACCAGCCCAGCAGGATCACCTCGACAAAGTCCTCGGCACGATAAGGCGACTTCATGCGCAGCGCAAAGTTGATCGAATTGGAACCCGGGTTCGCCATCAGCAGCGTGTAGCCATCGGGCGCGGCCTTGGCCACCATGTCCCCACCCAGCATGCCGCCCGCGCCGCCACGGTTGTCGATCAGCATCTGCTGGCCCCAGCGCTCCGACACCTTGGCCGACAACACCCTCGCCACCACGTCATTGGAGGCGCCGGGCGGATAGGGCACCACCCAGCGCACCGGCTTGCTGGGAAAGCGGGCGGCGTCTTCCTGGGCAACTGCTGGCTGCAGCCAGCCCAGCCCGGCAAGCAGCAGGGCTGCAAGGCGCGATAGCTTCATGGTGTTTCCTCCAGTAGTGCTGTTCTTGTTCGGCACATATTACGAAGATCACGATACGAAGATCACGAAGGCGCAAGGGCGGCGCCCGCATGAGGCACCGACGAAGCCCGCGCTCTCCTCCCAAAGAGGAGTCCATTATCGGGCCGAGCGGAAGGCCTGTCACGCGGCACGGTGTGACGCAGAACCAGGGGTATGATGCGCCCGGAACAGCAGGCCACATCCGGATCTGCCGCACGGGTCCGGAACCATCGCCCACACGTCCGGAGGAACACCATGCGCACGCCACTGATCGCCCTGCTCGCAGCCCTCACCACCTGCGCCACACCCATTGCCCAGGCCCAGACCTGGCCGGTCAAGCCGGTGCGCCTCATCATCCCCTTCCCGCCCGGGGGCAGCAACGATGTGGTGGGCCGCATGTTCGGCCAGCAACTGGGCGAACGGCTCGGGCAATCGGTGCTGATCGACAACCGTGGCGGCGCAGGCAGCACCATCGGCACGGATGCCGCCGCCAAGTCCCCGGCTGACGGCTACACGCTGCTGCTGGTCTCCATCGCCTATTCCTTCAGCCCGGCCATGTACAAGAGCCTGCCCTACGATCCGGACAAGGCCTTCACGCCGGTGTCGCCCATCGGCGCAGGCCCGGCGGTGCTGGTGGTGAATCCCGGCGTGCCCATCCGCACGGTGAAGGAACTGATCGCGCAGGCCCAGGCCAGGCCCGGGGCCTTGCGCATAGCCTCGGCCGGCATCGGCAGCTTCCAGCACCTGGCCGGAGAACTGTTCCGCCTGCAGGGCAAGGCCGAATTGCTGCACGTCCCCTACAAGGGCGGCGGCCCGGCCATGACCGACGTGCTGGGCGGTCATGCCGAAGTGATGATGGGCTCGCTCATCCAGACCATCCCGCACATCCGCTCGGGCAAGCTGCGCGCGCTGGGGGTCTCGGGCATGAAGCGCAACCCGGCGCTGGCCGACGTACCCACCATCGCCGAAGCGGCGCTGCCCGATTACGACGCCACCAACTGGTGGGGCATCGTCGCCCCGGCGGGCACGCCGCAAGCCGTCATCACCCGACTGCATGGCGATATCTCCGGCATCGTCTCCTCGCCCGAAACACGCAAGCGCCTGGAGAACGAAGGTGCGGAACCGCTCTCCATGACACCCGCGGAATTCGGCCGCTTCATCCAGGCGGAAACGAAGAAGTGGTCGCGGGTGGTGGCGGAGGCGGGCATGAAGGGCGAGTAGGCAGGTCCGTGCAATGAGGAAAATCTTCAGCCGCGGACAAGGGCAGGCAGCTACACCGTCAAGGCCCGATACACCTTGGTCAGCTCCCCCGGCAGGTCCTGCACGTCGTCGATGACCATGTAGCGGTTGTCACGGCACATGCGGCGCAGGTAGTCGTGGCCTGAGGGATCGATGGTGATGCAGAAGGTGTGCACACCCTGGGTTTCGGCCTCCTGCAGCGCGCGCGCGGTGTCCTGGATGCCGTACTCGTCGTCAGTGCGATCCGGGCCATAGTCGAAGTCCTGCGGGTAGCCATCGGAGACGACGATCAGCACCTTCATGCGCCCGGGCTGGCGCTCCAGCTTGGCCAGTGCGTGGCGGATGGCCGGGCCCATGCGCGTGGAGCGCTGCGCCTTCATGGCGGCCAGCGCCGCCCAGGTGCGCGCCGTGAGCTTGTCCTCGAATTCCTTGGCGACGTAGAACTCAACGTTGTCCTTGCCCTGGCCGGAAAAGCCGTAGATGGCATGGCTGTCGCCCAGGGTGCCGAGCGCCTCGCACATGAGGGCGAGGGATTCGCGCGCCACGTCGATGACGCGGCGCTTCTCCGGCGGCGGCGCGAAGAGCGTGTCGTCCTTGCCGGTGTCGAACAGATGCATCGGGTAGTCGCCATCGTCTTCCTCCACCACCGGGGTAACGCCCGCCTTGTCGGGAATGGCGTAGTCGGTGGAGGCACTCATGTCGAGCAGGAAAGCGGCCGACACTTCGCGCAATGCACGGTCGCGCCGGCTGTAGACGCGATCGTCGGTGACATGGCCGGCACGCCGGTCGATGATGGCCTCGATGGCGCCATCAAGCTCCAGTTCCTCACCGTCGTTGACGCGGCGCACCCGGCGCAGCGACTCGGGCTTGATGAACTTGAAGCGCCGCTTCACCTGGTGGGCCAGCGTGGCGTGCTGGCGGTGCACATCGCGGATGAAATCGTAGTTGTCGCCCTTCAGGCGCGTCTCGAACAGACGGCACCAGCCCTTCAGGTAGCTGGCGTTGTGGCAGTCCCATTCGTCGTAGAGGAAGCTGCGCGCGCCCTCTTTTTCGCCCTCGGCCGCGGCCTTGAAGCCGGCGGTGGCGCGGCGCAGACTGCGGTCGGCATTGTCGGGGGCGGGCTTTTCCGGCGGCGTCTGTTCGCCATCCTCGTCGCCATCGAGGCTGCCGATGATCCCGCCGATCAGCTCGTCGTCGATGAACTCCGGGTTCAGGTCGCCACGAAAGTCGATCTGCGTGGCACCCATGCCGGCTTCGTCGAAGGCGTCTTCGTCCGAAGGCAGCCTCGCCTCGCTGCCGGCTTCCTTCGAGCGCGCACCGGAGCCCGCCTCTTCGGCATCCTCGATCATGGTCTGTTCGTCGTCGGCATCGGCCAGGGCGTGCTGACCAGCACGCACGATGGCCTGGTAGCAGGTAACGGCGGCACGTGCCGATTCGTACACCGTGGCAGAGTCACTGGCGACCGTGGCGGCGGCATCCAGCATGGCCGCCAGCAGCAGGCGGCCTTCGTCGGTGAGGTCGCCCTGCTCCAGTTCACTGCGCGTGGCACCCAGGCTGAACTGCACCAGGCGCTCCCACAGCGCCGCCACCGGATTGAGGCCGGCCAGCGGCTGGCGCGCGGCCAGCGCATGGGCCAGCACGCGTGCCATGTCGATACGCGCACCGGGGTAACGGCGGCGGATGGCATTGTCGATGCGCAGGTCTTCCAGGGTGATGAAGATGCGCCGCATCACATCGGGCGCCGGCCACAGATAAAAAAAGCGCACCACCGCAGTCTTGTCCGCCACCCAGGCCGGCTCGTCAGGCAGGCCGGGCATCAGCCGGCGTGCGCGCTGCATGGAAAAGGCAAAGGTGCCAAACTCGAAAAAACCGATCTGATGCAGGATGGCGATGCGGTACACGCCCAGGTTGTGGCGCGTCGAGGCGAAGCTGTCCACGCTGGAAGGCAGGTAGATGGCGCTGCCATCGGTGGTGGCCCCGGTGGTGGAGAAACTTTGCGTGCCGGCGGCACCGTCCCTGGCATAGGCCGCAGCCTGCACCGGACGCAGGTGCAGGTAGTGGCCGGCGATGCCCTGGGTGAACAGCGCCAGCACGCGCTGCACATCGCCCAGATGCACGCGATGCTGCGAGGCGCTCACCGCCGCAGAGAGGATGCCGGCGTCGATGAGGCCGGATTTGACGCCAATGACGTCCTGGGTACCCAGCAGCGCGTTCGAGGCGGAACTCATGACGGCATTATCGCGTGTATGGCGGGCGTGCGGCGCTGCGCCGCCAACACCCTTGCCAAAGGTTCTTCACCGATCTCCAGGGACGGCATTGGCAGCAAGCTTGGCAGGCCCAGGGGTTTGACAAGGGGGCAGGCCTCGCGGCCTGACCAAAACCAGCGAAGAACCCATGATCACATTACATCTGCGATCCAAATGATCATCGATATCATCATCGAAATATGATCACAATTTACCCTTTGCCATCGCCCTTCTCCCGCCGCAGCCACAGCACCAGCGCAAAGCCGATGAGCGCGGTGCAGAAGATGAAGTAGGCGCGCAAGCCCAGCCAGGGGGCCATCAGCCCGCCCAGGATCGGGCCCACGGCGTTGCCGACCTGCTGCAGCGCCGTGCCATAGGACAGCGTGCGCCCATCCATGCCGGCGGGAGCTTTCTCGCGCACCATGCGGATGAGTGTGGGCTGCAGTCCGGTGATGAAGATGGCGAACAGGCTGCGCGCGATGGCCAGCTGCAGCGGGTCCTGCACCAGCGGCATGAGCAGGCTGGTGATGAGGCTGCCGATCAACTGGATACGCAGCACCTTGCTCGCATCATAGTGGTTGAGCAAGCGGCCCCAGAAGGGCAGCGCGGCGACGCCGGCCAGGGTGAAGCCGGCGGCGATCGCCGCCACCCAGGCAGCCTCGCCCAGCCCCAGGTAGGCCGGCATGGCCTCGAGCAGGCGCAGGGTGAACAGGGTGACGATGGCATTGGCGCCGAACACCGTCAGGGCGAACACCGTGCCCATGAAGTAAAGCAGTTTCAGCTGCGGCACGGCCCACAGGCGGCGCAGGTCGGCGCGCATCTCCAGGCGCAGCGGATACGAGGGCCGCACATGCAGCTCACGGATGACGATGAGCGCCAGCAGGCCAGCGGCAAACGAGGTGAAGCTGGCCAGGCCGAAGAGGTGGCGGTACAGGGGCAGCACCGTCATCAGCAGGGCGGCGATGATGGGCCCGAGCATGTTGCCTACCCAGGCGAAGGACTGGGTGTAGGCGAGCGCCCCGCCCACCTTGTTGTGCGGGGTGGTGGTGGCCACCAGCGCCTGGCCGGCCGGGACGTAACCATTGGCCAGGCCGGTGAGTGCGAGAAACAAGAGGAACAACAGCGGGTTGCCCATCATGGTGACGAACAGGAAGCCGATGCCCATGCCCAGCCCGGCGCGCAGCACCATGCTCTTGCGCCCGTAGTGGTCGGCGAACACGCCCCACACCGGTGTGAACAGGAAGCTCACCGTGGTATAGGCGCCGGCCATGAGGCCGGTCCACAGCTCCAGCTGGTCGCCCGGGTTCATCTCGCGCACGATCAGCGGCAGGAAGGCGAAGGCGCCGGACCAGCCCAGGTTGGTGAGCAGGTTGCCCCAGGCGATGGCATGCGCATTGCGCCGCCAGTGGCGATGCGAAGGATGGTCAGGAGCGGTGGTGTTCACCTCTTTGTCCGCCGTCTTGTCGGCGTTCTTGTTCACTGTCTGTTCCGTGTTACTCATCCAGACCCCACTCTCGCCAGCCGCCCAGCAAGGGGAAGTACAGACCGAAACGCAGCCTCACCGCGGGATCGCGCGGCAGCACCATGGCATAGGTTTCCAGCTGGCCGCGATAGCGCAGCTGCTCGCGGTCGAGGAAAGCCTCGATGTCGCCGCCCTCGTGGCGGCCGGTCTTGTAGTCGATGATCCAGCGCCGGCCCTCGGCATCGGTGAAGCTGCGATCGATGACGAAGTGGCGAGGTCGCCCCTGCAGCAGGGTGCTGAGGCGGTATTCATTGCGCGCATCCTGCTGCGGCCCCAGCAGCCAGCGCCCGCGCGCATCGGTGATCGAGTGCACCAGCGCATCGGCGACGCGCGCTGCGGCAGACTCCTGCGTGGCGGGCTCGACACCCAGTGCCGAAAGTTCCATGCGGAAGTCCGGCTTGTGTGCGGCAATGCGGGCAGCATCCCAACCGGCCAGGCCGGTGTCGGCAATCCGCTGCAGCCAGCGGTGCACCACGCTGCCGATGTGGCGGGTGGTCTCACCGGTCCAGGAGAATTCAATCACCTCGCCGCCTGCTGCAGCAGGTGCATCCAGCCAGGCTGGCCAGGCGGCGCGCGGCGGCAATGCCGCAGGCTGCCAGTCCAGCGGCAGGCGCAGTGGCGCGCCTGCCGGCACTGCGCTCGATTCAGCCTGCTTCGCGACAGCCACGCCGGGCGGCGCGCCATCGCCAGCGGCGACCCACGCATCATCCGGCATCAGCGGCCACAGCAGGGCGAGCAGCGAGCGCTTGCCCGGCGGCTTCTCGAAGCCTTCCTTGTCGCGCTTGAGGCAGCCCAGCAGATGCAGGCGCTGTTTCGCGCGCGTGGCGGCAACATACAGCAGGCGGCCGGCCTCGGTGTCCTCGGCGGCGCGCAGTTGCGCGCGCACATGCTGGTAGAGCGGTTCCCTGACTTCGCGCGTGGCGTTGATGGGCGCCAGCAGCAGGCTGCGACCCGCCATGGACTTCCACGCCATGAGCTGGCGCTGGCCCGGCCGCGGCGAACGATCGAGGCCGGGCAGGATCACGGTGTCGAACTCCAGCCCCTTGGATTTATGCACGGTCATGATCTGCAGTGCCTCCTCGCCGGCATTCACATCGGGCAGCGCGTACAGCGCCTCCAGGCTGTCGGCGAGCAGCGCGGGGTCTTCCAGGTCGCCGGCCTCTTCCAGTTCATCCAGGCGCGCGAGGAAAATGGCAGCGTCTTCCAGCTCGGTGGCCTCGTCGACGCAGGCCGGACCACCCAGTGCCAGCCAGGCGCCTTCGATACGCTGGCGCAGGCTGCCGCGCAGTGCCTGGGCCAGCGCCGGTGCGAGCACGGTGGGCAGGCGCGCGATGCGAGCCTGCCCATCTGCGCTGAGGGTGGCCAGGCGCGCCGGATCCTGCATCAGGTCCCAGACCAGCCGGGTGGCGGTGTCGCCTTGCTCATCGCTGCCGGCCAGCGCATACAGATCGGCCAGATCCAGGCCGCACCAGCGCGCGCGCAGCAAGGCCAGCCAGGCAATGCGGTCGCCCGGATGCAGCAGCGCTCGGGTGAGTGCATGCAGATCCTGGATCACCTGCTTCTCGCCCAGCTTTTCGATCTCGACGGCGCGATAGGGAATGCCGGCCTGTTCCAGCGCCGGCACGATGTCGATCAACGCCAGGCGGTTTCTCACCAGCACGGCACAACTGCCACCTTGCAAACGCGCTTCGCGGGCGATCTGCAGCACGCGCTGCGCTTCGTCCGCCCGCGCGCTGTCCCGTTTGCTGTCAGCACCGGCATTCGACGCGGTGAAGATATGCCAGGACACGGCCGCACCTTCCAACTTCAGCTTGTCCGGATGGGCGATGGCGGCCGAATAGGGCACGGCGCCGGCCGCTTCGTCTTCCACAGCCGGCAGCACCTGCGTGAAGCTGTCGTTCACCCAGTCGACGATACCGGCCTGCGAGCGGAAGTTGGTGCGCAGGGTCAGCGGTTCAAGATGCACTTCGCCCAGACCGGCCCGGCGTGCCCGCAGGAACAAGGCCACCTCCGCCTCGCGGAAACGGTAGATGGACTGCATGGGATCGCCGACCACGAAGATGGTGCGGCCGTCGCCCGCCTCCCAGCCGGCGGTGAGGTGCTCGAGCAGCGCCCACTGGCTGACCGAGGTGTCCTGGAATTCGTCGACCAGGATGTGGCGCAGCGTCGCATCCATGCGCAAGAGCAGCTCGGAGGGATCATCGGCGCTGCCCAGGGCCACCACCGCAGCCTGGGCATATTCGGTGAAGTCGGCCTGACCGCGCTCGCCGAACACCAGTTTCAGTTCGGCAGCAGCCAGCTTGAGCAGGCCGAGGATGGCTTCAAGGACGGCCCATTGCTCATCCGAGTAGCGCGCCGGCGGCAGCGCATGCAGGGCGAACAGCGCGAGGCGCAGCGCTTCGTTGCCGACCATGTCCGGCGGGGCGGGCGGACGCTTGCGCCATCCGCCCTTCTGGGTGAGGACCTGGAGTGCCAGTTCCTCCGATGCATCCGGGTGCAGCACACGCGCCGCCTCCAGCAGACGCTCGCGCTCGGTGAGCAGCGTGGCTTCCAGTTCGACGCGGGTGGGCGGATCACCGGCGCGGCGCAGCCACTGGTCGCGCCGCGACAGCATGTCGGCGAGCAGGCCTTCGGCGGCGACGCTGTCGTTGTCCAGATGCAGCAGCAATTGCGCGACCTGGCGCGCGAGGCTGCCCGGCAGCTCCAGGCGCGCAAGGGTCCGCTGGGCTGCCTCGTGGTACAGCGCCTTCGCCTCTGCGCCCTCGACGATGCCTGGCTGCGCGCCAAAGCGTGCCAGCACCGGCATCTGGCGCGTGAGCGAGGCGCACAGCGAATCGATGGTCATGATGCGCAGTCGCGATGCCAGCCGCGCCGCCTGCTCCGCATCGAGTGCGGCCAGCACGCGTTTTTTCATCTCCGCCGCGGCCTTGCGGGTGAAGGTGATGGCGAGCACCTCTTCGGGCTGCTGCACGGTGGCCAGCAAGGCCACGAAGCGGCGCACCAGCAGTTCGGTCTTGCCCGAGCCAGCGGGCGCCTGCACGATGAAGGACTGTTGCGGGTCGAGGGCGCGCGCGCGCTCGGCGGCGTCGGCGATCACGGCATTGGAGAAGGGCTTTGCGGCAGCACTCATTCGCCGCCCTCCCCGTTCTCGTTGTCAGCGTCGGCATCGCCCCTGGCCGCATCCACATCCAGGTCAAGCGCCGAGAAGCGCTCATGCACGCGACACAGGGGCTGCAGGCTGCAGTAGCGACAGGTGACGCCCTGTTTTTTCGGATCGACTGCCGCTTCGCCGGCGGCGAAGCTTGTGCCCAGGCGATGCACTTCGGCATTCCAACCCTGCAGCAGATCTTCCCAGCCCTGGTATTGGATGACCTTGGGCAGCGCGCCCTTGTCGCGGCTGTAGCCCATGAAGCGCATGGCGCCGGTCTTCAGCTTGGCAAAGACGACGCCGGAGATGTCCTCCGCGGCATTGGCGGCGTACAGCGGCAGTTGCGGATCCTCGGGACGCGCGCCCTCCCAGTACCTGGGCGAGACGGTACCGGTCTTGTAGTCGATGAGCACATGGGACCCGTCGGCGAGGCGGTCCATGCGGTCGATGCGGCCGGCAAAGCGCAGGCCGCCTGCCAGCAGCGGGCGCTTCGCCTCGCTCGCCACCACTTCGAAGGGCGGCCGCGCGCGCTCGATCTCCAGCCAGTCGCGCCCGAGCCTGGCCAGGCGCTCGCGCTCCAGTGCCGCGAAAGCATCACCGATGGTGTAGTCGCGGCGCGTGTGTTCAACCGCCGCAGTGGCCGATTGCACCAGCACCGCCTCCAGCAGGGCGGCGTCCGCAGCCAGCAGCGCAGCGTGCGTCTGCAGGCGATCCCAGATGCCTTTCATGAAGGCATGCAGCAGCGTGCCGCGCGCCGCGGCATTGAAGCCTTCCATGGGTGTTTCCATGGGCGCTGCAGCCAGCCGGTGGGCGGCGAAGGCGCGAAAGGGACAGGCGGCGTGGTCGGTGAGCACGCGTGCGCCACCACGCAGTTGCGCCGCGGCCTGCGCGGAGACAGGCGGCGCCGGCACGTCGGGCACCGCCTCCAGTGCCGCTTCCTGATGCAGGGCATGCAGCGGGGCGGCGATGGCGGGCAGTTCGACGCGGCCTTCCGCGAGCTGTGCCACCAGGGGACTGGGCGACAATTCACGGTCGCCCTCGCGCAGCGCATGCGAGACCACCACTTCGGGTGCCGCCTCCAGCCAGTCTGCGGTGATGCGACGGTCCAGCTCGAAGGCGGTGTCGGCACTGGCCTCGGGCACGCCGGCCTTTTTCTGCAGCGCTGGCGGGATGAAGGGATGCGGCCGTGCCGGCAGCGGCCAGGCCTCATCACTCATGCCGGCGATCCACAGGTGATCGAAATCCAGTCCTGCCGATTCGAGCACGCCCAGCACCTGGATCGGCGCGGTGCCGCTCTCGGGCTGGAACAGACGATCCGCACACAGGCCATACAGGCGAGACAGTGCTTCCTGCCCGGACACGGCCGGGGCCACCAGTGACAAGCCGCCCAGCTCGGCCAGGGTTTCATGCCACTTCGCAAGGGTCTGGTACTCGACTGAATCGAGGGAACGCTCGCCGGGAAAACCGGCGACCTTGAGCAGGCCGCTGAAGCGTTCCGCCCAGGCGTGCAGCGACTGCTTTGCGCCGCCGGCCGGGCGCTCCTGCACACGGACAGCCAGCGCCTGCAGCAGCGATCCCAGGCGCGCGGGCAGGCCCAGGCTTGCGAGCAGTGCGGTGAACTGCATCAGGTTGAGACGCGCCGGCGCGACGCGGCGCAGCGCCACATCGAGGCGGGCACGCGCCTGTGCTTCGGTCATCCCGCCGCCCAGGAAGGGCGAACGCAGCAGGCGGCTGGCGGCGGCAAAGTCGACGCTGCCCAAGGCCAGCGAGAGCAGCGACAGCGACGCCTGCACCAGCGCATGCTGCGACAGCGGCACACCGAGGGAGACGTTGAAGGGCAGGCTCGCAGACGCCGTGCCGGGCAGGCACCAGTCCGGCTGCAGCGCCTGCGACATCACGCGCACCACGGACTTGCGCCGCAGTTCGATATCGGGAAGGACGATGCCGATGCGCACCGGCCGGTCACCAGCTGCCTCGAGTCGCGCGCGCGCCCATTGCGCAACAGACTGCAGCTCCTCGTCAGCGGATGCCAGTGGCCAGCGGACCGGCGTGGCGGCATGGCGTTCGGGGCGACTAGTGAGGACTTCAATTCCGGTGGCGGCGCAATCCGACAGGAAACGCTCCAGTTGCGGGGTCACGATGTCGTAGGCGTAGAGCACCAGCACGCGCGGGCGCCGCACTTCATCGACGGCGAACAGGCGCGCGGCCAGTTCCGGCAGGCGCGCCGCATCGGTCTGCTGGCGCGACACGGTCTGGCGACGATAGCGCGCAGCCCATTCGGCAAAGGCGGCGGCATCCTCGTTTCCCGGAAACTGCCCGAGTGCCCCGTCGATGCCCCAGTGATGGGCCAGCATCCAGGCCTTGCGAGCCTCGGCAGCAGTGCGTGCCGGCGACAGCAGCAGTGCCCCCCATTCACTGCGGGCGATGATGTCCTCCCACAGCAGCAGTTCCTGCGCCGGGGAGAGCAGTACGGGCAATGTGCCGGCGAGCGGCGAGTACAGCGCATCTTCGTAGAGCCTGCCGACGAAGGCGTCCAGCGGCAGCACATCGGCGCTTTCCCAGGCACCAAGGCGGCTTGCCGCCTGATGGGCAGCGAAGGCGGTGCCCAGCGCACTGGCCAGGCGCCGGTTCGGCGTGACCACGGTGATGCCCGCAGCCAGGCCTTCACCCATGCGGGCAAAGAGCCGGGGCTGCGAAAGAGTGGCGCGGATGGGAAGGGAAGACATGCGGGCGCCATGATAGCGCCATCGGCGCCGGCATGAGCCCGCCTGCCGGGCCTTCCCGCGCTGCAGGCATCCACGCGTGATCCCACGTCCCGGCTGCGCGGAAGCTGCGCCACAACCTCCCGGATATGCCCAAAACATTGCCTGTAAATATTTCAAGCCGAACCGCCCCGGACGCCATCGGCGCCTCACTGGGAACCGCTTCCAGAACGAGGAGCAAGCCCGATCATGCTCCCCTGCATCAGGGGCCGTTCCAGTCATCCTGAAACGGCCTCTTACAAACAAACTATTTCACTGGTTCCAGGGTACTTCGTGAGCTTTTTCACGGCAGCGTGGCAAGGATCGGCCTATGTCGGGGACATTGCGCCGGCACGGCTTAGGGCGCACGAAGGAAGCGGATAGGGAGCAGGCACGCGCGCCACACACTTCGAACACGGCGAACACTGGCAACACTGCGAACAATGGCACGCCTTGCAGAGATGACCGCATTGGCATTGGCACGCCATGGATGAACAAGGCGAGCAAGACACTGCTGCTGGGCAGCGCGTTGTTGCTGATGCTGCCCGAGCCGGTGCTGGCCACCCCTGGGCACCGGCCCATGGCTGGCGGCGCAAGCAGGGTGAGCAGTACGTCGGCTATCCCAGCAGCCGCTGCGGCCGCGACTACGGCATCGTCGGCGGACGCTGTGACCGCCAGGCCATCGGTGCAGCGGCTGGCGCGGTGTTGGCCGGCGTCATCGGATCGCACGTGAGCGATGGCGACCATCATGGCGTGGCCACCATGATCGGTGCCGTGATCGATAGCGTCATCGGCGCACACGTGGCGGCCAGCATGGACGAAACGGATCTCGCCTGCATCGGCCACTCACTAGCGTTGGAGGGTAACAACACGCCGGTGAACCGGGTGAATCCGGCCACCCGGATAATTTACGTGCTCACGCCGGTCGGTGGCTACCAGCAGGACGGCCGCGTGTGCCGCGAGTTCACGCTGTGCGCCAGCAGCGACGGGGAGAAGAACAGCGGCCGCGCCTTTGCTTGCCAGATGCGGGATGGCACCTGGCAACTGGCGCAGAAGGAAGGCTCACGCAAGAACCGGGAAGACCGCGACCAGCGGGATGACAGGGACGATCACCCGGGCAAGTGCAAGGGACGCAAGCACGGCTGAGCGGGAAAGCAGGCTGACTGCCAGCGAACCGGGGCGACTATCAGCGTCGGAGTGAGTCATGCGGAGCCTGCACCTGCGGCAGACGATGCCGGAACGCAGACACCACAACCACAGCAACTAAAGAACTGCTGCAACCGCAACCACTCAGCGCTCGATCAGGTTCGCCTTGTCCTTGACGCTGGACCACTCATCGGCGTCGGCCGGGGCGGGCTTGCGCTCGACGATGACCGGCCAGAGCTTGGCCAGTTCGGCATTGAGCGCGATAAAGCTGCGCTGGGCCGGTGGCACATCGTCCTCGGCAAAAATGGCCTCCACCGGGCACTCGGCCACGCACAAAGTGCAGTCGATGCACTCGTCCGGATCGATGGTGAGCATGTTGGGGCCTTCATGGAAACAGTCGACCGGACAGACGTCCACACAGTCAGTGTATTTGCACTTGATGCAGCTTTCGGTGACGACGTAAGCCATGTTTGACCTTCCAGCAATACGAATAATTATGCAAATTTTACCATGTGCGCCTCTCCAATCCGGGCATTTCCCCATTGGAAATAACCACTTGTGCCTTGTGGATGGCTTGTGGACATCACGCAACAACAATCCAAGGAGATGCTTTTCAGCGGGACGAAATTCCGCTAGGATTCGCCTGCGTTCTGCAAACCCCCACAGCAAAAAAATCCCGATCCCGAATCGAGCGGCCCGCACCGCAAGCCAGTCGGCTGTTTTTATGCGGCTCTTCCCATTTCCACGCAGAGGTCTGAATGAGTGAGTTGATCCATCATGTCACTGATGACACGTTTGAACCGGAAGTCCTGAAGTCACAGATTCCGGTGCTGGTCGATTACTGGGCGGAATGGTGCGGCCCGTGCAAAGCGATTGCTCCGGTACTCGAGGAGATCGCAAAGGAATACAATGGTAAGCTGAAGATTGCCAAGGTCGACGTGGACGCGAACACCGAGGTGCCGAAGAAATACAATATCCGCGGCATCCCGACCTTGATGCTTTTCAAGAATGGCAACATGGAAGCGATGAAAGTGGGCGCGATGTCCAAATCGCAACTCACAGCCTTCCTCGATACGAATATCTGACTCCCTTTCAATCTCGTAGCGTTTTCCGGTGCGGCGGCGTTCTTGTCGCGGCCCGGAAACTCGCACAACATAATGGATGACCCCGGTGAATAAACCCCGGCGGAACAAAAACCGGCGCCCCCCCTTCCCCCTCCAGTCAAACGGTCCCATGCAGCATGAAGGCGGGAACCGTGGCACCCCGAGGCAGGCGCCGCCCTTCATGCACGATGATGAAGAGGTGATCGACGACGGTACGCCCCAGGAAAACAAGGTCTACATGCACTTGTCGGAACTGAAGCATCTGCACGTCAGCGCGCTCCTGGAGATGGCCACCCAGTACGAGGTGGAAGGTGCCAACCGTCTGCGCAAGCAGGAGCTGATCTTCGCGATCCTGAAGAACCGCGCCAAGCGCGGCGAATGCATCTACGGCGACGGCACCCTCGAGGTGCTGCCCGACGGCTTCGGCTTCCTGCGCTCGCCCGACACCTCCTACCTGGCATCGACTGACGACATCTACGTGTCGCCCTCGCAGATCCGCCGCTTCAATCTGCACACCGGCGACACCATAGAAGGCGAGATCCGCACGCCCAAGGATGGCGAGCGTTATTTCGCGCTGGTGAAGGTGGACAAGGTCAACTCGGACAAGCCCGAGGCGTCCAAGCACAAGATCCTGTTCGAGAACCTGACGCCACTGCATCCGGACAAGCAGCTGCGCCTGGAACGCGACATCAAGGGCGAGGAGAACATCACCTCACGCATCATCGACATCATCGCGCCGATCGGCAAGGGCCAGCGCGGCCTGATCGTGTCCCCGCCCAAGGCCGGCAAGACGGTGCTGATGCAGCAACTGGCACATGCCATCACGGCGCAGGATCCGAACGTTGTCCTCATCGTGCTGCTGATCGACGAGCGGCCCGAGGAAGTGACCGAAATGACGCGCACGGTGCGCGGCGAAGTGGTCGCCTCCACCTTCGACGAGCCGGCCACGCGCCACGTGCAGGTCGCCGAAATGGTGATCGAGAAAGCCAAGCGCCTGGTGGAGCACAAGAAGGACGTGGTGATCCTGCTGGACTCCATCACCCGCCTCGCGCGCGCCTACAACACCGTGGTGCCGGCCTCCGGCAAGGTGCTCACCGGTGGTGTCGATGCCAATGCCCTGCAGCGCCCCAAGCGCTTCTTCGGTGCGGCACGCAATGTCGAGGAAGGCGGCTCGCTGACCATCCTGGCGACGGCCCTGATCGACACCGGCAGCCGCATGGACGACGTGATCTACGAAGAGTTCAAGGGCACCGGCAACATGGAAATCCATCTTGACCGGCGCATGTATGAAAAACGTATTTTCCCGGCCATCAACGTGAATCGCTCCGGCACCCGGCGCGAGGAACTGCTGATTGACCCGGCCATCCTGCAGAAGATCTGGGTGCTGAGAAAGCTGCTGTACCCGATGGATGATCTGGAGGCGGCCGAGTTCCTGGTGGACAAGATCCGCAACACCAAGAACAACGGAGACTTTTTCGATTCGATGCGGCGGGGCTGAGACCCGGTCGCAGGAGGATGGGGGAGGGTTGTTTTCGCTTTCCGCCCCCATCTGCAAAGCTGCTGCTGAACACAGTATTGATTAATAACGGGGTTTCTGGGATAATCGTTGCCCTTTCGCACCCTCTGTGCGCACCGCCAGAAACGGTGAAATCTATCAAGGACATGGACATGAAAGCCGAAGGACATCCGAATTACCAGGACACGCCGGTCACCTGCTCCTGCGGCCACATTTTCACGACGCGCTCGACCTTGGGCCGCGCGCTGCACGTTGAAGTCTGTGCCGCCTGCCACCCGTTCTACACGGGCAAGCAGAAGATGCTGGACACCGCTGGTCGCGTCGAAAAATTCCGCCAAAAATACGCCAGCAAGACCGGCGCCAAGAAAGCCGCCCCGGCTGCTGCCTGATACCAGGGCAGCCGAGACTGCAAGAAGGCAGCCTCGGCTGCCTTTTTTGTTGGTCGGACGAGCATGCTTCCAGACAGACTGGCCACCCGATTGAAGCTTGCGGCTGCCGCCCTGCCGATCCTGCTCGCAGCAGGAGGGCTGGCCGGCTGTGCCACCAACCCGGTCAGCGGCAACCCGGAAGTCGTGCTGATGTCGGAGGCCCAGGAACTCAGCCTGGGACGGCAGGCCGACCAGGACGTAAAAAAACAGTATCCGCTTTACGACCATAACGGCTTGCAGGCCTATATCGAGGCCATCGGCCAGAAACTCGCCCGCGGCAGCCACCGCACCAACCTGCAATACCGCTTCACCCTGCTCGACAGCCCGGAGGTGAATGCCTTCGCCCTGCCGGGGGGCTACATCTATATCACCCGCGGCATCCTCGCTTTCCTCAATTCCGAAGCGGAAGTCGCCGCCGTGCTCGCCCACGAGATAGGCCATGTCACCGCGCGCCACGGCGTGCGTCAGATGACCGCACAAACCGGCGCACAGCTGGTGGCGGGATTGCTGGGCGCCATCAGCCCGGCCATGCGCCAGTCGGGTGCGCAGAACCTCACCGGACTGCTCGGCAATGCGCTGCTGGCCGGCTATGGGCGCGACCACGAGCTGGAAGCCGACCGGCTGGGGGCAGAGTATCTGGCGCGTGCCGGCTACGACCCGCAGGCCATGATCCGTGTCATCGGTGTGCTGAAGAACCAGGAGTTGTTCGATGCAGAGGCGGCCAAACGCGAGGGACGCGAAGCGCAGCGTTATCACGGCGTGTTTGCCTCCCACCCGGAAAATGACCAGCGCCTGAAAGAAGTGGTGGCTGCGGCCGACGGGCTGCGCACCGGCAAAGGCGAAGATCCGCGCGAACCCTTCCTGAAACGCAGCGAAGGCATGGTGTTCGGCGACAGTGCCCGCGAAGGCATCCGCCGCGGGCAGAATTTCTACCATCCGGAACTGGGCTTTGCGCTGCAGGCGCCGACCGGTTGGCGGTTGCAGAACCTGCCCGACCGGCTGCTGGTGATAGCGCCCGGGAATGCGGCACGCATTGAACTCGCCCAGGACAGGAAGCCCGACGAAACACCTGCGGCGGTCATCCGCCGGGTAACCCGCAATGCCGCAACCGACATCGACGTCTCGGCCATCAACGGCCTCCCGGCAGCCCGCACCGAGTTGCGCGGCCGCCTGCTCGCCGTGATCTACCTCGGCCAGCATGCCTACCTCTTCAATGGCGCAGCCCAGAATGAAGAAGCCTGGCGGCGCTCCCTCGAGGGGATACGCCAGGTGGTGCGCTCCTTCCATACTCTGACCGCCGAGGAGCGCAAGCTGGCCCAGCCGCTGCGCATCCGCCTGGTGCGCGCCGAAGCAGGCACCCGCTTTGCCGCGCTGACGCGCAACTCGCCCCTGGGTGACAACGCCGAAGGCTGGCTGCGTCTGGTCAACGCGCTCTACCCGTCCGGCGAGCCGGTCGCAGGTCGCACCCTGAAGGTGATCGAATGAGCGAGAGCCAGAGTCAGGGTCAGGGTCAGGACCAGGACAAAGCCAAGACCTGGTACCGCGGCGGCCCCGTCCCGCTGCCGCTGCCTGCCGGTGGACTGTGGCTACTGGTGGCGTGCTACCTCTTCATCGGGCTGTTCAACCACAGCCCCTGGAAGGCCGAGGATGCGATCGGCATCGGCATCGTGCACCAGATGCTCACCGGAGGCGGCATCCACTGGCTGCTGCCACAGCTTGCGGGGGAGCCCTATCTTGCCGATGGCCCGCTGTTCTACGCGCTGGCTGCGCTGTGCGCCAAGCTGCTCTCGCCGCTGCTGCAGCCACATGAGGGCGCGCGCCTGGCCAGTGCGCTGTGCCTGGCCGCCACGCTGTGGCTGATACGTGCAGCCGGCCGCGAATGGTTCCGCCGCGACGAGCATGGCGCGCCGGCCGCATCGGCTGAAGGCGATGGCGCCGCTCTGGTGCTGCTGGGATTGCTGGGATTATTCGTGCACGCCCACGAAGTGCTGGCGGAGAATGCCGCGCTCACCGGGATGGCACTGGCCTGGTATGGATTTGCCCATGCCCGTGGCACCGCCTGGCTGCGGGGCGGCCTGTGCTTTGGCCTGGGCTTGGGGCTGATGCTGTGGAGCAAAGGCCCGGCGCCAGCACTGGTGCCGCTGCTGGCCGCCCTGCTGGCGCCCGCGCTGGGTAGCGCCTGGCGCAATCGCCGGCACCTCCGCTTCCTCGCTGCGGGCTTCGTCATCGCCCTGCTGGCCTCGCTCGCCTGGTATGCCGCGCTGCGGCATCAGGGCGAGGGCATGGCGACCCAATGGTGGCAGTCCCAATGGCACCAGACGACCTGGACCCTGCAGCGCGGCTTGCGGCAGTTGCAACTGCTGTCCTGGGCGGCCTGGCCAGCCTGGCCGCTGGCCGTGTGGGCTGTTTATGACCGGCGCTGGCGGTTGAAGAACGATGCGGTGCTGCCGCTCATGGCCGGCACGCTGCTGGCGATGGTGCTGTTTGCCTGCAGTCGCGACATCAATGAAGTCCATGCCATGCCGCTGATACTGGTGCTGGCCCTGCTTGCCGGTGCCGCGGTGCCAGCCCTGCGCCGCAGCACCGCCAGTTCCTTCGCCTGGTTCGGCGCCATGACCTTCACCACCCTGGGCGCGCTAGTGTGGCTGGGATGGGTCGCCATGATCACGGGCACGCCGGAGCGGTTGGCCCGCAATTTCAGCAAGCTGGAACCCGGTTTCGTCGCGCGCCTGGATGTCAGCGCAGTGATCATTGCACTGGTGCTGAGCCTGCTGTGGCTGTGGCTGCTTGCCCGCAGCGAACGCTCGCCCCACCGCAGCACGGCCTTCTGGGCGGGGGGCATCACCCTGCTGTGGGGCCTGGTGATGAGCCTGTGGCTGCCCTGGATCGATTACGGAAAGACCTACGCCCCGGTGGCGGGTTCGCTTGCGGCAGCCGTGAAGTCGGCCAGACCTGCGCCTGGCGGGTGCATCGAAAGCATCGGACTGGGTGAGGCGCAACGGGCCGTGTTCCACTATTACGCAGGCGTGGTGACGCAACGGCGGGAAGCCATGAGCCCGCCCGGCACGCGGCGTCAATGCAGGATGCTGCTGGTGCAGGCCGATGCGCGCGCCCAGCCAGACTCACGCCCCCAACCCGATGCACTCGAGCCGGGATGGCGCCGCATCTGGGAAGGCAACCGCCCACGCGATCGCGAGCGCTTCCGTCTCTACGTGAGGGATTGATGGCGCAGGACTGCAGCAAACCGCCGCAGCAATCCGTGATTGCCAGATTCACATTTCCTGATCAAGCTAGTCATTTCCGCAACTTGCCAGGCTTGGGTACGACTCTGCTCCGGCCTTGTTCACAACCTCCACAACCGCTGATCTCGACCACTACATGCCCAATCTGATCCAAAGTCCTGCCTGGCAGGCCCTGCTTGCCCATCACCGTGACACCGGCCAGGTGCATCTGCGCGATCTGTTCGCCGCCGATCCAGCGCGTGCTTCACGCCTGCGCATCGAACTGGACGGGCTGCTGCTTGATTACTCCAAGCACCGCATCAGCAATGAAACCCTGAAGCTGCTGCTGACGCTGGCGAAACAGCAGGACATCGAGGGCTGGCGCACGCGCCTGTTCGCCGGCGACAAGGTCAACAACACCGAGGACCGCCCTGCCCTGCACATGGCATTGCGCTCGCAGGCCGAACGATTCCCGCAGAGCGTGGACGTCATGCCGCAGGTGCGCGAGGTGCGCCAGCGCATGCGCAGCTTTGCCGAAAACATGCTGGCCGGGCGCATGCAGGGCGCCTCGGGAAAGACGCTGCGCCAGGTCGTCAATCTGGGTGTGGGCGGGTCGGACCTGGGCCCGCGCATGGCAGTGTCCGCGCTGCGACCCCTGCTGCAGTCGCAAGTCCGGGTGCATTTCGTTTCCAATGCCGACCCTGCGGACCTGGATGCGGTGCTGGCCGGGCTTGATCCTGCCGAAACCCTGTTCATCGTGGCCTCGAAAACCTTCACCACGGTGGAAACGCTGTCCAATGCCCGGCGTGCCCGGGCCTGGCTGCTGGCCGGACTGGGTGCCGGCGCCGAAGCGCACCTGGGGATGCACTTCGCCGCAGCCACCGCAGCGCCCGACAAGGCCACCGCTTTCGGCATCGCAGCTTCGCATGTGTTTCCCATGTGGGACTGGGTGGGCGGACGCTATTCGCTGTGGTCCGCCGTCGGCCTGCCAGTGGCCATCGCCGCCGGTCCGGATGCCTTCGAGGAAATGCTCGAAGGCGCACACAGCATGGATGAGCACTTCCTGCAGGCGCCTGCCGAAGCCAACCTGCCGGTGCTGATGGCGATGCTGTCGGTCTGGTATGTCTGCTTCTTCGGTGCCCAGTCACATGCCGTGCTCGCCTACAGCGAGGATCTGCGCCTGTTGCCCGATTACCTGCAGCAGTTGCAGATGGAATCCAATGGCAAGCGCGTCGACCGCACTGGCAGCCCACTGGAACACCCAAGCTCAGCCATCCTGTGGGGCGGCTCCGGCACTGTCACGCAACATTCCTTCCACCAGTTGCTGTTGCAGGGCACGCATCTGGTGCCGGTCGATTTCATCGTGCCGGTGCAGGCCGCCCTGAAGGGCAGCGTCGAAGACCAGGCCGCCCAGCAGATGCTGGTGGCCAATGCCCTGGCACAAGGAGCGGCGCTGATGTCGGGTTCGGACCTACTGGGTGAAATGGACTCGCCGCGCATCTCCCCGGGCAACCGGCCTTCGAGCACGCTGCTGATCCGCCGACTCACCCCGCGCACACTGGGGCAACTGGTGGCGCTCTACGAGCACAAGGTGTTCGCCGAAGCCTGCCTGCTGGGCATCAACCCCTTCGACCAGTGGGGTGTGGAACTGGGGAAGGTACTGGCGCGCGCCATCGAAAAAGGCGAGATGGCGACGCTGGATGCCTCCACCCGGGCGCTGGTGGCGCAAGCCGGCGAGTGGCGCCGGTAGAAATACAGCACGAAGGGGGACTGGATTGGCCGAGGCGGCCACGCTTCAGACGCGCAGGAAATGCTCGCGGTAGTACTTCAGTTCCTCGATCGACTCCTGGATGTCGGCCAGTGCTTCGTGCTTGCCATGCTTGGTCAGGCCCTTGGCCAGTTCCGGTTTCCAGCGCTTCACCAGTTCCTTGAGCGTGGACACATCGAGGTTGCGGTAGTGGAAATAGGCCTCGAGCTTGGGCATCCAGCGCGCCAGGAAGCGGCGGTCCTGACAAATCGAGTTGCCGCACATGGGCGAAGTACGCACCGGCACGTGCTGAACGAGAAAGGCGAGCATCTGTTCCTCGACCTGGGCTTCATTGAGCGTGGAAACCTTGATGCGGTCGATCAGGCCGGACCGGCCGTGCGTGCCCTTGTTCCAGGCATCCATGCCATCGAGGATCTCGTCGGACTGGTGGACCACCAGCACCGGCGCCTCGGCGACGGTGTCCAGCTGGGCGTTGGTGACAATGATGGCGATCTCGATGATGCGATCGCCGTCCGGATTCAGGCCGGTCATCTCCATGTCTATCCACAGCAGATTGTTCTGATCCTGCGCCATGCGGTATCGTTCCCCTGAAACTGCAGCGTAAAATCCCATTGTCGCACACCGCTCTCGCCCGCCTCTCCGTGCAAGGCGGCAATCTTCTGGACACCAGGCAGACCTCATGCATCCATTCACCGGCATTTTCCTCCTGGCCCTGCTGCTGGCCACCGGCATCCGCCTGTGGCTGTCGTTACGCCACCGGCAGCACGTCGCGGCCAATCGCCATGCAGTGCCCGAGGCATTTGCCGGCAGCATCACGCCCGAAGCCCACGAAAAGGCGGCCGCCTACACCATCGAGAAAACCCGGCTGGCTCTGATGGACACGGTGATCGGCGCCCTGGTCCTGCTCGCCTTCACCCTGGGCGGCGGCCTGCAGTGGCTGTCGGATGCCTGGGCCGGCACCTTCGAAACCGGTGGCTACGCCCACGGCATCGCGCTGGTGCTGTCGGTCGTGGCAGTGACCAGCGTGATCGACCTGCCGCTCGGGCTTTACCGCACCTTCGTCACCGAGGCGCGCTTCGGCTTCAATCGCATGACACTGTCGCTCTACCTCATCGACATGATCAAGCAGTTCGCCATAGGCCTGGCCATCGGCGTGCCGCTGCTGGCAGGCGTGCTGTGGCTGATGGCGCAGATGGGTGAGCACTGGTGGCTGTGGACCTGGGCGGCCTGGGCGGTTTTCAGCCTGGCGATGACCTTTCTCCTGCCCACGGTGATCCTGCCCCTGTTCAACAAGTTCACCCTCATGGAGGACTCCCCGCTGCGCCAGCGCATCGAGGCGCTGCTGGTGAAGTGCGGCTTCCGCGCCCAGGGCCTGTACGTCATGGACGGTTCGCGCCGCTCCAGCCACGGCAATGCCTACTTCACCGGCTTTGGCGCATCGCGCCGCATCGTGCTGTTCGACACCCTGATCGAAAGGCTGTCACCGCGGGAAATCGAGGCGGTGCTGGCGCATGAACTGGGACACTTCGCCCTGCGCCACATCATCAAGCGCATGGCCCTGATGTTCGCGGCGAGCTTCCTGTTCTTTGCCCTGCTCGGCCATCTCATCGACCAGGGCTGGTTCTACGCCGGCCTGAACGTGTCCACATCCTCCACGGCCATGGCCCTGGTGCTGCTGGTAATGGTGATCCCGGTGTTCACCTTCATGTTGCAGCCCCTCTCCAGCCTGTATTCGCGCAGCCATGAGTACCAGGCCGATGCCTATGCCGCGCAGCATGCCAGTGCCGAAGACCTGGTGCGCGCGCTGGTCAAGCTCTACCAGGACAATGCCTCGACCCTGACACCAGACCCGCTGCACTCGGCTTTTCACGACTCGCACCCGCCCGCCGGGTTGCGCATCGCCCGCCTGCGCTCGCTGCCAGCGACAGCACCGGCATCCGCATGAGGCTCCAGGACCGGCATTGCAGCCACATTCCCGCGGGAACGCCGGCCATGGCCGACAGCGAAGCACAGTCACTGCTCGCGCAACTGCCGGGGTGGTCGGTCCGCGAGGGTGCGCTACGCAAAGCGTTCACATTTCCCGGGTACAGTGAGACGGTCGCCTTCGCCAATGCCGTCGCCTGGATCGCCGGGCGCGAAGACCATCATCCGGACCTGCTGGTCGCTTATCAGCGCTGCGAAGTAGCGTTCAGCACCCATACCGTGAAGGGCATTTCGATGAACGACTTCATCTGCGCGGCCAAAGTCGAAGCACTGCTTTGAGCAACCCCGCCTTGAACAAGGCCGCTTTCCGTCCCAGGCCTGCATCCGCCCCGCGGCTGTCGGGCCAGATCATCGCCGCCTACGGACGCCGCTATCTGGTGCAGACCGCTTCCGGTCCGCTGGACTGCGTGCCACGCGGCAAGCGTTCCGAATACGCCTGCGGCGACCATGTGGCGGTGGGCGTGGTGTCGCCCGGGCAGGGCGTCATCGAAGCGACCGACCCGCGTTCCACTCTGTTCTTCCGCTCCGCGCCCCAGCGCACCAAGCTGATTGCCGCCAACGCGACGCAGGTGCTCATCGTGGCTGCGGTCGAGCCCAGCTTCAGCGACGAACTGATCGCGCGGGCCCTGGTGGCTGCAGAAAATGCCGGGATGAAATCGCTGCTGGTGCTGAACAAGTGCGACCTTGCGGCGCAGGCCGAGGCGGCTGCGGAACGTCTGCAAGCTTTCGTGACTGCGGGCTACCGGCTGGTACGCTTGTCGGCGCTGCAGGATGCAGGCTTGCTGCGCGAGCACCTGGCGGGTGAGTCCACGGTGCTGATCGGCCAGTCGGGCATGGGCAAGTCGACCATCATCAACGCGCTCTTTCCCGAAGCCCGCGCCGCTACTCGCGAGATTTCCACCTTCCTCGCCTCGGGCAAGCACACCACCACACGTGCGCTGATGTACCGCCTGGATGAGTCCAGCACCGTGATCGACTGTCCGGGCATGCAGGAGTTCGGGCTGTCGCACCTGGACTGGCGGGAGATCGCCGCAGGCTTCATCGAATTCCGGTCGTTGCTGGACGAGTGCCGCTTTCCGGATTGCCACCATCTGCGCGAACCAGGTTGCGCCGTGAGCCTGGCCGCGGAAACAGGAAAGATCGCCACGCGCAGGCTGGAGCTGTACCGGCGCATCGCTTCGGCGGAAGCAGCGTTCCGCCGCAGTTGATCCACCCCTCCAACCGGCATGCAGTTCCGGCCCGACACCGATAATATGATCATTTTTGTGACCATCAACTGATCGTCATTGACACCACATCTGAAATGTAATCACGCCAATGGGGCGATTACCGAACTGCCTGGGCAATCCCTATCAGCAGCAGCAAGAGCAGGTAAAGGACCAGCGCCCGCCATACCAGGCCGACGGTGCTATCCAGCATGGCGGCATCGGCCTCCTCGCCCACACCCAGTTCCGGACGATCGATGATTTCGCTGCCATGCTCTATCGGCATGCCAAGGCGCACGCCCAACGCACCAGCGCCGGCAGCCAGCACCAGGCCGAGGCCCCGATCAGCCCAGCTGGCCGCCTGGTTGCGCCAGCAATACACGGCATCCTCGAAGTCGCCCACCACGGCAAACGCGGCCGCGGTGACGCGCACCGGCATCCAGTCGAGGACCATGAAAGCATCCCGGGCAAAGCGTCCGAACTGGCCGCGATCAACCACCGGGGACAACTCTGCGGCAGCTTCAGTACCCCAGCGTCGGCGCAGGTACATGGACAGGCGGTACAGCACGGCGCCTGCCGGTCCGGGCAGGATGACAAACCAGAACACCACGCCGAACACATGGCGGTGCGAGGCGGTCAGCGCCTCCTCGATGGTGAGCCGGGCTATTTCCTCACCGCTCAGTCCGGCACAGCTGCTGCCGCGCCAGCGTGCGAGCAGTTCACGGGCCCGCTCGAGGTCGTCGTCCTTGAGCGCGAGATTGATGTCGGTGAAGTAGTGACTGAACTGGCGGAATCCCATGGTCAGGTAGAGCACGCCGACATTGAAGGCCAGCGCCAGCAGCGGGCTGATCCAGGCGCACAGCAGGTACAGCAGCCAGGCACCGATGACTGCAGGCAGGACTGCGAGCATCCAGGCAATGACCCCATGCTGGGTCTGGCCGGCATTGAACTGGGCCTCCAGATGGTCAGCCAGGCGTTGCGCCGGGGAAAACAGGGCATGGCGCTCGGCCAGGGGACGCCATTGCTCGAGGATGAGTGCGCAGATCAGGGAAAGAAGGCTCATGGTGTGTCCGATTTCAGGGGAGCAGCGGAGACTCGGCGGCGTCCGCAGCGAGAAACTGCCCGAGATGTATCAGCATCGCCGCAGTGGCGCCCCAGATGTAATGCTCCCGATAGGGGATGGCGTGGTACTGGTGCAGACGCCCGTTGTTGACGATGCTGTTGCGCTGATGGTGCCTGCGGTCGAACAGCAGCTCAAGCGGCAGCTCGAACACCTGGTCCACCTCGAAGGCATCCAGTTGCAGCTGGAAAGGCTGGTGGACCAGCCCGATCACCGGAGTGATGCGAAAGGCGGTGCCGGTGGTGTATTCGTCCAGGGTGCCGAGTATTTCGATGTGCTGCTCGGCCAGGCCGATTTCCTCATGCGTTTCACGCAATGCCGTGTGTACGGGCGAGGGATCGTGCGGCTCGGTGCGTCCGCCCGGAAACGAAATCTGACCCGCATGGTGGCGCAGGTGAGCCGTGCGCTTCGTGAGAAGGACAGTAAGCCCCTGCTCACGTTCCACCAGCGGAATCAGCACGGCAGCATCGCGATAGGCCGTGCGCTGATCCAGCGGGCGATGGTCGCCATCGACCAGGGCAGGCGCCCGCTCACGGGCCGCCATGCGCTGGCGCAGCCATTCATGATTCATGCTTGAGGGCAGGACGGCAGACATCGGAAGTATTGTAACTGCGCCACATCGTGCACTGCGTTAATGGAAGTGTCGACCGCAGGCACCCGGGACATGCGGCCAGGCACCTCCCGGTCAGGATGGACAGGGGCGGAAATGGCCGCTGCGGCCGAAGCGCCGGGTAGCCTCGACCAGCGCTGACAGGTTGCCAGGCTCCCAGGCAGCATGCCCTGCATCGGGAACGATGCAGTACTCGGCTTCTGGCCAGGCCTGGTGCAGGGCATGGGCAGATTCCAGCGGACAAACCATGTCATAGCGCCCCTGAACGATGATCCCAGGCAATCCACGCAGTCGCGCGACCCGGTTCAGCAACTCGTTCTCGCCGAGGAAGGCCCGGTTCACGAAGTAATGCGCCTCGATGCGTGCCAGCCCCAGGGCCACGGTATCGTCAGCGAAATGGGCCAAGGTTTCCGGATCAGGCAGCAGGGTGGAGCAAGCGCCTTCATAGTGGCTCCAGACTCGCGCGGCTGGCATGTGGATGGCCGGGTCCGGGTCAGTGAGACGCTGGTAAAACGCCTGCAGCAGGTCTGCGCGACAGGATTCGGGCAGGTATCCGGCAAACGTCTCCCAGGCTTCCGGATACACCCGGCCCATGCCCTGCATGAACCAGTCGATTTCCCGGGGGCGGGCGAGAAAGATGCCGCGCAGCACCAGCCCGAGGCAACGTTCCGGATGCGCCTGGGCATAGGCCAGGGCGAGCGTGCTGCCCCAGGATCCACCGAACAGCAGCCAGCGCTCCACGCCCAGATGCTGCCTGAGCCGCTCCATGTCGCCGATCAGGTGCGCGGTGGTGTTGTCACACAGCTCACCCAGGGGCAATGAACGCCCGGATCCGCGCTGGTCGAACAGGATGATGCGATAGACAGCCGGGTCGAAAAAACGGCGATGGCGCGGCGAGCATCCGGCACCCGGCCCCCCATGCAGAAAGACCACTGGTATGCCGTCGGCCCGACCGGACTCCTCCCAGTAAAGCGTGTGCAGGGGGTTGGCTTGCATCAGGCCGCTTACGCGGGGCTCAACAGGGGAATACAGCGTTGCCATGTGCATGTGTGGACAGGCCTCTGCAGGCTGCGGGCCGACCTTCTACTTCTTCCTGCCCCTGGCCGGACTCGGGCTGCTTGCATCTGCGCGCGCCTTGTCGGCTGCCTCCTGGACCTGGCGCAACATGTCGAACCAGGCATCCTGTGGCGCCGCGGTACCCGCAGACGGCACGGCAGGCTGCTGCGGCGACTGCATGGCGCCCTGCATCGCCCGTGCCGATTCGGCCATGCCATTGACGGCGGAGAGCGTGGCTTTCTGCATCTCCAGCCCCTGTATGGTCATACGCAGCACATTGAGGTTGAGGTTGAGCCAGTTCTCGACCAACTTCAGGTCGGCGATGCGCTTGTCGACTTCAGCCGGATCCAGGGTTGGGGTGACCATGCCGGGCACCTGCGTGCCGAACGGCCCCCACAGGGATTTGATGAACTCAAAGGGATCGGGCATTCCGGATGGCTGGCTCATGCTTCATGCTCCTTGCACCGGCTGGTGCGCCAATTCTCTATTGCATTTTTCGCCCTCAGGCCGGGCGCGAAAACATCCCCATCTGTATCGGCTCCCTCACGGCATTGGCATCAGCCACCAGCAGCGCCGACATGTTCACCAGGCGCCGCACCGTGGCTGACGGACTGACGATGCAGGCAGGCTTGGCCGCGCCGAGCAGGATCGGCCCGATGGTGATGTTGTTGCCCGCGGTGGTCATCAGCAGGTTGAAGGATATGTTGGCTGCATCGACCGAGGGCATGATGAGCAGGTTCGCATCTTCCTTCAGGCGTGAATTGGGAAAGACATTGCGGCGAGTGCTTTCGTGCAATGCCGCATCGCCCTGCATCTCCCCTTCTATCTCGAGGTCGGGGGCCATCCGGTTGATGATGCCCAGGGCGGTGCGCATCTTCTGCGCCGACCCGGCATTGCTGCTGCCGAAGGAGGAATGCGACAGCAGCGCCGCCTTGGGCTCGATGCCGAAACGGCGTATTTCCTCGGCCGCCAGCAGCGTCATCTCGGCGATCTGCTCAGCGCTGGGGTCGGGGTTCACGTAGGTGTCGCAGATGAACAGGGTGCGGCCCTGCAGCAAGAGCAGATTCATGGCGTAGTAGTTGTGCGCGCCCTCCCGCCGGCCTATCACCTGGTCGATATAGTGCAGGTGCAGGTCATAGCTGCCGAAGGTGCCGCAGATGAGCCCATCGGCCTCGCCCATGTGCATCAGCATGGCCCCCACCAGGGTTAGGCGCCGGCGCATTTCGATCTGCGCATACTGCACCGACACGCCACGCCGCTCGGTGAGGCGATGGTATTCGGTCCAGAACTCGCGGTAGCGCGGGTCCCAGTCGATGTTGACCACCTCGAAATCGACGTCCGGGCGGATGCGCAAACCATAGCGCTCGATGCGGCGCCTGAGCACTTCCGGCCGGCCGATGAGAATGGGTCGAGCCAGCTTTTCGTCGACAACCACCTGCACTGCACGCAGCACCCGCTCGTCCTCCCCCTCGGCGTAGACGATGCGGCGCTTGGGACCGCTCTTGGCCGCGGTGAACAGCGGCTTCATGATGAGCCCGGAATGATAGACGAACTGCTGCAGCGAGGTACGGTAGGCGTCCATGTCCTCGATGGGACGCTCGGCCACGCCCGACTCCATGGCCGCCTTGGCCACCGCCGGCGCGATCACGGTGATCAGCCGGGGATCGAAGGGGCTGGGAATGAGATACTCGGGGCCGAACTTGGGGTTCTGGTCACTGTAGCTGACCATGTCGGATTTCTCCGCTTTGGCCAGCTCGGCAATGGCGTACACGGCGGCGAGCTTCATGGGCTCGTTGATCTGCGTCGCTCCGACATCCAGCGCGCCGCGGAAGATGAAGGGAAAGCACAGCGCGTTGTTCACCTGATTGGGATAGTCGGACCGGCCTGTCGCGATGATGGCGTCGGACCTCACGGCCTTCACCAGCTCAGGGAGTATTTCCGGCTCGGGATTGGCCAGTGCGAAGATCAGGGGATTGATCCCCATGCGCTTGACCATGTCCTGCTTGAGCACGCGACCGGCGGACAGACCGAGAAATATATCCGCCCCGCTGATGATGTCGTCCAGGGTGCGCGCGTCGGTTTCGCGTGCATAGCGTGCCTTGTTGTCGTCCATTTCCTGCTGGCGGCCCTTGTAGACCACCCCGGCAATGTCCGATACCAGGATGTTTTCCATCTGCAGCCCCATGGAGACGAGCAGGTCCAGGCAGGCCAGCGCAGCCGCGCCAGCACCGGAGCAGACCAGCTTTACCTTGCCGATTTCCTTCCCGACCACGCGCAGGCCGTTGTACACGGCGGCACCGACAATGATCGAAGTGCCGTGCTGGTCATCATGGAAAACCGGGATCTTCAGCCGCTCGCGCAGCTTGCGTTCGACGTAGAAGCATTCCGGGGCCTTGATATCCTCCAGATTGATGCCGCCGAAGGTGGGCTCGAGGGCGGCGATGATCTCCACCAGTTTGTCGGGATCGAGTTCGTTGACTTCAATGTCGAAACAGTCGATGCCGGCAAACTTCTTGAACAGAACCGACTTGCCTTCCATGACGGGCTTGGCCGCCAGCGGACCTATCGCCCCCAGGCCCAGCACCGCCGTGCCGTTGGTGATGACACCGATGAGGTTACCGCGCGCGGTGAGGTTGCGGACTTCGGAAGGATCCTTGAAGATTGCTTCACTGGCCGCGGCAACCCCGGGTGAGTAAGCCAGCGCAAGGTCGCGCTGGTTGGTCAGGCCCTTGGTGGGCGTGACGGAGATCTTCCCCGGCCTGGGCAGGCGGTGATAGTCGAGTGCACTTCGCTTTTGCGCCTCGTCCATAATGGCTTCCGAAAAATGATTGCGTTATTGTCTACGCGGGATGCTCATGCATTATAGCCACCACTGCCTTCAATTTAGACCATTGCACGAGCCCCTGTTGACAGCGAGGGTTTTGTTGCAATGAAGCCAGATCCACGACTGAGATCCCACGCCGGCGTAGCGGCGAGGATGGCGGAGATCCAGCCCTTTCACGTGATGGAAATGATGGAGCGCGCCCGGCAACTGGAATCTGCAGGGCGCAGCATCATCCACATGGAAATCGGGCAGCCCAATTTCGGTGCACCACCGCAGGTCATTGCGCAGGCGGTGCGCGCCATGCAATCCGATACCCTGGGTTACACGACCACCCTGGGGATCCCGGCATTGCGCGAGGCCATCGCCGGACACTATGCCAAACAGTATGGCGTGACAATTGCGCCGAAACGGGTGGCGATCACCGCCGGTGCTTCCGGCGCTTTCGTCATTGCCATGGGTGTGCTGGTCAATCCGGGCGACGAAGTGCTGATGCCTGATCCCTGCTATTCTTGCAATCCCAATTTCGTGCGAATGTTCGACGGCATCCCCGTGTTCATGCCGGTCGATGAAACCCAAAACTACCAACCGGTGCTGGCCGATGTGCAGCGCAGGTGGACAGCACGCACCCGAGGCGTGTTGCTGGCCTCACCGTCGAACCCCACGGGCACAGTGATGTCCCGGCAGGACATTCGCGCCATTGCCGACTGGGTGCATGCCCAAGGCGGTTTTGTAATCATGGACGAGATTTACCAGGGGCTGGTCTACGACGAGCCATGGGCCACCGCCGCATCGCAATCATCCGACATCTGGGTCATCAACAGTTTCTCAAAGTACTTTGGGATGACCGGCTGGCGCCTGGGCTGGATGCTGGTCCCGGAATACCGCATGCCAGAGGTGGAAAAACTGGCCCAGAATGCCTTCATCTGCCCCCCGGCACCAGCCCAGCAGGCAGCCTTGGCTGCGTTCCAGCAGGACACGCTGGAAGTGCTCGAGCGGAGGCGAGTGGAACTGCAGTGCCGGCGTGATTTCCTGCTGCCCGCACTGGCTGACCTGGGCTTCAGGATTACCTCAAAGCCTGCCGGCGCGTTCTATGTCTATGCCGACTGCGCGGCATTCAGCGATGACAGCAGCGCGATGGCGATGGACATTCTCGAGAATGTGGGAGTTGCCATCACCCCAGGAATGGATTTCGGCAATCATCGGGCCGCCCGGCATGTGCGATTCGCCTATACACGCTCGATGGAAGAACTCGAGGAGGGCATAACTCGTCTGTCGCGCCTGCCGATCAGATAGGCCGCTTGGCCACCACTTCGGCAATTGCCGCAGAACGCGAGGACTGGGTTTCAGAGCGGCGCAGCACTTGTTCCATGCGATTGCGTTCCGCCATCACCTTCTGGGCATAGGCATTTTCTGGATCACCGAATGCGCCGGCATACAACTGCAGGCCGGCCTGCAGCCCACCGCCTCGGCGTATGCAATCCTTGAGGATCTGGGCACCGACGAAAATGTTGGTGGATGGTTCGAGCACTGCATCGATTCCACCGAAGGCTGCCAACCTCGCCTTGTGATGCTGGGGCATCACCTGCATCAGGCCCTTTGCCCCCATTTCGCTTTCGGCAATGGGGTTGAAGCGTGACTCGACTGCAATCACGGACAGGATGAGCACCGGGTCCAGGCCCAGTTTGAGCCCCGTGTCGTTTGCCACCCCCACAAGGTCCTCCAGCGCATCGCGGGCAATCCGGTAACGCTGCGACAAGTGCGCGATGAGTGCGTAGTGACGGGCGTCCGGCTTTCCCGCAGACTCAACTGGATCAACCGGATCCGCAGCAACTGCAACAACTGCAGCAACCAGATTGCTAGCAGACAAAGCCGGGAAGTATGCTGATATCAGAAAGAGTGGGAGCAAGGCTAGTCCAACCAAAGCCATCCCGTTACGAAGAACCAGGAGCGGCCTTCTACATCGCTCCAGCCATTGGGTGAAATGCTGCTCTGCGTTCATGCTTAACCTCCGTATCCACCAAGCGGCCACGGCAATTGCCGGCACATGAATGCCAGACTTACCCAAAGCACAACTTACTGAATTATTTCGCTTTTCTCCGAAGCACTATGGAACAAGGCTCCGGACCGGTGACCAGAGAAGGTCACAACTGATAGCCCTGAATGGCTATCTTTGCCAAGCACTCCTGTACCCGTTTGAGTATCAGGCGCTTCTATGGATAAAACGCTATTCTAATGAAATAGATAAGCGATTTCAAGCCCTACGATGGCCATCACGAAAGCATTCTATTGTGCACGTGAGAGTCCAAGCCAACGAAAAGAGCCCGGTTGGACTGCCTAATGACCTAATAGTCTAATCAAGTCACTCGGCTATCCAACCGGGGGATATCCCTTGAAGCTGAATGTCTGCGGATCAGCCCTTGCAGGCTGTCCGCAGTCCATTCAAAACCCTAAGGCCTTGAGCCGGTCGGGAAAGGCCACGCCGCAGCAGGGTTCAGGGCGGTACGCGCCCCGGGGGCAGCTGCTGTGGACGGAGTTAAAGACTCCGATACCACCGCTTTTGCCGCCGCTACTGCGGGCTTTCTAGCCTTCTTTGCCGGCTTCTTGGTCGCTTTCTTTTTTGCGGGCTTCTTCTTAGCCGGCTTTTTGCCGGCTTTTTTTGAGGCCGCTTTCTTTTTCGCGGGTTTTTTAGCCGCTTTCTTCTTTTTCGCAGCCTTCTTCTTCGCAGCCTTCTTTTTCGCAGCCTTCTTCTTGGCTGGTTTCTTAGCGGCCTTCTTTGCTTTCTTCTTCGTTGCCATGGTTACTACCTCCATCAAGAGTTAAAGGACAACATTAGGAAACCCACCCGTGCGGGCATGGGCTATCCGGCCGACAGGGAAAAATCCCTTCCAGCCGAATTTCTCGCCTGCTCCAGCATGGAGCAGGCATGGAAAGGCCGCGGCCTTTCCCAATTCGGATCGACAGCAAGTCTTTTCAAGCATCGTATGTATCGGGTAGGAACCAGTGATGGCTCTGGAGTGCCTGCGTTGAACAGCGTGGGACTGCTACTCATGAAGTCACAGCTGGACAGGACTTTGTAAAACTCGATCGCCCGCGCTTCGCGGTCGATCTCGAGGAGGGACTGTCCCATTGGCTTACGCACGCCTTCGTCAAGGACCGAGATGGTGAATTCCTTTACTCCAACCCCGGAGGATGCCTTGCGGGTGACAGCCTGCGATGCGCGCGCTTCTGCTCGCTTCTGGCGGTACAGGACATAGGAACGAGCAACTTCGTGCTCTCCGGAACGCATCAAGGCCAGTTCAACCTGATCCTGAATATCCTCGATATGGAACGTACCGCCGCCTGCCTGGCGACGGACCAGAGCGCTCACCACCAAGCCTGTGAGACTAGCGACCAGTTCCCTGATGCGGGCCGAGGCGGCACCCTGCCCGCCCTCTACAGCGAGGAAAGCCCTGGTCATCGCCACTGATATTTTTGATGGCTCGAATACGACCACGGCGCCATTGCGCCGAATCACCTTGCCATGGAAACTGGAAGCAGCAACCGGGGCTGTACTACCCTGCGATTCCGCATGTGCGCCCATGATGGCGGAGGCGGTTGCTACTTCTGCAGAAACTTGCATCGGCGGTCTCCTCAATTCTGGCATCAGCTGATTTCCGGTCCACTTTTACGCATTACCTGCGGAAGACTGGTTGCCGATCCAGCGCCTGCGCATGTCCACTGTTTGATGCAACGGTGCTGGAGTACCACTCACTCCAAACCACAATATATAGTAGCTCACACAGGGACTGCAACTAATTCTAGTTGCGAGGTTTTGAAGTTGCAAGCAATTTCCCGTCACAGAATGCATTGCAAGGGCAGCCAAGCAGGTTGGACTGGCGTGAAGGCGCCACTGCGCCAGCCTAGGCACGCTCAGCGAAGGAAGGAACGAAACAGCAACCAGTCGAAGCAGGGACCGGGATCGGTCTTTCGTCCGGGTGCTATGTCCGAATGACCTACCACGTCACTGATGGGATAAGCAGACTGCAATAGTGTCACCAACTGGGCAAGGCAACGGTACTGGACTCGTTCGTAGGGCAAATCCTCGCTGCCCTCAAGTTCGATGCCAATGGAGAAATCGTTGCACCTTGGCCGGCCTGCCCACTGCGATGCACCAGCATGCCATGCACGCTGACAGCAAGGGACGAACTGAATCAGCGCACCGTCTCGACGTACGTAGAAGTGAGACGAGACCCGCAACCCAACCAGACCAGCATAGTAAGGGTGTGCACCAGTGTCCAAAGTGTTCGTGAAAAGCTCCGCCACCTGATTGCCGCCGAATTCACCCGGCGGCAGGCTGATGCAATGTATGACGAGCAGCGATATGACAGTGCCTGAAGGCCTGGCATCACAATTGGGCGAATCCACCCTGCGGGCCTCGTCAACGCGTCCTTTGGCGTCCAGATTCATGCCTGGCGATCCGGAACTACTGGATCCCCAACCGGGCCATTCGGTAGCGCAGCGCCCGGAAGGTGATTCCGAGTAATTTGGCCGCGGCCGTGCGATTGAACCGCGTCTGGGAAAGCGCCTCAAGTATGGCCTCGCGCTCAACCCGGTCAAGGTAGGCCTGGAGCGGCCATTTGCCATTCCCCCCTGCGTCGGCCGGACCTCCGCCTCCTGCGTCCAGCCTCGGGGGCTGCAATTGAAGGTCGTCAGGCACGATTTCATCGGCATTGGCAAGCGCAACGGCCCGCTCGAGGACGTTCTCGAGCTCACGCACATTCCCCGGAAAATCGTAATCCGCGAGAGCCTCCTGAGCAGCGACGGACAATGTCGGAACCGAACTTCGGGACGTATCTGCAAATCGCGCAAGAATGGCGGCCGCAAGTACGGGAATGTCTTCCTTGTACTCCCTCAAGGAAGGCATGCGCAACTCGATCACGGCCAGCCTGTAGTAAAGATCCTGCCGGAAACGACCATCCTCCACTCGTTTGACAAGGTCCTCATGAGTGGCACAGATGACGCGCACGTCCACACCATCTTCTGCTGTTGCCCCGATCTTCCGAATGCGCTTCTCCTGGATTGCGCGCAGCAGTTTCACCTGCATGGAAAGAGGCAACTCTGCGATCTCGTCCAGAAACAGGGTGCCCCCGCTGGCCGCCTGGAAAAAACCGTCACGATCGGACTCGGCGCCTGTAAACGCACCCTTCCTGTATCCAAAAAACTCACTCTCCATGAGGTTCTCTGGAATTGCCCCGCAATTGACAGGCACGAAGGGCTGTCCACGACGGCCACCCTGCTCATGGATGAGGCGGGCCGCGAGCTCCTTGCCGCTTCCGGACTCCCCCGTGATGTATACCGGCGCCTGGCTTCTGGCAACCCGCTGGATCATTCGCCTTGCCTGCTCTACAGGCAGGCTATCGCCAAGCAGGTCGCTGGCGCCACCATCGCTGGACGTGCGTGCCGCGGGCAGTGAAAGCGCCGACTTTACGAGCGTGCGCAACTGCCCCAGGGACAGCGGCTTGGTCAGGTAATCAAATGCCCCTGCCTTGAGTGCAGCCACGGCATTCTCGGCAGTGCCATGCGCAGTAATCACTGCAACAGGTACGTCGGCACAATCACTGCCGATGTACCTTACAAGTTCGAGCCCATCGCCATCAGGCAAGCGCATGTCCGTGAGGCAAAGATCGAAATGCCTGCTTTGCAGGATCGCCTTCGCATCCCCTACAGACTGCGCGGATTCGACGGTAAGCCCCATGCGTAGCAGGGAAAGTTCGAGGAGCTCCCGGATGTCGGCCTCATCATCAACTACGAGGACGGCAGGAACTGCTCCGGCCACAGGCCGCCGGTCGGTCTTTTCACTGCGCTTCACTTCCGATTGAGTCGCCATAAGATTCTGAAAATCGCCCCACCAGGTCGGTCGATATACTCAAGTCTGGCCCCGTTGGCAGCGCACAGTTCGCGCGCTATGTAGAGCCCCAAACCCGTGCCACCACTGTAAGTCGTGAAGAAAGGCTCAAAAAGCTGGGTTTGCAGACTCTTCTGCACGCCTTCCCCATCATCAACAACGTCCAATTCTAGCCGCCCCCCTTGGATGAACGCGGAAATCTTCACGCTCGAAGGCAGCTTGCGGCTATGCCGCCACGCGTTCCTGACAAGATTCCATACAACGCGGTTGAAGTGCACGGGATCGAAATCGACGCGCAGGCCAGCATCGATTTTGATTTGCAGCGCCTCCGCTCCAATCTTCTCCGTCTGTACAAACTCATCAACGAACTGATGCATGAATTCCTGCAGGGCGATACTCTCCTGCTGCACCCGGTCACGCTTGGAAAGCTCGAGCACGTCCCTGACCATGCGATCCAGGCGAAGGGCGTTTTCTCGGATGATTCGGATCAGCCGCGCACTTGCCGCGCTGGCCGCATCCTCCTGAAGCAAATCACCTGCATGCGTAATAGCCGACAAGGGATTGCGAATCTCGTGGGCAATGTTGGCGGTGAGCCTGCCAAGTGCAGCTAGCTTCAGCTGCTGCGCATGCTCCTGTATGCGAGACTGGTCCTCAAGGAAAACGAGGGCAAAGCTGCCCCCGTCCACGCCGGCGGCGACGAATCTTGCCCGGACATGCTTACCGCTCTCCGGAAATCCGAGGGTGACGACGGAAGGCCCCCCACCATCGCGCCACTGCAGCAGGCATTCAGCAAGGTCCTGTGAATAATTCTCGATTTGGTCCAGCTCCGGGGCAGGCCGGCCCATCAGGCCGCTGACAGCAGGATTCTGTTGACGCACCAGCCCGTTTGAATCGACCACGAGAATGGCATCCTGCACATCCTGAATGACCAACTGGTTGATTTTCAGCTGATTGGCTAAATCTGTGCCACGCTGGCGTGCGACCCTCTCATTCATGATGACGCGTTGCGCCAGCTGATTCGTAATCAGCGCCGTAACAAAACAGCCAATGGCCAACAGCCCTGGCTGAAAGTAGTTGGCAGAGCTGACGTCATGAATAAGTATCCAGTAGGACTGCTCCAGGAGCAGGGCAATCGATGCAACCGCCGCATAAAAAAGCATCAGGGCGCCGCCGCTGACCAAGGCGGCAGCGGCCAGGGAGATCAAAAGCATGACCCCTATCCCGCTCCGAATGCCACCGGATGCATACATCATCACCGTGAGTGACGCGATGTCGGTCAGCACATGAACGGAAAGCTGCAGGTCAAAGTAGACAGGCCATTTTCGGAGTGCCGCCTGAAAGGCAATCGTTGCCCCCAGGTAGAGACCCGCAGTAAGCAGAAACAAGGGGCGCTCGTGACTCCCCAGGTTGAGCAGGTCGCCATAGATCAGCGCCGCTAGCAGGAACACCACAGCCAGGGAGAGGCGATAGAAATTGAAATACCGCAGAGAAACCCAGAATGACTCGATGGCATTCATGGAGCCGTAAGAAGCTCCCAGTAGGGAATACATCGAATGCGGCACGTCAGGAATCCGGTCGGCGAAGGTGCTCTTCGCTACAACAGTATCCATCTCCGTTGGGCTTGGCCTCGCTGAGGGGCAGGTGAACACCGCACCAGCAACTTACCATCGATTCTGGAGGGGCCGATCTGATGGAGGACGCCGACGAATCCCGCCTGCGAGTGCGCTTCAGAGATGCGAGCAGTACCAGAACCGCCACTAAGGCACATGCAAGCATTAGCACTTTGGCCAATCACGCCCCCATTCCTGCGCAAACACAAGCGACTATATGTGTCGCTGGAAATGTCGGGAGAAGTGAAATGGTCGGGGTGAGAGGATTCGAACCTCCGACTCCTGCGTCCCGAACGCAGTACTCTACCAGGCTGAGCTACACCCCGAATTGTTGCTATCCGGGAGGGCTGGGCTGACATCAACGCATCACAAGCCGTTCATGTATTCGCAAAGTCATCGGACGGAAGCAGCCCCATATACTATCAGTACGGCACATCCCCCACAACCGTGAGAAAAGACCCCGACCTGGCGGGAATGACAACACCCCTTCAGTAACGTCGGTCGACTGCAAACCTTGCAAGGCTGGTCAGGCATTTCTTGTAGTCCGAATCAGGCAGCAAGGCAATGGCCGTGATTGCCTGCTCGGCCTCCCGGCGTGCAGCAGCGCAGGCGTATTCAAGTGAACCCGTTGCCTGGATCGCCGCCAATACACCCTCGAATCCCTCCCGCCCACCATGCTCGATCGCATTGCGCACGAGGCTTGCATGCTCGGGTGAACCGGTTTGCAGCACATGTATCAGCGGTAACGTAGGCTTGCCCTCATTCAGGTCATCACCCAGATTCTTGCCGGTCGCTGCAGCATCTCCAGAGTAGTCCAGCACATCGTCGATCAACTGAAAAGCCGTGCCCAGGTGCATTCCGTAGCGAGCCAGTCCACCCTCTATGTCCGTAGGCGCCTTGGCCACTATGCCGCCAATCTGGCCAGCCGCCTCGAACAGCTTGGCCGTCTTGCGATGGATTATGCGCAGATACCCGGCTTCCCCGATATCGGGATTGCGGGCGTTGAGAAGCTGAAGAACCTCTCCCTCTGCAATCGCATTGGTGGCGTTGGCCAGCACTTCCATGACCCGCATGTCCCCGACTGAGACCATCATCTGGAAGGCCCGCGAGTACAGAAAATCACCGACCAGCACGCTGGCGGCGTTGCCGAACTCCGTATTCGCGGTCTTGCGACCTCGCCTGAGATCGGACTCGTCCACCACGTCGTCATGCAGTAATGTGGCGGTGTGTATGAACTCCACTACTGCCGCAAGATCTATGTGAGAGGCGCCAGCGTAACCCGATGCGCGCGCAGCCAGTATCACCAACGCCGGCCGGAGGCGCTTGCCCCCCCCGCCGATAATGTGATCCGCAACCAGCCCCACCAAAGCGACATCGGAGGAAAGCCGCGCCCGGATCTGCCGATCCACGGCCTCCATGTCGGCAGACACCACTGAACGAATGAAATCAGGCTGCAAGATCCAGATCTTCCGATGCACAAAACATTATTTAATTCATAGTGTTATGACGTTGACCGCGTCCCAAGCCATAGTTTCAGCGAGCACTCCAGTCACACGGTTTCTAGAATACCATGGGAGGCTTGTTCGTTTGGTCCTGGCTGACGTATAATTGTTGGTTCTCAAAGCAATTCGGAGCAGGTCATGTACGCTGTAATCAAGACCGGCGGAAAGCAGTACCGCGTCAGCGAAGGCGAAAAACTAAAAGTCGAAAGTCTTGTTGCCGACGTTGGCAGCGAACTGGTTCTGGACAAGGTTCTCGCTTGTGGGGAAGGTGAGTCCGTGAAGATCGGAACCCCTCTGGTTCAAGGCGCCCAGGTGAAAGCCCGGGTCGTGGCGCATGGCCTCGGCGTCAAAGTCAAGATTTTCAAGCTTCGCCGCAGAAAGCACTATCAGAAACATCAGGGGCACAGGCAGGCTTACACCGAGATTGAGATCACCGGCATTTCGGCCTGATCTTCCAGGAGAAAATTCATGGCACACAAAAAAGCAGGCGGGAGTTCCCGCAACGGGCGCGACTCTCATTCGAAACGTCTAGGCGTGAAGCGCTTTGGCGGTCAACTGGTCAGCGCTGGTGAAATCATCATCCGCCAACGGGGCACACGCGTTCACCCGGGCGATAATGTCGGCATCGGCCGGGACCACACCCTTTTCGCAACGGCTGAAGGCACGGTGCTTTTCACCACAAAGGGCGCTGCAGGTAAGCACTTCGTGAGCATCGTCACCGCATAAAAAACAAGGAGCCTCCCGAAAAGCCCTGTCGATACCGATGGGGCTTTTTGTTTTTTGCAGCCATGAAATTCATTGACGAAGCAAAAATTGAAGTAGCCGCAGGAAAAGGGGGCGACGGCGCCGTGTCTTTCCGGCGCGAGAAGTTTATCCCGCGGGGTGGCCCTGACGGCGGAGACGGCGGGCGCGGCGGAAGTATTCATGCCATCGCCGACCGAAATATCAATACGCTCGTCGACTACCGTTTCGCAAGGTTGCATCGCGCGAGAAATGGCGAAAGAGGTCGGGGAGCACAGTGCAATGGGGCTGGCTCCGAAGACATCGTGCTTAGGATGCCCGTGGGTACGGTAGTCACAGATGCCGAAACCGGTATGATGGTTGCGGATCTCGCACATGACGGTCAAACCGCCCTCCTCGCCCGAGGCGGAAACGGAGGCATGGGCAATGTCAATTTCAAATCCAGCACCAATCGGGCTCCAAGGCATGCCACACCAGGCGGCGAGGGAGAACACCGCTTCCTGAGATTGGAACTGAAAGTGCTCGCTGATGTAGGCCTGCTCGGTTTGCCGAATGCCGGCAAGTCGACGCTTATCAGGTCGATATCCAGCGCCCGTCCGAAAGTGGCTGATTACCCTTTTACGACCCTGCATCCGCATCTAGGCGTCGTGCGTGTCGATGAAGGAAGAAGCTTTGTTGTTGCCGACATTCCCGGACTGATAGAAGGGGCCGCAGAGGGGGCTGGACTGGGACATCAGTTCCTGAGACACCTCGCTAGAACCGAGTTGCTGCTGCATATCGTGGATATCGCCCCCCTGGATCCGGACGCAGATCCTGTGCGAGATGCCGCAACCATCGTGGAAGAGCTGAAGAAGTATGACCAAGAGCTCTACCGCAAGCCGCGCTGGCTGGTTTTGAACAAGATAGACATGATCCCTGATGAGTTGCGTGCGGATACGGTCTCCAGCTTCATCAAGGCAAGCGGCTGGGAGGGCAGAACCTTTCTCGTATCTGCAATCAAGGGGGAGGGATGTTCGTCATTGACTGGATCCATCATGGAGCACCTGGATGTGCTTCGCGCCGACAAGGAGAAAGCCCTTGAAGGCTAGGCGACTGGTCATCAAGGTTGGAAGTTCTTTGGTCACAAATCATGGCCAAGGTCTGGATCGCCAAGTCATTGCAGGCTGGGCTCGTCAGATTGCAGTCCTGCGTGAATTGGGCCATCAGGTGATAGTCGTTTCCAGCGGAGCAATTGCAGAAGGCATGCAGCGCCTGAACTGGAAACGTCGGCCCCATGCCATCCATGAATTACAGGCGGCGGCGGCCGTCGGACAGATGGGGCTTGTAGAGGCTTACGAGTCATGCTTCCGAGATTTTGGCCTCAGAACTGCGCAGATCTTGCTGACTCATGCAGACCTGGCAGACAGGGAGCGGTATCTGAATGCCAGATCGACCTTGCTGACCCTTCTGGAACTCGGAATTGTCCCCATCATCAACGAGAATGACTCTGTCGTCACCGATGAGATCAAATTTGGCGACAACGACACTCTGGGGGCCTTAGTGGCCAACCTTGCAGAGGCGGATTGGCTTGTCATTCTGACTGACATTCCTGGTCTATATGAGGAAGACCCGAGAAAAAATCCTCAAGCCAAACTTGTGAAAAGCGCACTTGCTTCGGACAGCAAACTCGGCGAGATGGCAGGGGGCTCAGGATCGGCAATCGGCAAAGGCGGCATGATCACTAAGGTGCAGGCAGCAGTTCGTGCCGCACGAAGTGGGGCCGATACCATCATTGCCTCGGGACAGGCCGACGACGTGCTGATCCGCTTGGTACAGGGGGAATCTGTTGGAACTCACTTAAGAGCAGACACATCCCCTCTGGCAGCTAGAAAGCAATGGCTGGCCAATCATGTGCAAATTGCAGGTCAGGTTCATGTTGATAGTGGCGCAGCAAAAGCCATAACGATCGAAGGGCGCAGCTTGCTGCCAGTCGGCGTCGTCTCAGTAGTAGGAAATTTCCAGCGAGGTGCAATCGTGTCGTGCATAACCCCGGATGGAGCAGAAATTGCCAGGGGACTTGTGAACTACAGCGCGCTGGAGATACAGCGGATCGCTGGCAAGAGTTCGTCTGAACTGGAATCCGTGCTCGGATATCTGGATCAATCGGAACTGATTCACCGGGACAATCTAGTCCTCTTGTGAATCACTTCAATATCAGGCTCAGGGCCTCAACGCTCGAAACCACCACGTCGTATATTCCTGATTGCATCTGAAACGGATGTGACGCGGGCCAGTCGGGGACAAAAATACTCCCTGGCAAGTTCGTTATGGTGACTCCTGAGGTTGGCTGCATAGCCCCCCCAGGCTGAAGCGCGGGCGACACCCCAAGTCTTGTCTGACTTTCCGATAGCGTAGAGTTTTCTTTCCCGCGTTTCGCAGCGGACTCCCTCGAAGCTGACGTTCTCCCCTCCGGACTGGCTCCTGGCAACCATCACATACCGGATCACGCCATCCTGACCAATATCTATTGAGGTCGCATCAACGGCCACCTCGAACGACTTCATAGACTCCAGCGGAATTCTGATCATGTTTTCCGACTTGGGAAAAGGTGGCAAACGCAAGCCCTGCTCGACCCACGGCTTTTCCTCTGAATCGTCAGACTGTGTCTGCCCCATGACGAAACCGCTGTGAAATAACAATGCGAGGCACGAAACGAGGCCAATACCGGAATGTGACAGCCAAACCGCCCACAATCGACCAGACCACAAGGGCAGCGCCGGAAGATACTGTTTAGTCAACGAGGGCCCCCAGGGCCTTCTGGAAGCGGTTTGCATGGGATCTCCCTGCCTTAGCCAAGGTCTCAAACCAGTCGACATTCTCGTCAAAACCATTTTCACGAGCCGTCTTTGCCATCCCTGAATACCTGTCGGAGTATTCGTGTGTTTCTCCGACGATTGCCGCCTTCAGACTGCTGCGGGGCGGGCCAAATAGCAAATCAGTTGCTGGGTCTCCACATTGCTCGAGATGGCCATGCGCATGACCAGTTTCACCTTCAGCTGTCGAGCCGAATACGGCTGCCACATCATTCTGGCCTTCAATATCCGCCTTGGCAGCAAAGTATACATAACGACGATTCGCCTGGGATTCAGCAGAAAACGTGGATTTGAGGTTGGCCTGAGTCCTCGAGCCCTTCAGCTTCATCATCCTCTCCCAATAACCAGTCTTGAAATCAGCTAATCGGCATGTCGCAAGATGTAAAGCCTCATTCACGTGACTGATGTTTTCCCTTGGAATATTCGGGATCGATACTATCGAGCGATTCAGCAGCCCTGAACGCAATCTCATGACCCAGGAAATGTGAAAGCTCGGTGAGCGCCTGAAGATAGACATCCCGCTTGAAATCGATAACTGTCTCCAATGGAGCCCAGTACTCATGCCAGCGCCACGCATCAAATTCCGGCTTTGCGGTAGCACGGAGAGAAACATCCGTATCACGTCCTACCAGGCGGAGCAGAAACCATATCTGCTTCTGGCCGCGATAATTGCCACGCCACTCACGCTTGAGCCACTGGTTGGGCACTTCATACCTCAGCCAGTTCCTCGTCCTGCCCAGTATCCGAACGTGGTCCGGCAACAAACCGACTTCTTCGTGCAGTTCCCGATACATGGCCTGGACAGGTGTCTCCCCATACTTCATACCTCCCTGCGGGAACTGCCAAGAGTGCTCCCGGACACGCTTGCCCCAGAACACCTCATTTCGAGAGTTGCACAAGATGATACCGACGTTCGGGCGATAGCCTTCTCGATCGAGCATGCCTGAATACCAGTATGGATTGTCTTGATTCTTTCACATTTTCAGCCTCTCATGGAGATGCTCGGATAGACGCCGATGACGTTCCAGTAAAATGGAGGTTTATTCCCTTACTCAAAATCACCATGCGCGCCAGCAGGTTTCTCATCTCGACACTCAAGGAACCACCCTCAGAAGCGGAGGTAGTCAGCCACAAACTGATGTTGCGGGCCGGGATGGTGCGGCGTCTCGCCGGCGGCATTTATAGCTGGATGCCATTGGGATTGCGTGTTGTAAGAAAAATTGAGGGGGTAATCCGATCGGAAATGAACCGGGCGGGTGCCATAGAACTGTCCATGCCGCTGGTTCAACCAGCAGAGCTTTGGCAAGAATCTGGTCGCTGGAAGGACTATGGTGCCGAACTTCTTCGCTTCAAGGACAGGCATGACAGGGATTTCGTCATTCAGCCGACTTCAGAGGAAGTGGTGACCGACATTGCCCGTAGCGAAATTCGGAGCTATCGTCAGTTGCCTCTGCATCTGTACCAGATACAGACCAAATTTCGGGACGAACGTCGCCCGAGATTCGGCGTGATGCGAGGTCGCGAGTTCATAATGAAGGATGGGTATTCATTCCATAGCAACTCAGAGGATCTGAGACGTGAATACAGCGTCATGCATGACACATACACCCGGATTTTTACACGTTTGGGGCTAGATTTCCGGGCTGTAGCCGCCGATACCGGAACAATTGGCGGAACTGGTTCACATGAGTTCCACGTTCTGGCAGATTCCGGCGAGGACGCAATTGCGTTTTCACCAGCCTCCGACTACGCAGCAAACGTCGAACTGGCGGAAGCATTGGCTCCAGCAGCACCAAGACAGCCACCGACGCAAGGTATGCAGCGCATCTCGACACCAGACAAAAAAACCTGTGCGCAGGTGGTTGAACAACTCGGCTTGCCACTCTCCCGCTCTGTCAAGGCCATTGCCGTTGTGCCGGACGTGCAGGGAGCCTCCGCGACAAATCTGAATCTGCTCCTGATCAGAGGTGACCATTCATTAAATGAGGTGAAAGCAAGCAAGATCGAAGGCTTGGCGTCCTTTCGCTTTGCCACAGACGGCGAGATTAGGGCAATGATGGACTGCGAGCCAGGATACATCGGGCCTGTCAGGGTGGGAAATGCCGTGAGAGTAATTGCAGATCGCTCTGTGGCCGCGATGAGTGATTTCGTATGTGGCGCCAACGAGCCAGGCTACCATCTATCCGGAGTCAACTGGCAGAGAGACTTGCCTGAACCGGTCATCGTCGCTGACATCCGGAATGTGATTAGTGGAGACCCTTCCTCTGATGGGTCCGGCCCACTGGAGATCTGCAGGGGTATCGAAGTCGGGCATATTTTTCAGCTGGGCACAAAATACTCCAGGACGCTGAAATGCACCTACCTGGATGCAGAAGGTAAGCAGCAATTCGTGGAAATGGGTTGTTATGGCATCGGTGTAACCAGAATCGTCGGGGCAGCAATAGAACAAGGGCACGATGAGCGAGGAATAGTATTTCCTGATTCAATCGCCCCATTCCAACTGACGATCATTCCCATCGGCATGAAGAAAAGTACAGCTGTTCGCGAAGTCGCGGAAGCACTTTACAAGACTTTTCTGGAGGCAGGAATTGATGTGCTGCTGGATGACCGGGACGAACGACCTGGCGTGCTCTTGGCCGATTCCGAACTAATGGGAATCCCGCATCGGGTGGTCATTGGGGAGCGAAGCATCAAGCAAGGTGCAGTCGAGTATCAGACCAGAACCGCGAAGCAACCCTCGCAGATCCCGCTGACCGAGGCAGCCCGCATAATCCTGGAGAAACTTGGATAACCGACTCAATGCGATCTCACGCCTTGACGACGGTTTTTCTGGCGATCCTGAGCTCGACGCAATCGTTGGCTGGCAACCAGCTGTATGAACCGCTCGTGGCCAGTGTCCAGGCAGGATTGCGCTCATCGATTGCAGACCGTCCTGCCCCGATGCATGGATTCAAGGATGGACTAAAGGCTGCCGATTGGTTGGCCGAAATGTCCCGCAGACTTGAAAAACGTCTACCAGCCTTCGAGGCTAGACTGGATTTCCTGCGAAGCGCCCACTATGAGGCGACACGAGCAGGACTGGATCCCCAGTTGGTTCTCGCCTTGATCCAGGTGGAAAGTAATTTTCGAAAATATGCAGTCTCGGTCGCTGGTGCACGGGGGTACATGCAGGTAATGCCATTCTGGGTGAGCCTGATCGGGCGAAATGGTGACAATCTGTTCAGCCTGCGCACCAATTTGCGATATGGCTGTGTGATTCTCCGGCACTATCTTGACATCGAAAAAGGCGACCTCTGGCGGACGCTGGCCCGTTATAACGGCAGCCTTGGGAGGACGGATTACCCCAGGCTGGTAATGGCAACCATGAAGACGCACTGGCAATATGACAGTGCAACCACACCTACTCACTAGCCGATGAGTAAGACGACTAATGTGGAGCATTCGAATCAAACTGCTGTCTCATTGAGTATGAAACGAGACGGTAGAACTTTGGATCACAAAACGCTGGAAGCCATCAGGTTGATGGCTGTCGAGCAGGTGCGTGAAGGCGCACGGCTTCAATCGCACGACGATTTACACATGGATTAAAACCGCGCTCAGACCCGGTGTGGGCATCAAGGCGTTCGATCGACAAGGGCGACCGGTCGCCCGCGCAGTCTGACGCCGACGCAGGCAGCGCAGGTCTTTCGGTGGGTCAACGGCGGTGACCCACGACAGTACGGCCTGGACTTCGGTTTGTGGACGCGCGCGATCGTGGTCGAACTGATCGATCAGAAGTTTGGCCTACGGCTTGGCCAGTCGGCGGTGGGCGAATTGCTGGCCAAGCTGGGCCTGACACCGCAGAAGCCCTTGCAGCGCGACTTCGGCGGTGAATGCCAAGGCAGCGTTCTGGTTCAGCACCTACGCGGGTGGGCTCAACGCGGAGCTGTTCATCGAATTGCTGAAGAAAATGATGAAGTCACCGAAGGAAACCCAGCCATCGGGTGCTCGATCGTTTGCCTGCGTACAAGACCGCACTCGTGAGGAAATACGTTGCATCGACCGAGGGTCTTTTGACGCCGCACTTTCTGCCCGGTTACGCACCTGACTTGAATCCCGACAAGTTGGTGTGGAGCCATGTCAAACGCACCGGGACCGGACGGCATCCCTTGCAAAAAGGCGAGAAACTACGTGACAAATCGAGGAGCGGCTTGCTGCACTCCAAAGATTGCCGCTTCTCGTTCGTTCATTCTTCAATGCTCCATCTGTCGCCTATATTGGCGACAGATGAGTAAAGGTAAAAGATGATGGAGCTTCTTATCTTTCGGCAAAAACAGATCTTATTGTGTCCTGGATGGCTTCAGCAGCCGCACGAGGATCAGGCGCCTGTCGTATCGGTCTTCCAACTACTATGTAGTCGGCGCCATTAAGGAACGCTTGCCTGACATCTACCGTCCTTTTCTGATCATCAGCGGGGCGGTTCTCCACAGGGCGGATTCCAGGGGTAATCACCAATAATCTCTGACCCAGTTCACGCTTCAAGGCTGGCGCTTCCAGGCCAGATGAAATGACGCCGTCACAACCAGCCTCTAGTGCCCTGCGTGCCCGGGACAGGACAAGTTTCTCGACATCGCACTGAAAACCCAGATCATCGAGATCTCCCCTGTCTAGACTGGTCAATGCAGTGACTGCCAGAATTTTCACTTCCCCCTTGTCTGCGCCGGCCGCCTCAAGAATGGCCTGATTTCCGTGCACAGTAGCAAAAGTAACGCCACGATTACGCAAGCCACGAACAGCCGCCCTCACAGTTTCAGGTACGTCAAAAAATTTCAGATCGACAAATACCTTGTTACCCCGCCGTACCAGCCATTCAACAAGCTCAAAATAGCCGCCAGACATGAATAACTCAAGACCGACCTTGTAGAAACATGCAGCATCTCCCAATAGCTCCACCAGCACCTTAGCCTCATCTGCCGAAGGCACATCAAGGGCGACAATAAGTCGCTCTCGATCGGGGATGAATTTTGGAGAGTCAGATGTCATGATTAGGGTCCGGAATCTGCAGATAACGAGATTTTACTATTCTCCAGGCGTTCGAATTTGAAGCCGTCGGTGCAGACGAATTCAGATTGCCCACTCATCTACGATAACTTCGTGAAGACTCATCTGAAGCGCCTGATCCATCTGCAAGCCAACTTTGTTCATCAGAGAAGACAGCGAATCGTATGCAGGCTCCCTGGATAGACTTTCAGGGTTCGCCAGATAACTCCTTGCAATATCTGCAATCTTGTTGGACGGTGGATCACATAGCAGTGTCCACCCCCCGTTCTCAAGCCTTCCAACCCAACCATGCCTGGGCAGCCGGCTGAAGGAACGCAAGCAGGATCTCATGGACAACCCCGAGCTGCTGGAACAGGCTGCTGCCGCAACACGCAGGAGCAAACCCAGCGCCGACAGCCAGGCACGATCACAGCGTTAGGCAGGGGACCTTCGCGACCCGGGGGCCCTCCCGAGACACCCCGCGCGCAGGCTCACCGTCGCGCGCGGGGTGGCGCACCACGCGATAGCCATCGGGCGCATCGACCGCTATAGCCCGAGAATTCGCTTGGCAATGATATTGCGCTGCACCTCGTTCGAGCCTCCAACTATCGAGACGGCGCGACTGTAATAATAAGCAGCGGCAATCCCAGGAGGCCATTCCGGACCAATCGCCTCATCAGCGGCTGCCAGGAAACCTTCCTGCTTTGCCAGGGCGAGTGGACCAGCCACTTCCATCAGAAGTTCGGCAGTCAATTGCTGCAGCTCCCCTCCTTTTAACTTCAGGATGCTCGCTCTGGGATCCTGTTTGATTTCGTTTCTTTTCAGTTGGTCTGCAACGATACGCATATTGGTAATTTCAGTGGCTTTGAGATCAATTTCCAGAGCAGCCAGCCTTTCCCGAAAGCGAGAATTTTCAGCCAGCGTCTCATCGCCAACCATCACCTGTCCAGCCAGGGACTTCGCACGTTCAATACGGCCAGTCGCAAGCCCTATGCGCGCGACGTTGATTCTTGAATTGCCCATCAAGAATTTCGCATAATCCCACCCTTTATTCTCCTCGCCTATCCGATTGCTGACCGGGACGATGACCTTGTCAAAAAATATCTCGTTCACCCGATGTCCGCCCATGATGTGGACTGGACGAATCGTAATGCCCGGTGACTTCAGGTCCATCAACAAATAGCTGATTCCCTTTTGCTTCCTGGCGTTATCGTCAGTGCGAACCAGGCAAAACATCCAATTCGCCCTGTGGCCCTGGGTTGTCCATAGCTTCTGACCGCTTACTTCATAAAACTCTCCATTACGAACAGCTCTCGTTTTGAGCGAGGCAAGATCCGATCCGGAATCTGGCTCAGAGAAGCCCTGGCAGAACCAGTAATCAAGGTTTCTGATTTTGGGCAGGAACCGCTGTTTTTGCTCCTCCGTGCCAAAGGCGATGATGACTGGACCGACTTGCGCGGTGTTATGGTTTTCTGGCAAGAGCGCTGGAAAACGCAGGAGTTCCTCATTGAATATATAAAGCTGGCTGGCACTCCACCCTCTGCCGCCCCACTGTGTTGGCCAATGCGGCACAGCGAGGCCATTTTGGTCAAGAATGCGCTGCCAATTCACGTAGTCTTCATGTTCCAAGTGTTGACCAAGCTCAAGCTTCCGGCGCAGGGCAGAGGGCTGCTTGGCCCTGCAGAATTCCCTGATTTCGGCGCGCAGCAACAGATCGTTCTCGGAAAAGCGCAAATCCATGGTCGTATCCTATTCGAATGAAACTCTGATCAAGTCTTGAATCGAGAATCGTCGTTCAAATGTTTCTCTGAAGTGAGGTATACCCAAGGGGGCCTAGCCCACTTGTTCAGTCCATCCCTGATAAAACACTCAAAAAGTTCCCATTCAAGGAAATAGGCAAACAGTGTTTCTGCTGAAGTGGGATATGCAAGGGAAGCGGTTACGAGTCTGAGCCCGCTTGTTCTTCCTTAATCTCAGGGTCTTGTTCGCCGGTCCTGACATGCGGCGCCTTCAGCTAAGGTTCTACCTTCGCTCCGCTCCAGCTCGCTCCGTCGATTGGAGACGAATCTTCACTTGCCAAGCTGTGCAAATCCCTGACGCCAGTTCTCATGCCCTTACTTGGGCACTATTCCCGCTTCTTTCAGAACCCGGCCCAAGTGAGCAACCTCATGTTGAATTCTCGCCCTGAGTTCTTCGGCTGTACTCCCTACCGGGTCCAGCCCTGCAGCAAGTAACTGTGCCTTTCCCTCGGGGCTGGCGATGAACCTCACGACTTCGCTATTGAGCCCCTTGATGATCGCATCAGGCGTTTTTGCAGGCGCAAACATGCCCACTATCGCAGCCGACTCATAGCCAGGCAAACCGGAAGCCGCCATCGTATCCAGGCCCGGCGTCAAGGCAGAAGGACTCAGGCTCGTAACGGCCAGCGCTTTGACCTTCCCGGCCTTCCACTGCGGCATGCCCAAGGGCACGGAAGTAAACATGAGATGCACTCTTCCACTCATTATGTCCGTCATTGCCTGACCCACCGCCTTGTAGGAGACTCGAGCCACATCGACGCCCGCCATCGATTTGAACAGCTCACCGGCCAAGTGCGAAGCGGAGGCGGTACCGGGTGTGCCATAGTTGAGCACACCAGGCTTCTGCTTGGCCAGGGTGATCAACTCCTTAAGGGATTCAACAGGCAAAGATGGGGACACGATCAACATCTGTGGTGAGATCCCGACAAGGGTGATCGGCGAGAAGTCTCCCAGAGGATCGAAGGGCACGTCAGATTGAAAGAACTGGGTCACCCACAATGCATTGGTTGATATCAGCAAGGTGTGACCGTCTGGCTTAGCCCTGAAAACCCCTATTCCAGGAAGGACACCAGTTCCTCGATTCTCGACGATCACCGGATAAGAAAAATTCTTGCCTACCCCATGGGCGACTATACGAGAAATGACATCGCCGGACCCACCTGATCCAGTTGTCAGGATTCGAATGGGCTCACTGGGATAGGTTTGCGCGACGCTGATGTTCTGATGTAGCACACCAACCAACAGCACCAGAATGAAAACCAATGTGTGAAACATGATTTGCTCCTCCAAAGTATCCTGACACTACTGTCCTGGACAACCGAAAAGCCGGTCTCAATCCGATGTGACTCATAGAGGTAAGCCCCCGACTTGCCGGTGGACTCACCAAGGCCTGATCTTTCGAAGGTCTGCAGAAATTTCAATTCTTCGCCGGAAGAAAGCAAATTCATGCTGAAAGATTACCAGAGCTTTCGCCATACCGGGCACGGTCAACATTGGCCGAGACCAGACTGCTACTCCTGCAGCCGGATGCCATTGTCGTCCACCACCTTCTGCCAGCGCGCCGTCTCGGTGGCGATGAGCTGGCGGAACTGCGCTGGCGTGCTGCCCACTGCGGTGCTGCCCTCGGCCTCCAGGGCGGCCACCACCTCGGGCACCCGCGCAACCCTGGCGAAGGCCTCGCTCAGCTTGTTGACGATGGCCGGTGGTGTTCCCGCCGAGGCGATGAAGCCGATCCAGTTCGAGTAGTTGTAGCCAGGCACACCCTGCTCGGCCACAGTGGGCACCTCCGGCATCAGCCGGGAACGCTTGTCGTTGAGGATGGCAATGGGCCGCACCTTGCCCTGGCGGATGATGGGCAGGGCCGCCACCAGCGTGCCCGAAGCCACATCGACGCGCCCGGCCACCAGTTCCAGCAGCAACGGCCCGGTGCCCTTGTAAGGGATGAAGGTGACCCGGGTGCCGGTGGCGCCATGCATCCAGGCGCCCGCCAGATGGGTGATGCTGCCCGCGCCGGTGGTGCCATAGTTGATCTTGCCCGGGTTGGCACGCGCATGGGCGATGTACTCGGGGAAGCTCTTCACCGGGAAGGACTCCGGCACCTGCAGCACCGAGGTGCGCTCGCTCATCAGCGACACCGGAGCGAAGTCCTTCACCACATCGAAGCTCAAATCCTTGTAGAACGAGGGGAACACGGTGAAGCCGGCTGACACCACCATCAGCGTGTAACCATCGGGTTTCGCCCGCGCCACCAGCGCTGCGCCGATGGTGCCCGAGGCACCCGGCTTGAAATCCAGCACGAAGGACTGGCCCAGCATGGCGCCGATACGCGGGGTGTACAGGCGCGCTTCCAGGTCGATGGGACCGCCCGCCGCAATGCCCGCCACCACCATCACCGGCCGCGCCGGGTAGCCATCGGCCGCCTGCGCCTTCGCCGCGGGCGCCCAGCCTGTCGCTCCCGCGCCAAGGGTCATGGTCATAGTCAGTGCTGCAACAGCCCGGGGCGTCATCAGACAGGTCTCAAACCAGCAGGTCTTCATAGGCATGCCTTCGTTCGTCGGTGACCGTGGAAACCCAAGCTTAGGCGCGCAATCCATCAGAGTAAAATAGCATCTGGTGATCCTCCCATCACAAATCATGATGTGACCGCGCTGCCGGCGCGGGGTGAATGGCGTGGCACCCGCTTCGCAACAGACGCCCGGGCCCCATGGAAATCCGCCAGCTCCGCTACTTCGCCCGCACCTTCGAGATGGGCAACATCACGCGTGCCGCCGCGGCGCTGTCCATCGTGCAACCAGCGCTGAGCCAGCAGCTGTTGCGCCTGGAGAACGAATTAGGCGTGCGCCTGCTGGTGCGCTCCTCCAAGGGCATCGTCCCCACCGAGGCAGGCCGGGTGTTCTACCAGTACGTGCGCTCCGTGCTGCGCCAGCTGGAGCATGCTCGCTCGGCCGTGCAGCTGAAGTCCTCGTCCTCGCCCATGCCGCTGGTGGGCGCGGTGACCATGGGTCTTGCCCCGACCACCGCCTCGGCCATCGGCTTCAATCTGCTGCAGGTGTTTCGCGACAAGCATCCCGGGGTGGTGCTCAATATCGTCGAGGCCTTCGCCGGTGACCTGGAGAAGATGCTGCTCTCGCGCAAGCTCGACCTGGCCATTCTGTTCTCACCCAAGCTGCCGCGCGACATCGAGCGCACCCACATGGTCGACGAGCGCATCTACCTCATCCTCAAGAAGAAGCGCGGCACACGCGTGCCGCCGCAAGTGAGCCTGCGCGAGGCGGCCACCCACCCGCTGGTGCTGCCCACGCGCCTGCATGGCTTTCGCCAGACGCTGGACAACGCCATGGCGCAGCAGCGACTGCGCCCCAACATCGTCGCCGAGGTGGACTCGGTGAGCGTGCTCATGGAATGCGTGGCCCACGGCCTGGCCGGCACCATACAGCCCTGGTCGGCCGTACACCGCATTGCCGGCGAAGTGAGCCATGCGGAAATCATCGACCGCGACCTGTTCCGGCCGAACTTCCTCTGCTCGCTCTCCAGCGAGCTGCTGTCGCCGGTGGCCAGCGTGGCCCGCGACCTGATCCGCGATGAGACCCTCAAGCTGGTGGCGGGCGACGGGTGGACGGGCATGGCTGCTGCAAGACCTGTCAGGCCGGCGAGGAAAGCGCCCAACCCGCGCAGGAAGGCCGACCATCACCCCGGCTGATAGGGGCATCAGCATTCCATATTGGTGACAAATGTGGCGGACGCTTAAGCTGCCGACAGTCGCAAGGAGATGTCCATGCCCCACTTCAACTTCACCATCCGCTTGATGCGCAGACTGGCTGCCTGCACAGCTGGTGCGCTGCTCGCCACCACTGCCTGGTCCCAGGCTTATCCGACCCGGCCTGTCACCCTGATTGCCGCCGAAGCCGGCGGTGCCAACGACATCCCCGCCCGGCTGATCGCCCAGGCCCTGTCGGGCCGGCTCAGCCAGCAGTTCGTCGTGGTGAACCGGCCCGGCGGTGTGGTCGCCGGCGGCCTGCTGGCGAAGGCCGCGCCCGACGGCCACACCCTGATGTTCTACGGCAGCAGCATCTGGCTGCTGCCCTTCCTGCAGGATGGCGTGACCTGGGATCCGGCGAAGGATTTCGCCCCCATCACCCTCTCGTCCAGCTCACCCAACATGCTGGTGGTGAACAACGAGCTGCCGGTGGCCACGGTGCAGGAACTGATTGCCCTCGCCAAAGCCAGGCCCGGCCAGCTCAATTACGGTACCGCCTCGGCGGGCTCGGGCAACCACCTGGCGGCGGAACTGTTCAAGATCATGGGTGGGGTGAATGTGGTGGGCGTGAAGTACAAGGGTGCCGCCCTGGCGCTCAATGACCTCATGGCCGGACGCCTGCAGTTCATGTTCCCCGCGGCCGCCTCGGTGAGCGGCCACATCAAGACCGGCAAGGTCAAGGCCCTGGCCGTCACCAGCCTCAAGCCCTCGCCACTGGCGCCGGGCCTGCCGACCGTGGCATCGGCCGGACTGGCCGGCTACGAATCCCGCCAGGTGCACGGCATCTTCGCCACCGGCGGCACGCCCGCCTCCATCATCAATCGCCTGAACCAGGAAATCATCGCCTACCTCTCCCTGCCCGAAACCCGGGAACGCTTTCAGGGTATCGGTCTGGAAACCGTGGGCTCCACACCGGAGGAGTTGTCCGCCGTGGTGAAGAAGGACATGGCGGTGCTGGGCAAGCTCATCAGGGATTTGGCGATACGGATCGAGTGAGGCGGGGAACAAAACCGCAGTACTGTTAACCCCCTTGTCAAAGGGGGCCGACTGGCCGCAGGCCAGCGGGGGGATTTTGGCCGACCAGGCTGGTCTCATGGCCTTTCGCCGACATTGCATGAACCCTGCACACGGCTGTTGCCTTGTAGATGGGAAGCACCGGAGAACACTCAGGGCCCGCATCCGGTCATGACTGGCGAACGATCAAGGCATCGGTAGAAAATCCCCCCGCTCGTTCTCTGCGCTCACGTGTCGGCCCCCTTTGACAAGGGGGTAAACCTGCTGATGGCCGCAGCCCCCGGATCAGAAAAAAGGCCGCACCCTTGCGGATGCGGCCTGCGGCCTTGCTGCCTTGCTGCCTTGCTGCCTTGCGGTGCAGCTCAGCGCGCGTTGAAGGGCTTGGGCGCACGCTTCTCGACAAAGGCGCGCGTGGCTTCCTGGAAGTCCTCGGACAGGTAGAGCTTGTTCAGGCTGGCATAGCGCAGCGCCTGCTGCTTGCGGTCTTCCAGTTCCCAGCGGCGCTGCTGGATGCAGGCACGCACCGCCAGCGGCGGGTTCTTGTTGATGGTGGCGGCCAGTTCCTTGGCTACCTCCAGATGCTGGCCCTTGGGCGCGAGGCGGTCGACAACACCGGCCTTGTGGGCCTCGGCGGCGTCGAAGAAGCGCCCGGTGAGGCTCACGTCCACGGCAAAGCTGCCCAGGCCGCGATAGGCCATCAGGTTGATCAGCTTGCCCGAGCCGGCCAGGCCGCGCGGGGTCTCGGTGATCTGGAACTTCGCATCTTCGCCCGCCACGCACATGTCGGCGTCGAAGGCGAGCGTGATACCCAGGCCCAGGCAGTAACCGTGCACGGCTGACAGCACCGGCTTCCAGTTGACCGAGCGGCTGAAGATGTCCGAGCTTTTGGCATCCTGGGCCGAGGGGCCGCCGCGCTTTTTCAGGTCGGCCGCACTGCTGGCCTGGCGCGCCTTGACGTCGGCGCCGCTGGTGAAGGCACGGCCGTTGCCGCAGATGATGGCGGTCCAGGCATCGTCATCCATGTCGAAATGGCGCAGGGCGGCCATCAACTCGCGCACCATGTTGTCGTCGAAGGCGTTCAGCTTTTCCGGGCGGTTGAGCGTGATCACGGCAATGCGGTCGGCGCACTCGTAGGTCACAACGGATTTCTGTTCTTCCATGGGAAATTCCTGTCAGGGTTGGGGTTGAAGAAAGCTTGGTGAGTGTAGAGCCTCAGCGCAGGACGACCAGCGCATCGGCGGCAATGGCGCCCTCGCCACGCGCGCGAAGCAGGAGCGGATTGATATCAATTTCGGATACTTGTTCTCGTCGATAATAAGCAAATTCGGATATTGTAATCAGCACATCAGCCAGCGCATCGATGTCGCAGGCGGGCCGGCCGCGCACGCCGCCGAACACGCTGGACGCGCGCAGCTCGCCGATCATCTGCAGCGCCTGGCTGCGGTCCACCGGCGCCACGCGATAGGTGACATCGCGCATGGCCTCGGCCAGCACGCCGCCCATGCCCAGCATCAGCACCGGGCCGAACACCTCGTCCGTGACCACGCCGACGATGAGCTCGACGCCGTCGCGGACCATCTCCGACACCAGCACGCCCTCGATGTGCGCGTCAGGCCTGGCGCGGCGGGCGTTGGCCAGCACCGTGTCCACGGCGCGCTGCAGCCCGGCCGCATCGGCGATGTCGAGCAGCACGCCACCGACTTCGGTTTTGTGCGCGATGTCGGGCGAGAGAATCTTCACGGCCACCGGCCAGCCCATGCCGGCAGGCAGGCCCGCCCTGATCGAGCCCTGTTGGTCCACGGCCAGCACGGCGTCACGCGTCACGCGGATGCCGATGGACTGCAGCAGCGCCTTGCTGTGCGCCTCGTCGAGCACCCCGCGGGCGCCCTCCAGCCCTGGCAGCTCGTGAAACGCCGATCCCGCCGCCACCGCCGGCCGGCGCTGCGCCAATGCACTGCGCGCCTCGGCGTAATCGCAGAGCATGGCGGCCGCGCGTGCCACGCGCACCGGCGAGCGCAGCACCGGGATGCGCGCCGCCTCGTAAATGGCCATGGGCTCGGGCACCAGCTCGCGATCGATGGCGGTGAAGACGAACAAGGGCTTGTCGGTACGCGCGGCCGCCGCCGCCATCACCTCGGCCCCGGTCCTGGCACGCTCGCCCAACGCGGTGGGCGTCATCAGCATGATCTGGTGCATGTCCGGATCGTCAATGAGCGCATTCACGGTCTCGGTGAAGCTGTCGCGCTGGGCATGGCTGATGCCGCCGCCGCCCAGGTCCAGGGGATTGCGCCGGGTGTGCGCCTTGGGCACGGCCCGTGCAATCCGCTCGGCGGTGGCATCGGCCGGCGCCGGCAGGTTCAGCCGGTACTGGTCGGCGGCATCGGACATCACCACTGCGGTGCCACCCGAGGGGGTCAGCACGGCGATGTTGCGCCCGCGCGGATAGCGCCGGCCGGCCAGCGATTTGATGTAGTCGGTGACCTGCTCCATCTCGGTGAGGTCGATGATGCCGTGCTGGCGAAAAGCGGCGCGCCAGACGTCATAGCTGCCAGTCATGTTGGCGGTGTGGCTGGCCGCGGCGCGCACGCCCTGCGTGCCCTTGCCCGCCTTCCAGATCATCAGCGGTTTGCCTGCGGCGAGCGCACGGTCGGCCGCGGCCAGCAACGCCAGGCCATCCATCACGCCCTCCAGATAGGCGACGATGATTTCCGTCTGCGGGTCATCCACCAGCAGGTCGATCAGTTCCGGCGCGGTGAGGTCGGCCTCGTTGCCACTGGCGATCAGCATGCGCATGCCGATGCCCTCGCTGCGGCAGGCCAGCGCCAGACCATAGCCGAAGCCACCGCTCTGCAGCACCATGGACACCGGGCCGGGCGCCATCTGTGGCGGGCGCGACATGCTGCCGAAGCAGGCGTACATGCGGCTGTGGATGTTGGCGATGCCATTGCAGTTGGGGCCGATGATGCGCAGGCCATGCGCGCGCGCATGGGCCACCATCTGCTGCTGCAGCGCCAGGCCCGCCGGCCCCACTTCACGAAAACCACCGCCCAGCACCACGGCATAGCCGATGCCGCATTCACCGCAGGTCTTCACCATGTCCACCGCCGCGGCCGCAGGCAGCGCGATCACGGCAATGTCCACCGGCTCCGTGATGTCGGCGGGCGAGGCATGGCAGCGATAGCCGCCCACCGTCTGGTAGCGCGGGTTGACCGGATAAATGCCGCCCTGGTAACCATCGCGCTTGAGCGCGGCAATGGGCTGGCTGCCGGGGCGGCCGGGATCATCGGAGGCGCCGATGATGGCGATGCCGCGGGCATTGAACAGGCGGTCGTGGCGATTCATGGGGTCAGGAACGCGGGCGCTGCGCCAGAGCGGGTGACGCCGGACTGCTGCGGCCGTGGTCGGCGGTGGATGGCTGCGGTGAATTCACGCGACAGCCTAAAGGGTCTGGCCCACGCCGTAAAATAGCTTGTACTGATCCCCCCATCACCATTCGTGATGAAGGCTCTGCGGGCGATCACCAAACAAGAAAGACCTGAGAGGAAACGCCATGGATTCCGCCACGCCGCCCGCCCCCCTTCCCTCGGCCCCCGCCTTCAAGGCACCGGCCGGCTCGGCCGACTGCCACGTGCACGTGATGGGCCCCTTCGACCGCTTCCCGCTGCCCGACCGGCCCGGCTACCTGCCGCCGCTCGCCCCCGCGGAGAACTTCATCGCCGGACTCGACCGGCGCGGCCTCACCCGTGGGGTCATCGTGCAATCCTCCTCGCACGGCAAGGACATCCGGGTGCTGCTCGATGCCCTGCAGCGCTACCCGCAACGCCTGCGCGGCGTGGGGCTGGCCGACGAGACGGTCACCGACAAGGAACTCGAGGCCATGCGCGCGGCCGGCGTGAAGGGCCTGCGCTTCACCGGCCACCCGCACGTCGGCAAGAACAAGGGCGGGCACTCCGGCAGCGTGCCGCTGGACACCCTGTACGTCATGGCACCGCGGTTGAAGGCATTCGGCCTGCACGCCCAGTTGTGGATGCACTGCGACGAACTGGCCGAGCACGTGCCCAAATTGCTGGTGCTGGGCGTGCCGCTGGTGCTGGACCACATGGGGCGCTTCGACACGGCCAGCGGGCTTGATCATCCGGGTTTTCGCAACCTCGTCTCCCTGCTGCGCAACGAGGACATCTGGACCAAGCTGATCCCGGCGCGCAATTCGGTGCAGTTTCCCGGCTTTGCCGATGTGCGCCCTTTCCACGAGGCGCTGGTGGAGGCCAACCCCGACCGCCTGGTCTGGGGCAGCGACTGGCCACACACCAATTCGGGCGACCAGATCCCCGATGGCGGCAAACTGCTCGATCTGTTCGCCGGGTGGACCCCCTCGCCGGACCTGCAAAGGAAGATTTTGTCGAGCAATGCGGCAAAGTTGTACGGGTTCTGAAACACGTGCAGTTTGCGAGGTCTTCCGAAGCCATTGCGAATTAGTTCGCAGGCGCGGGAAGATATCTGAAAGCGCATAATAGTCGGCGCAATCAACGAGGGAGGGAGGCCCATGCCTCGGGGCATCGTCGGAGGTCCGCCAGACAGCGTGGCTTCAACCCGCCCGGGGCTGCCATCCCGCTCGGCACGCCGAGCCGCTCTTGCTTCGGAGCAGTGCAACACTGTCGTGTCACTGTCATGCGCGCAAGTCATCACGCTGCCTGCTGGAGCGCCAACCTGTCCGGGCCGGGACTGCTGACATGACTGCCCCTGCCTTTCCCACATTCCGGGCAGGCTTGGCCGACAGCATGATCACGCTGCTGATCTGCCTCGGCATCAGCATGCCGGGCATGGTGATGGCCCAGGGAGCAGGCACACCGGTCATCGCTTGGCTCTCCCCGGATGGCGATCGATACAGCCGCGCCGGCTTCGATGGCTTCACCGCCGGGCTGCGCAATCTAGGGCTGGCCGACGGTCGCAATATCCGCATAACCCCTTATTGGGCCATGGGCTCCGATGCCAAGCTGGAGCAGATGGCGCGCGCGGCGGTACGCAGCCGCCCGGCCATCATCGTCACGCAGACCAAGGCGGTGTTCCAGGCCAAAGCAGCCGGGGCCGACATGCCGGTGGTGTTCGGTTTCAGTGGCGATCCGGTGGTGGGCAAGCTGGTGTCGTCCCTGGCGCGGCCCGGCGGCAATTACACCGGTGTGTCGCTCATGTCGCTGGAACTGGTGGGCATGCGCATGCAGGTGCTGAAGGAACTGCTGCCGCAACTGCGTCGCGTTGGTGTCATGGCCAATCCCGGTCACCCGGGGGAAGAGGCTGAGCGACACGCCTCCGAAGCCGCAGCCAGGCAACTGGGCCTGGAGATCGACTATCACCCGGTGCGCAACAAGGAGGACGTCGAGCGGGCCCTGGAAGCCATTGCGCGTGCAGGCAACGGCGCCATCCTGCTGTTTCCCGACAATGGCACCCTCCGATACAGCAAGCGCATCGCCGATTTCTCGAAGAAAACCCGCATCCCGGCCATCTCGGGCTGGGCAGAATTCGCCGACCGGGGCAACCTGGCCAGCTACGGCCCCGACCTGCGCGAGTCCTATGGCAGCCTTTCCGGATATGTGGACAAGATACTCAAGGGAGCCAAGCCCGGTGAACTGCCAGTGCAGTTGCCTTCGCGCGTGGAACTGGTGGTGAACCTCAAGACCGCCCGGGCCATCGGGCTGAAAGTGCCCCGCAGCGTATTGCTGCGCGCCAACCGGGTCATCGAATGAGCAGTGCCAGCGAGGATCACCCCGTGACCGGCAGCCGCGGTTCGCTGTTTCGCAAGTACGCGGTCTATTTTCTTGCGCTGATGTTCGTCACCCTCGCCTCCAGCAGCGGCCTGGGGCTGTACTTCACCTATCAGGAAAGCAAGTCCGCCCTGCTCGACCTGCAGCAGGAAAAGGCCGCCGCCGCCGCCTCGCGCATCGAAACCTATGTCCGGGAGATCGAGCACCAGCTGGGTTGGGTACGCCTCGGCCAGCCCGAGGGCAACCCCATCGAATCGCAGCGGATCGACTACCTCAAATTGCTGCGCCAGGTACCCGCCATCACCGAAGTGTCGCTGCTCGACCGCTACGGCCGCGAGCAGTTGAAGGTGTCGCGGCTGGGCATGGACGTGATCGGCAGCAAGGAGGATTTTTCGCAGGACCCTAAGTTCACCGCCACGCGCAAGGGCAAGACCTATTTCAGCCCGATCTATTTCCGCAAGGACACCGAGCCCTACATGACGATCTCGGTCGCGGGAATCGGCAAAGCGGCCGGCATCACGGTCACCGAAGTCAACCTCAAATTCATCTGGGACGTGATCACCCGCATCCGCATCGGCGGCAACGGACTGGCCTATGCCGTCGATTCGCGCGGGCAGCTGATCGCCCACCCGGACATCAGCCGCGTGCTGCAAAAGTCGGATCTCTCCGCCATGCCGCAGATCCAGGCCGCCATCGCATCCGGCGATCCAGCCACGTCGCGGCGCGTGAGCATTGCGCGGGACCTGAAGAACCAGGAGGTCCTCACCGCCCATGCCTCCATCCCGGAGCTGGGTTGGCATGTGTTCGCCGAACAGCCGCTGGCCGAGGCGCTGGGGCCGCTGTTCGCCTCGCTGCAGCGCACCGCCCTGCTGCTGCTGATGGGCCTGGTTCTGGCCGCCGCCGCCAGTCTATACGCGGCTCAGCGCATGGTGCGCCCGATCCAGGCCCTTCGCGCCGGCGCCGCCGAGATCGCCCGCGGCCATCTCAACCAGCGCATCGAGGTGCGCACCGGTGACGAGCTGGAAGCCCTCGGCGACGAGTTCAACAACATGGCCAGGCAGCTTCAGGAGTCCTATGCGGACCTGGAACGCAGGGTGCAGGAGCGCACGCGCGACCTGCAGATCGCCAACCGCCACAAGACGGAGTTCCTGGCCAACATGTCGCATGAGCTGCGCACCCCGCTCAACGCCATCATCGGCTTTTCCGAAGTGCTCCAGGAGCGCATGTTCGGCGAGCTGAACGGGAAGCAGGCCGAGTACATCAACGACATCCACAGCTCCGGCCGCCATCTGCTCTCGCTCATCAACGACATCCTCGATCTGTCCAAGATCGAGGCCGGCCGCATGGAGCTGGAGATCACCACCTTTCACCTTCCCACGGCCATCGACAATGCGCTCACCCTGATGCGCGAGCGCGCCGGGCGCAATCACATCAATCTCAAGGCGGATGTCGACCCGGCGATCGAGGGCATCACGGCCGATGAGCGCAAGGTCAAACAGATCCTGCTCAACCTGCTATCCAACGCGGTGAAGTTCACCCCTGAAGGCGGCCGGGTCGAGATCAACGCACGCCAGGACGAGCATCAGGTGGTGATTGCAGTGTCCGACACCGGCGTGGGCATCGCGCCTGAGGACCACGAGGCGGTGTTCAAGGAGTTCCGTCAGGTAGGCGATGACTACACCCGTAAATCCGAAGGCACAGGCCTCGGCCTGACGCTCACGCGCCGCATGGTCGAGTTGCACGGCGGGACCATCACCCTGGAGAGCGCCCCCGGTCAGGGCTCGTGCTTCCGCTTCACCCTGCTGCGGCAGCCGTACGCCGCAGCAGCAACGGCATAGGGGAATCCACCATGGCACAGAAGATACTCATCGTCGAGGACAATGAAAAGAACCGCAAGCTGGCACGCGACATCCTGCAGTATCACGGCTTCGACATCCTCGAGGCGGACAATGCGGAGTCCGGGATAGAGATCGCCAATCGCGAGTCACCGGCCTTGATCCTGATGGACTTCCATCTGCCCGGCATGAATGGCATCGAGGCGCTGGCCGCACTGCGCTCGGGCGAGGCCACCAGGGGCATCCCGGTGATGGCCGTCACCGCCTCGGCCATGACCGAAGAGAGGGTGAAAATCATTGCCGCCGGCTTTGACGGGCTGCAGACCAAGCCGATTCACCTCAAGGAATTCGTGGAGGCGGTCAAGATCCTGGCAGCCAAGGGTTCGGCAAGATGAGCAGCCAGGCTTCGCAACCTGCCCCAGCGCGTCCATCAAGGATACTGGTCGTCGATGACACGCCCATGAATGTGAAGATGCTGGCCGACATTCTGACCTTCCGGGGTTATCAGGTGCATACCGCGTCCGGCGGGCGCGAGGGCCTGCAGTCCATGGCGGAACACGCCCCGGACCTGGTGCTGCTGGACGTGATGATGCCGGAGATGAACGGCTATGAAGTATGCAAAGCCATCCGCGCCGACCCGGCCACCGAAATGACCCCGTCGTGATGGTCACTGCGCTCGACCCCGCGCAGGAGCGGGTGAAGGGCATCGAGGCCGGTGCCGATGACTTTCTCAGCAAGCCCATCAACCAGGCCGAACTGCTGGCGCGCGTTCGCTCCCTGCTGCGGATCAAGGCTTATCAGGACACCATCGCCGAGCAAGCGCGCGAACTGAAGGCCTGGAACGAGACCCTGGGGCAGCGCGTGCACCAGCAGGTCGCCGAACTCGAATCCCTGGGCCGGCTGAAGGGGTTTTTCTCTCCGGAACTGGCCCAGGCCATCGTGTCCGGTGGTGCCAATGAAATCCTCAAGCCGCATCGGCGCGAGATCACCGTGCTGTTCCTCGACCTGCGTGGCTTCACCGCCTTTACCGAGTCGGCCGAGCCCGAGGAGGTGCTGGGCGCGCTCGCCCAGTATCACGAACTGGTGGGCAGCCTCGTGTCCCGGCACCAGGGCATGGTGGAGCACTTTGCGGGCGATGGCATGATGATCTTCTTCAACGATCCGATACCGCTGCCGGATGCACCGGCCCAGGCTGCCACCATGGCCCTCACGCTGACGGAGCGCTTCGCGTCGCTGCGCACCGCCTGGCGCCGGCAAGGCCACGAACTGGACCTTGGCATCGGCATGGCCGTGGGTTACGCCACCCTGGGGGCCATCGGCTTCGAAGGCCGGCGCGAGTACGCCGCCATCGGCAGCGTGAACAATCTCAGCGCTCGTCTGTGCAGCGAGGCGCAGGGCGGACAGATACTGACCAATCTGAAAACCCTGAACCGGATCGAGGACGTGGTACTCGCCGAACCCGTGGGCGAGCGTATCCTGAAAGGCTTTGCCCAGCCGGTATCCCTATTCAATATCACCGGACTGCGGGGCTGAACTCCATGGCCATGCAGATCAGTCACTTTTGTCCGGACAGAGAGGGTGCTGCGTACGGCATGGTGCCGCCGCACAGGTATCCTGTGCTCCGCCGGCAGACTCAACACAGGAAGGGAAGTCCATGAGCATCCACACCATCAAACCCGCTGACTGGATGGACGACGACTGGGAGCGCTCGCAGGCCGCGCTCGAGGGCATGGGCGACGGACTGCCGCTGGTGGTGCCCACCCCCGCCCGGGTGGAAGCCATGCTGAAGGCAGTGGGCGCCAATGGCAGCGAGGCGATCGCCGTGCTGGCCCCGGCCTTCGGCGAGGCCACCTGGCGCAATGTCGCCGAGAACGCCGTGATGGCGGGCTGCCTGCCTGAATACCTGCCGGTGGTCGCCGCCGCTGCAGCGGCAGTGGCGAAGGATGAATACAACCTGCTCGGCATCCAGACCACCACCGGCAATGCCGCGCCCATGCTCATCGTCAACGGCCCTGTCGCCCTGCGCATCGGCATGAATGCCGCCGGCAATGCGCTCGGGCCGGGCAACCGCGCCAACGCCACCATCGGCCGCGCCCTGCGCCTGGTGCTGCAGAACGTCGCCGGTGCCAAGCCGGGCGAGATGGACATGGCCACCCTTGGGCATCCGGGCAAGTACACCTGCGCCTTTGCCGAGAACGAAGCCGCCAGCCCCTGGCCGCCTTTCCACACCACGCGCGGCTACACCCGCGAGCAGAGCGTGGTCACCGTGCTGGGCTGCTCCGGCTTCATCGAGGTGGTGGACTCCACCAGCGCCAAACCGGAAGACCTGATCCGCACCTTTGCCAGCTCCATGGTGTTCGCCGGCAGCGTCGGCCAGACCGGCATCGTCGCCAGCGGCCAGCCCCTGCTGATCATGCCGCCCGAACACGCCGAGCATTTCCACCGCGAAGGCTGGTCACGCGAGGACGTGCAGGCCGCGCTGCTGCGCGAAGCCACGCTGCCGCTGGAACGGCTGTCGCCCGCGGTGCGGCAACGCATCACCGAACATCGCGCCAGTACCGGCGAGGACATCGGCGCGCCGGTGCATATCGCGCACGAGGCGAAGGACATCCTCATCGTCGTCGCGGGCGGCCCCGGCGTGAAGGCGGCCTATGTGCCGACCTGGAGCGGGTCGAAGGCCGTGAGTCAGCTGATCCGCACGTGATGCATGCCGGGATACGCGCCGAACCCGGGCAGTGAAGCCGATAAAATCTGGCGCAATATAGTGCGTCGGCGTGCGCTAATAGAACGCCTCCCACTTCGGAGAATCCCCATGACCACCCCATCCCGAACCCTCCTGCAGGCCACGCTGGGCGCAGCCGTTGCCAGCGGGATCCTCACCGCCCCCGCCCACGCTCAGACCGGCTATCCCAATCGCCCGGTGCGCGTGGTGGTGCCCTTCGTGCCCGGCGGCAGTACCGACATCATCGGCCGCACGGTGGCGCAGAAGCTGAGCGAGGCCTGGGGCCAGTCGGTGCTGGTGGACAACCGCGGCGGCGGGGCGACCATCATGGGCACGGAGATCGTGGCCAAGGCGCCCCCTGACGGCTACACGCTGCTGATCGCCTCGGCTTCCTTCACCACCAAAATGAGTCTGGTGGACAAGCTCCCCTACGACACGCAGGCCGACTTCACGCCAATCACCCTGATCAACACCACGCCGCTGGTGCTGGTCGTGTCGCCCAACAGCCCGGCGAAGACGGTGAAGGACCTGATCGCGCTGGCAAAGGCCAAGCCCGGCCAGTTGAATTACGGGTCGTCAGGGATGGGCGGGTCCAACCACCTGTCAGGGGAATTGTTCGCCGCCATGGCCGGCATCCAGGCCTCGCATGTGCCCTACAAGGGCAATGCGCCGGCGCTCACCGACCTGATGGGCGGCCGCGTTGATTTCATCTTCAATGGCGCCACCGCCGTGATGCCGCTGGTCAAGGCGGGCAAGCTGCGCGCCCTGGGCGTGACCAGCCGCGAACGCGCGGGCGCGGCGCCGGACCTGCCCACCATGGACGAATCCGGACTCAAGGGCTATTCGGCCGTGGCCTTCAATGGCATCGTCGCTCCGGCCAGGACGCCGCGGGACATCATCGCCAGGATCAATGCCGATGCGGTGAAAGGCATCCAATCCGCCGATACCCGCGAGCGCCTGAAGGCCGACGGCTCCGACCCGGTGGGCAGCACGCCCGAACAGTTCGCCGCCTTCCTCAAGGAGGAGATGGGCAAGTGGGCGAAGATCATCAAGGACAACGGGATCAGAGGCGAGTGAGGCTGGCGCACGGCCTGCGGTAATCGGCGCAGTGATGGTTACGGCGCCCCGCAAGGCAGCGCAGACACTGCGCAAGCGTTGAAACCCGGAAATGATTCCAAGCCCTAGTAATATGATCAATTAGAGATCATATCTTCTGTGTTTATTACGTCTACATAAGCATTGTGATCACGGCTCCGGGGTGCCGGTGTCCTGGGTGCCCAGCGCTATGCCCGCCCGCGCAGCAGCAGCCAGGGCCTGGTATCTGACCTTGAAGGCGTCCAGAGTTTCTTCCTCCAGTTCTTCCAGGTCGAGCAGGGCGTTGTGCGCGCCACGGGTGGCGCGTATCAGCTCGTCGAGCTTGAGCTGTATCGCCTCGGTGTCGCGGTTCTGGGTGTTCTGGATGAGAAAGACCATGAGGAAAGTGACGATGGTGGTGCCGGTGTTGATGACCAGTTGCCAGGTGTCGCTGAAACCGAAGACCGGTCCGGTAATGACCCAAACGATGATGATGGCCACGGCAAAGGTGAACATGGGCGGGCGGCCGCAATAGCGGGAGGCGGTCTTGGCCAGGCCTGAGTACAGCGCGGTGGGTTTCATGGGCGAACTCCAGTCTGAAGAAACGCTGATCAAGTATCGAACGAGGATAGCCGTTGAAATGTTTCCTCTGAAGTAGGAGATATACAAGGGGACCTAGCCCACTTGTTCAGTCCTTCCCTGGGCGCGTCCCTGCGTGTAACGGCTGCCCGGCGCTGGCGGCACCCGCGGCGGGCCGGCAAAGCACTGGGCATTGGCCATCCAGTTCGCGGCAACTTCGCCGGACACCTGCAAGCGGGTGTCGGCGACGTTGCGCGTCTGCGCCACCACCTGGCAGAACTCGCTGGCGGAACCGGCGATACATTCTGCTGCAGGCGCCGTGCCGGGCCACTCCCAGGCCTTGCCCGAAGGCGCGACCAGGCTGACGGTGGGACGTTCCGCCGGCACCGGCAGACCACGGTTGGAGAAGCTCCAGCCGAAGGTGTTCACGCCCAACGTGGCGATGTGGTGGATGCGGTCGGTGTCCTCGCGCCCCACGCCCAGCAGGTCGTAGATCTCCTGGCCGTGAGCCCAGGTCTCCATGAGCCGCGCGCTGATGCTGGAGCGTGCACTCATGTCCCGCCCGGCCCAGGGCACGCGCTGCCTGGGATCGGCCTCTGCGAAGGCCGCCACCAGCGCCAAATACTGCGCATGCCACCGGGCCAGCAGCTCGCGGCCGGTGATGTTGCCGATGCTGTGGTGCTGCAGGGTGAGGTTGCTGGCACCGGTCTGGCGCGCCACCTGCGCGCGCTCCTGCCGGGTCTTCAGGTAGGCATCGCGATCGGTGAGTGACACCAGGGCCGAGATATTGCCGCTGTGCAGGTGGGCCATGACGTCATTGATGGTCCAGCCATTGAACTGCGTGGGCTCGGCCCATGCGCCGTCCGTGAGCGGCTGGAGCAGTCGGTACAGGGCCTCGCTCTCCTCGCCGAATGCCGCGCTCTCTGCTGCAAGCATGTTTCCTCCTCCGGGCTGATGGTTGTCGCGGGTGTGGCTGTCGCGCTTATGGTCACGCACGCGCTGATCAAGTTCAAGGCATGCCCATGATCGGGAAAGCCTGCCTCTGACGTGGGGCAGGCCCCAAGGGGATCGTGTCCCTCTTTGATCAATACTTCGTCCTGACTGGCCGGGGCAGTGTAGCCCTCTTGCAGCGGGCCATGCTTCCCCGGACAGTGGACGTCCGAAGCGCCGCTTCAATCCCCGCGCCTGAAGCGCTCCAGCTCGCGCCGGTCGCGTTTGGTGGGACGACCGGGCACCACCGGCTGGGGGCCGGACTTGCGCATGGCGATCAGGGTCTTGCGCCGCTCGATGCTCTGCTCGCTTTCTTCGTACAGGCGTGCCGCCTCCACTGCCGGGCCGCGCTGGTCGGACAGGGCACGCACCTGGATCTGCCACACCAGTTCTCCGGCGCGGATTTCGATCTGGTCACCCGGTTTGAGTTCACGCGCCGGCTTGACGCGATCACCCGCCACCCGCACACGCCCCGCCTCCACGGCCTGCGCCGCCAGGCTGCGCGTCTTGAAAAAGCGCGCAGCCCATAACCACTTGTCGATGCGCAGGCGGCCAAGTCCGGCATCGGCTGCGCTGTTGGTGTGCTTCATCAGCTCTCCGCTTTACGCTTTCCGCGCTGCACATGGCAGGCGGCAAATGTTTTCAGATCGGTAATAGTTGGCATGGTGCCGGGCTGCTTCCATCTTATGCTGACATCATGAAATCGGCAGCAGGCCGCGCACCGACCACAGACGCAGCAAAAAAGCCGCACCACAAAGTCAGGATGCACCATGACACGCCCGCAATCCATCCCCCATGGCGGACTGATTTCCCGCAAGGTCGAGGAGATCAACGAAGTCCTCAACGCCCTGCTGGAAGAGGAGCAGTCCGTCACCACCATCCTGGACAAGGAAGGCACGGCCTTCAGCTCGCAACTGGTGTTCATCGACCCGCAACGGCACTATATCTGCCTCGCCCTGTCGGCCAATCCGCAGGCCAACGCCTCGCTGCTGGCACGCCCGCGCGCGAGCTTCATCTCGGCCTCGCCGCACTGGCACCACGAATTCGTGGCGGCCGAACCATGCCGATCCGAACTGCTGGGCGAACCGGTGATACGCATGGCCTTTCCCAGTGTCGTGGTCAGCCAGGAACGGCGCCGTGTCGAACCGCGTGCCGAAGCCCCGGGCCCCTTCATGCTGAAGTGCCTGGCCGACGCGCGCGGCATTGCCCCTTTCGAGGGTGACATCATCGACATCAGCCATCGCGGCATTGGTTTTCTGCTCTACCAGGTGGACATCACGCTGGAGCCGGGCACGGTGCTGCACGGCTGCCGCATCGAGCGCGCCGGCGAAGCGCCCATCTCGGTGGACCTGGAAGTCCGCTATTCCACCAGCGTGCCCCTGCCCAACGGCGGCTACGCGCACCGCTCCGGCTGCCTGTTCCTCAATCCCACGCGGCGCGTGACCGAACTGATCGAGGCCTTCAACGCCTGAGGCAGGCGGGTGGCGTTCCGTCACCGGGATCATGTGCAAACGGTCTCGCCGCGTTACTCCCCGACGATCCCCAGGTCGGTGATCAGCTTGCCCCAGGCAGCCCGCTCCGACTGCAGGAAGGCGGTCAGTTGCTCCGGTGTGCCGCCGGTCACTTCCAGCCCCAGCTTCTCCGTCTGCGCCCGGTAGGACGGCTTGTTCACCGCGGCATTGCCCGCGGCATTCATGCGCGAAACGATGGCGGTCGGCAGCCTGGCTGGCGCGACGATGCACCAGAAGGTGTAGGTGGTGAAGCCCTTCAATCCGGCCTCGGTGAAGGACGGCACATCAGGCAAGGCTGCAACACGCTTGTCCGAAGAAATGGCGAGGATACGCAGCTTGCCTGAACGCACCTGCTCCGACAGTTGCAGCGGATGGCCGAAGGTCATGTGGATCTGCCCGGCGAGCAGGTCGGTGAGCGCAGGACCGGTGCCCTTGTAGGGAATGTGCACCAGGTGGATGCCCGCCATGTGCTCGAACATTTCGCCGGCCAGGTGACTGCCGGTGCCCACGCCGGCGCTGCTGTAGTTGAACCTGCCCGGCCCGGCCTTGGCGAGCGCAATGAACTCACGCAGGTTCTTTGCCGGCACCTGCGGATTCACGTACAGGGCCAGGCCGTTGCGCGTGAGATTGACCACCGAGGTGAAATCCCGGTCCGGGTCATAGGGCAGGGTCTTGCCGGCGTTCTTCGCCAGATAGGGTGCCGAAATCAGGCTGCCCGCCGCACCGAACAGGAAGGTGTAGCCATCGGGTGTGGCGCGCGCCACCAGTTCCGAGCCGACCGATCCGCCTGCGCCAGGCCGGTGCTCCATCAGCACCGACTGCCCGAGTTCCGTCGTCAGCAGGTCCACCACGGGACGCATCACCACGTCGCCGATGCCACCGGCGGCAAAGGGCATGACGATGCGCACCGGCTTCTGCGGCCAGGTCTGGGCCTGTGCGGGCTGCAGTGCTGCGAGGCTGAGTGCGAGGACGGCGAAGGCGCTGCGGATGTGGATGCGGGTCATGCTTCCTCCTGTTTCATTGCATGGGCAAAGTCCCTGCCCCTTGTTCAAATCACGCCTGCGAAATCCTCCGCTCGCGCTTGCGCGCGAGCCACCCCCTTGGACAAGGCTCTTCACCGATTTCCGGAGGAATGAACTGCGCTCCAGGATGAGTCAATACACCGCGTCTTTATCCTGAAAGGTACCTTTTCGGTGCCTGTAAATTGCGACTTGAGCATTGCTGAACACTGTGAATCCCCGGCGTCATCCCCGTGGAAACGGGGATCCAGTGTCTCTCGCCTGAACAAAACTGAAGACACTGGATTCCCGCTTTCGCGGGAATGACGGTATTGGGAATAGAACTCCCCGGAAACGTTAAAAAACCTTTGACAAGGGGGTTAACACTGCGCGGCAGCACGGTGCGAACGCTTTCACAGCGTACCGCCCCATACCCTTACTTGAAATCCCCCGGCAGCCATGGGCTGCCATCGGGTTTCAGTACTGCCCTGGTCACCGAGCGCGTGCCGCCGAAGGTGGGGACGTACATGGAGTGTTTGCCGGTGCCGCCGGCCACCACGATCATGAAATCCTCCCAGCGTTGCGCCAGCGGTACACCGGTGTCCAGCGGCCGGTCCTTGAAGCGCTTGGGCAGGTAACGGCGCAGGCGGCGCTCGATCTGCTCGGCCGAAAAATGCGACAGCGGGATGCGCGCGTCCTCGTAGAAGGCACGCCGCACATCGTCCTTGGAGTAGCCATCCTTGGCGATGGTCCCGGCATGCTCGGGCCCGAGCAGCACCAGTGGTTCGCCAGCATGGTTGACGTTGTTCTGCCCGGTCTCGGTGATGGTGTGACCGATCATGGTCAGCAGGCCGCCGGCATTGGTGCTGTCGTGGTCGTTGATGTTGTGCGGGGCTTCCGCACCGATCATGGTCACGGTGCTCACCTCAGGCGCAAAGCCGCGCTCGGCGCGCAGCGACGGCCAGGTGGCCGGCAGCGCCGCCTCGTTCTCGGCAATGCAGTAGGTGTACTTGCCCGGATGACCCATGGTGGCCTTGTCCATCTCCACCGGCTTGGCGCCACCGATATTGAGCAGGATGAGGCGTATGGCGCGCCCCACCACGCCATTGGACCAGGGGCCGGGGCCGAACAGGCCGCTGCCCGAATGAATGCCCAGGGTCTCGGCCAGCGGTCCGCTCACCAGCATCAGCGGCGCCACGCAGTGCGTGGTGCCCTGGATGCCGTAGAGATTGAACTGTTCCTCGACCATGCCCTGCACCGCGGCGATGATGAGCGGCATGTGCTGCGGCTTGGCACCGGCCATCACCGCATTGGCAGCGATGCATTCGATGGTGGCCACTCCCATCTTGGGCGCCATCACGGCCACCACATGGCTGCCCGGGTAACCGGAGGCCTGCACCATGGCGCTGACACGCGCCTCGGTGGGCGGCGCGGCCAGCATGCCATCGCTCCAGCCGCGCGCCATGAATTCCTGTTGCAGCGCGCCCCATTCGTCGCTGATGTCCAGATCCACCCATTCGCTGCGCACCTTGACCTCTTCCACCAGCGGGGCCGGCAGCGGCGAGGTGAGCTTGGCGATGAGTTCCTCGTAGACCGCGTCGATCTTCGCGATCACATTGGGCACCGGCAGGCCGCCCAGCGGGTGCGGCATGATCGCCGCCTGCAGGTTGGGCAGGCCGAACACGCGCGACTGGTTGCGCGCCAGCGCCGTGAAAGGCGTGGTCATCAGCAGCACGGCGGGTACGCCGCGCTTTTCCATCTCTACGGCGTCGTGGACACTCCACGACGTGCAGGAGCCTCAGTCGCCGAAGCCGGTGATGACGACGTCGCAGTTATCCTGCAGGGATTGCAGCATCGCCGGGGTGGCCGGCATGGAGGCGGCGTTCTTGGAGACGTAGTGGCTCTGCATGCCCGGGAAGCTCTCGCGCAGGCGACGGTCGAGGTGCTCCATGACGCGGTCAGCCGGGGGCTTGGTGTTGTCGAGAAAACCGATGCGCAGACCCTGCAGCGACTTCGGCCGTGCCACCGCAGTAACTTTCGAGGGCTGTAACTGCGCCTCGGGTGAACAGATTCTCACATTGACTCCTTTTTGCTCGATGGTTTGATGTCCGGGGTCAGCAGGGCCGTGCGGGACGGACCTGCCGCTATGGCAGCGAACGCAGATTTGCGTTCACGCTGCGAAGACCCGCCCTGCAGGCGCGGGCCGGCGGTGTGGCCTCAGGCCACCTTCCGCACCGCCGGCCGGTCGGCACGGCCGGTGAGTTCCGGGTCGACATGGCGTAGCAGCACGCTGGAATCGATTTCATCCACGGTGTTGCAGCCGATCTGGCCCATGGTGCGCGTGATTTCCTCCCGGTACAGCTGCAGCGCGCGAGAGGCGCCCGCGTAACCGGCTGCGGCCGTGCCAAACAACGTGCCCCGTCCGACCAGCACCAGGTCCGCGCCCATGGCCAGGGCCTTGACGATGTCGGTGCCGCGGCGAAAGCCGCTGTCCACGATCACCGTGGTCTTGTGGCCCACCGCCTTGATGATGGAGGGCAGCACCTCGATGGGCGTGGGCGCCGAATCGAAATTGCGCCCGCCGTGGTTGGACACGATGACGCCGTCGGCGCCCTGCTCCAGGGACATCTCGGCATCGTCCGGATGCAGGATGCCCTTCACCAGCAGCTTGCCCGGCCACATGTCGCGCAGGGCCTTCAGGTCTTCCCAGTTGAGCGTGTCATTGCGCGTCTCGCCGCCATTGCCGTATTCGGAGGTAATGCGGCCGCGCAGTTCGGCCGGAAAATTCTCCCGCTGCGGCATGCCACCGTTGGCGATGTAGCGGCCCAGGCAGCCCAGCATCCAGCGTGGGTGGGTGAGCACATCCAGGGTGTTCTTGCGGTTGTAGCTGAAGGGCACGGAAAAGCCGTTGCGCCGGTTGTACTCGCGGTTGCCCGCCACCGTGCCGTCCACCGTCACCAGCAGCGCCTCGAAGCCGGCGGCGGCGGCGCGCTTGACCAGCTGGTGGGAGAGCGAGCGGTCCTTCCACATGTACAACTGCATCCACAGCGTGCCGCCCACCTCGTCACGGATCTGCTCCATGCTGGTGATGGAGCCAGTGGCCAGGGAGAACGGAATGCCGGCATCGCGCGCGGCCTTGGCCAGCTCGAGCTCGCCCTTGTACCACATCATCCCGGCCACGCCGGTGGGGGCGATGGCGATGGGCATGTTGATCGGCTTGCCGAAGATGGTGGTCTTGGGGCTGCGCTTGGACACATCGCGCAGCATGCGCGGCACCAGGCGGATGTTGTCGAACACCTCGCGGTTGTGGCGCAGGATCACTTCGTCTTCAGTGCCGCGGTCGACGAATTCGAACAGCCACTTGGGCAGGCGCTGCTTGGCCATGTCACGCAGGTCAAATATGTTCTGTGCATCTGCCGGATCAGGAAAAAACATGGCCCCTCCTAGGTCATTGATAGTCGGTGAGACGCCGGGCGGGTGGTTCTGCTGCCACCGCGGGCCGCAGGCGTCCTTCTGGTCCTTCGAGTCCTTCGTCCTGGGCCGCTTTCCCCGTTGCCGCCACATCACCGTCACAGGGTCGCCGCCGCAGGGCGTAATTGTGCGCCTATTTTCAGACAGGCCGAAATGGCGGGCGCCCCTCTGGCCGGCACGCCGTCCACAACGCCGGGAAGACCTGCCCTTGTCCTGTCTTTGTCGTGCCCTTTGAGCAGGATCAATACCCCGGGCCCGCGGCGGGTTAGGGTCATCGGGAAGGAAGAACACCATGACCGCCACTGACCAGACACCCGCAGCAACGCCTGCGCTCACCACACCAGCGCCTGCACCAGCCCCCGGCCCGGCCTCTGCCGGACCAGGCAAACTGACCAATGACCTGTGGGGCGGCCTGGCGGCCATGCTGGTCGCCCTGCCCTCGGCCATCGCCTTCGGGGTGGCGACTTTCGCCGCCCTGGGCGAAGGCTTCGCCGCCCAGGGCGCGCTGGCCGGGATGCTGGGTGCCACGGCCCTGGGCCTGGTGGCCTCGGCCTGGGGCGGGGCACCGCGCCTGATCAGCGCACCGTGCGCACCGGCCGCGGCAGTGCTCTCGGCACTGGCACTGGAACTGTCGCAGCGCGGCGCGGAAGCCCCGGAGATCATGCTCATGCTGCTGGTGACCGCGGCGCTGGCCGGCGGCCTGCAGATCCTGTTCGGCACCGTGGGCCTGGGCCGGCTGATCAAGTACATGCCCTACCCCGTGGTGAGCGGCTATCTGAGCGGCGTGGGCCTCACCATCATCCTCAGCCAGATTCCCAAGCTGCTGGGCGCCCCCACCGGGGCCAGTTGGCAGGAAGCGCTGGCGCTGCCTTCGGTGTGGACCTGGCAGGCGGCCGCGGTGGGCGCCATCACCATCGCCGTGATGATGCTGGCCCCGCGCCTGACCAAGGCAGTCCCTGCCGCGATCCTGGCGCTGGTGGCCGGCGTGCTGGCCTACTTCTCGTTCTCGCTGCTCGACCCGGCGCTGCTGCAGTTGCGCAACAACCCGCTGGTGATCGGCCCGATGGGCGGCGAGGGTCCGGGCTTCATGGATACGCTGACCATGCGCTGGAAGGCGGCGGAGACCCTGGGCTGGTCGCAGCTGGCCCAACTGGCCGTGCCGGCGATGACGCTGGCAGTGCTGCTCTCCATCGACTCGCTGAAGACCTGCGTCGTGCTGGATGCCATGACCCGCTCGCGCCATGACTCCAACCGCACCCTCATCGGCCAGGGCCTGGGCAATCTCGCCTCCGCAGCAACCGGCGGCGTGCCGGGTGCGGGCACCATGGGCGCCACGCTGGTCAATATCGCCAGCGGCGGACGCACCCGCTGGTCCGGCCTCATCGAAGGGGCGCTGGCGCTGCTGGCCTTCCTGCTGCTCGCTCCGGTGCTCGCCTGGGTGCCCATCGGTGCGCTGGCCGGCATCCTGATCGTCATCGGCATGCGCATGCTCGACCGCGACAGCCTGCATTTCCTGAGGTCACGCCAGACCATGCTGGACTTCGCCGTGATCGCAGCCGTGGTCATCGTCGCGCTGACGGTCGGCCTGATCGCCGCCTCCGGCACGGGCATCCTGCTGGCCATCGCCCTGTTCGTGCGTGAGCAGGTCGGCGGCGCGGTGGTGGCGCACAAGGGCTATGGCAACCGCATGTTCTCCAAGCGCGTGCACACCACCGAGGAAATGGAAATCCTGGAGAAGCAGGGCGAACAGACTGTGGTCTTCGAACTGCAGGGCAGCCTGTTCTTCGGCACCACTGACCAGCTCTACACAGCGCTCGAGCCGGAACTGGCAACGCACCGCCACCTGATACTCGACTTCCGGCGCGTGCAGTCGGTGGATGTCACCGCCGTGCACCTGCTGCAGCAGATCGAGGACCGTCTGGCCGAGCGCGGCGCGCAACTGCTGTTCAGCAACGTGCCCAAGCGCGTGCCCAGCGGACGCGACCTGCACCAGTATTTCCAGGAGGTCGGCCTGGCGAAGTCCACGGGCGTGGAAAGCCATGCGCACGTCTTCGATGAACTGGATGACGCACTGGAGTGGGTGGAAGAGCGGCTGATCGAGGAGGCGCATGTGGCGCAGGCCCGGGAAAAGCCGCTGGAACTGCGCGAGATCGACCTGTTCGCACGGCGCAAGCAGGACACGCTGGCGGCGCTGGAAGCCTGCATGGAAGCCCGCGCCTGCAAGGCGGGCGAGCGCATCTTCGCGCGCGGCGATACCGGCGACGAGATCTACCTGATCCGGCGCGGCGCGGTGCGCATCATGCTGCCATTGGCGGACGGCCGCAGCCACCACCTGGCCACCTTCGGCCGCGGCTCCTTCTTCGGCGAGATGGCCTTCCTCGACCAGCAACCGCGCTCGGCCGAAGCAGTCGCCTTCACCGACTGCGATCTGTATGTGCTGTCACGGCAGCGTTTCGACGCACTCGTGGAGTCCCACAAACGCCTGGGCCTGGGCATGATGGAAGGTCTGGCACGGGTGCTCTCGGCGAGGCTGCGACATGCCGATGCCGAGCTGAATGCACTGGAGGGGTAGCGGCCGAGGCTCCAACGTGGTTTAGCCCCTTGTCAAAGGGGGTTTACACCGCCGGGGATCACGCCACTACAGCAATGCCTCTATCCGGTCGCACAGCGACTTGATGATCTTCAATCGGGCCACGTACTTGTCGTTGGAGGGCACCAGGACCCAGGGTGCCAGCGAAGTGCTGGTTCGCTCGATCATCTCGGCCGCCGCCACCTGGTACTGCGCCCACTTCTTGCGGTTGCGCCAGTCCTCCTCGGTTATCTTGAACTGCTTGTGGCGGGTCTTCTCGCGCTCCTTGAAGCGGCGGTACTGCTCTTCCTTGGAAATCTGCAGCCAGAACTTCATGACGATGCCGCCGTTGCGTGCGAGCTGCTCCTCGAAGTCGTTGATCTCGGCATAGGCGCGCATCCAGTCCGCCTCGGCGGCGAACTTCTCCACCCGCTCCACCAGCACGCGACCGTACCAGCTGCGGTCATAAATGGTGTAGCGGCCCTTCATCGGCACATGGCGCCAAAAGCGCCACAGGTAGGGCTGCGCCTTCTCCTCGTCGGTGGGTGCGGCGATCGGGATGATCCGGTAAAGCCTGGCATCCAGCGCGCTGGCAATCCGGCGCACCGCACCGCCCTTGCCGGCGGCATCCATGCCCTCGAACACCGCCACGACATTGCGCTCGCGGAACTTCGGGTGGCGCGTGAGCAGGGCCAGGCGGCGCTGCTCCTTGCGCAGCTCGGATTCATAGCGCTTCTTGGGGATGGTCTGGCTGAGGTCGAGCTGATTGAGCAGGTCGCGATTGTCGGCCGGCAGTGCCAGCCTGGTGACCTTCTGCGGCGGCAACGATATGGATTTTGTCGACGTGGCGACAAGCCGCGCCTTCATAGCCTCCAGCAAGGTGCGCGCCACCGTCACCACGCGATACTCCGGATCGGAGCCTTCCACCACGCTCCAGGGGGCCCAGGCCATGCTGGTCTCGCGCAGAGTGTCCTCGCTGATGCGGTAGAAGCGGTCGTAATACTTGAAGAAGTCCCAATCGCGTTCGGTGACGCGCCAGCGAGTCTCGGGGTCCGCCTCCAGCGACTTGAGGCGCTCGCGCTGGCGTTTCTTCGACAGGTGGAACCAGAACTTCAGGATCAGCGCGCCGTCATCGGCCAGCATGCGCTCGAAGCGGTTGATGTCCTCGATGGAGCGCACCATGTCGTTGGCGCGGGCCTGCTTGAACACCCGGTTGACGATGGGCTGGGTATACCAGGAGCCGAATAGCATGCCGATCTTGCCCTTGGGCGGCAGCGCACGCCAGAAGCGCCACATCGGCGGGCGGGTGCGCTCTTCGTCGGTGGGCGTGTCAAAGGCGTGGGTGTGGATGTGGCGCGGATCCATCCATTCGTTGAGCAGGTTGACGGTCTCGCCCTTGCCCGCCCCACGCACCCCGGAGAACAGGACGATGACGGGGAATTTGCCGTTCTTCGACAATTCGTACTGGGCGTCCAGCAGGTCGCCGCGCAGCTGCGGCTCCATGCACTTGAACTCGCCCTTGGAAAGCTTGTGCCCTATCTCGGCGGCTTCGAACATGTCATTCCTCCCGCGGCCAGTTGCCGCATTTCTTGATCCCGTTTCGCGCCTGTTGCTGCCTGAAGCGGCCGGCCCCGGCGCTAGCCAGCATGCCCGATGTTGCGCGCCATGAGCACGGCCAGCAGGGGCAGCACGGCAACCAGGCTCAGTTCAGCCGTCAGGAACAGCCTGACCACCTTCAATTCATTGGCCGGAACCGTGAACGCCCCATCCATGTTCACATGATGGCGCCAGCGTGAATAGTACCGAGTCGGCATCAGGGACAGGCCAGCGACGATGCCAAACACCAGCAGCTTCAGCCAGAACATGGAATTGCCGGCGTAGAAGACCAGGCCCTTGCTCGAGGCGAAAAAACGCGCGAAGCCGGAGAGCACCACCACGCCCAGGGCAAGAAAATAGAAAGTGTCCAGCCTGCCAAGGCGTTCGATGGCGTCGCGATTGCCGATCTGGCCGATCTGGCCGAGCAATGCGTATTCGGATGCCACGCAGGCGGCGACCACCAGAATGGCCAGATAGTGCAGGTATGCAACCAGTACGTCCATGAAAGTCCCTTCCCGAACCAGCGACTCGCCTCACAATCCGGCAGATCCACCCCTTCAATGAGTAAAGCTTAGTCCTGCACCGCCCCGGGCCCTTGATCCGCATCAAATGCCCCCGGCGCGGCGCCTGGGCAAGAATCGCGCGTCAGCCGCTGCACCCACCCCAACAGAAAAGCCCCTACGTCGGCATGCGCGGGCCACCGACAGCAATTTCCATCAGGAAATCTAGCGTGAAAGGGTCTCCACTCCTGAAGGAACCCGACATGATCTCCTGGGCGTCACTTTTCTGGTCATTGCACTCGTCGCTGCGGTCCTTGGCTTCAGTGGCATTGCCGGCACCGCTGTGAACATCGCCTGGCTACTGGCCGTGGTCGGCATCGTGCTGCCATCGCGTTTGCCATCATGGGACGGCGGCGGCCTATCTGAACGAAGAAGAGGGAACGAAAAAGACCGCGCGATGAAATCGCAACCAGCTGCCGGGCCGGCGCATGGCCGCCCGATTCCACCCAGGGCTGCCGGTTCAGGAGCTGCAAGACAGAGCCGAGCAGCCCGGACGATTGCGCGCCCATTCCGGACGACGGGCGGCCAGCAACGCTTCGTCTGGCTGTTCATCATAGGGATGGCGCAACACCCGCATCAGCCTTTCCAGGGGCCCGGCATCCCCCGCAGCCAGCGCATCGATGGCCTGCTGCGCCAGATAGTTGCGCGGAACGTATTTTGGATTGACCCGGTCCATGTGGGCGCGCCGCACGGCCGCCGGTAGCGCCTCTGCCGCCGCCCGCTGCAGGTATTGCCGCAACCAGCCGGTCAGTTGCCCGGCGTAGTCGCCCTCCAATACGGTCGGCAGGTAGAGCGCCGGCCGGATGCAGTCGATCAGCGCAGCATCCTCCACCTCGCCATCGGGCAGGCGTGACAGCGCGCGGAAGAACAGCGTCATGTCGGTCTCGGTGGCCTGCAGCAGCTTGAACAGGCCGTCGATCAGCGCCTCGTCCCCCGGACGATCCAGCCCGGCGACACCCAGCTTACCGGCCAGCATGCGCGCCGACTCGCGCTCGAAGGTATCGGCAAACACCGTCAGCCCGTGTTCCAGCGGTGCGGTGCCCTGCATCAGGGGCAGCAAGGCATTGGCCAGGCGCACCAGGTTCCATTGCGCGATGTGCGGCTGGTTGCCGTAGCAGTAGCGGCGTCCCGGGAGGTCGGTGGTATTGGGCGTCCAGTCCAGTTCGTAGCCCTCCAGCCAGCCATAGGGGCCGTAGTCGATGGTGAGCCCGAGGATGGACATGTTGTCGGTGTTCATCACGCCATGCACGAAACCCACACGCATCCATTCCGAGACCATCACCGCGGTGCGCCGGCACACTTCGGCAAACCACTGTGCATAGACCTCGGGCGAAGGCGTGCCCAGCTCCGGGTAGTGGCTGGTGATGACGAAGTCGGCCAGCTGGCGCAATAACTGCAGTTCCTGCTGCGCTGCGAATATCTCGAAATTGCCGAAGCGGATGAAGCTGGGCGCGACACGACAAACGATGGCGCCGGGCTCGGCCTCGGGGCGCCCGTCATAGAACATGTCGCGCACCACGGGGTCGCCCGTGCCCACCAGGCTGAGGGCACGCGTGGTGGGCACGCCCAGGTGGTGCATGGCCTCGCTGCAGAGGAATTCACGCACCGAGGAACGCAGCACCGCGCGCCCGTCGGCGGTGCGGGAGTAAGGCGTGGGGCCCGCCCCCTTCAGCTGCATTTCGTAGTGACGGCCATCGGCGCCCTCGAGTTCGGCCAGGGTGATGGCACGTCCATCGCCCAGCTGGCCGGCCCAGTTGCCGAACTGATGGCCGCCATAGCGCGCGGCAAACGGCTGCATGCCGGAGAGCACGCGATTGCCACCCAGCACTTCGGCGGCGGCACCTGTGGCAGCCGGTCGAGCCAGTCCCAGCAGGGCCGCCGCCTCATCCGACCACGCGAGCAGTTGCGGGGCAGCTACCGGCGTGGGTGTCACCAGGGTATACCCGGCATTGCGCACCTGACGCGGGCGGTTGTCGGCCAGCGGATCCCCCGGCAGCGCCTGCACGAAACCGTTCTCCCAGCTGTCGATGCTGGCAAGCTCGCGTGCAATTTGTACGGGGGTGATCTGGTTCACTGCGATGTCTCCGAAGATGGCCTGGGCATTATCCCTGCCTGAGGGGGATTGCGCTGCTGTCGTTCGGTGCGGCGCCGGTGACGACCGTCGGTGGCGTGGACGGCTGCGACTGTACTGCCGGGCGGGCCTCGGCAGCGGGCGCCGCCAGGTTGCGCGAGCGCCAGGCCAGCAACAAGGTCAGCGCGCCGGCCAGGCAAACGCCCCAGAACACCCAGTGCAGCCCGCCTGCCAGCCCCTCGCGCAACACTGCCAGCACCGCCGGGTCGGCAGCCGTTCGGGCCGGGCCTGACGCGGCAGGCAGTCCGCCCAGCAGTTGCTGCAGGTCATCCACGCCCAGCCGCCCGGCCCAGCCTTCGCGCTCCAGATGGCGCTGCACCATGACATTGAGCAGGCCGCCGAACAGGGCTGAGCCCACCGCGTTGCCCAGCATGCGCATCAGCATGTTCGAGGCGGTGGCCGCACCGCGCTGGGTCCAGGGCACACTGGACTGTATGGTGATCATGAAGGTGATGCTGATGGTGCCCATGCCGGCCCCCAGCAGCACCGCGCCCAGGGTGAGCAGCGTCACCCCGGTGCTGAACTGTACCGCCAGCGCAATCACCAGGCTGCCGAAAAACACGGCCACGCCGCCGATGCGGGCCAGGCGGCGGGCGCCCACCCGCACCAGCAACCGGCCTGCCACCACCGTAGCGATGGGCCAGCCGATCGACATGGCCGACAGCGCAAAGCCGGCGCGGATGGCCGAGGCGCCCAGCACCCCCTGGGCAAAGGTCGGCACGAAGGTCACGACCCCGGCAATCACCACGCCCGAGAGCAGCGTGGTGGCATTGGCCACGGCGATGAGCGGCGTTCGCCACAGCTCGAAATTCACCACCGGCTCCGCAGCGCGGCGCTCCTGGCGCACGAACAACACCGCGCAGACCACGAACACCAGTCCGAGCACCGCCAGGCCCGCCGGCCCGAGGTCGCCGGCGTGGGTGAGGCACAGCATCAGCGAGGACAGCCCGGCCAGCAGCAGCACCGCGCCGGGGTAATCGACCTGCACGCGCCGGTGTGACACATCCTCGTGCAGGCAGGTAGCAATGATGAAGACGGCGACGATGCCGAAGGGCACATTCACCCAGAACACCCAGGACCAGTCGACGTACTGCACGATGAGCGCCCCGGCCAGCGGGCCGACGATGGCCGACACCCCCCAGACGCTGGCCACATAGCCCTGCACACGGCCGCGCTCCTCGATGGGATAGAGGTCGCCGATGAGCGTCATCGCCAGGGGCACCACGGCACCGCCGCCAATGCCCTGTATCAGCCGGAACACCACCAGCGAGGGCATGGACCAGGCGATGCCGCACAGCACCGAGCCGGCGATGAACATGGCCAGCCCGAACAGCAGCACGCGCTTGCGCCCGAACAGATCGGAGAGCTTGCCGTACACCGGCACGGTCACCACCTGCATCAGCAGGTAGGAGGAAAACACCCAGCTGTACAGCGACATGTCGCCAAGGCGCGCCACGATGGTCGGCATGGAGGTGGCCACGATGGTCGCCTCGATGGCGCCCATGAACATGGACATGATGACGGCACCCAGCACCAGCGGCCGCCGCGTTTGCTTGCTGATCATGACAGACAGGACTTTCGTGATACCCGTCACTGCGGCTGGCAAACCCCTGGCGGGGTCCGGCTCGCTGCATGCGACTCGAGGAAGACATTCTAAGTCGCCCGAATGAAATGACCGTCAGCCTCTCTGAATCGGGGCAGCATGAGACACGCATCCGCTCGCGCAGGGGCTCACTCTGTCAGTCCGACACCCCGGACAATGCCAGTCAGTGGCCTGAAAGCTTGCGCGTGTATCTTGACCCCCTGCCGTAGTCGCGGGCGCTGCAGGGCCTGCCGGGGCAACCCGGCGAGTCAGGTGGAATGCGCGGAAACGGTTTTCTCCGATAGTACGTTCAGGCCCGCCCGTGCATGTCACGCGCGGGCTGTTTTTTTGGTGACTCACCGAAAGCCGGTGATGAAGCCGATGCGGGTGTTAACCCCCTTGTTAAAGGTTCTTCGTCAAATTCCGGGGAGACGTGGCTGCGACGCGGTTTACCCCCTTGTCAAAGGGGGCCGACTCGTGAGCGCAGCGCACGAGCGGGGGGATTTTCTCTCGCTGCCTTTACCGTTCGCCAGTCATGACCGCATGGAGGCCCTGAATGTCGTCCGGCACCTCACAGCTTGCAAGGCAACAAGCATGAGCTGGGCTCATGCAGAGCCGGAAAAAGGCAATGAGACCAGCCCGGCTGGCCAAAATCCCCCCGCGCGACTGCGTCGCGTCGGCCCCCTTTGACAAGGGGGTTTACACCGCCGTGCCTGCCAAGCTTGCTGCCAATGCCGTCCCCGGAAATCGACGAAGAACCTGCTTTGTCGGGCTGTCACAGAGCGTCGGTCCTGGCTCAGCAGGCTGCAGATGACCCCGTGGCCGGATCAGCGTCGACATCATCACCGCCCTCTTGCCCTTGTTCATTCCTGCTGCCACCTTCCAGGCCGGCACTTCGGGACGCCGTCACGGTCGCCCCATCATTCAACAGGCCGACCCAGCTCAGCTGCCGCCCCTTGCGATGGTCCTTGCGTGCGAGATGCATGCCCTCGGGCGAAAGGGTGAGCGTATAAGCCTGACCCGCAATGTGGATTTCACGCTTGAGTGGTCCCTGCAGCAGGGTGGTCATGCCTTCCCCTGGTGGTGAGATTGAGTGGCCGGTCCAGCCAGTCCGGACGGTGGCCGGTGGTTGCTACACTGTCTGGACAACATCCGGCAGCGGCAATTCCCGCAATCGCGCAACAGCAGGCAGGCCTGCGCCGGATTCATCCATTCAAGGAGAGGCATCCATGCAGGCGGTTTCGCAAGGCGGCGGGACAGCGGGAAACATTCCGGCGGTGCGGGCACTGGTGTTCGACGTGTTCGGCACGGTGGTCGACTGGCGCAGTTCCATCATCCGCGAAGGCGAGATGCTGACGGCCAGCCGCGGCCTGAAAGCAGACTGGCCGGCCTTTGCCGATGCCTGGCGCGCCGGCTACAAGCCGGCCATGGACCGGGTGCGCAAGGGCGCCCTGTCCTGGACCAACATCGATGTGCTGCACCGGGAGATCCTCGACAGCCTGCTACCCGCCTTCGGACTGCAGTCGCTATCGCCCGCGGATCTGGAACACCTGAACCGCGTCTGGCACCGGCTGATGCCCTGGCCGGACACGGTCTCCGGCCTCAACCGCCTGAAGTCACGCTACCTCATCAGCACCTTGTCCAATGGCAACGTGGCCTTGCTGGTCAATATGGCCAAGAACGCCGGGCTGCCCTGGGACTGCGTGATGTCGGCAGAGCTGTTCTCTCACTACAAGCCCGATCCCGAGGTCTACGAAGGCGCAGCGCGCATGCTGGACCTGCCGCGCGAACAGGTGATGATGGTGGCCGCACACACCAATGACCTGCGCGCGGCACGTGCGGCCGGACTGGCCACCGCCTATGTGCATCGCCCGCTGGAGCACGGCCCGGGATCGAAACCGGAAGTGGTGGCACAGGGAGACTTCGATGTGGTGGCCAGCGACTTCCTCGATCTGGCGCGTCGCATCGGCGCCTGATGGTCACGGCACCGCCCTGGACAGGCGTGGGCAGCCATGATAACAATCATCATGAAAACCTAATATCCAAATTGATCATGTCTTGTTATTGATCACAATATCCGGAAAGACGTCGCATCATGGCGGATCCGCCAATACGCCGAAAGGTCGTCGGCTCGAGCCTGCCGCCTTCACATTGCGAGCGCATCGAAAGCGCCCCGCTGCAGTGAGAAACGCTCCGGTGGCGCCCCTTGATCCGGCCTCAACCACCCTCGCCGGGCAGGACCTCAGGACATCATCGATGCGAGCAGGGCCAGGCTGACGACGGCCAGCATCAGCGAAGTCAGGCTGACCAGGCAGGCCTGGTTTTTACTGTGCTGGCGCTCACTGGATGGGGGGTCACTGCTTCCGGGTTCACTGCGTCGCGGTCGCAATGCCGGCATGCGCCTGGGACGCATTGCTGCCCATATGGCCTGGGCGGGCCGGGCTCCGCCCACAGGTCTCAGTCTTCTGCTTGCGCTTGCGCTTGCGTGCATGGATGGTCTTCCCTCTGGCGACAGCATGCCCCGGAGGTGTTACACGCTGATGAAGGCGGGATTGCATCTCTGACCCGACTGGCGCAGGGGCCGCGCCTTCCGGCCCCTGCCGCGACTCCCGTTACTGCGCCAGCATGCGCGCCGTTTCCAGCAACCCGACATCGAGGCCCTTGGTGCGGCCGGCGACGTCCGCCAGTGGCGTGGTGCGGATCTCGCCGGCGCGCAGGCCGACCAGCACGCCGTGGATACCCTGGGCCAGTTGACCCACCGCCGCCACACCCAATCGCGTCGCCAGGATGCGATCGGTTGCCGTGGGGACGCCGCCGCGCACCACATGGCCCAGGCGCGTGATGCGCAGTTCGAAGCCGATCTCGTCGCCATGATCGACAAAGTGGCGCAGGATGGTCTCGGCGCCGTTCTTCACGCCCTCGGCCACCACCACCAGCGCATGATTCTTGCCGCGCGTCCAGGCAGCCTGCAGACGCACCGCCACTTCATGTGGCTGGATTTCCTGCTCGGGAATGACGATCACCTCGGCGCCACCGGCAAGGCCCGCCATCAGTGCAATGTAGCCGCAGTGCCGGCCCATGGTCTCCACCAGGAAGGCGCGGTGCAGCGACGCGCCGGTGGTACGCAGCCGGTCCATCGCTTCCAGGGTGACGCTCACGGCCGTGTCCACGCCGATGGTGACATCGGTGCCTTCCAGGTCGTTATCGATGGTGGACGGCACGCCCACCACCGGAAAGCCGGCCAGCGCCAGGCTTTGCGAGCCGGTCTGCGAACCATTGCCGCCAATCACGAACAGCGCGTCGATGCCGCGCCGGCGCAGGTTGGCCAGCGCCGTGGTTCGGCCGGCCTCGGTCTGGAAGGCCTTGCTGCGCGCGCTGCCCAGCACGGTGCCACCACACTGGATGATGCCGCCCACGGCACGCGCGCTCAAGGGTTCGATCTGGTCGGCCAGCAGGCCGGCAAAACCGTTGCGCACGCCATGCGGTTCCCAGCCCTGGGCAATCGAGGCCCGCGCCAGCGCACGGATGGCGGCATTCATGCCCGGCGCATCGCCACCGCTGGTGAGTATGGCTGTCTTTCGTATCGTGGTCGGGTTCATACCTGCGGTCATCCTTGGCTTCATCGTCGCTGCAAACCGGGAAATTCATCATAACGCATGGCCCCGCCGCGCCGGCTGCACGGGGATACCCCTCAGCAAGGACCACGTCACGCAATGGACCCTGCATCCACCGTGCACGCAAGGCTGACCTTGCCAGATGACCGCTTTGCAAGGGCGGGAGGCATTGCATACAATCCCCTCACCATATAAAGCCGGGTCCGGACCTTTCCGGATCGCCATGGCAGACAAGACGGCCTCCGCGCAGCAGGAAGGCCGCCAGCGACCACCAGAGGGAACCAGCATGAAGCGGCCAGCCGCCCATTGCCATCATCATCGTCTTTGCGGCCCTGTTGCAGCCACCCGGGTTGAAGTCCCCCGGGGCACCGCCATGGCCGGCGCCAGCCCCCACGCAATGGATGCGGGCCGCCCATGCACCCGCCCCCTTTCGCACCACCCTGCACTGCTGCCGCACGCAGCAGGCTGAACATTTGAGCAACCCGCCGGCAAACCGGCACACAGGAGAGAGAAATGGCCCAGGAAGAAACCGGCGTTCGCGTCGAGATCAAGAACTACATCGCCGTGGTGACCTTCGACCGCCCGCCGGTCAATGCCACCTCGCGCCCCATGGTGCTGGCCACGCAGCAGGCCTTCGACAGCTTCAACAACAACCCGGATGTGCGGGTGGCCATCCTCACCGGACACGGCAAGGCCTTCTGCGCCGGCGCCGACATCAAGGCACGCTCTTCCAGCCTGGAGAGCGGCGCCGCGCTGCAGCCAGGCGCGCAGTCGGCGCACTCGCGCGCCGGCCGTGAAGGCTTCAACTGCATCCTCGACTGTGACGTGCCGGTGATCGCCGCACTCAATGGCCCGGCCATCGGCGCGGGTCTGGCCTTTCTCACCTCCTGCGACTACATCATCGCCGCCGAGACGGCCTTCGTGGCGCTGGGCGAGATCAATGTCGGCCTGATGGGCGGCGGGCGCCACGCGCAGCGGATGTTCGGCACCTACACGGCGCGCCGCATGATGTACACCGGCGATCGCATCTCGGCCCAGGAGATGTACCGCCGCGGCCTGGTCGAGAAGGTGGTGCCGGCCGACAAGCTGATGGAAGAAGCCATGGCCATGGCCGCCACCGTGGCCGAGAAGAGCCCGATCGCCATCAAGCTTGCCAAGCGCGCCATGAACACGGTCGAGGATATGACCCTCAAGGACGGCTACCGCTTCGAGCAGCAGCTCACCGCGGACCTGTCGCACACCGAAGACGCGAAGGAAGCCGCCGCCGCCTTCGTGCAAAAGCGCAAAGCCAACTTCAAGGGCCGCTGAGATGGCCCGGACGCAGGCGGCGCGCAAGCCGGTCGGAAAACCCAAGGCCAAACCAGCCCCGGTGAAGAAGGCCGGGCCGGTGAAGCCGGCCGGCCAGGCCGGCGCACGTGCCACGGCCGCGGCAGGCAAGCCTGTTCGCAAGCTCGTCCGCAAGACTGTCCGCAAAGCCACCGCGTCGCCGGCGCCCCGGAAGAAAGCCGCCGCCAAGCCAGGCGCCCGCCGTGGCGGCGACCGCCTGCCCCTGTCGGGCATCCGCGTGCTCGATCTCTCACGCGTGCTGGCCGGCCCCTGGGCCGGGCAGAACCTGGCCGACCTCGGCGCCGAGGTCATCAAGGTGGAGCGCCCGGGCACCGGCGACGACACGCGCATGTGGGGCCCGCCCTTCCTCAAGGACGAGCAGGGCAATGTCACGAAGGAAGCCGCCTACTTCCTCGGCATCAACCGCTCCAAGCGCTCCATCACCATCGACATCGGTAAACCCGAGGGCCAGGACCTGGTGCGGCAACTGGCGGCCAAGGCCGATGTCATCCTGGAGAACTACAAGGTCGGCACGCTCAAGCGCTACCGGCTGGACTACGCCTCGCTGCGCAAGCTCAACCCCGGCCTCATCTACTGCTCCATCACCGGCTTCGGCCAGAGCGGCCCCTACAGCGAACGTCCGGCCTACGACTTCCTCATCCAGGCCATGAGCGGCCTGATGAGCATCACCGGCGAGCGCGCCGACAAGCCCGGCGGCGGGCCGATGAAGGTGGGCATCCCCATCGCCGACCTGATGACCGGCCTGTATGCCGACATCGCCATCCTGGGGGCCCTCGCCTGGCGGGCGAAATCCGGCAAGGGCCAGCACATCGACCTCGCCCTGCTGGATGTGCAGATCGCCGTCATGACCGGGCGCAACCTCGGCTACTTCGTCACCGGCCAGTCGCCGAAAGCCAATGGCAACGAGCATCCCAACATCGTGCCGCAGACGGTCTACCCGGCGCGTGACGGCCATCTCATCGTGGTGGTGGGCAACGACGGGCAGTTCGTGAAGTTCTGCGAGGCACTGGACATGGCCGACATGGCGCGCGACCCGCGCTTTGCCACCAACCCGCAGCGCGTCATCAACCGCGAGGACCTCAACGCCGCCATCGTTGCGCGCCTGGCGCTGGGCGACTGCGCCCACTGGGTGGCGAAGTTCGAGGCGGCCGGCGTGCCCTGCGGCCCGATCAACACCGTGGCCCAGGTGTTCGACGACCCGCAGGTCATCCATCGCGGCATGAAGATCCACATGCAGCACCCGCTGGCGGGCCGGGTGCCGCTGGTGGCCAATCCGATCAAATACTCCGAGACACCCATCCGCTATCGCAGTGCACCGCCGCTGCTGGGACAGCACACCGGTGACATCCTGAAAAAGGAACTGGGCCTCAGCACCGCGCGGATCGCGGCACTGAAAAAATCAGGCGCCATCTGAACCACCCCGGGTACACCCCTCGGAAACCATGAAGCCATGAAGTCATCCCCAACGGAGGTCGCCATGCCATCATCGCCGCAATATTCGCCGCAATCGCCGCTTCGCACGCTGCTGCTGGCCGCGCTGCTGCTGCAGCCCCTTGCGGCACAGGCCCAGGCGGAGGACTTCCCCGCCCGCGCCATGCGCTTCATCATCCCCTATCCGCCCGGGGGCATTACCGACACCATTGGCCGGCTGGTCGGCAACAAGCTGTCGCAGGATTTCAACCAGACCATCATCATCGACAACCGTCCCGGCGCCGGCGGCAACATCGGTGCGCAGATCGCCGCCAAGGCCTCGCCCGACGGCCACACCCTGTTCATGGGTTTTCCCGGCACCCATGGCATCAACGTGCACATGTACAAGGACATGGGCTACGACCCGATCAAGGACTTCCAGCCCATCACCCTGCTGATCAAGTCGCCCATGGTGCTGCTCATCCATGCCTCGGTGCCGGCCAACAACCTGCAGGAACTGATTGCCCATGCCAAGGCCAACCCGGGCAAGCTCAACTTCGGCTCCTCCGGCACCGGCGGCGCTTCGCATTTCGCGCTGGTGAGCTTCCAGCTGGCCGCCGGCGTGGACATCACCCACGTCCCCTACAAGGGCACGGCCGGTGTCGAAACCGACGTCATGGCCGGGCGCCTCTCCGGCCACTTCGGTTCGGAGATCAGCTCCATGGGCGGGGTGAAGACCGGGGTGAAGAAGCCCATCGCCGTCACCAGCCAGAAACGGCTGAAGAACTGGCCCGCCATTCCTGCGCTGGCCGAAACCTTTTCAGGCTTCGAGTATGGCACCTGGCTGGGCGTGCTCACGCCCGCAGGCGTGCCTGCGGCGCGGGTGGACAAGCTCAACCGCGGCCTGAGGAAGGCCATGGAGGATGCCGACGTTCAGAAGCGCTTTGCCGAGAACGGCGTGGAGGCCGCCGGCGGCACACCAGCCGAGTTCGCCGCCTTCATTGCCTCGGAGACGAAGAAGTTCGCGCAGATCGTCAAGGTCTCGGGCGCCAAGCCGGAATAGGCTAACCGCGGGCATCCTACACACCACACACACCATTCAGACAACAACGAGGAATCCGCAATGAGCATGACCGAAGGCGCGAAGATACGCAGCCAGCTGAACCACCCCATCATCGACGGCGACGGCCACTGGGTCGAAACCATCCCGGTGCACCTGGATTACATCCGGCAGGTGGCGGGACCCGACATGGCCAAGCGCTACGCTGCCTACTGCTCCTCACACCCGCGCTGGTACCAGGCGAGCGACGAGGAACGCCGCAACAAGCGCATGCGCCGCGCCACCTGGTGGCTCACCCCCACCCACACCGAAGACCGCGCCGCCATCATGATGCCCAAGCTGCTGCGCCAGCGCATGGACAACCTGGGCATCGACTTTGCGGTGATGTACACCTCGATCGGCCTGAACCTGCACCGTATCCAGTCCGAGGACATGCGCAAGGCCGTGGGCCGCGCCTACAACATCATGGCGCGCGACTGGTTCGCCGAGCACATGGACCGCTTCGCGCCCGCGGCCGTGGTCACCGCCATCACGCCTGACGAGGCGGTGGAGGAAATCCGCTTCATCCGCCAGGAGCTGGGTCTCAAGGTCATCATGATGGCGGGTGCCTTCCCGCGCGTGATCCCGGCCCACGCCGACAAGCTGGCCACCGCTGCGGCCGGCGACTTCCGCATGAAGCCCAACGAGCTGCCCTACTACATCGAGGCGCTGGGCTTGGACAACCAGTACGACTACGACCCGGTGTGGAAGACCTGCACCGAGCTGGGCGTGGCGGTGTCCGCGCATGGTGGCAGCCGTGACTGGGTGGACCGCATGTCCTGGACCAATGACGTGTACAACCACATCGACCACTTCGCTAACGCCAACCACACCTTTGCCAAGGCGGTGTTCCTGGGCGGGGTGGTGAAGCGTTTCCCCAACCTGAACTTCGCCTTCCTCGAAGGCGGCATGGGCTGGGCGGCCTCACTCTGCTGCGACCTGCAGGGCCACTGGGAAAAACGCAACTGGCCGTCCATGCAGGAGAACCTGCGCCCCACCAACCTCGACCAGGCGCGCATGCGCCAGCTGATGGAACAGTACGGCGGGCCGCGCATGCGCGAACACATCGACGAGATCTTCGCCAGCTTCGAATGGAGCAAGGTGGGCGCCACCGTGGAAGACCTCACCGCGCGCGAGAAGGAACACTACGACGACTTCGGCCACGTCGGCCCCTTCGCCAACAAGCGCGAAGTGCGCGAACTGTTCGCCCGCAACTTCCACTTCGGCTGCGAGGCCGACGACCCCACCACCATGTTCGCCTTCGACCCGCGCATGAAGGTACGCCTGAAGGCGGTGTTCAGCTCCGACATCGGCCACTGGGACGTGCCGCACATCGACGAGGTGGTGCCCGAAGTGCACGAGGCGCTGGAGAAAGGCATCCTCACGCAGCAGGACTTCCGCGACTTCACCTTCTCGCACGTCGTGAACCTGCATGGGGGCATGAACCCGGATTTCTTCAAAGGCACGGTGGTTGAGGAAGCGGCCGGAGCGGAGCTCGCGCGCCTGAAGGGCTTGCGGGCGAAGGCGGCCTGAGCAGGCAGGCGCCTCGGCATACCGGACGGGGGCGAGCCAGGGCTCGCCCCCGTTTTTTTGTCTGGCTATTCGATGACCAGACCGATCTGTTTCACCAGTTTCGAATAGGTCTCGAATTCAGCCTGGTATGCCCTGGCCCCGTCCTCAGGCGAGCTGGCGATGATGTTGTAGCCATTGGCGGAGACCTTGGCGGCCAGGTCCGGTGAGCGCAGCGCCTTGACGATGGCTGCGTTGAGCTGGTTCACCAGCGCGGTCGGAGTGGCCGAGGGAACCAGGTAGTAATTCCGGGTGGCCGCACCGTTGACGCCCAGGGTTTCACGCATGGTGGGGATGTCCGGCAGGCTGTCCCAGCGTCCCGAGGAGCTCACCGCCAGCGGGCGCACCTTGCCTGACTTGATGTGCGGGCGAATGGTGTTGTCGACAAAGGCAAAGTCGACCTGCTCGCCCAGCAGCGCGGTCGCCGCCTCGGAGGTGCCCTTGTAGGGAACATGCACCCCCTTGGCCTGCGCGGCCAGCAGGACCATTTCAGCATTCAGGTGCTGGGTGCCGCCCAGGCCGGTCGAGCCGAAGGTGAGCTGCCTGGGGGATTTGCGTGCAATTTCCAGCAGGTCCTTGATGGAACGTGCCTCCGAGGAGGCTGGAACGGCCAGGATGCTGGGCACCTCGGTCAGCCAGGACACCAGGGTCAGGGTCTTCAGGATATCCAGGGGATATTCCTTCAGGCTGGCGGCCGCGGTGAGCATGGAGGAATAGGTGCTGAGGATGGTGTAGCCATCCGGCGCGGCCCTGGCGACGATGCCTGCGGAGATGGCAAAAGCGCCGCCGGGCCGGTTCTCGACCAGCACCGGCTGCCCCCAGAATTCCGACAGCTTGCCGGCCATCAGGCGGGTCTGCGTCTCGGCGCCGCCGCCGGGCGCATACGGAATGACCAGCCGCACCGGCTTGACGGGAAAGGTCTGCGCGCTGGCACTGGCCGGAAACACCGCTGGCAGGGCCAGGGGCATCATCAGGCCCAGCAGGCATGCGCGCCACCGGCCCCGTCGCCCCGTACCGACTTTTTCACTGAAACGCTGCAAGGCTTTGTGCCTGAACTGTGTCATTGCGACCGCTCCTGTTGGTTGACCACGACCGGCGACTCTTGCCGCGCGCCTGGCTAAAGCGAACCTTCCTTGCCGCCATCCGGAACTGGGGATGACGGCCCTGCCTGCCCTACCCTGCCCTTATCGGCCGGCGCTTTGGCCAAGCGGCTGCAACTGCTCGTCGAACGCCACGCCGTAGTCACGCGCCGCGCCTTCGCGCGAAACATAGCCACGCTGCACATCGGCCACCAGGCTGTCCAGGGCACGCTCCTGCGGTGGGCCATAACCGCCGCCGCCACCGGTGTGGATGGTGACGCGATCGCCAGCCTGCAGCGCGCTGGTGTCCTTGAGGACCTCACTGGTGCTGCCATCGGTTTTGGTGACAAAGGCTGCGCCGCCCTTGGCCGGGCCGCCGCCATTGATGCCCCAGGGCGGACAGGCGGTGCGGTCAGTGAGGATGGCAAACTCGCATGGCCCGAGCACCTTGTACTTCTTGGTCATGCCCAGGCCGCCGCGGAATTTGCCGGCGCCGCCGGAATCGGTGCGCAGGCGCATCTCCTCCAGCAACAGGGGAAATTCCGCCTCCTGCGCCTCGATGGGAATCAGGCGCGTGTCGCCGTGGCACATGGTGCGGAACGGCCCCGGACCATCGCCGTCGGAGAGCGCACCCCAGCCGCCAAAGCCACTCTCGGCGCACTGGAAAGGCGCTTTGGAGCCGGGCCGCGTGCCGCGAAAACGCACCGAGGAAAATGTCGCGTAGTGACCGCCGGCTGCGCGATGGGGATTGGCCGGCGCGAGCGCCCTGATCACCAGGTCGATCAGGGTGGGCAGCGCCAGGTTGTAGTAACTGCGTGCCGCGGCCGGACCGCAGTTCATGATGTTGCCCTCGGGCAGCACCAGCTTCAGGGGCCGGAAGGTGCCTTCGCTGGCATGGCCTTCCGGCAACACGGCGTAACGAAAGCCCAGGCGTGCCACCGACTGCCCGCCACCCGAGGCCCCGGCGTTGATGGAGCTCTGAGTTTCCTTGGGCAGGTCGGACAAATCGACGGTCATTTCCTCACCCGCGATGGTGACGGTCACCTTGAGCGGGATGGGCTTGCCGCGATGCAGGCCGTCATCATCCATGAAGGCCTCGGCCGAGTAAGTGCCATCGGGGATGGCCGCTATGGCCTTGCGCGATGCTCGCTCGGCCTGCGCCCACATGGCCTCGACGCACTGCCGGAACACCGGCAGGCCGTACTTGGCCAGGATGCCCACCACACCATCGCGCCCCATGTAGCAGGCGCCGATCTGCGCGTCGATGTCACCCATGAGTTCATCGGGTAGCCGCGAATTGGTGCGGATGATGCGCTGCACCTCGGCATTCAGGCGCCCCCCGGCGTACAGCTTCACGGTGTTGAGGAGCAGGCCTTCCTGCCAGATGTCGGTGGCAAAGCGGCTGGTCGAACCCAGGTTGCGCCCGCCGATGTCCACCCAGTGCATGACCACCACGATAAAGGCCACCGGCCTTTTCTGGCTGGCGTCGAACACCGGCGTGTACATGGCGACGTTGTTCAGGTGCTGGCCGATGTCGTTGCTGACCACCACGTCGCCTTCCTCGAAGCCGTCGGCGCCGTAGATTTTCAGACCGTCGCGCACCGCCGCGCCCAGCACGTCGGCGATGAAGAGGGGCATGCCTGCAGTGGACTGGCACAGCAGCAGGCCTTCGCCATCGACGATGCCCACGGCGTAATCCTTGTACTCCGACACCAGCAGGCTGAAGGCGGTGCGGGTGATGTTGAGGTCCATGTGGTCGGCAATGGCCACCAGGCGGCGCTTGATCACCTCCACGGTGACCGGATCGGCCTTGCCAGGCTGGTTGGCCGCGCGCGCGGCGCCGGAGTTAGTTTCGGCAGTCAATCCGGATCTCCTTGAGTTCGCCTATGCTGAATCGGTCCCCGGGACCGACCAACGTGGTGGCACCGTACTCCTCGATGACCGCCGGGCCCTCCGCCGCGAAGCCGACCGGCAGTGCATAGCGGTTGTACACCGGTGTGCTGACATGGCGGCCGGCGTCGAGGAAATACACCTCGCGTGTCCGGGCCCCGCCCTGGTGGGCACTTCCCTGGCTGTTCATCAGGCCATCGGTGTCGGGACGGCGCATCCCCAGCGTGGCCGCCACATGCACGGCGACGAATTCCACCGGCGCCCCGGGCATGGAATGGCCATAGCGCTGGTGGTAGGCCGTGTGGAACTGGCCGGCCAGGTCGTCCAGGGACTGGCCCTGGATGAGCGCCACCTTGAGCGAATGTTTCTGCCCGACATAGCGCAACTCGGCCTGATTGCGAAAGGCCACGCTGGCCCTGCTCGCCTCGCTTTCGCGGCCGAAGTCGGCCTCCATGGCCTGGCGCGAGTCGCGCTGCAGTTCATCGACCATCGCGGCCAGCTTCTGCATCGACGCCGCAGACAGGTCGGCCACGAAGGTGCGCGCCGAGTCCAGCCGCGCCTCGGCCAGCAGCATGCCGGTGGCCGAGAAGTTGCCCGGCTCCGGCGGGATGATGACCAACGGGATGTGCAGCTCGCGCGCCAGCTCCGCCGAATGCAGCGGACCGCCGCCGCCATAGCTCACCAGGGCGAAGTCGCGGGGATCCTTGCCGCGCGCGATGGAGATGCGCTTGATGGCATCGGCCATGGTGAACCCGGCGATGGTGAGCATGCCGCTGGCTGCGCGCGTGACGCCCTCCTCGCCGCCGTACTGCAGCGGCGCGGCAATCTTCTGCGCGATGGCCTGGCGCGCGGCGGCCGCATCCAGCTTCATCTCGCCGCCGAGGAAGAAGTCGGCATCCAGCCGGCCCAGCACCAGATTGGCATCGGTCACCGTGGGTTCGGTGCCGCCGCGCGAATAGCAGACCGGGCCCGGTGTGGAGCCGGCGCTGCGCGGCCCCACCGACATGCTGCCGTTCTCATCCACCCAGGCAATGGAGCCGCCGCCGGCGCCCACTTCGATGATGTCGATGACATTGCCGCGGATGGGGAAACCGGTTTCCTCCCCGCCGATGTAATAGGTGGATTCCACCGCATACTCGCCGTTCTCGATCAGGATGCATTTGGCTGTGGTGCCGCCCATGTCGAAGGCAATGATGTTGGGCAGGCCCAGGGCCGAGGCATAGCGCGCCGCGCCGATGCAGCCGCCAACGGGGCCGGACTCCACCAGTGAAATGGGCTCGCGCACCGTGCGTGCTGAAGACACGACGCCGCCATGCGAGCCCATGAACAGCAGTGAGCCCGGAAAGCCGACCTTGCGCAGGCTCTGGTCGAAATGCTCCACATAGCGGCTGACCTGCGGACCGACATAGGCATTGGAAGCGGCGGTGGCGGTGCGTTCGAACTCGTGCCATTCGCGCGTCACCTCGGTGCCCGAAGTGACGAAAGCCGCGGGCAGCAGCTCACGCAGCAATGCTACTGCGCGCTGCTCATGCACAGGGTTGGCGTAGGCGTTGAGGAAGGAGACCGCCACGGCCTCCACGCCGGACTGCGCGAGGCGCACGGCCAGCCCGCGCAACTCGTCCTCGGCCAGCGGCGTTTCCACCGTGCCATCGGCGCGCATGCGCTCGCCCACCTCGAAGCGCAGTTCATGCGGAATGAGCGGCTCATCGCGCCGGAAGCGCAGATCGAAGGGGCGCATGCGGTTGCCGCGTGCGATCTCCAGCACGTCGGCAAAGCCGCGCGTGGTGACCAGTGCGGTGCGGGCGCCGGAACGTTGCAGCAGGGCATTGATGACGAGGGTGGTGCCATGCTTGACGAAGATGGCGTCCTTCGCATTCACCTCCGCCCGTCGGATGCAGTCGAACACACCGCGCCCGAGGTCGTCGTAGGTGGTGGGGCTCTTGGCAAAGCTGAGGGCGCCCGTGTCGAGGTCGCAGGCCACCAGATCGGTGAAGGTGCCGCCTATGTCTACGCTGAAGATGAAAGCCACTTTGTTATCCCGCGAAATGCTCATGTCGGTGGAGGAACGGCCGGCAGCGTCAGGCAGGTCGCCGGCCTTGTCTGCCTTTTGGGGACAAGGCCCCCCTTGGCAGCCGCAGCAGTATAAGCAGCGGGCAAGGATACTGCATAGAATCGCCCGGGGCTGTCCTGCCTGCCGGCGCGAAACTCTGGCCCGGCCCGGCAGGCGCACCGCGCCGGCAAGCCGGACAATGCCGTTTTATTATTATCAATTTAGAATTGTAGTCTCTGTCATTATTGAAACAAGCTATTTATTATTATCATTCATCAGGAGAACCCCATGCCCCAGATCACCCTGCTCGGCGGCTACAGCAGCCCCTTCACGCGCAAGGTGCGCATCGTGTTTGCCGAAAAAAACATGGCATTCACCCTGGAGCAGGTCACCACGGCCGGCGAGGACAACCCGGTGATTCCGCGCAACCCGCTCGGCAAGATCCCCACCATCATCGTCGATGGTGGCCAGTCCATCTATGACTCACGCGTCATCGTCGACTACCTGGAAGCCATCGCGCCCTCGCCCGCCTTGCTGCCGGCCGACGGCATGGACCGCGTGATGGTGAAGCGCTGGGAAGCCCTCGGCGATGGCATCTGCGATGCCGGCGTGGCCTGCATGGGCGAAAAGCGCCGCACCGCCAACCAGAGCCAGGACTACATCGACCGGCAACTGGGCAAGGTGAAACGCGGCATCGCCGTGGCAGCGAAGGAACTGGGCGACAAGCCCTGGTGCCATGGCGGCAGCCACACGCTGGCCGACATCGCCCTGGGCACGGCGCTGGGCTACATCGCTTTTCGCTTCCCCGATTACGACTGGCAGACGGCCTACCCCAACCTCAAGGCCTTCCACGAGCGCATGATGGCGCGGCCGGCGTTTTCCTCGACGGTGCCCGCGGATCACTGAGCCATCACCATCACGGCAGGGACAATGACAAAGCAGTGTCCCTTGATCGCGCCAGAGAGGGCCGCATGACCATGCGACACCAGCCAGTGGATGGCATCCGGCTTTCAGTCAGCGAAGCTTCCGGCCTGGGGGAGCGGGCGCTCAGGACCCTCGACTACGACGAGGAGCAGGCGAATGCCGTCTGCAATTACCTGATCGATAATCAGCCACTGCGGTTGCCCCCCATCCATGCATGATGCGATGATCCGGCACCCTTCCCTCATGGCCTCATGGCCGCATGAAACGGCAACCCTCCATGGGCACACTCCCGCTCGCAGGCATTACCGTCGTCTCCCTGGAACACGCCATCGCGGCGCCCTTCTGCACCCGGCAACTGGCCGACCAGGGCGCGCGCGTGATCAAGGTGGAGCGACCGGACAGCGGCGACTTCGCGCGCGCCTACGACAGCCGGGTGAATGGGCTGTCCTCGCACTTTGTCTGGACCAATCGCGGCAAGGAAAGTCTGACCCTGGACCTGAAGCAGCCCGCGGCGTTGGACGTGCTGCGGCAACTGCTGGCATCGGCCGACGTACTGGTGCAGAACCTCGCCCCCGGGGCCGCGGCACGGCTGGGCCTGTCCTTCGAAGTGCTGCACCAGGCGCATCCACGCCTCATCGTCTGCGACATCTCCGGCTATGGTGACGACCCTGTAGCGCCCGGCCCCTATCGCGACAAGAAAGCCTATGACCTGCTGATCCAGAGTGAAGCGGGCTTTCTTTCAGTCACCGGCACGCCCGATTCGCCGGCCAAGGCCGGCTGCTCCATCGCCGACATCGCCGCCGCCATGTACGCCTACAGCAACATCCTCACCGCGCTGATCGAGCGCGGCCGCACCGGCCGCGGCAAGCGCATCGACATCTCCATGCTGGAAGCCATGACCGAGTGGATGGGCTTTCCCATGTACTACGCTTTTGAAGGCGCCGAGCCGCCGCCCCGCGCCGGCGCGGCGCACGCCACCATCTATCCCTACGGCCCCTTCCCGGCTGGTGACGGCCAGTCGGTGATGCTGGGCCTGCAGAACGAGCGCGAATGGCGGGTGTTCTGCGGGCAGGTGCTGGGCCTGCCCAATGTGGCCGTGGATGCGCGCTTCGACTCCAACCCCAAACGCAATGTCAACCGGGCGGCGCTGCGCGAGATCATCGTGCAGGTGTTTGCCGCACTCGATGTATCTGAAGTCCAGCGGCGCCTGGATGCAGCCGGCATCGCCAATGCGCGCCTCAATGACATGGCCGCGCTATGGGCCCATCCGCAATTCCAGGCGCGCAGTCGCTGGGCCAGCGTGGACACGCCTGCAGGCCCGGTGCCGGCGCTGCTGCCACCAGGGGCAGCCGATGCAGCGGAGGTGCGCATGGATGCAGTGCCAGCGCTGGGCGCCCACACCGAGGCCATCCTCGGTGAGTTGGGATTGGGTGCCGAGGCGATCACCCGCCTGCGCGCGGCAAAGGCCATCTGAGCACCTGGCCGGCAAGAGCCGGCCAGGACCGCTAATCCTCGATCTTCACGCCGGCCTTCTTCATCACGCCATCCCAGCGCGCATAGTCGGAAGCGTAGGCGGCCTTCAGTTCGGTCGGGTTGAGCGGGGCGCCGGGCAGCGCGCCGTCGGCGGCCATCTTGTCCTTCAGCTCCGGGGCGCTCACCGCCTGCACCAGCTCGCGGTTGAGCACGCCGAGAACATTCGCTGGCGTCTGCGCATGGATGTAAAGCATGTAGGTATTGGCCACCTCGTAGTTGGGCAGGCCCATTTCGGCGATGGTGGGCACCTCGGGCATGTCGGGCATGCGCTGCAGGCGGGTGATGCCCAGCAGCTTCGCCTTGCCGGCATGCACCGCCTGGATGCCCTGCAGCGAGGCCAGCGCCACTTGCAGGCGGCCGGCCACCAGGTCCACATACATGGGCGTGGAGCTCTTGTAGGGGATGTGGATCATGTCCACGCCGGCACCGGCCTCGAACAGCTCCAGCCCCAGGTGCATGGCCGAGCCCACGCCATTGGAACCGTAGTTGAGCTTGCCCGGATTGGCCTTGGCGTAGGCGATCAGTTCCTTGAGCGAGCCAGCCGGCACGCTGGTGGGCACGATCAGGTAGTACCAGGTGGAGCTCATGCGCACCACCGGCGCGAGGGTGGTGCGCACGTCCTTCTCGTAGCGGCCCGATGCGGCATTGATGAGCAGGGTGCTGCCCGCGCTCAAAAGGGTGTAGCCGTCGGGCGGATTGGCAGCCAGCTGGTTGATGGCGATGCCGCCGCTGGCGCCATTCTGGTTGTCGACGATGACGCTGGCGCCGGTGCGCTCGGCGAACTTGTTGGACACCGCGCGGGTGATGATGTCGAGTCCGCCGCCGCTGCCGGTGGTGACGATGACGCGGATGGGCTTGGTGGGAAAACCATTGGGCAGCAGCGGCTTTTTCTGCGCCAGTGCGGCCGATGAAAGCATGCAGCCGAGCAGCGCTGCAGCAGCAATGCGGGAAATGTTCATGTAACCCCTCCTGTGCGATATTGAAGCTTCATCGCGCCGCCGCTGTGCCGCGGCTGCCGCGATGCCCACGTGGTTCAGCCTTCCCCGGCGATCACCTTCTGCGCAAAACCCCAGGCCAGGTCGGCGAGCGGCTTCGCCCGCTCGCCCGCGGAATGCGCCCGCGCGCTGGAGGCCGTGCCTTCGAGCGCGCGCTTGCGGATGCCCTGCAGGATGGCGGCAAAGCGGAACATGTTGTAGGCCAGGTAGAAATTCCAGTGGGCGATGCCGGCGCGCCCGGTGCGCCGGCAATAGGCGGCGACGTACTCCGGCTCGGTGGGAATGCCCAGGGCTGGCAGGTCCAGACTCTTGATGCCGCGAAACTGCCCGGGCAGCACATGCCAGCCCATGCACTGGTAGGACAAATCGGCCAGCGGATGGCCCAGCGTGGACAACTCCCAATCCAGCACGGCCAGCACGCGCGGCTCGGTGGGGTGGAAGATCATGTTGTCCAGGCGGAAGTCGCCATGCACGATGGAGGTCTCGTCCCCCGCCGGGATGTTCTCGGGCAGCCAGGCGATGAGCTGGTCCATGGCCGGCATCACTTCGGTCTCGGAGGCGCGGTACTGCCTGGACCAGCGCGCGATCTGGCGCCCGAAGTAATTGCCGGGCCGACCGTAATCGGCCAGGCCGATGGCCTGGTAGTCGACGCTGTGCAGCGCGGTCAGCACGCGGTTCATCTCCTCGTAGATGGCGCGGCGTTCGGCCGGCGCGAGGCCGGGCAGTTCCTGCTGCCAGAAGATGCGGCCTTCGACGCACGCCATGACCATGAAGGCGCGGCCGATCACCGATTCGTCCTCGCACAGGGTGAGCATGCGCGGCACCGGAAAGTCGGCCTGGCCGAGCGCGCTCATGATGCGGTATTCGCGCTCGATGGCGTGTGCCGAGGGCAGCAGTTTGGCCACCGGCCCGGGCTTGGCGCGCATCACATAGCGGCCGCTGCCGGCGCTGAGGCGGAACGTCGGATTGGACTGGCCACCCTTGAACTGTTCCACCGACAGCGGGCCCTTGAAGCCGGCGACATGCTGCTCCAGGTGACGCTGCAATGCTGCGGTGTCGAAGCGGTGGCCGGCCTGGACTTCGCCGGTGCCGGAGAAGACCTCGTCTTCAGTGCTCATGGGGTGGGACCGTCAGGGGAGTGTCGGGCGATTATAGCGAGCGGCCTGCGGCTCTCGTGGCGGCACCGGAACGGCAACGGTGCGGCCATGGCCACACCGGGGGGCATCAACGGCGCGACCCGCGCCGCGCGGCAGCCGGCGCCTTGCTGCCCTTGCCACGCTTGCCGTTGCGGACCGTGTCTTTGCCTTTGTCCTTGTCGCTGGCAGGTTTGCCGGTCTGCAGTGGCTTGTCGCCCGCCGCAGTCTTCGCCGCGGCGCGGCCCGAGCGCGCCCTGCTGCCGACATGGCGCAAGGCAATCGAGTCGGACACGTCATCGACGATGCGGCAAATCAGGCGCGCCACTTCCCGGCTGGCGAGCGAGGCAGGCCGCTGGTTGGTGATGCCCAGGGTGACGATGCGTTCGATGCCGGGATTGACCAGCCGCGAGGCCTGCAGCCGGCCTTCGCGCACTTCGTGCCCGGCGGCATAGCCAGCCAGTACGGTGTACACGCCACCGCCGACGACAATGTCCTTCTGCACCGGCAGTGAGTTCGCCTCCAGCACCACCGACAAGGAGATGCCCTTGCGGCGTGCCAACTGGTCGAGAATGACGCGCAGCCCATTGGGCGGCCCGGGGAGCACCAGCGGCAGTTGGTCGAGCTGGTCGAACTTCACCGTCGGCGCGCGTGTCAGGGCATCGCCGGCAGGCCCGATCAGATAGGTGTCCACCACACCCAGCGCCTGCTCGTTGCCCACTTCAGCACGGCCGTAACGGAACAGTACGGCCATGTCGATGCGCCCGCTGGCGAGCCACTCATCGAGCTGGCCGTTGGAGCCCCCGAAGACATTCAGGCGAACCTCGGGATGGCGGGCGCGCATTTCACGGAACAGGCGGTCAACCAGCGGATGGGCCATCGAGGCGAGCAGGCCGATGCGCACTGCGCCGCCAGGCACGCCAGCATGGCTGCGCACTTCATGGGAGAGTTCATCCAGGCCAGCCAGCAGGCCGCTGATGCGCGGCAGGATGCGCTCGCCGAGTTCAGTGAGGGTAAGGCCGCGGCCGGTGCGATGAAACAGGCGGCCACCACAGTCGCGCTCGAGCGCCGCCAGCTTGCGGCTGAGGGCCGAGGGCATGGTGCCCAGCGCCACGGCGGCGCGCGTCAGACTGCCCTGTTCGGCGACCAGGGCAAACAGCTTGAGGCTGGCGAGATCCATGGCGGCTCAACAGCCCAGGCATGACCTTGCCGGACTGAATACCGCCCGGAAGGCCTGATAAGAATAACCCGATTCAACCAATGGTGACGCTATTCAGATCTTGTTTTTGATCATAATGGCACGGCCAGAGCCGGCACGACTCACTCCGTCGGAGGCTTGATGCCGCCCACTTTCACCAACTGCTTCCAGCGTTCGATCTCGACAGCAATCAGCTTGCGGAAGGTTTCCGGTGAGCCACCCGTGGGCACGCCGCCGTCATCGGAGAGCACCTTCACCACGTCGGGCGACTTGAGCACCTTGTTCAGTTCGGCGTTGAGCACCTTGATCGCCGCGGCCGGTGTGCCGCGCGGGGCCAGCCAGCCATGCCAGGTGGTGACATCGAAGTCCTTCAGGCCGGATTCGGCAAAGGTGGGCAGGTCGGGCAGCACCGGTGAGCGCTCGGCCGTGGTCACCGCCAGCGGGCGCAACTTGCCTGATTTGATGAAGGGGCTGGCGCTGATGGGATTGGCGAAGGCGGCGTGCACCTGGCCGGCGATCAGATCCTGCGTTGCCGGACCGGTGCCCTTGTAGGGGACCATGGTGGTCTTGATGCCGGCGGCCTCTTCCAGCCAGACCGCGGCAAAGTGGATGGTGGTGCCGGTTCCGGACAAGGCGAAATTGAGCTTGCCGGGGTTGGCACGGGCCCAGGCGAGGAATTCCTTCATGTTGTTGGCCGGAAACTTCGGGTTCACGGCGAATACATAAGGCGCCTTGCTCATCAGGATGATGGGCTCGAAATCCTTGAGCGGATCAAAAGGCGGCTTCTCGTAGAGCGCCGGCACATTGGTGAAGCCAGGGGAGGTTGCCAGCACCGTGTAGCCGTCGCCAGGCGCCTGCGAGACCACGTAGTTGAAGGCGATCAGCCCCCCCGCCCCGGCACGATTGTCGACGAGGAAGCTCTGTCCAAGCGATGCGCCCATCTTTGCGGAAAACATGCGTGCCTGGATGTCGGTGGCACCGCCCGGTGCCAGCGGCACGACCACGCGCACCGGCTTGACCGGGTAATTCTGTGCACTCGCCTGCGATGCCACGACCAATGCAGCACCCAGAATGGCGCCCTTGAGTGAAACCTTGTGCATGTTGATTCCTTTCGCGTTCAATGGGCCCTGCGCCTTGCCCGCCCTGCCATGGCATGGCATGCAGGCCGGCTAAAAATACAGCCGGGACCGCTTGCAGGCAAGTCGGTCCCGGAAGTTGGGCGCTGCTGGTGCTGTGTCGTACCGTGCGCGGCGCCCTGCCTACTTCAGGCCGCTGCGCGGGAAGCACTTCACCGCATTGTCCCAGAACAGCTTGCGCTTGCGCGCTTCCGGTGTGTTCTTCCAGTCCAGCACGATGTCCACGGTATGCGGAAAGTGGCTCTCGCCGTGCGGATAATCCGAAGCATACATGAGCACGTGATCGCCACAGATGTCGCTCACCGAGTTGGTGATTTTCTCGCCTTCGGGGGCCTCGATGCTCTGGAAATAGCGGCCGCCCTGGGCATACTCGCTGGGCAGTTGCTTCAGCTCCGGAATGGCACTCTTGATGGTCTTGGCGTGCTCGTCAATGCGTGCCAGCCAGAAGGGCAGCCAGCCATGGCCGGCTTCCAGCGTGGCGATGCGCACCCTGGGGAAACGCTCCATCACGCCCGCACCGATCAGCGAGGCCATGTTGCGCATGCCACACCAGGGGTGGGCCGCGGAGCGCTGCAGGAACAGGTTCTCCCAGTTGTCCAGGCCGCCCGGCGCATAGGGAGGCATGACAGTGAAGGTGTGCAGCGAGATGGTGAGGTCGAACTCCTGTGCCGCGGCCCAGATCGGCTCGAGGTCGGGGTGGTCGAGCGGGGTGCCATAGGGTGCATAGGGCAGGATGCCCCAGGCCCAGCCGGACTTGCCCCACTTCCTGATTTCCTCGATGCTGCCCGGGATGTCTCGCGCTGACACCAGGATGACCCCGCCCAGACGCTCCGGATGGGCGCTGCAGTAGTCATTCATCCAGCGGTGATAGGCGCGATACATACCCATCTCGAGGGCCACATCGTCGTCGGAGGTGAAGGTGCCGAACCAGCCCGAGGGCAGCATGAAGTTGACGTCCACGCCCTCGAAATCCATGTCGGCAATGCGCGCGCTGATGTCCAGATCCACCTTGGGCGAGGGCTTGCGCGAAGTCTCCGGCCCGGTGAAGCCGGCCATGTAGCGTGCCGGTGAGGTTTCCGCCTGCGCCATGCCCAGGCGCCGGCGATAGGCGCGCGAGCCCTTGGTGTAGTTGGTGAGGCCGGCCTTGCTGGTGTTCTTGAATTTTTCCCAGCCAGCCAGCTTGGCCTTCTCGGTCTCGCCGATGTACTTCTCCAGCACTTCCATCACCGGGCCGACGTGGGTGTCAGAGTCGAAAACCTTGTATCCGTTCTTTGCCATTGCCCTGCTCCTTGTTCCGTCGTTATCTGTTTTCCGTTACCGGTTATCCCGGCTTATTTGCTGTACTTGGCCAGCAGTTCCTGCGGGAAGTAGCGCTCTTCGAGCATGCGCTGCTTGTCCGCACCCTCGCCTTCCGGCCCCACCTGCAGCGGGTTGGGCACGGTGTTGGCGGCATTGGCAGCGAGGAATTCGTCCCAGGCCGTCATTTCCTTCTTGTTGAACTCGTGCATGAAATTCCACAGCGCCTGCCAGGTGACATGGTGGGCGAGCGTCGGGTACCAGGCAATGGTGACGCCCAGCTCGAGGTGCTCTTTCAACGACAGGAAGCGGCCCAGGCCACCTTTCATGAAGGAGAAGGGGCCTTCGATGGCTGCGCGCACGGTGCGGATCTCGTCGACCGTTCGCGGATACTCGAACTGCACCCAGTCCACGCCACCTTCCTCGCGGTAGGCCTTGAGGCGGCCGATGGTGTTGTCCAGGCTGTTGCCGACAGCATTGCCGGCGTAGCACTGCGCCATGATGACGAAGTCGGGATCGATCTCGTTCTTGGCATCGACAGCGGCGCGGTAACGCGCAATCGCCTGCTCCATGGGCACCACTTCCATGCCGGCGGTACCGGTGCGGCGCTTGCCCTCGATGGGCTGGTCGTCGATGCGGATGCCGGCAATGCCGGCGCGGATGCATTCCTGGATCAGGCGGCGCACCGCCATGACACCACCGTGGCCGGTGTCACCGTCGAGGATGATGGGGTAGCTGACGCTGCGGGCAATCCACTCGCCGATCTGCACGCATTCAGTCATGGTGGCGGTGCCGACATCGGACAGGCCGGTATAGGTGCCAACCACGCCGCTGGTGCCGACAAACCCGGCTTCGGTACCGCACTGGTCCATGATGCGGCCGTGGGCCGCGGTGGGCGGATGGATGACGGCGAGGACCTTGTCCTTGCGCTGGATGAGTTCGCGCAGGCGCGCGCGCTTTGACTTGTCGCTGGATTCCATCTGCTTCTCCTTGGTGATTGCTTACGGCCCGTTCTGGGGCGGGCGCCTGGATCAGAGGCGCAAGTCTATAGCGCAGCCCCCCCGCCTGTCACAACACTTTATGCAAAGCAGGTTTGCAATTCGCTCACTGCCGCTTGCGCGGGATCGATGGCACCTGCGCCAGCAGGACTGCCACAGAGACGGGATCAATAATCGAAAAACGTGGATGGGGTCCCGGTCGCCCGTCCGACTGTGCGGCTGCGCCGCAACATGGCCATATAGTGATCCCCGGGCAAGTCGTGCGCTTCGTCGAGCACCGCGGCGCGTGCCTCGAGGGTGGACCATTTGACCCGGCGCGGCCCGCCCTTGAAGGCGATGGCGATGGTGTTCACCCGGTCCGCGGCGGGCATCAGCACCACCTGTCTGCCGAAGGCCTCGGCGATACGTTCGGCATACAGCTCGACACGGTCATCGTCGGACATGAAGTTCTGCACCAGCACGCCGGGTTCGCGTAGGGCTGCATGGGCGTTGGCGTAGAAGGCCGGGCTGCACAGTTCGGGCACCTGGGAACCATCGTCGAAGGCGTCCATCAGCAGCACATCGGCTTCATCGGGGTGCGCAGCGACGAAGGCAGCGCCATCGTCCAGGACGGCGGCAAAGCGCGGACCGTCGGCCGGCAGGTCGAAGTAGCGCCGTGCCGCACTCACCACCTCCGGGTTGACTTCAACCGCGGTCACCCGCGACTGGGGGTAGCCGCGGTACAGGAAGCGCGCCATGGAGCCGCCACCCAGGCCGATCATGAAGACGCGACGCGGCTGCGGATGGAACAGCAGGAAGGCCATCATGGCGCGGTTGTAGTGCAGCTCCAGCCGGTCCGGCCGGCTCAGACGCATGGCGCTCTGGATGGCATCGCCGCCGATGTGGAGATAACGCACCCCGCCGGACTCGCTCACTGCGACGGTGCTGCCACGTCCGGCCGGCCAGTTGCGTTTGCGCGTTTCACGGCTCATGGGCGGGACTCCGGTGTGGCAGCAGGCCCGCGGAAAGTCGGGAAGGCCGTGGTGGGCTCGGCGCTGAAGGCCGCACGCAAGGCCTGTCCGGCGCGGTGGATGGCGTGGTGCGCCGCGGCCAGCTGCGCACTCAGCAGGATGAAACCGTGGATCATGCCGCGAAAGCATTCATGGGTGACGGTGACGCCGGCCTGGAGCAGGTGCTCGGCATACACCCGCCCTTCATCAAGCAGGGGATCGTAGCCGGCGGTGACGATGAAGGCCGGAGCCAGGCCGGCATGGCTGGCAGCGCGCATGGGTGAGGCGCGCCAGTCCAGGCACTGCGCGGGATCCGTCAGGTACTGGCTGCGATACCAGAGCAGGTCGGCGTGGGTAAGGCCATGGCCTTCGCCAAGGCTGGCATGCGAAGGCAGATCATGCGCCAGGTCGGTCACCGGATAGAACAGCAGTTGCAGGCACAGCGGCCGACCGGCATCCCGCTCACCCAGCGCCGCCACTGCGGCCAGGCAGCCGCCGGCGCTGTCGCCGCCGACGGCAAGGCGGCGCGCATCGATGCCCAGCCTGCTTGCCTGTTCGCGCAGCCACGGCAGCACGGCCAGGGCATCCTCGGTGGCGCAGGGAAAGCGATGCTCGGGGGCCAGGCGGTAGTCGATGGCCAGCACCGCGCACTGGCCCTGGATGGCAAGCGCACGGCAGAGAGGGTCATGACTGTCCAGATCGCCGAGCACGAAGCCACCGCCGTGGAAATAGACGAGGCAGGGCAGCGGGCCATCGAGGGACACCCCCTGCATGGCGCGGGGCCGGTACAGACGTGCCCGCACCGCACCCTGTGCAAGCTCTGCCTGCAAGTCCTTCACCTCCACGAGCGGGCCTGCCGCGGACTGACATGCCATCCGCGACTCCCTGTAAGCAATGCGCGCCTGAACCATGTTTTCCCTAGGAAAAACACGGCCGGCCTGCTGCTGGAGAAAAGCCCTTGCCTGGGGATCGAGCGGATGATGCGAGGCCGGGCCCGAGGGCAGATCGGACACCATCAGCGCCATCCTCCGGCTTGCACCGAAAATGGTGATGTCGTGAACGCCGTCATGGATTCGTCAGTCTTCAGGAGGGAGATGCGGAACGGTTGCGGCATGGCCGTTGGATTATAGGACAAGCAGGCAATGCGCCCGGACGAGGCATGAGCATGCTTGCGGCACGCAGCATGGCTTGTGGAATTCTGCATTTTCAGAGGGAAAATTACTTTGAAATAGCCCTTGCAGCCGTTGACAATGCTACGGCGTTGAAGCATTCTCAGCGCGCACAGAAACAGAGCGTGCATTTCTTTCACCGACCCCGCAATTGATCTGGAGGGAGTAAGTATGGCCACCAAGAAAAAAGCAGTAAGCAAGAAGCCGGCGAAAAAGGCAGCCGCAAAGCGGAAGCCAAATGCAGCATTCATGAAGCCAATGACCCCGACCGCCGCCCTGGGCGCAGTCATCGGTACCAGCGCAATGCCGCGCACCGAGGTCACCAAGAAGATCTGGATCTACATCAAGAAGAACAAACTGCAGGACACAAAGAACAAGCGCAACATCAATGCAGACGAGAAGCTGAAGGAAATCTTCGGCGGCAAGAAGCAGGTATCGATGTTCGAGATGACCAAACTGGTCAACAAGCACCTCAAGTAATTCCGCAAGTCCGGGCTGCCGCTCTTGCTGCAGTCCGGCTCTCCGCCTCCCCGGCGGCGCACCGGCCCCCGGTGTTGTTCAAGGCGCCCAGGCCGCTCCCCAGCCGGCCCTTCCAGCAAGTGGATCCCGCAAGTCCGAACTTCCCGTGTTGCTTATTTCAACAGGGATATGACCAGCAGGAATCCAGCGCATGCCACGTGGCAGCACATCCGCCAGCCTGTCAGTAACCAGGCATGGCTGCAGTCAGGGCAATGACTGTGGCGGCAACCGATGCCCCGGGGCGATGCAGTTCGACGAGGTCAGCTGAATAGGACTGCAGTTTTTGTATGGCGCGCGTGCGCTGCTCGGGCGTGAGCATGCGATCGATGTCGACAATGAGGCCGGCAAGCCGGCTTTCAAACTGGCTCATGGCCTCACGATACTCGCGTGTGCGGCCTTCATCCGGATCCGAAAACAGTGCCGCCACCCGCTGTGACATGCGCAGCGGGTCGCGCTCGGCGCGGAGCAGTGCCAGGAATGCCTGCTGTGTGTGCTTGCGGTCCTCGAATCGCACGGCGCGGATGCGGCCATAATCGTCGGCGAAGCGGGCAATGCGCTCGCGCTGCTGATCGGTGAGCCGCCCGGTCCACTCCCGGAAATGGTCCTCCAGCTGCTTTGCGCGTTTTTCATGCTGGCGGCGCGGATCACCTTCGAGGTTGTCACGTGCGAAGCGGCGGTTGTTCTCCGCAAAGCGCTTCTCGACCTGTTGTAACTGTTGCGCATCCAGACCGACCAGCAAGGGACCGGCGTCGCGCGCAGCGGCGGCGGTGAGCCGTCTATACAGGCTTCGGGCGGAGGCAACAGCCCAGGCGACGTCATCCTGCCTGAGCCCGCGACCAACGCGGCCGCCCGCATCCTTGAGCAATTCGATATAGCCCGGCAGTTCGGTGCTGCGGTGCCACTGGTGAAAGCCGGCAAAACGCGCGCGGAACTGTTCCACCTGCTCGGGGGTAAATTCGACGTATTCGGACGCCTTGTAGCGCGCCACCAGATCGGCGTTGTTATAGGTGAAACGCACGGCGCTGCAGCCACAAAGGAGCGTGGCGAGCATGAGCAGCACCACTGATCGCCCTCTGCGCCAGGTGAACTTCACCAGTAGTTCTCCACGGTGATGTGGCCGGGTGTGCGACGGCGATGCCGGCGCATGCCCCGGGCCTTGAGCAGGTCGGCGACTTCGGCAATCATGGCCGGGTTGCCGCACAGCATGACGTGCGAACTGTCCGGTGCCAGCTGTGCGGCAGCGGCGGCCTCCAGCCTTCCATCGGCAATGGCTGCCGGTATGCGCCCTTGCAGCAGCGCGTCGCCACCGCCAGCCGATGGAAGCGCATCCCGGGTGACCAGGGACACCATGCGGAACTGCTGCGGGTGCTGTAGACGGATGGCATCGATGACCTCACGGTGACTGCGCTCGGCAAGCTGACGCGTGCCCTGGACCAGCGCAATCTGGCGAAAGCGCCGCCAGGGCGCCTCTGTCCTCAGTATGGACAGGAAAGGACCGATGCCGGTTCCTGTGCCGATCATCCAGAGCGTGTCAACGTCGGGAATCTCGGAAAGCACGAGAAAGCCGGCTGGCTGGCGTGCCACGTGGATTTCCTCGCCAGGCTTCAGCGTGGCCAGGCGCGGGCTGAGCGGTCCACCGGGCACCTCCACACAGAGGAATTCGAGCAGGGGGTCCTGCGGCGGATTGACGAAGGAATAGGGCCGGCCGAGGATGCCTTCATCACCGGCGGGAAGGCTGATGCCGTCGACGCCGGCCAGACCGATCTTGATGAACTGGCCGGCCTCAAAGGGGATGGGACCGGCTTCCACCATCAGGGAAAACAGGTTGCCGGTCCATTGCCGGCGGGCTGCAACCCTGCCCTTGATCCAGCGGGATGTATTCACGGGATCAGGCCAGCAGGCAGGGGGCCAGCGCTTCCTGCAGTGAGCTTCAGGCGCTGACGCGGCGTGACAGGCATTCCGCGATCAGCACTGGCTTGTCGGAGCCTTCGCGCTCACCGGTGACACCCCAGTTGACGAGGATGGTCTTGGCATCCACGTCCTTGACATCGAGCAGCTTGTAGCGGGCGCGGATGCGCGAGTTGACCGGCACGACGCCGGTGTAGCGGATCTTGTTGACACCGTAATTGACACCCATCTTGGCCGGCGGCAGTTCGATGTCGGCATTGCGCTGGGGTGATGACAGCACGCAGAAGGTGAGATTGCCGTGGGCAATCGTCGTCTTGAACGGCGATTCCTTGGCGCAGCGCTCGACGTCGACGTGGATCCACTGGTAATCCCCGCTGGCCTCGGCAAACTTGTTGATGAGATCCTGGGTGATGGTGAGCCAACGCCCCACGGCAATCTCCTTGCCGACCATGCTCTTGAGTTCTTCGACCGTATTAATGACGACTTTCTCGGACATGCTGTCCCCCTTTTCCTTTGTCAGCTGTGACTGGCGGTTTTGATATGCCAGGAATGAATCCGCTGCGAACAGCGCAGTCGGCACCGGTATTATACGAGCCGGATCCACCCGCCAAGCAGGACCAGTGATGAGCAGACAGGGACGATTTCTATTCGCCGGTGGTTGCCTTGCGGCCCTGCTGGCCGTGATGCTCGGCGCATTTGGCGCCCATGTTCTGAAAGCCCGCCTCGAGCCAGCCCTGCTGGCCACCTATCACACCGCCGTCGACTATCACTTCTATCATTCGCTCGGATTGATTGCCGCAGGACTGGCCAGCGCACATTGCCTGCGCCCCGCCCTGCTGCGGCTCGCAGGATGGTTGATGGCGGCAGGGCTGCTGCTGTTTTCAGGCAGCCTCTATCTGCTGGCATTCACCGGGATTCGCGCGCTGGGCACCGTCACACCCATCGGCGGATTGGCCTGGATAGCGGCCTGGCTGCTGCTGACCATGGCATTGCTGCCATTACGGGATGAAACGAAACCGGTACCGCCGAGCAGAAGCTAGTGTCTTGAATTGCTCGTGTCCCGAATTGCACATTCGCTGAATAAAAGTGCCGAGCATCGGCGCCATACGGCGTTGCCAATGCTCGCAAGCCAACCAGGCTTGCTCCGCTTTGCGAGCATTTTTAACCCCTTATGATGGGGACTCTCGGTCTTTTTTCTTCAGCAAATGAGCGATTCAGGCCACTAAGGCCTGGCCTGCGGCAACAGCCGCACCACCTCGACCTGATCACGCTCCACCGCCAGATCACGGGCTGTGTGGCCTTCCCGATTGCGGGTGAGCGGACGGGCAACGCGCGTAAGCAACGCTTTCACCACCTCGGCATTGCCTGCCTTGGCAGCACCATGCAGGGGTGTATTGCCGTGCTCATCGGGGGACTCGGGCAACGCGCCTGCACGCAGCAGTAATTCAACCACCTGCAGCGTGCCTGTCATGGCAGCCCAGGCGAGGGGAGTTTCCCCATTGAGGTTGACGGCATTGATTTCGGTACCTGCATCGAGCAGCGCCTGGACCTGTGCCGGGTCACCGAACAGGGCTGCGGCATGCAAGGCGGTCTCACCATTTCGTGTGCGTTGGCGCGGGTCACTACGGCCGTCGATCAGGGCGCGCAACACTTCCATGGAACCCTTCTCCGCAGCCACGAACAAAGGCGGCTCACCTTCGTCATTGCGCAGGGCATGATGCGCGCCCTGCTGGATGAAGACCAGGAGGCGGGGCAGGTCAGCATTCTCGATGGACTCGAAAAAAGCCAGCCGGTTTGCTCCGGGAGACGGCGGGGCAATCATCAGGGGCAAAGGTGGGGGGGGCGGCGTGGTGAATGTGGCGGCATGTGCGGCAACCTGGGCAATCACCACTATCAGCACGAGCAGGAAAATCAGCTTTTTCATACGTTCATTTTATCCGGGGCCGTGCTGCCTTCAGTGATTATCGAAGGCTTGTCGGGCACTGACGACCCTCCCTTTTCGCTGCAGCGTATGGCCTGTTGTTGAATGCCGGGAAGACTCTGTCAGTGGTGGCCCAGGGCCCGGACGATGGCCAGGATCAGGGATCTTCGCCCTTCATGAGGGCACGTTGCCAGTACGGACTGCCAAGCCGTCTGGTTTTATTTTCCATCAGCCTGATAGGATTCACATTCCCAGTTCAGCCACGCCACCATGGACCCCAGACAATTACTCATCGGCAGCTTCCACGCAGCGATTGCCGCAGCCGACCCGCGAAGCGCAGTGCCCGGCAGGCTGCCGTCCCCTCCGCGCGGCCGCACACTGGTGCTCGGTGCCGGAAAGGCGGCTGCGGCCATGGCCCTGGCAGTGGAGCAGAGCTGGCCTTCCGGCGCACCGTTGTCTGGGCTGGTAGTGACGCGTTATGGTCACGGACAACTGACCAATCGAATCAAGGTGGTGGAAGCAGGACATCCGATGCCGGATGAATCCGGTGCGAATGCTGCCCGGGAGATGCTCAGGCTAGCAGGCGGCCTGGGCAAGGAAGATCTGCTATTGGCGCTGGTATCGGGCGGCGGCTCATCCCTGCTGTCCCTGCCTGCACCAGGTCTGACGCTGGAGGATTTGCGTTCGATGACCAGAGCCCTGCTTCGGTGTGGCGCCCCGGTTCAGGACGTCAACACGGTGCGCAAGCATCTATCAGCGATTCTGGGAGGCCGCCTGGCTGCTGCCAGCAGGGCGCCAGTGCACGCCCTGGTGATCTCCGATGTCACCGGGGACGATCCGTCCCATGTGGCTTCCGGACCCTGCAGCCCGGACCCGGGCACCTTTGCCGATGCATTCGCAATACTGACCCGTCATGCCATTGATCCTGGGCCCATCGTGCGCAACCATCTGGAACGCGGCTTGCGCGGGGATATCGGGGAAACGCCCAAACCGGGCGACGCAATGTTCAAACGGGTCTCTGCGCAGGTTATTGCGTCTTCCAGAACCGCGCTACAGGCCGCTGCCGTCTTCTTCGCGCAACATGGGGTCACACCCGTCATACTGGGCGACAGCGTCACGGGAGAGGCGCGTGAGGTAGCCAGGCCATATGGTGCACTGGCCCGAGAGATAGGGAAATATGGACTACCTTGGAAGACACCAGTCGCCTTGATATCCGGCGGGGAATGTACAGTCACGGTCGCGGCCAGCCATGCTGAAGCACACAGGCAAGGGCCTGCCACTCAAAAGGAAGGCCGAGGGGGACGCTGCAGCGAGTTCCTCTTGAGCCTCGCCATGAACCTGTCAGGCGATAGCAAAACCTGGGCGCTCGCTTGCGACACCGATGGCATCGATGGCACGGAAGACAATGCCGGGGCCATACTGACGCCCGACACCTTGGCGCGTGCAGCATCCTTGGGCGTGGGAGCGGAAGCCTGTCTGGCTGCACATGATGCCTGGAGCTTCTTTGACGCGCTGGGAGACCTGGTGGTCACCGGGCCGACGCAGACGAACGTCAATGACTATCGGGTCATTCTGGTGACTTGACTATTGGTATTGTCGACTTCTGAAGACAGGCAGGCGCCAGTCTCCCGGGCTGTCAATCAGGGTCAAGCCCAGCCGAAATAAGACGCGACTGTTGTTTCAGTCGGGCTTTTTCACTGTGCGGCTTAGTCAACAAGGCCATCACGCAAGCTCGGAGCCGCAGACAAACAAAAGGCCGGAAAACCGGCCTTTTGCCTTAGCCCGATGGCACTGACGAAGCTCAGGCTGCCTTATCGGCAGACTCCTCACCTTCGGCAGTTTCGGGGCGATCCAGCAATTCGACGAGTGCCATGGGGGCGTTGTCACCCTTGCGGAAACCGAACTTTAGAATGCGAAGATAACCGCCATTGCGCGTGGCATAGCGCGGGCCGAGTTCGCCGAAGAGCTTGGTGACATTGTCACGGTCGCGCAGGCGGTCGAACGCTAGCCGGCGATTGGCCAGCGTGGCTTCCTTGCCGAGAGTAATCATGGGTTCCACAACCCGGCGCAATTCCTTGGCCTTGGGCAGGGTAGTAGTAATCACTTCGTGCCGAAGCAGCGAGTTGGTCATGTTGCGAAGCATCGCAAGGCGATGGCTACTGGTACGATTGAGCTTCCGCAGCCCTAAGCGGTGGCGCATGTCTTGCCCCTTATCAGTTACGGTGGCGCGCTTAGCTGCGCGTCGACTCCAGGCCTGCGGGAGGCCAGTTTTCCAGCTTCATGCCGAGGGTCAAACCCCGTGAAGCCAGCACTTCCTTGATCTCATTCAGGGACTTGCGTCCCAGATTCGGTGCCTTCAACAGCTCGGTCTCGCTGCGCTGGATCAGATCGCCGATGTAGTAGATATTTTCGGCCTTAAGGCAATTGGCCGAACGCACCGTCAACTCAAGGTCGTCGACGGGACGCAGCAGAATCGGGTCAACCTGGGGCGACTTCTTCTCTTCGGCAACAGGCGCAGTGCCTTCCAGTGCCGCAAACACAGAGAGCTGGTCGACCAGGATACGTGCTGCATAACGGATTGCCTCTTCGGACTCGATGGCACCGTTTGTTTCGATATCGATGATCAGCTTGTCGAGGTCGGTACGCTGCTCAACGCGGGCCGACTCCACAAAATAGGACACGCGGCTGACCGGGGAGAACGAAGCGTCGAGGATGATGCGGCCAATCCCCTTGGATTCGTCCGACACGGCGCGCAAATTGCCAGGCACATAACCGTGCCCTTTCTCAATTTTGATCTGCATCTCGATACTACCGCCTGGAGACAGATGGGCAATAACGTGCTCGGGGTTGATGATTTCCACGTCATGCGTGGTCTCGATGTCGCCTGCCGTAACAATGCCGTCGCCTTTCTTCCTCAAGGACAACAGGGCATCTTCGCGATTGTGAAGCTTGAGCACCACGCCTTTGAGGTTGAGGAGGATGTCGACTACGTCCTCCTGAACGCCTTCAATCGTGGAGTACTCATGCAGCACGCCAGTGATCTGTACCTCGGTTGGTGCAAAGCCGGGCATAGAAGACAGCAGCACGCGGCGAAGGGCATTGCCAAGGGTATGGCCATAGCCACGCTCGAACGGCTCCATGGTGACGCGGCCATGGTTGGGCGCGACGGTCTGGACGTCGATGATGCGCGGCTTCAGAAATCCACTAGTTTGCATTTGCGCTTTCCCCTGATCAATCAGGTTAAATCAGGCTGTTCTCGATTACTTCGAATACAGTTCGACGACGAGGCTTTCGTTGATGTTCGAGGGCAGTTCACTGCGTTGCGGCAACGCCTTGAAGGTGCCTTTCAGTGCCTTGATGTCGACTTCTATCCACTCGGGAAAGCCCCGCGACTCGGCAGCTTCTGCAGCAGCCTTGATGCGCAGATGGTCCTTGGCCTTCTGGGCCACCTCCACCACGTCGCCAGGCTTGACCTGAAAGGACGGGATGTTGACGCGTTTCCCATTCACCAGGATGGCGTTGTGACGGACAACCTGGCGGGCTTCAGTCCGGCTGGAACCGAAACCCATGCGGTAGGACACAGTATCCAGTCGCGACTCAAGCACCTGGAGGAGATTCTCACCGGTGACGCCTTTGCGGCGGTCTGCTTCTGCATACACACGACGGAACTGACCTTCCAGTATCCCGTAGACGCGGCGCATTTTCTGCTTTTCACGCAGTTGCTTGCCGAAGTCGGAAAGGCGAGCACCGCTCTTTTGGCCGTGCTGACCAGGAGCATAGCTACGCCGCTCAATTGCACACTTGTCTGTGAAGCACTTTTCGCCCTTCAGGAAGAGTTTTTCCCCTTCACGACGACACTGGCGGCACTTCGGATCTAGATTTCGGGCCATGGGTTCCTCTCGTACTAGATGCGGCGACGCTTGGGCGGGCGGCAACCGTTATGGGGCACCGGCGTGACGTCGGCTATGCTGGTGATCTTCAGGCCCAAGGCGTTCAAGGCGCGAACAGCAGATTCGCGTCCCGGCCCCGGTCCCTTGATGCGCACTTCCAGATTCTTCACACCGCATTCCTGAGCGGCACGACCGGCGCTTTCAGCTGCAACCTGCGCAGCAAAAGGCGTCGACTTGCGTGAACCCTTGAAGCCGGCACCTCCGGACGTAGCCCAAGCCAGCGCGTTACCCTGCCTGTCGGTGATGGTCACGATGGTGTTGTTGAACGAAGCGTGGATGTGGGCGATGCCCTCTGCCACGTTTTTCTTTACTTTCTTGCGAACCCGCGAACCCGCGGTTGCGTTTGGCTGCTTGGCCATATGTCCTGTTTCCTCTGAGATTCTTCGCCGCGCCGATCAGGTCTTGCTGGGCGCCGATTGCATTTTGATAGCTGCCTTGCGCGGCCCCTTGCGGGTACGGGCATTGGTCCTGGTGCGCTGGCCGCGGGCCGGCAGGCCCTTGCGGTGGCGCGTGCCGCGATAGCAACCCAGATCCATCAGGCGTTTGATATTCATCGACACTTCGCGGCGCAAATCGCCTTCCACGGTGATCTTGGACACCTCGACCCGAAGCTTTTCCATCTCGGTCTCGGACAGATCCTTGATCTTGGAACTGCGACGAATGCCAACGCCATCGCAAATGGCCTGGGCCCGGGTCTTCCCGATGCCAAAAATCGCCTGAAGCGCGATCTCTGCGTGCTGGTGGTTGGGGATATTAACCCCTGCGATACGGGCCATGCGTCACTCCGTTACAGAAGGATCAGCAAAAAACTGAACCTGAAATTATAACCTGAAAATTGTCCTTGCAACACCAAAACTCAGCCTTGACGCTGCTTGTGACGCGGTTCGGTACAAATAATGCGAACCACACCCTTGCGACGGATGATTTTACAGTTGCGACAAATTTTCTTGACTGAAGCGAGTACTTTCATTGCTGCCTCTCTCTGAATGCAAACTTTACTTCACGCAGAAAACTACACGACCCCGCCTGAGGTCGTACGGGGTCAGATTGACCGTCCCCTTGTCACCCCGGAGCATGCTTAAGCAATGCTTACGCATCTTTCCGCAAAGATAGCCCAGAAACACAACTCCATTTTCCAGATTTATCTAGACGTGGCCTTGCGAAGCTGGTCCCTGCGCGCCTGCATCAGAACAAACGTCACACTTTGTGACATGTATCTCTGGTGCAAGCTTTATATCTAGCGCATGGGGAAACCAACCCCCTTGAAGTTCGCCTTCTTCAAGAGGCTTTCATACTGGTGAGTCATCACGTATGCCTGAACCTGCGCCATGAAATCCATGGTTACTACAACAATGATAAGCAAGGAAGTGCCGCCAAAATAGAAGGGCACATTCCACTTTAAAATCAGAAACTCGGGTAGCAGACACACCAGAGCCACGTATATCGCTCCGGCAAGGGTGAGACGTGTCAGGATGCGCTCAAGATATCGAGCCGTCTGGTCACCTGGCCGTATTCCAGGCACAAAGGCCCCGGATTTCTTCAAGTTGTCTGCAGTTTCCTTCGGGTTGTACTGCAACGCCGTATAAAAGAAGCAGAAGAACACAATGGCAGAAACATAGAGCAACACGTAAATGGGTTGTCCGGGTGAAAGCGTAGCCGCGATGTCTTTCAGCCAGTTCGCCCCTTGATTTGCCCCGAACCAGCCAGCCAATGTTGCGGGGAAAAGAATGATGGAACTGGCAAAAATCGGAGGGATCACACCAGCCATATTTAGCTTGAAAGGAAGGTGTGAAGCCTGCCCACCATAGATCTTGTTACCCACTTGGCGCTTGGCATAGTTGACCAGTATCTTGCGTTGACCACGCTCCACAAAACAGACCGCCCAGGTAACTAGCACCACTGCGATACAGATAAAGATCACGATGAGGGGGTGCATAGCTCCTGTACGAACCAACTCCAGAAGCCCGGCAACCGAAGACGGCAGGCCTGCAGCAATGCCGGCGAAGATAATCATGGAAATACCATTGCCCAATCCACGCTCGGTGACCTGCTCGCCAAGCCACATCAGAAACATGGTTCCGGTCACGAGCGTAACTACAGTGGTGAAGCGGAACATGAGACCGGGATCCATCACCAGGCCTGGTTGCGCCTCTAGTGCTATGGAGATACCGGTTGCCTGGAACAATGCCAGCACGACTGTGCCGTAACGGGTGTACTGGGTAATCTTGCGCTGGCCTGACTGACCTTCCTTCTTGAGTGCCTCCAGTTGGGGAGACACCGCTGTCATCAACTGCATGATGATCGAGGCAGAAATATAGGGCATGATGCCCAAGGCAAAGATGGTGAACCGGGATAAGGCTCCACCAGAGAACATGTTGAACAAGCCGAGAATTCCACCCTGCTGACTCTGAAACAACTGGGCAAGCTCATTAGGATCAATACCGGGGACCGGAATATGAGCACCGATCCTAAATACGATTAGAGCGCCAAGCAGAAACATCAACCTCTTTTTGAGGTCGCCGTATTTGCCGGACTTGCCGAGTTGTGAGTTAACAGTAGCCATGCGCGTTCAAGTCCGTTCAGGACTTGGGTTTTTCTTTCTTGGGCAGCTTTCGAGGCCGCTCTTCAACCTTGAACTCCGTAATACTGCCACCAGCTGCTTCAATTGCGACCTTGGCTCCCTTGGTAACCCTCAGACCACTTACGTTCACCTTGCGTGCAAGTTTTCCGGCCAGTATGACCTTACCTTGCGTGGCATGAATCGAGAGCAGACCTGCAGCTTTTAGGGTGGCTATATCGGCTACGTCCCCAATTACCCGCCCCAAGTCCCCCATACGAACTTCCTCGCTACGGAAATGGGATGAAAAACCACGCTTAGGCAAACGACGCTGCAGCGGCATCTGACCGCCTTCGAAACCGACCTTGTGGAAGCCGCCAGAGCGCGACTTCTGTCCCTTATGACCACGACCGGCAGTCTTGCCCAAGCCGGATCCGATACCTCGCCCGACGCGCCGACGAGGGCGCTTGGAGCCTTCAGAAGGCTTGATTGTGTTGAGTTCCATTTTTTCCTCGTTCAGCCTTCAGCCAGGACCAGATAATTGACCCGGTTGATCATTCCACGATTCTCCGGGGTGTCAGCCACCTCGACCGTCTGATTGATACGGCGCAGGCCCAGACCACGAACCGACGCGCGGTGGGACTGCTTGCAGCCTATGATGCTTTTGATCAGCTTGACCTTGATTGTCTTCGACATGATGGGTGCCTTCCTGGTCAGCCGGTAATATCAGCAACAGACTTGCCACGCTTGGCTGCCACTTCGGCCGGTGTGTTCATGCGTTTGAGGCCGTCCAAAGTTGCACGAACCACGTTGTACGGGTTCGTGGAACCAATGCATTTCGCCAGTACGTTGGTAATGCCCATGACTTCAAACACAGCACGCATCGGACCACCAGCAATAATGCCAGTACCGTCGGACGCGGGCTGCATGATCACAGTGGATGCGCCATGGTGGCCGATAACTGCGTGGTGCAGCGTGCCCCTCTTGAGCTTGACCCTGAACAGTTTCCTGCGCGCCTCGTCGAAAGACTTCTGCACGGCCACCGGCACTTCACGCGCCTTGCCCTTGCCCATACCGATTCCGCCATCGCCGTCACCAACGACCGTCAGCGCTGCGAATCCGAGTACACGACCGCCCTTGACAACCTTAGTGACACGGTTGACGGCGATCATTTTTTCTTTCAGGCCGTCCTGGCGTTCGTCGCCGGACTGCATCCTGGGCTGCATTCTTGCCATGATGGACCTCGCTTAAAACTTCAGTCCGGCTTCGCGTGCTGCCTCAGCCAGAGCCTTGATCCTGCCGTGAAACTTGTAGCCGGAGCGGTCAAATGCGACCGCTTCAATTCCAAGACCTTTTGCCTTTTCGGCGATGCGCTGCCCCACAACAACTGCAGCAGCCGCATTGCCGCCATTGGCAACTTTGCCCCTGACCTCCTTCTCGGCGCTGGAGGCGCTGGTTAACACCTTGGCGCCATCACCGGAAATCAGTTGCGCGTAAATATGTCCGTTGGTGCGATGTACGGCCAGCCGTATAGTCTTGAGCTGACTGATCTTCCGACGGGTCTGAGCGGCCCGGCGCAAGCGCGATGTATTCTTATCGATCATGATGCCCGCTCCTACTTCTTCTTGGTCTCTTTGAGAACAACTTTCTCATCGGAATAACGAACTCCCTTGCCCTTATAAGGCTCGGGTGGACGAACCGCTCGAATCTCAGCGGCAATTTTGCCAACAAGCTGTTTGTCCGCCCCCTTTATGAGGATTTCGGTCTGGGTCGGAGTTTCAACCTTGATGCCTTGAGGCATTTGCTGGACAACCGGATGCGAAAAACCCAATGACAGATTCAACTTATCCCCCTGCGCCTGGGCACGATATCCCACGCCTACCAGGGTCAGTTTGCGCACAAATCCCTTGGTAACGCCGGTAACCATGTTCGCCACCAGAGCCCGGATCGTCCCGGACATGGCGTTGGATTCATAACTTTCGTTGGCAGCCGAGAAAACGAGCGACTCGCCTTCCTTGACGATCTTCACATTACCAGTGAGTACCTGCATGAGCGTGCCCAACGGCCCTTTTACGGAAACCTGATCGGCTGCAATGGTGACTTCGACACCCTTGGGTAGGGCAACGGGACTCTTTCCAATACGAGACATATGCCCTCCCTCAAGCCACGATGCAGAGCACTTCACCGCCGACTCCGGCAGCGCGCGCCTTGCGGTCCGTCATGACGCCCTGGGAAGTGGACACAATCGCCACTCCGAGTCCGTTCATGACCTTGGGCAAATCGTCCCGCCCTTTATAGATACGAAGCCCGGGACGTGAAACTCTTTCAATTTTCTCGATGACAGGCTGCCCTGCGTAGTACTTCAAACTTATCTCGAGTTCAGCCTTGCCCTGCTCATCACGCCGGGCGAAACCGTCAACATAACCCTCATCTTTCAGAACCTGGGCGATCGCCAGCTTCAGCTTCGAGGAAGGCATTCTTACAGTTGTCTTGCCAATGGACTGCGCGTTACGAATACGCGTCAGCATGTCGGCAACGGGATCGGTCATGCTCATGCTATCTCCTTACCAGCTGGCCTTGGTCATGCCGGGGATTTCACCCTTCATTGCGGCTTCCCGAAGCTTGTTGCGCCCGAGACCGAATTTGCGGAATACCCCGCGTGGGCGACCGGTCAGACGACACCGGTTGCGCAGGCGAGACGGCGATGCATTACGCGGAAGCTGTTGCAACTTCTCGCGCGCCTCAATGCGCTCTTCGTCCGAAAGCTTTACGTCATTTGCAACCGCCATCAATTCGGCACGCTTGACGGCAAACTTCGCAACTGTCTTGCGACGCTTGTCTTCACGGTTAATCAATGCGAGTTTGGCCATTTGTCGGCAATCCTCTCAGTTTCTGAACGGGAACCGGAAGCCGGCGAGGAGGGCACGCGCCTCATCATCGGTCTTTGCCGAAGTGGTTATGCTGATATTGAGGCCCCGAAGCGCATCAATCTTGTCGTACTCAATTTCAGGAAAGATGATCTGCTCTTTCACGCCCATCGAGTAGTTTCCACGACCATCAAAAGACTTGCCAGAAATACCACGGAAATCGCGAATCCGGGGTATCGCAATGGTCACGAGGCGGTCAAGGAACTCATACATCCGGGATCCGCGTAGTGTGACCATGCAGCCCACCGGATAGTCCTTGCGAACCTTGAATGTAGCGATCGACTTCTTGGCCTTGGTGACCACCGGCTTCTGGCCTGCAATCTTGGTCAGATCCCCAAGCGCATGCTCGAGGATCTTCTTGTCCTGCACCGCTTCACCAACCCCCATGTTGAGGGTGATTTTTCGGATACGAGGAACCTGCATCTGGGTCTTGTATCCGAACTTCTCCATCAGCTCGGGCACAACCTGTTCACGATAAATTTGCTGTAAGCGCGCCATGTCTGTTTCCTCGACTATGCGTCGATCTGCTCGCCGTTGGACTTGAAGGAACGCACCTTCCGTCCACCCTCCAGAGCCTTGAATCCGACCCGGTCGGCCTTTTGCGTCTGCTGGTTAAACAGAGACACGTTAGAAATATGGATCGGCATGTCTTTTTCGACAATGCCCCCGGTCTGGCCCTTCATGGGGTTGGGCTTTGTGTGTTTTTTGGCGCGATTGACGCCTTCTACTACGACATGGTCCTTACCATCCCTGCGGAGGACAGCGCCACGCTTGCCCTTGTCCTTTCCGGACAGAACCACCACTTCGTCACCCTTGCGAATGCGTTGCATATCAAATCACCTCAGGAGCCAGGGAAACGATTTTCATGAAGCGCTCGGTCCTAAGCTCGCGCGTCACCGGCCCGAAAATACGGGTACCGATCGGCTCCATCTTTGCCGTGAGCAAAACGGCGGCATTCGAATCAAATCGAATAAGGCTGCCGTCAGGACGACGAACGCCCTTGGCCGTGCGAACTACCACCGCGTTGTAAACCTCACCCTTCTTGACGCGACCACGGGGAGCAGCATCCTTGATGCTCACCTTGATCACATCGCCAATGGAGGCGTAGCGGCGTTTGGAGCCACCCAACACCTTGATACACATCACCGCACGGGCACCCGTGTTGTCGGCGACGTCCAGCACCGTCTGCATTTGAATCATTTTTTAATCTCCAACTTGTCCCGCCCAGAAATTCAGGCAAACGACAGTTTTGGACCCCGTGCGGGGAAGGGCTACGTCAGAACTGTCTCTTTTGGGCTATCACCCGCAAGCAGTTCAATGCCGAGCGGAAAAGGATTGCAATTATAGTACTAAAATTCAGCTTGATGCAAGCAATATCATACAGACCGAGATTTCTCTATGAGCCGAGATACTTTCCAAGCCTTCGACTTCGAAATCGGCCGAGTTTCCTCAATAGCGACGAGATCGCCTTCGCGATACTCGTTTTTCTCGTCATGGGCATGGTACTTCTTGGACCTGGTAATGATCTTGCCTACCAGCGGATGCGTCACGCGGCGCTCCACAAGCACAGTCACCGTCTTGTCCATCTTGTCACTGACTATCCGCCCGGTCAGCACCCTGGTATTTTTTGCTTCGCTCATTTGCTGATTGCCTTCTCTACGAGGACGGTACGCACACGGGCGATATCGCGGCGAACCTTTCTCAGTTGACTGGTGTTGGTCAATTGCTGCGTCGCCTTCTGCATGCGCAGTGAGAACTGCGCCTTGAGCAGGTCTTCCAGTTCCTTGGTCAACTGCGTCTCGTCCTTGCTGCGTAATTCACTGTTTTTCATGCTCACCCCACTAGCCTGAACACAAATGTGGTCTTGAGAGGAAGTTTGGCTGCTGCCAGGGCAAACGCCTGGCGAGCCGTGCTTTCGTCAACACCATCCATTTCATAAAGTACATTACCTGGCCGAATCTCGGCCACGAAATACTCGGGATTGCCCTTACCTCCGCCCATGCGTACCTCCGCTGGCTTGTGCGAAATGGGCTTGTCCGGGAATATGCGGATAAACACACGTCCCCCTCGCTTGATGTGGCGGGTCATCGCACGTCGTGCCGCCTCAATCTGGCGTGCAGTAAGCCTGCCGCGCTCGGTTGCCTTTAGGCCAAATTCGCCAAAAGACACCTTGGTTCCGCGACTGGCAACGCCCTTATTGCGGCCCTTTTGCTGTTTCCGATATTTGGTTCGTGATGGCTGAAGCATTTCGCTTTCCTGTCAATCCTGATTTTGGAGCGCCTGTTACTGGCCTTCTGCCTGGCCACCGGATTCCGGGGTTGTTCCACCGTCTTCTGCTTTAGTCTTGCGCACGCGCTTGACTGCGGTCTTGGGTATGGCATCGGCTGCCGGCTGTACATCGCCGGTTGTGGCTTTGCGTACAGGAGCGCGGCGGGCGGGCTTGGCGCCTGCTTCAGACTCTGGCTTGCCAGTGCCTGCAGGTTTCTCATCCGCTCTTCCGATTGCTGCACGCGCTGGCGCCTTGCGTACCTTGCGGGCTGCGGACGGTTCGTCCGACGCCGGGGCCGGAGGCGTTGCAGGCTGCTCATTCTTTGCTAGCACGTCGCCCTTGTAAACCCAGACCTTCACACCGATGACGCCGTAAGTAGTCTTGGCCTCGGAGGTGCCATAGTCGATGTCAGCACGCAAAGTGTGAAGGGGAACCCTTCCCTCGCGATACCATTCGGTTCTAGCGATCTCTATGCCATTCAAGCGGCCTGCACTCATGATCTTGATACCCTTCGCCCCAAGACGCATGGCGTTCTGCATGGCCCGCTTCATGGCACGCCTGAACATGATCCGCTTCTCTAGCTGCTGCGTGATCGAATCGGCGATCAGCTGAGCATCGATCTCTGGCTTCCGAATTTCCTCGATATTGACATGCACCATCTGAACACCGAGCAAACGACGCAGATCAGCCTTGATGACTTCAATATCCTCACCTTTCTTGCCGATCACCACACCAGGCCGGGCCGAGTGAATCGTGATGCGCGCATCCTTTGCCGGACGCTCAATGATCACTCTGCCAACCGAGGCATGCGAGAGCTTCTTCTTCAGATAGCTGCGAACCTTGAGGTCCTCGTTGAGCATCCCGGGAAAGTTCTTGCTGTTCGCAAACCAGCGCGAAGTCCACTGCTTGTTAACCGCGAGCCGGAATCCGGTCGGATGAATTTTCTGTCCCATTGCAGTCCTTTACTTTTTCGTCTGCTTGGCTGAAGAGACCGATTTCTTCTCTTCATCGCCGACCGTCAGGAAGATATGGCACGTCGGCTTGCTGATACGATTTCCGCGTCCCTTGGCTCGTGCTTGAAAGCGCTTCAGTGTCGTTCCCTGTTCGACCATGATGGTCTTCACCTTGAGTTCGTCGACATCCGCGCCATCGTTGTGCTCGGCATTGGCGATAGCCGACTCCAGCACTTTCTTGATGATGCGAGCCCCCTTCTTGGGGCTGAAGGCGAGCACATTCAAAGCCCTCTCAACGGGCAATCCGCGAATCAGGTCGGCAACAAGCCTTCCCTTCTGCGCGGAAAGCCTGACACCCCACAACTTTGCCTGAGTTTCCATGTTCATCCCTTACTTCTTGGAGGCCGGAGCGGCGACTTTTCTGTCAGCCGTGTGCCCCTTGAACGTGCGGGTCAGGGCAAACTCACCCAGCTTGTGACCCACCATATTTTCGGAGATGTAGACCGGAACGTGCTGCTTGCCATTGTGCACGGCGATGGTCAGACCCACAAAATCCGGCAAAACCGTAGACCTCCTCGACCAGGTCTTGATGGGACGCTTGTCGTTTGAGGAACGGGCTGTATCGATCTTCTTGATCAGATGTTGGTCCACAAATGGACCTTTTTTGACTGAACGAGCCATGGCTAGTCCTTATTTCTTGTGCCGGAACTGGATGATCATCCCGCGCGTACGCTTGTTACTGCGGGTCTTGTAGCCTTTGGTGAGCACTCCCCATGGACTGACGGGGTCACGACCAGCCGCGGTCTTGCCCTCACCACCACCGTGTGGGTGATCAATCGGGTTCATTGCGACGCCACGAACCGTCGGACGAATGCCACGCCAACGCATCGCACCGGCCTTGCCGATGGAACGAAGGCTGTGCTCTTCATTGCCGACCTCACCAATGGTTGCACGGCATTCGACATGTACCTTGCGGATCTCGCCTGAACGCAAACGCACCTGGGCATAGCTGCCTTCACGTGCAAGCAACTGTACAGAGGCTCCAGCAGAGCGGGCCAATTGCGCCCCTCTTCCAGGCTGCATTTCAACGCAATGAATTGTGGTACCCACCGGAATGCTGCGCAAAGGGAGGCAGTTACCTGGCTTGATGGGAGCCTCCACACCGGACATCAGCTTTGTTCCAGCGGGAACACCCTTGGGCGCAATAATGTAACGGCGCTCGCCATCGGCGTAGCACAGCAGGGCCAGATTGGCAGTGCGGTTGGGGTCATACTCAAGGCGTTCGACAGTAGCCGGCACACCATCCTTGTCACGGCGAAAATCGACAAGGCGATAGTGCTGCTTGTGCCCGCCCCCCCTGTGCCGAACTGTGATGCGACCGGTGTTGTTGCGGCCTGCGGACTTTGACTTCTTCTCCAGCAATGCCTGAACCGGGCGCCCCTTGTACAGATCAGGGTTGACAAGTTTTACAACACCACGACGGCCACTGGATGTGGGTTTGACTTTGATCAGTGCCATGACTTACTCCGTCGCCTGAAAGTTGATTTCCTGACCAGGCATCAGCGACACATAAGCCTTCTTCCAGTTGCGATGACGGCCCATGACACGCCCAAACCTCTTCTGCTTGCCCTTGACATTGGATACCTGGACTCCCTTGACCTTGACCTTGAACAACAGTTCGACTGCAGCCTTGATCTCGGGCTTGGTGGCATCCTGGACGACACGAAACACGACCTGATTGTGTTTCTCTCCAACGTAGGTGCTCTTTTCCGACACTGTCGGCGCAAGCAGCACCTGCATAAGACGCTGTTCTTTTGCGCTCATTTGAGTAACTCCTCGAACCTTTCGATCGCCTTCTTTGTGAGGAGCACATGTTCAAATCGGATCAATGAGACCGGATCGACATGTGCAACGTCCAGAACCAGCACATTAGGAAGATTGCGCGATGAAAGCAGCAAATTGGGATCAATCTCGTCCGTAATGACCAAGGCTTCCTGCAGGCCCATCTGACGTACTTTTTGGGCAAGCAATTTGGTCTTGGGCGCTTCCAAAACGAAAGACTCGACTACGCTCAAGCGGCCTTCCCGGGCGAGTTGTGACAGGATGGAGCACATGCCACTCCTGTACATCTTGCGGTTGACCTTGTGACTGAAATTCTCGTCTGGAAGGTTGGGAAATGTCTTTCCGCCTCCACGCCAAATTGGACTTGCCGTGTCTCCAGCGCGGGCCCGACCGGTCCCCTTCTGCCGCCAAGGCTTTTTCTGGGAATGGCTGACGTCACTACGCCCTTTCTGCGCCCGGGTACCACGACGTCCATTTGCCTTGTATGCAACGACTATCTGGTGTACCAGGGACTCGTTGTACTCCCTGCCGAACAGCGCGTCAGATGCAACCACGGTAGTGGCGCTCTGTCCCTGCTCGTTGATCAGTTTGAGTTCCATCCTTACCTCACTTCTTTCCGGCCGGCTTCGCCGGCTGGACGACTTTGGGTCGGCCCGGCTTTGCGGTCGGCTTGACCACGACATCACGGCCGCGGCTTCCAGGCACAGCGCCCTTAACCAGTAGCAATTGCCGCTCGATATCGACTCGGACAATCTCCAGACCCTGTGTTGTTCGCGTCACATCGCCCAGATGACCTGCCATCCGCTTTCCAGGAAACACCCGGCCGGGATCCTGCGCCTGTCCGATAGAACCTGGCGTATTGTGGGAACGCGAATTACCGTGACTGGCGCGATTGGAAGAGAAATGATGGCGTTTGATAACACCGGAAAATCCCTTGCCCTGTGTCGTGCCTAATACATCTACGATCTGGCCAACCTTGAACAGGTCTGCACCAACTTTGCCGCCTACGGACAGGTTGGCAAGTTCGGTTTCTGCAACACGGAATTCGCGAAGGATCTGACCTGCTTCGACCCCAGCCTTGGCGTAGTGCCCGGCCATGGCCTTGCTTACGCGCGAAGCCCTGCGTGTGCCGAAAGCAACCTGAACGGCAACATAGCCGTCAGTGTCCTTGGTCTTGATTTGTGTGACGCGATTGTCGGACACGTCCAGCACCGTCACGGGAAGGGACTCCCCTTCGTCCGTGAATATGCGAGTCATGCCGACCTTGCGGCCGACGAGTCCCAAACTCATGGTCTTACCCTCTTATCTAATCCCGTCAACCAGACGGGTTGCCGACTTCAATTGGCCAGCGGTTAATCAACACGGTGAGGCCGTTTGGGCAGCCACCCGTTACTACGATTTTCGATTTTCTACAGCTTGATCTCCACATCGACGCCGGCTGGAAGGTCCAACTTCATCAGGGCATCCACTGTTTTGTCTGTCGGATCAATGATATCCATCAAACGCAGATGGGTGCGAATCTCGAACTGGTCCCTAGATGTCTTATTGACATGAGGCGATCGCAGCACATCGAAACGCTCAATACGCGTGGGCAATGGTACTGGCCCCTTGACCACGGCCCCAGTGCGCTTTGCTGTGTCAACGATCTCAAGGGCCGATTGGTCAATGAGTCTGTAATCAAAGGCTTTAAGGCGAATTCGGATTTTTTGGCTTTGCATTTTATTGCCCTATGTGCGAGGCCGACCTCATGGCCGGCCAGCGGCTGTTACTCGATAACCTTGGCGACGACGCCGGCACCCACCGTCTTGCCACCCTCGCGAATGGCAAAGCGCAGGCCCTGCTCCATCGCGATCGGCGCAATCAGCGTCACC
>CANJJT010000003.1:0-119389 GCA_947474715.1 Betaproteobacteria bacterium
CGGGGCCATCAAAATCCTCGTCACAATTTGCAAGAGATTCAAATCGATTAACGATTTTCTTGCAGATCCGATGACACGAAATTGCATTCTTTCTACAAATAATCAGTAGGTTAGAAATTATTCAGGGCGGACTATTGAATCGAATGGAACTCTGGCTTTGCACATTTCTTCAATTTGGCGAAATGTCTCGTCCAGGAGGACACCAGGATCGATCCGATCGGTCACTTCGAGCAGTCGCCTCAAGCCTGCAAACCGCTGATCAATGTCCAGCTCAAGCTTGGCTACCGGATTGAGGTTTCCTACAGTCGTTGTACCGCTGATCATCGTTATTCCGGTTTCATTGCTACCAGAAGCAGTTATGCAAGAAGAAAATAGCACGATACGATGTTCGCTTAAGCGGAACAGTTCTTAAAGCATTTTCTTGCATGGTCCCTTGCATCCCGCTTCGATAACAAAAATATGTTTTATAAGGGGGTTCTGCGGGGTTAAGCCGCCGCGGCGAGCGGCGGGTAGTTGAAGTAGATCGTGTCGGGGGTTCGTTCGTCAAGGCTTTGATGCGGTCGGCGAGTGTTGTAGAAGGCGACGTATCGGGTAATGCCAGCCCGGGCTGCGGTGACGCTGTCGTAGGCGTGCAGATAGACCTCCTCGTATTTGATGGATCGCCAGAGCCGCTCCACGAACACGTTGTCGCGCCAGCAGCCCTTGCCGTCAATGCTGATTCGGATGCCGTGGCTGTCGAGCAGCCCGATGAAGGCCGATCCGGTGAACTGGCTGCCCTGATCGGTGTTCATGATCTCAGGTACTCCATAGCGGTGAATCGCCTCTTCGAGCGCCTCGACACAGCTATCAGCCGCAAGACTGTTGGACACGCGCCAGGCGAGCACCCTCCGGCTGGCCCAGTCGAGCACCGCCGTCAGGTACACAAAGCCCTGGCGCATCGGAATGTAGGTCGTGTCCATCGCCCAGACCTGGTTGGGCCGCTCGATCGGCAGTCCCCGCAGCAGGTACGGATAGATCCGGTGCGCCGGGTGCCGGCGGCTGGTATTGGCCTTGCGATACAACGCCTCAATGCCCATCTTTCGCATCAGCGTAGCCACGCGCTTGATCCCGATCGGGTGCCCGGCCAACCTGAGCATGTCGCGCAGCATCCGGCTGCCCGCAAACGGGTACTCCAGATGCCAGCGGTCCAGAATCCGCATCAAGGCCAGGTCCGACTCGGGCGTGGGCTGGGGCTGGTAGTAGACCGAGGAGCGCGACAGATCCAGCAGCTTCGCTTGCCGAACGACAGGCAGCTTGTGTACGGGATCAATCATCGCTTTGTGCTCGCATCGCCGATGCGACCGAGCGCGCCGGCCAAAAAATCAATCTCCAGCACCTGCTGCCCGATCTTGGCGTGCAGCGCCTTCAAATCCGGCCCCGCCTCGCGTTTCTCACCGGCGGTGGCTAACACCTCGGCCGCACGCTCCAGGAGCTCGGCCTTCCACTGCGTGATCTAGTTGGGGTGGACATCGAAGCGCTCGGCCAACTGCACCAGCGTCTGGTCTGACTTCACCGCGGCCAAGGCCACCTTCGCCTTGAACGCCGCTGAGTGGTTACGGCGGGGACGTCTCATCTTCTACTCGCCTTGGCGACCTCGTCGCCGATTAGAGCAGAACTCCACTTATATCCTTGTCCTGTTTTGCGGGACCACCTCTGTGCTAAAGCCGATAAGGGGAGATGGCTTTTGCGTGGTTGTGTTGAAGGGGTGCCTCCTCGATCAAGGAATGCCAAAGGAAGCCCAGACCGTGGTATACGTTGGACATGAAGAAACGCCTTACAGGATCGTTGCAGGTTCGTCAGGCCTGCAGGGTCTCATTTTGAATTTTCCAGAACCGGTGAATCACATGCAACAGAACAATAATGCAACTGCAACGCCAGGAACGAGGGTCTGGCAGTGTGAACTTTGCTCCTTCTCTTACGATGAGGCGGTTGGATTGCCCGAAGAAGGCTTTCCGCCGGGCACTCCTTGGGAAGCTATTCCGGAAGATTGGGTGTGTCCGGACTGCTCCGCGACAAAGAGGGATTTCGTTCTCCTCGATCTGTAAGCGACTGGCTCGCCCCAGTACACCGTTATCGTTAACTTGCTGAAGGTTAAGCGCCAGGGGCCAATGTTAAACTTCGCTGCGGTAACGGCCTATTCCTGCAGATCCATTTCTGGAGTGTTGTCATGAGCATTGAGCGCATTGCCGTCATTGGCGCTGGTACGATGGGGGGCGGGATTGTCCAGGCATGCGCCACCAGTGGCTATTCAGTTGTCATGATTGATGTTGCCCAAGCCGCGCTGGATCGGGGTTTGCAGACCATTGACGCCAGCATGCAGCGAATGGTTAGCCGTCAGAAGTTGGGCGAATCGGACCGGCAAGCTGCACTCGCCCGCATTCGAGTATCGACCACTCAAGACCCGGTCAGGGAATGCGGCCTTGTGATCGAGGCAGCAACAGAGAGCCCTGAATTGAAGCTTCGGATCTTTCGCCAATTGGATGATCTGGCTTCCCCGTCAGCCATCATTGCCACCAATACCAGTTCGATTTCCATAACGCGCCTGGCAGCGGCCACGCGCCGTCCTGCCCAGGTGATTGGCATGCACTTCTTCAATCCCGTCCCGGTCATGTCACTAGTGGAACTGATTGCGGGTCTTCAGACATCGGAAGAAACACGGACTGCCGTCGCCGAAGTGGCAACTCGGCTTGGGAAGGCTGTGGTGAATGTGCGGAATTCACCAGGGTTCGTCGTCAATCGGCTGCTATGTCCCATGCTCAACGAGGCGTGCTTTGCCCTTGGGGAAGGTCTGGCAACGGCTAAGGACATAGATGAGGCCATGAAGCTTGGATGTAATCATCCCATAGGGCCTCTGGCTTTATGCGACATGGTAGGCCTTGATGTGGTCCTTGCCGTCATGGATGTCCTGTATGACTCATTCAAGGATTCCAAGTATCGTCCGGCACCACTCTTGCTTGAGATGGTAGAGGCTGGTCAATTGGGTCGAAAGACCGGCCACGGGTTCTACACCTATTCCTGAAGCACGGAGGCATTTTGAGTTTCCTTTTTCCATTCTGGACAAGGCTTGTAGCCAGCGCATTGATTCCCTTTTCTGCTGCCGGGTCAGCGTTTGCAAGTGATGAGGGGCAGGCAGTGGCGCGGGTCACCGAAGAGACCCCGTACGTACAGTCGCCCAAAGTGGTGGTCGATACGATGCTGCAGATAGCAGGTGTACATTCCGGAGATTTCCTGATTGATCTGGGATCCGGTGACGGCCGAATCGTTGTGACCGCGGCAAAGGAGTTCAAGGCTCGTGGCTTCGGAGTTGACTATGATGAAAGATTGGTGAAGCTGGCAAATGACAATGCGAGCAAGGCAGGAGTCTCTGAGCGTGCAAGTTTTTTCGAGCAAAACGTCTTCAAGACGGATCTGGGAGCAGCTTCAGTTATCACTATGTATCTGCTGCCTGAATACAACTCGGTACTCAAGCCTCGCTTGTTGGCGCTCAAACCCGGCACCCGGATTGTCTCGCACGACTACGGAATTGACGACTGGCAACCGGATGCAAGCAAGAAGATAGCGGTACCAGAAAAGCGGGTGGGATTGGAGAAAGCGAGTACGATTCTTTATTGGGTAGTTCCTGCAAAGATTGAGGGCCACTGGCGTTCCAGCGTTCGCACAGGATCTGGTGTAACCGAGGTGGAAATATTTTTTACCCAGCGCTACCAGCACTTTGAAGGCAAGGTACTTCTGAGAGGAAAGGAAGTCTCGGTTGAGCGCACCTTCCTCAAGGGTGACTATCTGAGCTTCAGGATACAAGACGGTAGCGAAACGCTCTTGTTCAACGGGCGTGTGTCGAACAGCCGCATCTCCGGTACCACGATGCGTGGAGAAGAGCGTACGCGCTGGCGAGCGTTGAGGACTCAGGAACTCAAGGGCTAGTGTCTGCTGATAGGCGTTCCCGCCTTGCTTGGACACGGCACAAGATAATCTCCTTTTCTTCTGTCGACGATGCGCTCCAGGCGCTAATCTCCTCAAGCGTGCGAAGACATCCTTCGCACAATCCGCTTGCTTCCCCCAACCGGCAAATATTCATGCATGGGGAGACGGGCAGATGCAGAGTAATAATATCCCTGTACATGTAGTGGTTCTAATTTGGATATGGGAACGGTTGGCTGGCGGATGTATCAATGGCGAGTGCTTTGATTATCTGCGAAAATGAAGTTACACGGTGCGCAATCCTCGCGTGCTGTATTTTCTTCATACATTGGAACGATCGATGACCACGCAGCAGACGGTGGCCGCGCTCAGGCCGCCTAGCGATCCTTCACCACGCTATCTGCAAGAGCACCCTATCGAGCATGCGACCATCAAGGAGGTTGCACCAGGGGTGCATTGGGTTCGAATGCCATTGCCGATGGCGGCGCTCGAGCATATTAATTTATGGATCATTGACGATGGCCAGGACTTCGTCATGGTCGACACGGGCTTCTCCTCTGATGAAACCAGGGAGAATTGGGAAATCATTTTTGACGGTGCACTTGCCGGCCGGCGAGCCAACCGATTGATATGCACCCATTTTCACAATGACCATGCCAGCACCGCAGGTTGGTTACTGGCAAGGATGGGTTGTAGCTTCCACATGACGCAGCCTGAATACCTTACGGGATTGACCTCCTACGGGGATCAGGCAATGAGCCGCAGGGAAGATGCAATGGCGCTGCTTTTGTCGAACGGACTAGACCCAGCAATAGCAGCGGGAACGCTGGATCTCAAAGCGCGGTATGGACAGGATGTCCGGGATTTTCCCCGGTCCTATCAGAGGATTTTCGGTGGCGAGGAGTTTCGCGTTGGCCAATCCTCCTGGAAAGTCATTCTCGGCTATGGCCATTCACCCGAGCATGCTTCACTCTATTGCGCTGAACTGGGCGTGTTGATTGCAGGAGACATGGTGCTTCCCCGCATCACCACGAATGTCAGCGTTCAGGCGGTAGAGCCGGATGCGAATCCCCTGCGATGGTTCATGGACTCACTTGCCGAACACGCCAAACTTCCAGCAGATACGCTGGTGCTCCCTTCCCACGGCCTGCCCTTTCACGGATTGCGCGAGCGGGTCCGTTACTTACGAAACCACCACAAGCAAAGACTGGAGGAACTCGTTCAGTCTTGTGATACACCTAAATCTGCAGCTGATGTACTGCCCTTGTTGTTCCGACGAAAACTGGACGAGCGTGAAACCAGGATCGCAATGGGCGAATCTTTGGCGCATATGCACCAGCTTTATTATGAAGGTCGCTTGGGACGGTTGAAGGACGCCGCCGGAGTGTGGCGATACATGAAGAATTGATTATTATCAAAAATAAAAGATAAATGTCGGCTCTAAAAGAACACCGAGAAGATTGTGATCAGGATGATTGTGGCAATGCCTATTCGGGGCGTTCCTTCCGGGCCAGCTTTACCAGATCGTCGATCACCTGGGCAAGCTGACGAGTCCCTCCTGCGAGTCGCGCGGATGTTAGGTACTTTCCATCAATCACGATGGATGGGACGCCGGTAATCTGGTATTGCTTCAGGAGAGTGCGTGACTGAGCCAGTAGTTTCAGTACTTCTTCCGAGTTGTATGCTGTCAGGAACTTCTGCCGGTCAATGCCGTTGCGAGACACCCAGTCCAGCATGGTCTTCTCGTCATTCAGTTTGATTCCGTCGAAATGGAAGTTGTCATATACAGGCCAATGCAGTCGGTTGACCTCCCCCAGCAGGTTCAAAGTATGGAAGAGCCGTGCGAAAGGCTCCCAGTTTTCGATGGAAAGCACCGGTACCCGGCGCAACATCACGTAAGGTGGTGCCTGATGCAGCCAGCGTGAGAGATGCGGCTGCAATTCATAGCATATGGGGCAGCCATAGTAGAAAAATTCCAGAACTTCAATTCGGGATCCAGACGCAACCGGGTGGGATGGATCCAGCCGAACATACTCGCGTCCGGCCTGAATCGGCCTGTTGAGTGCTTGCGCATGAACTCCGCTTGCGCAGATCAGCAACACCCCGAGCAGGGCTCTGATTAGCCCCTTTGACCAAACATGTGGACAATTCATGCCGTATCCCTGTCCTAGATGAATGGCACGAATGATATGCGGCTCCGAGCATTTTGCCAAAGAATGAACGACAGCACCCGACGCACCGGGAGCCTGCCCACCCGTTTTTCCGTTTTTGTTGCCAAGTGTGCTTGGGTGCTGATCATGACATCGGCTTGCTTGCCAAGCCCTGCACCGGCGCAGATTCCGTCCGAAGACCATGATTGGACGGTTCCCCCTACATCCCAATTGCGTCAACCACCGTACAGCGCCCCCACCCCTTTGGTTATTCCGGGTGGACTGCGGATCACGACCCCCGAATTGAGTGCAATGCTCGAGGTGCCGCCGCTACCAATACTGATAGATGTGGCTTCAGGAAACGAGCATGTGACACTGCAGGGAGCCTACTGGCTACCGGGTGCCGGCCGTGGACTGAACTTCATCGATGATGTGCAAGGCAGCTTGTCCCGATTTCTTGAGCAAGTCACCGAAGGGAACAGGAACCGTGCGTTGGTATTTTTCTGTGTCAACCTAGAGTGCTGGCTGTCCTACAACGCGGCTCTTAGAGCTGTTTCAGCCGGCTATACAACGGTCTACTGGTATCGAGGGGGATTGGTGGCTTGGCAATCTGGGGGGCGACGGCTAGTCCCTATGCATCAACCCGGACGATAGTCTACTTGACAGCTGGAGCAGGGGATCTAGATGCCGACTTGGCGCCTGCAGCAGGTGCTGGCCCAAGGCCGGACTGCTGCATGACGCTGCGGATAACCTGATCGGTGGCATTCAGCAACTCCTGTCGGTCATTGATCATCGACGCTGACAGTACATATCGGCCTTGAATGGCTAGCGCCGGTACCCCATCGATACGATAGGCTTGAGTCATCTGCAGGGCACGCTTCAGCTTGGTTTCCACGCCGAACGAGCGGTAGGCGGCTTTGTATTTTTCTACATCGACCCCCTTTTTTGCCAGCCACGCGGTCATGGCAGATTCATCGGTAATACGTAGGTTTTCCTTGTGTATCGCATCAAATAATGGGGAATGCATACGAGCATCCTCGTCGATGGCCTCAAGCGTGTAGAAAACTCGTGCAGCCACGCCCCATTGCTCATTGAATATTGCTGGAACCCTGCGGAAACTAGCTTCCTTCGGCAGTTTCTTGACCCATGGGTTGAGCACCGGTTCAAGCGCATAACAATGCGGACAGCCGTACCAGAAGAACTCGATCACCTCAACTTTACCCTGTGCTTCGGTTGGCTGCGGTGGGTTGATTTCCATATAAGGCACCTTCTTCCCGGGTGCCTGGGCATAGGCGATCGGGGGTGCAACAGCGATCAATATCATCAGGCAGGCAATGCGAATCAGGTGATGCATGTTTGCTCCTTAACTTTCAGATCAGGGGGCAGGTTTGACTTTGACCAGTGATCCATCAATTCCGTTCTGGGCCAATTGTCCACGAACACGATTTATCTCTTCGATGTTGGTTAGGGGGCCGAGACGGACCCGGTACCAAGTCCCCTTTTCTGGAACATTGGTTGGCTCCACGCCTGCTTCCAGACCAAGCAAGGCTAGTTTTGCTTTCAGATTGTCAGCGTCGGCAGGATTCTGGAAAGACCCCGTCTGTATGAAGTAGACGTCCTTGCTTGTCTCTGTGGCTGCATTCGCCGCCTGCTTGGAGGCATCCTTCAATTGCTTGTCAGTGACGGTTTCTTCCTGACCAGGAAGGATGCGATAGAAGTCGAAACGCGGCTTCTCTTCAGTGGTCGAGGTGGTTTTCGCATCCGGGCCGCTAGTGCCTGATTTTGGCGGTGTTGCCATGCGATTGGTGAACGGTACCGGCGTCTTGAAGAAATAGATGGCTATCGCTGCCGCCATACCCAAGCCCAGCAGAAATCCTATGAAAAGTCCCAGCAGTAATCCGCTGCCCTTGGAGCGTTCGGTGGGTCTTGGTTTGTAGTCCTTGGTCACATCAGGCCTTGTTGAGGATGAGTCTGAACAACAATCCGGTTACATGCGATCCGGAGCGCTGACGCCCAGAATGGAAAGACCATTGCTCAATACTTGGCGAACCGCAAGTGCCAAGGCCAGTCGGGCCATTCTCACCTGTTTTTCATCGACAAGAAATCGCTCGGCATTATAGTAACTGTGGAACTCGCCGGCCAGTTCCCGCAGGTAGAAGGCCACCTGATGCGGGGTAAATTCACGGGAGGCGTTTTCGAGTACCTCTGGGTATTCCCCAAGACTTTGGAGTAAAGCCAACTCGCGCGGGCCAGTGAGAGAGGTCAGTTCGGCTTTTTCAACTTCGCTTCGTTCACTCTTGTCGACCTGATCAAAGACCGAGCAGATACGTGCATGAGCATATTGCACATAGTAAACCGGATTATCCTCCGACTGTGATTTGGCCAAGTCAATGTCGAAAGTGAACTCGCTGTCTGACTTACGAGATACCAGAAAAAAACGGGTTGCGTCACGGCCCACGTCGTCAATGAGATCACGAAGGGTGACGTAGGAACCAGCACGCTTGCTGATCCGGACTTCTTCTCCGCCCTTCATGACAGTGACCATTTTGTGCAGGACGTAGTCGGGATAGCCGGGCGGAATGCTTTTGCCTACCGCCTGCAATCCAGCCCGAACGCGAGTCACAGTACTGTGATGATCTGAACCCTGGACATTTATGGCGCGCTGGAACCCCCGCTCCCATTTAGTGACATGATAGGCCACATCCGGCACGAAGTAGGTATAGCTGCCGTCGGACTTGCGCATGACACGGTCCTTGTCGTCACCGTAATCGGTGGTCTTCAGCCACAGCGCACCATCCTTTTCATAGGTGCGCCCTGCATTGACCATTGCGTCCACCACTTGATTCACCCGGCCCTCACTGTAGAGGGAAGATTCCAGATAATAATTGCCGAAACGCACGCCGAATGCCTGTAGATCTTCATCTTGTTCCCGGCGCAAATAGGCGACCGAGAAGCGACGGATAGAATCGAGATCACCGGTATCGCCATTCGCGGTTACTGGCGCAAGGCCGTCTGCCGCGACCGTCTTCCCTGCAAGAAAGTCTTTTGCGATATCGTTAATGTATTCTCCTCGATAACCGTCTGCCGGCCACTCAGGAGATTCAGGAGCAATGCTACTTGCGCGCGCTTGTACTGACAGAGCGAGATTGTGTATCTGTGACCCCGCGTCGTTGTAGTAAAACTCCCTAGTGACACTGAAACCCTGTGATTCGAGCAGAGCGGATATTGCATCCCCGAGAGCTGCCTGGCGTCCGTGCCCCACGTGCAGAGGGCCGGTTGGATTTGCCGACACGAATTCCACAATCACTGGCTGGTCTTTAGCCCGTCGGACAAGGCCGAATGTTTTTCCCGCGTTGAGGATGCTTCGGACAATTTGCTGCTTGGCGTCGGGGCGCAGTTTCAGGTTGATGAAGCCGGCGCCTGCAACTTCGCTCGACGCGAGCCACGGCGATTCCGGAAGGGCTGCGACCAGTTCAGCCGCAATTGTCCTGGGAGCTTGCTTGAGGAGTTTGCCTAGCTGCATCGCAACGGGACAGGAATAGTCCCCGTGCTGAGCTTGCTTGGGACGTTCCAGGGTGATTAACGCTGCAGGCTGCTGTGGCGCGACCTTCCCCATTGCGTGAGCCAGCAATTCGATCAGGTGGGACTTTATTTCGGTGGACATTGGATTAGCTGACCAGTGCTTGAGGTCGACGCTTGGCTGACTTCAAGGCGCTGCAAAAATGAGGGATTATCGTGAGGAATTATACCTGCCATGACCACCTTGGAGAGCACGCAAACTGGGATCCCGCACATTCAAAAGTCGGTCGGATCCACATCAACATGCCAGCGGACACCTGCCGGAGGCCGAAATTCGTAGAGCCGTTTGATCCATTCTGTCAGGAATAGCTGCAGGCGGGTTCGTGAGGCGGCTTGCAGGATGATCTGGACACGCTCGAGTTTGGCAAGACGAGGCATTGCCAGCGGTACTGGTTTGAACACGGTTATATCTGGATGTTCTGTAGGTGCCAGACGAATTGCTGCTTCCAGGAAAGACTGTGCAGCTGCTACTTTTGGTGCTTCGGCCCGTAGTGCCGCTTCGTGGACAAAGGGAGGGAAACCCGCATCCTCGCGTTCCCTGAGGAGCGTTCCTGCAAATCCGGCGTAGTCATGTTCCCGAAGTGCCTGATACAGAGGGTGTGATGGAAAACGGGTTTGTACCCATACTTCACCCGGAAGGTCTTCCCGGCCAGCACGGCCCGCCACCTGTTCAAGTTGAGCGAAAAGCCGCTCGCTGGCGCGATAGTCGGCTGCAAACAGGGCGGCATCAGCATTGAGGATTGCGACCAGGGTCAGGCGCTCAAAGTGATGCCCCTTGGCCAGTATTTGCGTGCCCACGAGAATATCCGTCTTGCCCGTGTGCACTTCATTGAGCATGGCTTCGAGACTTCCTTTGCGGCGGGTGCTATCCCCATCAATTCGCAGGACGCGTGCACTTGGAAACCGCTCATTCACCAGATCTTCCAGACGCTGGGTCCCGCGCCCGAGGGGGCGCAGGTCAACATTGCCACAGTTGGGGCATGCGCGGGGCACAGGTGTTGAGTGGCCGCAGTGATGGCAGCGAAGGCGCTTCTCGGAAAGATGCACTACTAGATGAGCTGTACAGTCCGGGCAATCTGAAACCCATGCACACGACGGACAGGCCAAGACTGGCGCGTAGCCGCGTCTGTTGAGGAAAACCAATGATTGCTCCCGGCGCGTCACGCGCCCGGCGAGTGCGGTCAGTACAGGCTCGCTCAAGCCATGCCGTGCCGGATGGCGCCCTGTATCCACAATGTGCATTCGGGGAAGGGCGGCCTTCACGTGAGCCCGAACGGTCAGTCGGTGCATTTGATAGCGTCCGCTGGACGCGTGGTGATAAGTTTCAAGAGACGGCGTCGCCGAGGCCAGTATCGCCGGAATTCCAAAACTTCGTGCCCGGAATATTGCGAGGTCGCGCGCGTTATAGCGAAGGCTGTCCTGTTGTTTAAAGGACGCGTCCTGTTCCTCATCGACAACAATCAGGCCGGGTCTGGCCAGGGGAATAAAAACCGCTAAGCGGGTACCCAGCACGATGTCTGCCAGGCCATTCTGGGCATCCAGCCATGAACGCGCACGCTCCATCGCGGTCATCCCGCTGTGTTGCATGACGATCCTCGCGCCCGGAAAGCGGTTGGTAAAGGCCGCCTGCAAAGCGGGGGTGAGCGCAATCTCTGGGACCAGGACCAGCGCTTGCCGGCCACTCGCCAGTGACCTGGCAACCAGGTGGAGGTATATCTCAGTCTTGCCGCTTCCCGTGATGCCGAAAAGGACATGTACCGAGAATTGGTCCATTCCCTCAGTAATTGCCCTGATTACCCCGGATTGTTCGGAAGTCAGGGGATGCAGTTCCACAAAATCTGGTGTGGTCGCTGGGGGAGTGCACCTGACAATTTCTTCAGACTTGAGCAAGCCGCGAAAAATGGCTTTTGTAGACGCCGGCATAGTAGATACCGCGGCATCGTCCAAGCCATCCTTGGGCCACGATTCTATAAATGCTCGACGCGCTGTCGCCCTCGGAGGAATTGCCAAAAGGATCTCGTCCGCACTACGCGCAAGTGAATACTGCGCACGCGCGACCGGCATGGGTTTATCGGTCCGCAATCGCGGTGGTAGTGCCCCTGCCACCACTTCACCAAGTGGCTTGTGGTAGTAGGTGGAGCAAAAACGTATCAGGGTCAGCCATTCTCCAGGCAAGGGTGGTGTATCGTTCAGTAGATGTGTAACTGCCTTCAGTCGGTCCTGGGATACATCGGAGTTTTCGGATACCTCCATGACGACGCCAACGCAGGCTGCATGACCTGCACGGGACTTGCCAAATGGCACGACAACCCTGCGGCCGATATCGTCCTTCGTTATGTCGGGCGCCAGATAGTCAAAAAGACGCGGCAGCGGCACGTCCAGAGCAACTCTGGCAATGATCATAGGAAGGCGTTGTCCGATGGCATTATCTTGAGAGGTTTTCTTGGAAGTCTACGATAAAGCCTTGGAATCAGGACATATTATTGTCCTGTGGATAAAAGTGTGTATAGCGTCAATATCGTTGGTAAATTCTTAGGTTAATCCCTGGAGAACAATCCGGACGCCTAAATATAAATTTTTAAAATCAGATACTTGAAAAAATGGGCCTACTGTGGAATCCCGAAGTGGGCTCTCCAAGGCGGGGCAGTCCGGATGTGCATAAGTGATAATGCCAAACAGGCCTTATAGCCGCACGGTCTCTTGTCGTTGATTACGACTCGCGGTGTGTACCGCATCCACCAGAATGCGAACAGCGTCCGGAGGCGTAAATTGGGAAATGCCATGACCGAGATTGAATACATGGCCAGACCCTGTTCCATAATCTGCAAGTACCAATCCAACTTCTCGGCGAATCGCCTCTTCTGGGGAAAAGAGGACCATAGGATCCAGATTGCCCTGCAGTGCGACCTTGTCGCCAGTAGCCTGCCTTGCGACGGATAGGCTGGCGGTCCAGTCCAGTCCGACACAATCGCAACCAATCGCGGCGATATCCTTGATCCAGGCTCCCCCTCCCTTCGTAAATATGATGCTCGGCACGCGTTGTCCGTCGTGGCTCTTGACGAGCGCCGAGATAATTTCTTCCATGTAACGCAGCGAAAATTCTCGGTAGGCGCCATGCGACAGACTGCCGCCCCAAGTATCGAAGATCATTATCGCCTGGGCTCCTGATTCGATCTGGGCATTGAGGTAAGCAATAATGGCACGGGTATTTGCTTCAAGCAGGCTGTGCAAAAGCAGTGGTTCGCTGTAAAGCATGGACTTGATGTTGCGAAACTCCGAACTGCCGCGACCTTCCACCATGTAGCAAGCTAGTGTGTAGGGGCTACCCGAAAAACCTATCAGTGGTACACGACCTGCGAGGGCTCGCCGAATCTCGCAGACAGCATCCATCACATAGCGCAATTCCACAGCTGGGTCGGGTTGCCGGAGACTTGCGACGGCGGCCGCATCACGCACGGTGTGATGAAAGCGTGGGCCTTCACCCTCTTCGAAGTACAGTCCCAGCCCCATGGCATCGGGTACCGTGAGTATGTCGGAAAACAGTATCGCCGCGTCCAGCGGGAAGCGGTCCAGGGGTTGCAGCGTAACTTCTGTCGCCATCGCAGGCGATGTTGCCAGCCCCATGAAGCTGCCAGCCTTGCTGCGAAGGCGAGTGTACTCGGGCAGGTAACGTCCAGCTTGACGCATCAACCATACTGGTGTGTAAGGTGTGGGCTCACGCAATAGTGCCCGTATAAGGGTGTCGTTCTGAAGTTTCATGGCTGGTTTCTACAATACGGCAAGCTTCATCAGGGTGCGAGTGATGAAAAGCCATTCCGTCGGCTCAACGGGTGTGATGGACAGGCGGTTACCTCTCTGTAAAAGTCGCATGCTGGCGAGTTCGGGATGATTTCGCAATTCAGTCAGAGGGACAAACTTTGTTATGCGGACCAATTTGATGTCTACATGCATCCAGCGAGGCTTTTCGGTGCTCGCGGCTGCATCAAAGTACTTGCTTTTGCGGTCGAACTGGGTCGAGTCCGGGTATGCGGTTGATGCCACTTTCGCGATGCCGGCAATACCGGGTTCGGGACAGCTCGAGTGATAAAAAAACACCGCGTCACCGAGACGCATCTGGTCGCGCATGAAATTTCGAGCCTGGTAGTTGCGTACCCCGAACCAGGGCGTGGTCCTAGTTGAGGATTTCAGAAAGTCATCAATGCCGAATTCGTCGGGCTCTGATTTCATTAACCAGTAGCTGTTGTTCATGAGGAGGCGTGCCAGGTTCCGGAAAAAAGGGGCGCAGACTCACGCCTGCGCCCCAGCTTAGTAGGTCCCCGCAGATGCCGCCAGGTCCTGATCCTGAACCAAAGCACAGTTCAAGATGGTTGCTTTCCGGTCACGTCAGGTACATCCGGCTGCATTCAGGGAATGAGGGACGTGCACACAGTGACACTTGGGTCTGCAACCGAGGTTAGCAATGTTGGTTCAAGAATCTACGAACCTAGGCAAACACCGCAGGGACGATCAGTGAGACCTGCACGATCAGAGCAGGCGTTCCTGGGGAACTATTGCTTGATCGAGCATGGCCTGCATCAATTTGATTCTACGCTTGAGGGCCTCCATGTCAAAGGAGGCTTGCTGCGCAGCATCGTTGTGCAATTCCAGGAACTCATGGGCGATGTTCAGACCTGCCATCACGGCAATCCGTTCAGCGCTTGCCACTTTGCCGGCTGACTTGATCTCGTTCATTTTGTTGTCGAGATAAGCCACTGCCTTGAGAAGATTTTCCCGTTCGTCATCCGCGCAAGCTACCTTGTAGCTGCGGCCCATGATGTCAACGTCTAGGGTTTTTGCTTTGGTCATGTTTCAGAAAACCATACTAGAGATGCCTCATCCCTTAATCGGGAATGCGTTGCAAGAGTCCCTCTAACCGTGTGCGGGCTCCGTCAATTTTTTCAGCGAGACCCCGTCGAGCGCTCTCAGAATCGGCCAGTTGCTGGCGCAACTCCCGATTCTCCTCGCGCAGCCGAAGGCACAGGTCCAAGGTTTGCCTGATTTTCGTTTCGAGAGCGGATAACTCACTTTCCATGCGGGCACTATAGTTTCAAAAACCCTGAAAAGTCAAGGTCTAACGGTTCACTCTCAATGTAGATTCATGCAAATACGTCACTTAATCGAAACTGATAAAATATTGGCACTCGTTCAGGTGTCCCGGTTGGATTCTTATCCACCCGGGGTGAAACGGGAAACAGGTGAAAGGGTCATGAGCTAGGTCATGGCTCTCATTCCTGTGCTGCCCCCGCAACGGTAAGCGTTTGCGGGCGCGTCAACAAGCCACTGTGGGCACTTGCTCATGGGAAGGCGGCGCGCCTGATCCCGCCAGCCCGGAGACCGGCCTGAAGCGATACACGGCATACCGCGGACGGGCGGCAGGGCTCTTTGAATCCTCATGTTCTCTCCCGGTTGTAATTTCGTTACATACCTTACAGGTCCCGCGGGGATGCGGGCCAGGGAGAAGCAATGCAAGCCATTCGTCAACGGAGCGCGCTCGCGCTCGCCTTATTTGCAGTTCTGAATGTTCAAGCAGCAGACGACGCTGTTGTAGTCACGGCCACGCGCTTTCCGGAAATCTACGGTGAACAACCTGTCAACATGAGCGTAATTTCCGCCGAGCAGATCAAGCGCAGTCCGGCGCGCACCCTGCCGGATCTGCTGGCCGAGCAGGTCGGCATTCAGGTGCGGGATCTCTACGGTAACAACGCTGCCGCAGCCAGCGTCGACATGCGCGGATTTGGCGCCACGGCCGCTCAAAACACGCTGATTCTGATAGACGGACGGCGCGTCAATGACATCGACCAGTCGGGCATACAGTGGGCCGCAGTGCCCCTGGCCAACATTGAGCGGGTGGAAGTCCTGCGCGGAGCCGGAGGCGTGCTCTACGGCGAGGGCGCGACCGCCGGCGTGGTCAACATCATCACGCGCACGCCAATCAACTCCGCGCCCGAAGTACGGGTGGAAGGCCTGGTGGGGAGTCACGGCACCCTGGGCAAGGCCCTCAGCGGCCAGATGGGGAACGAGCATTTTGGATTTGCCCTGTCGGCCCGGGACTTCAAATCCGACGGATACCGCGCCAACAACCGCAATGAGCAAAGCAATCTCTCCGCCGATGCTCGCTGGCAACTGTCTTCCGGGACACTGAGCGCCAAGCTGGCTGCCGACCGGCAGGAACTGCGCCTGCCCGCCGGCCGGCAGATACGGCCAAGCACCGGTCTGGACCAATACTCCACTGATCGTCGCGGAGCACGCACGCCGCGGGACTATTCGTCCCGTGACGGCAATCAGGCCACGCTGGACTATGACCGGCCTACCGGCTGGGGCGGCGTCAACATCGGCCTGGGTTATCGCGACAAGGATCAGCGCGCCTTCTTCGAGCAGGGCGGCTTTCCAACTTATATCAATACCGAGCTGAACCTTGTGTCATTTACCCCGAGGGTGCGCATTGAACATATGGCGATGGGGATTCCGCTGGAATGGACGGTGGGTGCCGACTGGTACTCCTGGGACTACCGGCGGCGCGTGTCTGACACCCCGGCAAACTTCAGCCGTCCCATCAATCGCATCGCCGCCACCCAGGAGAATCTGGGGACCTACGTGCACGGCACGGCGAAGATCAGCCAAAGCTGGATTGCCAACCTGGGTGTGCGCAGCGAGACGCAGAAGATTCGTGCCAGCGACACCTACGACCCCACGGCACCGGGCGGTGCCTTCGGGTCGGCGGCGCCAGCAGCGGATCGCAGCGATGGCGAAATTGCCTACGAGTTCGGTTTGCGCTACCAGGTGAATGCGGCCACGGCGGTGACCGGACGTGCCGGCCGCAATTTCCGCTTCGCCAATGTGGACGAGATCTACGAGTTCAGCGCGGTGACTTTTGCGCAGCAGTTCCAGTTCCTGCGGCCGCAGCGTGCCCGTCCCATGGAAATTGCCCTGGAGCAGCGCTGGCAGTCCTGGGACTACCGCATTGCTCTGTTCCGTATCGATGTCATGGATGAGATCCACCTGGATCCCTTCAGCCTGGGCGTGGGCAATCGCAACATGCCGCCTTCGCGGCGTCAGGGTCTGGAACTGGAGACTCGCTGGTCGCCGGCCGCCGACTGGGTGCTGCGCGGTGCCTATACTTTGACCTCGGCGCGCTTTCGCGAGGGTGTGCTGCCGGGAAATGCCGGAGTAGGCACCAATCTGGACATAGCCGGCAAGAATGTTCCCCTGGTGCCGCGGCATAAGTTCAGTCTTACTGCATCTTGGGCGGCAACCGCTGCAACCAAGCTGAATGTCGGCCTGACTCATGTGGGACGCCAGTACATGGACAACGACGAGATGAATAATCTCGCCGCCCAGATTCCCGCCTACACGGTCGCCGATGTGAAGCTCAGCTACGAGCGCAATGACTGGGATGTGCGCCTGGGCGTCAACAATCTGTTCAACCGCAAGTACTACAACTACGCGGTGCGGAGCAACTTCACCCGGGACCTGTACGAGGTCTATCCCCTGCCAGAACGCGCTGTAAGCCTTACAGCTGCATATCGTTTCCGCTGACGTTTTCGCGGCGCTTGACCGCTCCAGGCGGCGCAAGCCTGGAGCGGCGGCTTTCTGTTAATGTGCTCGCCATGTATTCCGGACCTGCAGATCGCATCGACCTTTCCCAGATCAGACGTGCTCTGGTTATAAAGCTGCGTCATCATGGGGACGTCCTGCTCACCTCTCCAGTTTTCTCCGTGCTTAAAGCGCGCGCCCCACATATCGAAATCGATGCCCTCGTTTATGCTGATACGCGCGAGATGCTTTCGCTTCATCCATCGATTTCAGAAATTCATTGCATAGACAGGAAGTGGAAAAGCCTCGGCTTGGCGACCCGTATGCGCAATGAGTTGCAAGTGTTGTCTGGCTTGCGAACGAGAAAATATGATCTTCTGATTCATCTTTCGGAGCACAGCCGGGGTGCATGGCTTGCACGTTTTCTGCAATGCAGGTTCTCTGTGGCCCCGGCGTATAGAAACAAGCCCTCTTTCTGGAAGAAGAGTTTTTCGCATCGTTATGCATTGCCTTTGAATGCGCGTCGGCACGCAGTGGATCTAAATCTAGATGCTCTACGCCGGATTGGTATCCAGCCTGAGCGAGCCGAGTGCCGGTTGTGCCTCAAGGCAGGTACGGATGCAGAGGAATTTGTCAGGGATACGTTGCGTGCACACGGGATTCAGCCTGGAGCCTATGTTCATCTACATCCGACGTCGCGCTGGCAATTCAAGAGTTGGCCAGCAGAGAAAGTGGCTGAATTGATTGATGCGTTGACAGCCCGTGGCGAACGCGTCGTCGTGAGTGCTGCGCCGGCACCGGAGGAGCGTTTGTTTGTTGAGGCAGTATTGTCCAAGGCTTTGCGTCCCCCCGTGGATCTGTCGGGTCAGCTTTCCTTGAAAGGTGTTGCTGCACTAGCCGCGATGGCTCGCCTGTTCATCGGAGTCGATTCTGCGCCAATGCATATTGCAGCCGCCATGGGGACGCCAGTCATCGCAATATTTGGTCCCAGTGGAGAATCCGAATGGGGCCCTTGGCTGGTGCCCAGCCGGGTTGTTGGCTCGGACACTCATCCCTGCAGACCTTGCGGGATCGATGGATGCGGCGGCGGTAAGGTAAGTGACTGTTTGGTAACTCTTCCCGTAGAGAAAGTCCTTCAGGCCATAGATGACCTCGAAGCGTCGCTGACCAGGGCATCATGAAGCTCGCGTTGATTCGCCAGCGCTACACAGCGTTTGGAGGTGCTGAGCGATTCATTGACCGGGCACTTGCAGCATTGGGTGAACAGAAGGACTTGTCCATTGATCTGATCGCACGCAGTTGGGAAGGGACCCCGCCAAAAGGGAGCGTCATTTCCTGTGATCCGTTTTATGTTGGACGAACCTGGCGTGACTGGAGCTTTGGCCGACGTGCCAAGAGCCTGGTTTCAGAAAGTTGCTACGACCTAGTCCAGTCACACGAACGAATCGACTGTTGCGACATTTTTCGTGCAGGTGATGGAGTACACGCACAGTGGTTGGTGAACAGGGCCCGATCAATTTCCTCGTTTCGGCGCTGGCTCCAGGGGTGGGCACCCTGGCATCTCTACACTTTGGGTGCTGAACGAAAGCTTTTCTCCAGTACGAAATTGAAAGCGGTCATATGCAACTCAAATATGGTGGCAGGGGAAATCAAGCGGTATTTTGGAGTCGATGGCCGTAAGATACATGTCATCTATAATGGCATTGACCTAGAGCAGTTTCGTCCTCAGCCAGAGGCTGGAAAGGCTCTGCGAGAGTCGCTCGGGATGCCTCATAACGGGGTGCTTTTTCTCCACGTCGGTTCCGGGTTCGAGCGCAAGGGAGTGCCGGTCCTTCTAGAGGCTTTCGCGATGGCATCCGCACGGAATGCCAAGCCTTGTAGGCTGGCTATTGTTGGCTCGGATCGCCATTTAACCGCCATGCAGGCGAGAGCACGACAGCTGGGGATATCCGGAAAAGTCCATTTTCCGGGTTCGCAACTGGACGTATTGAAGTGGTACGCGGCTGCTGACTGTTTTGTTTTGCCTACCACTTACGACCCCTTTCCGAACGCCGTGATGGAGGCCCTAGCCTGTGGGCTGCCAGTCATTACGTCACTTCAATGCGGCGCTGCCGAACTGCTTGAGGAGGGTAAGACCGGTTGGTCACGCGATGCGCTGGACGGGAATGCGTTCGCCCAGATCATGTCTTCAATTGACCGTGAAATGTGCCTTCGGATGGGGCAGCAAGCACGGAGGCTTGCGGAGCAATTTCCGATCTCCGAAATGGCCGCGCAAATGACTGCCCTATACCGTAAGGTCCTGGCCGTCTGATAGCGGATGACGAAGGGACGCTGGGAGTGGTTGCCGAGTGTAAAATCAATGCTTTACTAGACAGGCTTCACGGAATTGTCGAAAACATCTAGCCAGGCTTTGTACCGGCGCCTTCTGGCCTACGTTCGCCCCTACTGGAAGATGTTTGGTCTGGCCGTAGTGGGTATGGTGCTTACGGCGGCGACAGAGCCCCTGTTCCCTGCACTCATGAAGCCGCTGCTGGACGGTAGTTTTGTTCAGCGTGACAAGAGTATTGCCTGGCTCATGCCGTTTGCCTTGGTCGGAATCTTTCTACTGCGCGGAATCTTAGGTTACATATCTTCCTATGCCATGGCATGGGTTTCAAACAGAGTCATCCTCGACATCAGAACGGCCCTGTTCGACAAACTTGTCCAGCTCCCTTCTTCTTTTTTCGAGAATCATTCTTCCGGCGCGCTTCTGTCCAAAGTTGCCTATGACGTGACCGGCGTCAACGCAGCTGCAACATCCGTCCTGACCGTTCTCATTCGGGATTCCTTTACCATTATTGGCCTGCTGGGCTGGCTCCTCTATCTCAACTGGAAGCTGACCTTAATCACTTTCATCATTGCTCCAGCAATCATGTTAGTGATTCGATTGACCAGCAAGCGTTTGCGACATGTCAGCCTGGAAGCCATGCGGGCTATGGGGGATCTCGCTCATATTCTTGAGGAAGCCATCGCCTGCCAAAGGGTGATCAAGATATTCGGTGGTCAGTCTTATGAGTCCAAGCGGTTCCACAAGGCAAACCAGTTGTTGCGGGGCTTCAGCATGCGCCAGGCAATTGCTGCCTCGGCGACCGTACCGATTGTCCAGTTTTTTGCTGCGATAGCTGTTGGTCTTATCGTTGGCATTGCCATCGAGCAATCTTCGGTAGACCAGTTTACGGTAGGCGAATTTGTTTCCTTCATCACTGCCACGCTGATGCTGTTATCCCCCCTAAAGCATCTTGCTGACGTTAATGCACCGCTTCAGCGCGGGCTTGCCTCTGCGGAGAGCGTTTTCGGGTTGATGGACGAACAGCAGGAAACTGACACCGGATCTATCCGGTTGCCACGGGCACGAGGTGAAGTGCGTTTTGAAGACGTGGTTTTTACCTACCCTGGCGCTGGTCGGCCGGCACTTGATCATGTCAATCTTGCCGTGGCACCGGGAGAAACGCTTGCTCTTGTCGGATCCTCTGGCGCTGGTAAGTCGACATTGGCTAGCCTGTTACCGCGGTTCTACGATCCGACAGGTGGCAAGGTGTTGCTTGATGGTTACGACCTCAGGGAACTGAAACTGGCCGACCTGCGTTCAAATATTGCGCTGGTGAGTCAAGACGTTTCCTTGTTCAATGATACCGTTGCTGCGAATATTGCTTACGGCACCATGGAAGGCGCAAGTATGGTGGAAATCGAGGCTGCGGCGCGTGCAGCCCATGCAATCGAGTACATCAGCGAAATGCCCGAAGGTTTCCAGACCCTGATCGGGGAGAATGGAGTCAAATTGTCCGGGGGACAACGTCAGCGTCTGGCTATTGCCCGGGCGCTGCTGAAGAATGCGCCTGTCCTGATCCTTGACGAAGCGACCTCGGCATTGGACAGTGAAAGCGAGCGTTTTGTGCAAGAGGCGCTGGCTACACTCATGCAGGGGCGTACCACAATCGTTATTGCACACCGCCTTTCGACCATAGAGCGGGCCGATCGCATTGCGGTTTTTTCCCGGGGCAGGATACTTGAAACCGGGACCCATGCAGGATTGCTGTCCCAGGATGGCTTGTATGCCAAGCTTTATCGGATTCAGTTTGTCGAAGACGCTGCCAGCGGATCTGCATGAGGAAATTGAGAATCATGCACACCGAGTCATCCTGCGGCTGGGGTGGTCAGGAACTGCGGGTGCTGAATGAATGTGCTGGTATGGCAGCCAGGGGCCATGAAGTACTGATTGCTGCGCCGGATGAGTCGCCGATTCGCTTAGAAGCGGTCAGCAAGAACCTGCAGGCCGTGGGTATCCCGATCAATAGAAAGAGTTACAGCGGATATCGTGTTCTGCGCGAGGCCATAATCCGATTTGAGCCGGATCTTCTTGTTACCCACAGTTCAACAGATAGCTGGCTTACCGCCATGGTTAGCATTGGGAACAGGGTGCCCATCGTTCGCACCCGGCATGTGTCTGCTCCCATACCGGCCAATCTGGCAACTAGATGGCTCTACACACGAGCCTGTGCTCATGTTGTTACCACCGGTGAGGCATTGCGTCGGCAGGTCATGGAACAGACCGGGTTGGATGCAGACAGGGTAACTTCCGTTCCCACAGGAATTGACCTGCAGACCTTTTCTCCTGGTGATCGCCAGGCTTCGCGTACCCAGGTCGGCCTGCCGGAGGCGACCGTCATTGTGGGTATTGTTGCTACCTTGCGCAGTTGGAAGGGCCACCGCTTCCTTTTGGATGCTTTTGCCAGTATCCAGGATGAGAGGATGCAGCTCGTGATTGTGGGTGATGGACCTGGCCGGGACAATTTGCAAGCCCAATGTCGCGCACTAGGCATAGAAGAACGGGTCGTCATGTCGGGGAACCAGAAAGACGTTGCTACATGGATGCGGTCTTTTGATTTGTTCGTTTTGCCGTCCTACGCCAATGAAGGTGTGCCCCAGGCCCTCATGCAGGCAATGGCCTGCGGGTTGCCTGTCATTACAACTCCCGTTGGCGCAATCGGGGAGATTGTCGAGAACGAATTAACAGGGCTGATGGTGACGCCGCAGAGTGCCGACGAAATTGCCGACGCTATTTGCAGGTTGAAGGACGACTCAATGCTCCGTGACCGACTGGCCAAGGCGGCTCTGGCTGTAGCAAGGGCGAGGTTTTCCAGTGACCGCATGTTAAATGCCATGGAGGGAGTTTTTGCGAGGGTGCTTGGGGTATGACCGATGTGTTGCTGGGCCCGCAGTCCAGGGTCTGCGCAGTCGTGGTTGCGCGGATCGGGGACACTATGCTTGTCACTCCCTCCCTGAGGTCGCTTCGTTCAGCTTCCGGATATCTGAAAGTGCTGGTTCATCCACAGCGAAAAGACGTGCTGCAGAACTTGGACTTCATCGATGAGCTGGGGACAATATCAAAGCAGTCAGCTTGGTTTCAATCACGTCTGCCACGGTCCACATATGACGTGGCAATTTGCTGGGGGCGGGACGAGCAACTGCTGCGTTACTGCTTGAGGAAGGCAAAGCAGACCGTTGCGTTTGCGTTTCCGGAATTCGATGGAATCCGTGAAAAGCGGCTTGAGTTGGTTCCCGTACCTCCGGACAGAACTATGCATGCAGTTGCTGAACGGCATTTGCTGCCGGACGCGGCAGGTGTGCATTGCACCAACTACCGGCTCGCCTATACGGTGAGCGACCGCGAGTTGGCTGCAGCGAGATCGTGGCTGAGGACGCGTACCGAGGGCGCCACACCCTTAATTGGCTTGCAGCCTTTCAGCTTTCCTACCAAGGCGCATCGTGACTGGCCGCTGGATCGGTTCACGGCGCTTGCCCGGCAGATAAGCGAAGAACATCCTTCTGCCCACTTCGTTATTCTGGGTGATGAAGCGGCAGCCAGGGGTGCAGAAACCATGGCAGGGATATTTCCGGGCCGGTTCTCTGTGGCAGCCGGCAGCATCAGCTTGAGGGAAAGCGCAGCCCTGATGAAGACTCTTGATTTATATATTGGGGTTGATACCGGACCAACCCACATTGCAGGGGCCCTGCAAGTGCCGATGGTTGCGCTATATCACGCCCAATATCCTGGCCGAAATCTTATGCCACTGGATCACCCTCGGTGTACCGCGATTCAGGCGGATGGGCCGACGATGGAGAGCATCAATGTTGCATCTGTATGCGATGCTGCGTTGCGTATACTTCGGGAAGCCGGGTCGCGTTCGTGATTACTGCGCCCGCTAAGCCGCGTGTGCTGATGCTGTCACAGGAGGTCCATCCCATTCCGCCGATGAAAGGGGCCGCGGTAGAACAATGGATCGAAGCCGTTGCTCATCGATTGAAGCAACATGTGCCCTATGTGGTGAGTGTCCCGCATCCGGAACGTCCGGACGACGAGCAGGTCGGTAATGTTCATTACAGACGCATACGGATGAGCCCACTGTATAAGCGTTTATTCCGAAAACTCACTCGTCTAGATCCCTACCCCTACGTAAGCCGAATTTTGAGGTACGCACATGTGATTTCGCCGGACATAGTGCATATCCACAATGCGCCACAGTTTGTTGACGTCCTATCTGCCGGATTGCCGCAGGCAAAAATGGTCCTGCACATGCACAACGAAAAACTGGACAGCTTTCATTCCAAGGTCAATACCTTGGTGGGGTGCAGCCACTATATCCAGGATTGGTATCAGTTGCGAAAAACCCCAGCGCAGCGCTTTCATGTCATTGACAACGGCGTCGATCCAGCGATGTTTGACACTTCATCGCATAGGTCTCAGGTCAGCACAATAAGGGGCCGTTTCGGCGTTCCAGACGATCGCTTCGTGGTGCTTTACGTTGGAAGGATTTCACCTGAAAAAGGGCCTGACCTGATTGTGCGGGCAATGCAGCAGCTGGATCCTGAGAAATTTCATTTGGTCATATCCGGGGAATGGCCCGAAGGCTCTCCGGAACGCAGCGAGCGAGTGCGCTATGCGCGGTCTTTACGGGACATGCTGCAGACTGTTCCGCATACCATCACGGGAGGCGTGCCACCGGCAGAAGTTCCGGATATCTATCGACTGGGTGACCTGCTGCTGATTACGTCACGCTTTGAAGAGCCATTCTCCATGGTGGCAATCGAGGCCATGGCGTCGGGGCTCCCGGTAATGGCACTGCGCAAGGGGGGCATGGTCGAGTACATGGTACACAATGAGAACGCCCTGCTTCTTGATGCAGATGCAAGCGTTGAGGCAATCGCATCTGCCGTACGGGAGGCTTCCTGCTCGAGAGATGAACTTGTTCGGATCAGCCATCACGCACGCCATATGGTGGAGACTCGCTTCGGATGGGAGGAGGTAGCCCGTCAGACAGAGTCCTTGTATACGGTGATGTTATCGGGGAAGGCGAATTGAGCAGCCGCAGCTACCTTGAAGTGCTGCCATTCGTGGCACTGGTTTTCATACTTCCTTTTCCAGGAACTGTAGCGTTTCGCTTGTTGTGCCTGTCCGTGGCGATTGGTCTGACCGTCTGGTCATGGCAAAAATGGTCGGTTCCCACAATCCCCTGCAAAGCGTTGCTTTCAGCCTGGGCACTTCTCGCTGCCGTATCACTTCTGTACGCGGTTGATCGTCAGTACAGCCTTGGGGAGATCAAGAATGAAATTGGTTACACGATGGCGGCGTTCATCACGTTTTTTGCGGTGACCAGAAGTCGTCAACGGCTCCAGATTTTTGGCATGGTTGTATTGATATCCGCTTTCTTGATAAGCGTGTGGGCACTGTGGCAGCGTCATCGGGTTGGTTACTGGGACGATGGGGCACGACATGGCGGAGTTGGAAGCTTTGCCAGTCTTGCGATCATATGTGCGCCCATGGGGCTGATCGCATGGCAGGGAATGAAGCGTACTGGCCGGCTTGTGCTTATGGGCGGAGCAGTTGTAGTGATTTGGGCGGTAGCCGTCAGCGAGCAGCGCATTGTCTGGCTTGCCTACGGCGTGCAATTGGCGATACTGGTTTGCCTGCTTGCCTATGCCGGGCTTGTCCGTCTGCGGGCAGGCATGGTTGTCTTGATTGCAGCCTTCATCATGGCGATCAGTCTGGCAATGTTGCTGGCGGTGCATGCGCGGAAAGTCAACCAGAGTCCAGTCGAGTACTACGATTTAGGCAATGACTTTCGGTTGCAGCAGTGGGGAAAAATTACCGCCCGCATCATGGATCAGCCGCTGGTGGGGGCTGGTTTTGGCAGAGACAGCATGAAGAAGGCCTACCCCGACCTGGTTCCCGCGGACCCGCCTATGTCCCTGATGTGGCATCCACACAATGTTTTACTGAACTATGGAGTTGCCATGGGTGTGCCGGGAGTGGTTGTTCTGCTGCTCTTGCTCACTGGATTTGCCGTTACTTACGGCCAGCAGCTCAGATCGGCGAATGAACAAGATCGGCTGATTGCAGCAGCAGGCATCATTCTGATCACCGGAGTGGTGGTGCGCAATATGACCAATGACCTCTTTCTTCGCGATGGGGCGTTGTTGTTCTGGGCGCTGAACGGTGCGCTGCTCGGGTATCTCATGCGACAGCGGAAAACATGACGATGCGCATATGTTTCTTCAATGTCACAGCCACATACCTGACTGGCGGCCTGGAAACCTATTGTTGGGAAGCCGGCCGGGCCTTGGCCAGGCGCGGCCATGAGGTGACAATCGTGGCGGGAGACAGAGGCAATGCACGCCATGACGAAGTAGGGCTGGTCCAGTTTCCTTTCCGGGCAGAGAAGGAATGGCCCGACCTGGGTGTACGTTTCCGGCGGTTGGCCGAGAGGCTGTCATTTGCCAGACATGCGCTGGATCACCTCGCCACGACTGGCTATGACGCAATCATCATCAACAAACCCTTCGATTTTCCGGCCCTGTGGCGGCTGCGCTCTACCGGATTTCAGGGGCAGACCTTGTTTCGCTCTGGTGGTACGGATTTTTTCCCAGGTGACAGGTGGTTCGCCGGGGCGGTAATGCATTGGGTGTCGGCCAGTCGCTACAACGCAACACAAGTCGTTCAACGTTATGGGCGTCCGGTAACCACGATTCACAATGGAGTCGATACAGAGATGTTCAAACCTGCATTAGTCGACCCGGCTCTGAGGATGAAGCTTGGGGCACGGGAGCGTGATTTTTTGCTCGTGAGCGTTGGGCGGCTGGTTGGCTGGAAGGGGATTGATGTTGTAATTCAGGCAATGAAGGCGCTGCCGAACCGAGTGCGCTATCTTGTGATTGGAGATGGCCCCGAGAAAGCCGGATTGATGGATCTGGCGCGGGCATCAGGGGTGGAACAGCGAGTGCAGTTCATGGGGGCGGTCAATCATGAGGATCTTCCTGGATTATTATCAAATTGCGACGTCCTGGTCCAGCCTTCAAAGGGAGAGGAGGCATTTGGTATCAGCGTAGTTGAGGCGATGGCATGCGGTCTGGGAGTATTGGCATCCAGTAATGGCGGTTTGCCGGAAATCATCCTGGAAGGTGAGACCGGCCGCTTGCTGTCTCCCGGTAAAGTGGCCGCATGGCAGGAAGCGATTGCAACCATTGCCGCAGATCTGCCGCTGCAGCAGCGTTGGAAGCGGGCCGCACGAGACAGGGCTGTCGAGAAATTCACTTGGTCTGCCAATGCAGCCACGTTGGAGGCGGTTCTCGAAGGAGGCAGGCGCTGATGTGCGGCATCGTGGGTGCCGTTGTACCTCATGATACGAATGGTTCTGGCAGTTCCGGTCTGGATCTGGAAGCGGCAGTCATGCGGCTTCATCACAGAGGGCCGGACGATCAGGGGACCTGGCGTGATGATGAGGCCTGTCTCGGCTTTACACGTCTTTCCATCATTGATTTGTCTCCAGCAGGGCATCAGCCCATGACAAGTCTGGATGGCCGATATGTGATTGTGTTTAATGGTGAGATTTACAACTTCCCTGAGATCCGGCATGACCTTGAAGCGGTGGGTGAGTGCTTTAACGGCCACTCCGACACTGAAGTCCTGCTGCGTTTATTTATCCGCAGGGGACTTCAGTCCTGCCTTGAGCGTCTACGGGGCATGTTTGCATTTGCAGTCTGGGACCGCCAGGAATCGCGGCTTTCAATCGCGCGCGACAGGCTCGGAGTAAAGCCTCTTGTATATGCAGTAACGCCTAGAGGTTTTCTGTTTGGATCGGAGATCCAGGCATTGTTTGCCATTGATCCGCAGTTGTCGCGCGCGCCGGACTTGGATGCACTCGATCATTACCTGACCCTGCAGTATGTGCCCGCTCCGATGTCGGCATTCAGGGAGGTGAGGAAACTGCCGCCAGCGCATGCTATGACAGTACGAAATGGGCGAGTCGAGCGCCTGTTCCGGTACTGGGACATCGACCATGAACGGCGCAGCGCGCTGTCTTTCAGCGATGCTTGTGAGGCTTTGAGAGAGCAGGTTCTGGAAGCCACACGCCTACGGCTTGTCGCCGATGTTCCTCTGGGTGCGTTTCTATCCGGGGGGATTGATTCGAGCATCACTGTCGCGGCAATGGCCCGCCTTGGAGCTTCCCCTCTCAAGACATTTTCGATTGGATTCGAGGACGATCAGTTCAATGAATTACCATTTGCTCGCCAGGTAGCCCAGCATCTGGGGACCGATCATCAGGAAATGTTGGTGCGTGCAGATGCCGTCGATGTCATGCCCAGAATGATTGAGCATATGGGTGAGCCCATGGCAGACAGTTCGATCATGCCGACTTTTTACGTATCGAGGTTTGCCAGATCGCACGTTACAGTGGCTCTTACGGGGGACGGTGGGGATGAAGTCTTTGCGGGTTATCGGCGTTTCTACCAGATGCGTCGTATGGACTGGTTGCAGCGATTGGGAGTAGTTCCCGTCTGGCGTGGATTACGTCGCTTTACTGTTGCAATGGAGGATCGGGCACACCCGGAGCGACCGAGACGCACATTTCCCGCAACGCGTGCAGACCAGATGCTTGCCTTGTCGGGGATGGATCGCTATAAGCAGTTGCTGGCTTTCTTCACTGAGCGTGACAAGCACCAGATGTTGAGCCCCGATTTCCGGTCTGCAACGGCCGGTACGGATGCTGCCCGGTATTTGGCAGATCACTTCGACCGGGCCGGCGGCGACAGACTCAACCCATATTTGTATCTGGACCTGACGACCTATCTGCCGGAAGACATACTATTTAAGGTTGATATCGCCAGCATGGCGACTTCGCTGGAGTGCCGCTCGCCATTTCTTGATCACAAGCTGATCGAATTTGCATTCTCTCTTCCTGGCCGCTACAAGCTGTCTCCCAAAGGCCGCCACAAGCATATCCTCAAAGAGGCATTCAAGGATTGGCTTCCCCAAGGGTTCATGGACAGGAAAAAGCAGGGTTTTTCAGTGCCACTTGCACGCTGGTTGAAAGAAGACCTGGGTGAAATGCTTCGAGACACCCTCGTTTCACGTCGTACTTTGGCTCCCTGGGTGAATCAGGAAGAAGTTGTCCGACAAGTTGAAAGCCATATTGCTGGAACTCAGTCCAACAGTCAGCGATTGTGGAGTCTGTTTGTGCTGGCACAGTGGGTAGAGCGCTTTCGAGTGCCTGTCTAGATAGGTTCTCAGTGCGCAAGATCTGCTATCAGATTAATCTGCAACCCTCTCTGGGAGGGGGCGAAATCTATACCCGTTTTCTCACCCATGCACTCTCGAGTATGGGATGGGACAGTGTTCTTGTGGTCGCAAGGGACGCATCCTTCTGGAAAGCGTTCATGCCTTCTGGTGTTGACTATCGGCCAGTGTGGGACATGGCCTCACTCCAATCAGCCTTGCCTGAGCATCCGGCGTTAATACTCACCCATTCCGCATTGCCAGAAGAGATGGCGCCAGCCGTGGCTTCAAGGCACAGGCTCTGCGGGATGATCCATATGCCATTGTATGAGCGCTCGCCGCGCGGGTTACGGCACTATCACCGCCTCTTTGCAGTGTCCCATCATGTTCGCCACAGCGCTTTGTCACACGGACTTGCAAACCTGCACCCGGAACCTCTTTATGCTGTGGCCGACCTTGCGCCGCGAGGGGCGTCAAGGGCAGTGATGTCCGGAAGTCCTTATGAATGGGACAGGCGAAAGTTCAGAGACCGCTTTCTTGGGTGGGGGCAGCGTGCTTTCAACATCAATGCCGGCGGTGAACCCTATTCCCGGTCATCTGAAGTATCGATCGGGATAGTGTCCCGCCTGACTCCAATCAAGCAGTTTCCGGAGATGCTCTCGATTCTCGCGCCGATCATTGCAAGGCATCCGGAAGTGAAACTTGAGATTTTCGGCTCTGGTGGTTACGCTTCGATCCGGGACATTATGAGGGCGCTGCTGCCGGCACGGGAGCAAGTCCGCTGGTGGGGGCCGCAGAGCGATGTGGCGGCGGTCTACCGCAATCTTGACTATGTGATCAGCGGGCTTCCGGAGAAAGAGGCACTGGGTTTGAATCTGATCGAGTCACAGATGTGCGGAACCCCTGTTCTGGCAGTACGCGCCCCCCCGTTTACCGAAACCGTAGTGGACAAGGTGAGCGGATATTTGTTTTGTGACCCAAGAAAGGATGGCGGACGAGAGTTTGCTCAGCTTCTTGACCATCTTGGGGACCGAGATATCAGGGCCGACCCCAGGGATGCTACACAGCACCTTGCCCGTTTTTCGGCCGCTGCATTCCAGGCACGTCTCGGCAGGGCATTGGAGGCATTGGGGTAACGATGCGCATACTCTACCTTCATCCCCGTTCCTGGACGGGGGAGCGGACCATCCTTCCAGTGTTGAGGGACTGCGGACATGAAGTATGTGTTCTGGAGGAAAAGCGTGGGATGCGCCCGGGAACTTGGCACGACGCGGCATACTTTGAGACGCCAGATGACCGGATAGCTTCTTGCTGGTATGACCCTGGTCGTGGTTGGGAAAAGCTGGTGACATGGCCGCTTGACCGCATCTTTCGACGCGGGTTTGAGGGCCGGAATCTGGTACACAGGATGTGGATGATCTTGCGGGCGGTGCGTCGAATGGATCCCGATGTGATCATCTGTTCTGATGGATTCACCTTTGCCTTACCGGCGTCTTTCCTGCGACAACTACGTTTATTGGAGGTACCAGTGGTGAGCAGTTATATCGGGGGCGACATCCTGGATTGTCCGCACGCCGAAATAGGGCGCAGCCGAAAGGGGATGACGGGATGGCTGATCACCCGTTCCTATAAGGGCATTCAGGTGCTGCGCCCCGTGTCTCCGATGTTGCAGGACTTACTCATCGGGGACGGCGTTGAACCGTCTCGCACGCGGGTGTGCCCCAGCCATCTGGTAGCAAGTGCCGAAACGACGGGACTCATCCTTGCCAGAAGGAAGGATGTTCGGCGTCAGATACGAGATCTTCACAAGATACCGGAGTCGGCACCATTGATTGTGACCCTGAGTGCCAATATTCTAGGCAAGGGAATACATGTACTAGCCCGAGCCTGGCCGGAGGTTGTGAGAAATTTCCCGGATGCGCGCTGGCTGCTGTGCGGTCCAGAAAATAGCTGGTTCCTCACAGAAGTATTGCCAATACTGCAAGCCGAGGGTGTTTCATCAACCGTGGTGCGAACGGGCCCACTGTCCGGAACCAGCGTATTTGAGCATCTAGCTTCCGCCGACCTCCATGTCAATCCTTCGTTGTGTGAGGGATTGAACATGGTCACGGTGGAAGCCGGTGCGGTTGGAACTCCGACTGTCACGACATCGGGTGCTGGTATTGCTTCCTGGGTTGAACGCTTCAATGCCGGCTTGGTGGTTCCTCCCGGAGAAGTCGGTGCTTTGGCCGATGCTATAATGACAATGTTATCGGAGCCGCGCTGCATGTCTGAGTGCTCTGCCGCGGCAATCAGAATGTCCGGCGAGTTTTCGCCAGATCTTGTCGCCCGAGAGTTGCTCGATATCCTTCAGTCGGCGATCAAACAGAGCACCCCAGCCAGATGAGCCTGACACTTGGCCTGCATACCGGGCACGAGGCTTCCGCGGTCCTGTTCCAGGGAACGCAGGTTCTAGCCGCCATTTCAGATGAGCGCCTGACCCGCATAAAGAATGACGGTGGCAGGCTTACTGACGTGTCCATCGCAGAGATTTTGCGGATCGCAGGGGTCCAAAGGTGCGACATTGAGAGGCTTGCGCTTCTTCATACCTTCTTCCCCGAAGAGTATGTAATCAGGGAAAGCGTCACCAAGGAATTCGAACGTCGGATAGTCCGCTGGCGCCGCGCACGCGCTGGTTCAGGCAGACCACAATTGTTGCTTGATGACTTCATGCTCAGGCTCGAGCGGCGCGGCCGCAAGTTGGACAGGCATTTCCTGAAGCACAGATTTCTGGCTACGGAAGGCTTTGGCCGGGCAGATCTGGGCTTCTACGACCATCATGAGTCACATGCAATGGCCGCAGCCTTTTATTCCGGATTTGAAGAATGTGCAGTGATTACCATGGATGGCGTCGGGGACCGCAATATCTGTCATACCAGCGGCACCTGGAGTGGTGGTCGCTATGAGCGCATGCATGTCACCGACAGGCTTGCTGCGTCCCCAGGGCTTTTCTATAGCCACATCACGCGATTGCTGGGGTTTCAGCCTTTGCGACATGAAGGCAAGGTAGTCGGCCTTGCTGCCATGGGCGATCCTGGTCCGCTACGCTCAGAATTTCGCCGGGCGCTTGATGTGTCGCCCGACAAGAATTCATTCACTTCAGAATTCGTTACTGCCGACCACGCTGAGTCAAAGCGATACGAGTTTCTGAAGCGCGCAATCGAGGGACACTCCCGTGAGAACGTGTCGGCAGCCTGCCAGCAGGTACTGGAGGATGTTGTTCTGGATCTGGTTCAGTCCTTTCTCAGGAAGACGGGGATGCGTTCGATAGCCCTCAATGGCGGCGTTGTCGCCAATGTGAAGTTGAACCAACGTATCGCCATGCTTCCGGAAGTTGATCGGGTATTTGTCTTTCCTGCAATGAGCGATACGGGCAATCCGGTTGGTGCCGTCCTGCTAGACCAACTCCAGCATGCCGGCGCTGCTTGCCGGGGTGAGGCCTTACGGGATGTTTACTGGGGCCCACAATATTCCGATGAGGAAATCTCCGAAGCACTTGCCAAGGCAGGTGTTCAGGCAGAGCGACTCAACGAAGCATCGCTGATTGGGCGCGCGGCGTCTTCCATTCATGCGGGTCGGATCGTAGGCTGGTTTCAGGGGCGTATGGAGTTTGGGCCGCGGGCACTCGGGAATCGCTCCATGCTCGCGCGCCCGACTGAAGGCAAGATCAATGACTGGCTGAATCAGCGGCTGGACCGCTCCGAATTCATGCCGTTTGCGCCGAGTGTTCTTGCAGAGCATGCTGACGAGGTTTTCATCGGGGTGGAGAAAGCCCGGCATACCGCTGAATTTATGACCATCACGTTCGACGTCAGGCCGGAATGGCGCGAGCGTATTCCGGCTGTGGTGCATGTGGACGGGACGGCACGGCCACAACTTGTTCGTGCTGAAACCAATTCCCGGTATCACCAGCTGATTTCGGCCTATTACCGGATTTCAGGCATCCCCTTGGTTCTCAATACCAGCTTCAATGTTCATGAGGAACCGATTGTCTGCAAACCGGAAGAGGCAATCCGGGCCTTTGTTGATCGTCGTGTGGATTGCCTCGGCGTGGGCAACTTCTGGGCCGAGCACCAGTGAATGGCGAAGCCAGGGTTTCGAATCAATCGCAAGTGCCCCGGGCACTTGCCACAGAGCACCTGTATGGTGCCGTTCTTTCGCTGGTAGATGCCCCGCTGGTCGGCAGGATCCTGGACATGCCTGCGGGACAAGGAGCATTTGCCCAGGCTCTGCTGCAAAAGGGGGCCGAGGAAATTCATTGCCTTGACATCAATGATCAAGCATTCGTGCTGTCAGATCGCCGAGTTGCATTCTTGAAGCATGATGCAATGCAATCACTCCCGTTTCCGGATGCCTACTTCGACCACGTCTACAGCATTGAAGGGATAGAGCACTTTGAAAGCCCGTGGACTGCTGTGCGAGAACTTTGCCGGGTGTTGAAGCCAGGCGGTCAGTTGATCATCACGACACCCAACACCTTCTCGGTGGATGCGCGACTCAAGTACTTATTGTCAGGTTACTTTCCCCGATTCCGCCCTCTTATGCAGACCCCGGAAAGAGTGATGGACCAGCCCGTCGATGACGCTCACATCAGCCCTATCTATTTCTGGCAGCTTAATTACTTTCTTTTGACAAGTGGCGTACGGATTGAAGGCCTCACTTCGGACTGCCGTCTGTACAAACCAAAAGCAGTTCAACGCTGGGTTGAACAAATCGTCGCCGGAATCATCCGGAACAATATCCGCAAGCGCAGGTTTCCGGATCCGGGCATCACGTCAGAAGACGTTATGTTCGGTGATTGTCTGATAGTTGCTGCGCGCAAGTCAGGTTGAATCGTGAAGCTCGTTTACGCTTTTCCTGAGCCTTTGCCGCTCGGTAGGGCGCGTGGATTGCAAGTCGTCAACACGGTCGCTGCCTTGGGAAGAGCCGGAACGCAGGTTGATCTTGCTTATGATCCGGTCAGGAATCAGGACCCGTTTTCATATTACGGCGTGGACAAGCCGGACTCCGTGACAATGTTTCCGGTATCCAGATCATTCCCCTGGCCACTTGACCGGTTCCACTCCAATCGGATTTTTTACCTCCGTCTGCTGCCTCTAATCCAAAGCAAGATCAACCAATCCCAGGTCATGGTTCGGCATCTCAAACTGGCACGCATGCTGATGCGCGGCATACCCGGTCTTCCCCTCCTCTATGAATCCCACGAAGTATTTGCCGACACGGTATCCCCGAAAATGCGGCCGCAGACTTTTGCCCTGGAGCAGGCGGTGATTGTGGGAGCGACGGCGATTGTTGCCAATTCGCTCTCGACTGCCAAGCGACTCTCTGCACTCTATGGCCGCACTGATGGAGTAAGCGTCATTCCCAATGGGGTGGAACGAACCATGGATCCTCCCTCAAAGCCCTGGAACGTGGCATCGCTGAACATTGCCTATGCGGGAAGTCTGTTCCCCTGGAAAGGCGTTGCTGATCTGGTCAAGGCGGCCGAGGAACTCCCTGGGTGCCGCATAAGCATAATGGGAGGTGATCAAGCTGCAATCGATCGATTGCGCGGCGTTCTTCCTCATGCCGGGGCTGAAGTAATTTACTCCGGTAGCCTGCCGCATGCTGAAGTGATGCACAATCTCCGGCATGCCTGCATAGCAGTGTTACCCAATCGGAATAGCCCGGACAGCGCATTCACTTCCCCGATCAAGTTGTTCGAATACATGTCGGCTGGTTGTGCGATCGTAGCGAGCGATCTTCCGTCAATCAGGGAGATACTTGAAGACGATGATGCTGTCTGGTTCAATCCGGGCGAGGCCTCGTCTCTTGCGGCAGCTATTCGGACCCTGGTGAGTAATCCGAGGCTGGCACAGGAACTGGGAGAGCGTGTAAGAAGGAAATCAGCTGCCTTCACCTGGGATGCACGGGCCTCCAGGTTGAACTCGGTGCTCGACAGCGTGACAAGAATCAAGACTTGAAATATGGGTTTTGTCCCACAAAGGATTCTCGTCATTCGTCGCGACAACATTGGGGATCTTGTCTGTACAACGCCGATTTTTGCCGCATTGCGTCACCGTTTTCCCGACGCATGGATAGGTGCGCTGGTTAATCATTACGGCCATTCGGTGCTTAACGGAAATCCCGACATAGACGAAGTCTTCAGCTATCGCAAAGCCAAGCATCGATCCGCCGGAGAGTCGGTGATACGCACCTACTGGGAACGGTGGCGCATGTTGCAGGCGCTTCGAAAACTTGCAATCGATTGCGTTGTTCTTGCTTCACCGGGTTACCAGAAGAGCGCGGAACGACTGGCCAAGTTGGTAAGACCGAAACACATCCTTGGATTCGATCACGGAAGTGGTATTCCCGATCTCAAGGTGTCGGTAGAAGCAGGTACCGGTGTACATCAGGTTTTGAACGCTTTTCGTGTCCTGCGTCCATTGGGAATCGATGGTCCGCCCCCTAGCCCCAGAATATTCCCTGATGCAGCCAATGTGTCAGGGTGCCGCGCGGGTTACCAGGGATGGGCGAACACGGTGATTGGAATCCACATCAGCGCGCGCGAGTTTGATCGAAGGTGGCCCGACGCCAGCTTCAAGGCGTTGATAGAGAATCTGCTTTCAAGAGGTAACATCACTGTCGTGCTGACATGGGCACCCGGGGACGGCCTTCGCAAGGAGTTTCCCGGCGATGACATGAGCGCTGCCCGTCTTTCCGACAGCATTGATCACACCGGGCTGTTCCCCTGTCCCACGGAAACATTGACTGACCTCATATCCAGTCTTTCGCTGTGTCACCTGGTCGTGTGCAGCGATGGCGGGCCAGTTCACCTGGCGGCAGCCTTGGGCAAGTCCGTTGTTGCCCTGTTCGGTAGTGAGAACCCGGATTTGTGGCATCCTTGGAATGTCCCCTATCGACTTCTTCAGAAACCAAGCCAAAACGTCGCGGACATTCCGGTTGATGAGGTCGTGCAGGCGGTTGAGCAACTGATGTCCGATAGATGTCCGTCCTCATGATCCGGAAGAAGCGTATTCGCTAAGCTGTTCGGCCAGTCGTAAGCGAATTCCCTCCCCATCTGCGGGGAGTTGCGTTAGCCAAGTCTCCAGATTTTCCAGCCAGTCCTGCGGGACATCCGTTGACAATGCGATCCTCAATTTAGGATGAGGTGTCGGCAAGGTTGTTTCACCGTCCGCGAGAAGCTCCTCATACAACTTCTCACCCGGACGAAGCCCTGAGAACTCTATCTTGATCTCCTTCTCGGAGAATCCAGAGAGGCGGATCAAGTCTCGTGCCAAGTCCACGATCTTGATCGCATCGCCCATGTCAAGAACGAAAACCTCGCCTCCCTTCCCCATCAATCCCGCCTGTAGCACCAGTTGTGCGGCTTCAGGTATCGACATGAAGTAACGTGTTATTTCAGGATGGGTGACAGTAACCGGTCCGCCAGCAAGAATCTGTTGGCGAAACTTCGGAATGACGCTGCCTGTAGACCCAAGAACATTGCCGAATCTGACAGTTACAAAATGGGTTTGACCCTTTTGCAGAGAAGAACACACGAGTTCGGCGAGTCGCTTACTCGCGCCCATCACGTTGGTCGGATTCACCGCCTTGTCAGTTGAGACAAGCACGAACTTCTGGACGCCTCCTGAAATGGCAGCGCGAGCTGTCCGTAGGGTACCGAGAACATTGTTTCTAATCGCTTCTCCTGCGTTGATGTCTTCCATCAATGGTACGTGTTTGTAAGCTGCTGCGTGAAAGAGCGTTGTCGGTCGATACCGCTCAATGACGGCTTCGAGCCTGTTGCTGTCCTTCACATCGCCAATGACCGCGGCAATGGGAATATCGGGAAAGGTATTTCGAAATTCCTGTTCCAGGCAATAAAGTGCAAATTCATTGAGTTCATAAAGGACGATGAGATCTGGATGAAATCTTGCAAGTTGCCGACATAACTCCGAACCTATCGATCCTCCTGCTCCGGTTACCATCACTGTGCGAAGTGCGAGCCATTCCGTCAGCCCGCTCGTGTCCAAACTTACTGGCGGACGCCCAAGCAAATCATCCAGCTCAATTTTTCGAATCTGGGTTACTGTCACCTTCCCGCTGACAATGTCAGTCAAGGAGGGGATGGTCATCGCCCGCAACCCGGCTCTTGAGCAGATCTCCAAGGCACGGCGCCTTTGCTGATGAGTGGCTTCCGGCATGGCGATGACTGCCTCTTCTACATTCAGGCGCCTGGACACCACCTCCAGATTGTCCAGTTCTCCCAGCACTGTGACGCCATTGATCTGTCTGCCCAGCCTGGCGGCATTGTCATCAAGCAGCCCCATAACCCGCCATTGCCGGCTTCGGGAAAGGTGCTTGATCAGATCTGCCGCTGCATCGCCGGCACCCAGGACGAGGATATGACGAGCAGCCAACGATCGACTTGCGGATGCGTGTTCCTTCCACGCCCGATAAAGCAATCGGCTCCCACCCATGACCATGACGAGGATGATCGGATAGACCAGGAAGACCGAGCGTGGGATATGAGGTATGTCAACAAGCCGAATGATCAGAAACATGCATGCAACAGCACATCCGGCTGCGAGCACGATCCGCTTGAGGTCCGGAACGCTGGCATAGCGCCAGATACCTCGATAGAGGCCGAAGCCGAGAAAGGTGACTAATTGCAGTGGGATGATCCACAGCATATTTTTCAGCATGTGTTCAACAAAGAAAACAGGGATATCAAGGTTGAAGCGCAGCCAGAACGCGGCCATCCAAGCCAGACCAGCAGCCATAACATCATGGCCCAAAGCGGCATAAGACCGACCTTGATGCGGAATCATTGTTGCTCTTTCGTATGTAACTGCCAGCGTCGGTCTATCATCCTGCCAAGGATGAGATAGATCACCATCCAAATGGCAATGCCGATCAGCTGTCCGGTCAGGGGATAAGACGGCAATATCACTGCACTGACAGCCGCGGTCAGCATGATTACATAGGCGGAGATTGCGGTACGAAAATGCCCCCATCCCATCTGGATCATCCTCTGATAATAGTGGTTCCGGTGTGGCAGCCAGAACTTTTCTCCAGCCAGGATGCGTCTGGCAAGGGTAATGCTGGCATCGGCAATGAAGGGGGAAAAGATGAGGATTGGTATCGCCAATGACCACACCCCTTCGTGCCAACCGAACAAGCCCAGTGCCGCGGATAGAAATCCGAGGGGAATAGACCCCACATCCCCCATGAATATTCTGGCTGGATGGAAATTGTAGAAAAGAAATCCCAGTGCGGACAAGGAAAGGGATGCGCTGAAAATGAAAAGTTCAGTGTGATTGGCTGCACCAGCGATTACCGCGTAGGTTCCGAATCCGATGACTGCCATGCCCCCGGAAAGGCCATCAGATCCATCCATGAAATTATATAGATTGGTCATCCAGACAATTGCGGGTATGGCCAATAGGGGGGCAATCAAATGCCAATTGAATGGCATCAGAAAGCACGCTATTCCGGCAACTGCAACATGTACAGCAAGGCGTAATGCCGGTGCAAGAGAGTGCCGATCGTCGGCAAAGGAAAGCAGCGCTAACAGAGCGCTGCACAATATGATCCCGTGCAGGGCTGGCGCAACTAACCAACCAACTGCGATTGCCGGAATCATGATGCCCAATCCGCCTGACCGCGGGACAGGAATGCTATGCAATGACCGTTCATTGGGTAAATCGACAGGTAAGCCGCGGGTCCGGATCAAGATGGCCATGCATAACCACGAGCACATTCCGACGAGGAAGGGAGCGAGTATCTGAAATTGGTCGACTTGCATGGCTGGCAGCGTTCACATACCTGCGGGATCAGAGAAGCTCAATTTGAAGCCCTGTTCCAGCGTATATGGCGGCTGCCATCCAAGTTCGCTTCGTATTCTGGAACCATCAACTGCCAGCGACCCGAGCAACCGGTTACCTGTAGAGGTTCTACCAATAAGCTTCAAGGCGAGTTTCAACAGGCCTGGCGGGACCCCAAGCAGGATGGGTTTGATGCCAATGGAATCGCCAATTGTCCGGATCAGGTCCGTCGTGGAAATGTCTTTGCCATCGCTGACAAGAAATAATCTGATTTCTCTGGAGGGTGCCTCCAATACTGATCGGATGGCATCGGCAAGATTCCCAACATACAGCAGGCTGCGCTGATTCCGGATTTTACCCAAAGGGAGAGGCATGCCTTTTCTGATGGCCTTGGCGAGACTGGTGAGATTCCCTTTTACTCCCGGGCCGTAAATCAGAGGGGGACGCAAAATCGTACAACCCATACCTGACGAGCGGGCAATCAGTTGAAGACCGGTTTCCGCTTCTGCCTTCGACTTGGCATACGCGTCTTGAGGGGAAGGGGCATCTAGCTCTGTAAAAGGGGTCCGGGTAGTAAATTCCCCATTGACCTTGATGGAACTGACAAAAATAAACTGATTTACCCCACGGCTTGCAGAAGCCTCAGCCAGCCGCAGGGTCGCAACCACATTTGCAAGCCTGTTTGCTTCAATCGGGTCGGGGGAGGTTTCGCGCATGATGTGGGCACGGGCAGCGAGATGAACAACAGCATTACATCCTTCGACAAGAGTCCCAAGATCTCCTGATGCCAGATCGCAGAGATCGAATTCAAAGCGTGGATGCTTGATCCAGTCTGACCGGGGTTGGGTCCGGGATATACCGCGGACCTGGAATCCGGCATCAAGAAGTGCAGGGACAACCGCCTGCCCCACAAACCCCGTCACTCCTGTGACCAGTATTTTTACCGGCACGCTCAACTCGGCAGGTGCCAGACGGTACGGTTGATGTAATCCGTATAACTTAAAAGAATCCGAACCACTTTCTCGGAGACATTCGGCATCAGGTAGTCCGCAGGTGTGCGTACTTGTCCGCTGCCGGCGGCCGTCTGGGAAACCAGTACCTCCAGTGCTCTCATTACGCTGGATTGCTCAATGCCTGCCAGCATGACGGCTGCTTCTTCCATGCCTTCATGGCGTTCCTGAGTGTCACGTAGGTTGAGGGCAGGAAAACCGAGTATTGATGACTCTTCGGTAATGGTGCCACTGTCGGAAAGTACTGCCTTGGCATCCCTTTGGAGCGCGATGTAGTCGGTGAATGAAAAGGGCTTGTGCAACTCGACCAGATCATGGAAAGACACACCCAGAGCGTCGATGCGTTTCCGTGTGCGTGGATGAGTCGACACGATGACCTTCTTTCCGAAGCGACCCGCGATGGAGTTGAGTGTTTCGCACAACATCCGCAGCCGGGTGGGATCGTCAACGTTTTCCTCCCGGTGTGCACTGACGACAAAGTAATCCTTGGGCGCGAGTGCCAATTCAGTCAAGATGGTCGAGGCGTCAATTTTCGGCTTGAACCGGGTCAATACCTCGAACATCGGGCTGCCAGTCTTGATTATCTTGTGGGGTGAGATGCCTTCGCGCAAAAGCAGTTCCCTGGCCTTGTCGCTGTAGGGGAGATTGATGTCACTCAGGTGATCTACAAGGCGCCGGTTGATCTCCTCTGGTACGCGGTCATCGAAGCAGCGATTGCCGGCTTCCATGTGAAATACAGGGATATGCCTGCGCTTTGCTGCAATCACTGTGACACAGCTATTTGTATCACCCAGCACCAGAAAGGCATCAGGTCTAAGCTGTTCAAGTAACGGATCTATCCGTATGAGTGTCTGTCCTATGGTTTCCGCAGCAGTTGCCCCGGCCGCTTCCAGGTAGTGATCAGGTGCTCGAAGTTCCAGATCACGGAAGAAAATTCCGTTCAGTTCGTAATCGTAGTTCTGACCGGTATGTATCAGTGTGTGATCGGTATGCAGGTCCAGCGATTTGAGGACACAGGCAAGCCGTATTACCTCGGGTCGAGTTCCTACGACAGTGACGACCTTGAGTTTGGACATTTCAGACGATTTCCACAAAGGTATCGGGATTGTCAGGGTCAAATATTTCGTTTGACCAGAATAGTGTCAGCAGATCTCTAGTCCCGATACTGGTAATGTTATGCGTATGCAAGGCTGGCATGTCAATATAGACGGGATTGCTGCCGCTTACCTTGAATGCCACGGTTTCCTGCGTAAGCATTCTCCTGATGCGTATCTCCGCCTCTCCGGACAAGACGAGAAACCGCTCGAATTTGTGGCGATGATAGTGATTTCCGCGGGTTATTCCGGGGCGGGTGCTGGACACAAATCCCTGCCCGCCATGCGCAGACTTTACTACCTCGCATAGGTCACCCCTCGCATCAGATCGCAATTCGAGGCTCGCGGGATAATGCGTGGGAAATAGATAGCATCGGTAGGTATTGAACAGGTCCAGATCTAGTTGTGATGACAAAGAGGGGATGACGTGGCCAGCATATTGATTGGCCATCCCGCGAATCTTCTCCAGAACCTCCGAGACCCTAATCCGAGCCCCCCTCAGACGCCTATCACCGTGAGCTCCAGATTCAATGCACTTCACAATATCAGCACTGGCTCGTTGTGCATGCACAAGCTCGAGTTCACTGTCCACAATAATTTTTGGTGCTTGTCCTGCCGCAATCTGGTGACAGAACGTCGAGACGACAGAATTGTAAAAAGGCTTTCCGCACTCCCCATACAGGTGCGGCAGTATCATATTCGTGAAACGAGACCCCTGAGAGCTTGACCATTCGCCGAAGATTTGAGCCGCCTGAAGCTTTGATAATCCATAGACCGAGTTGCTTTCGCTTTGGGTCGAGTTAGCAAAGATTATGTGGGGTGTGGCGCCGCTGTCTGTACATGCGGCCACCAGCAGGCGGGCAGGCTCGATATTACCCGCTCTGAGCTGGTCATCCGGAGCCCTATTGACCCCGGCCAGATGCACAAGTACGTCCAGATTGCCGACAAACTGGCTTAGCAAGTCCTTGCTGCAGAACGCATCATGACCAAGACTTGTCACCTGTACGTCGCTTCGACCATGAAGATGGCAACGCAGGTGCCAGCCCAGAAATCCGTTCGCGCCGGTAATGCCGATTCGCAGCACCGCTATGCGCAATCAGTGTTTGCCACTTTGGAGGGTGGCATTGATTTCAGGAAGGGACCGCAGAAGGTCTTGTACCTCTGCGATGCTGAGACGTTGTGTGTTATGCGACGTGTAATCCTCAAGTAGCACTTCCTTGCGATCCCCTTCGGTGAAGTACTTGGCGTAATTGAGGTCCCTGTTATCCATGCGTAATCGAAGGTATTTTCCCATGTCCTCGGCATTTCTCATTTCTTCTCGGGTAGCAAGGGTTTCAAAAATTTTCTCTCCATGACGCATTCCGATCACCTTGACTTCACATCGGGAATTAAAAACATGCTTCATTGCCGAGATTAAATCCTCAATAGTGCAGGCAGGCGCCTTCTTGATGAATATGTCCCCCTGCTCTGCATGCTCAAACGCATGAATAACAAGTTCAATTGCTTCAGGCAATGCCAGCAGGAACCGTGTCATGGATGGCTCCGTCACGGTGATGGGCTGACCAGACAATATCTGTTTTAGGAAAAGGGGAATGACGGATCCCCTGGAGTACATCACGTTGCCATATCTGACGCAGGACACAATGGTTTTGCGTGCATACCCGCGGGCGCATGCCTGCGCCACCTTCTCCATCAATGCCTTGGTCATGCCCATAGCGTTGATGGGATACACCGCCTTGTCGGTACTCAGGCAAATCACTCTGCCTACCCCGTGAGCCACCGCTGACTCAATCACATTGCTGCTGCCTTGGACGTTTGTCTGCACTGCCTGCATTGGGAAAAAGTCACATGACGGGACCTGCTTGAGTGCTGCGGCATGGAAAACAAAATCGACGCCCTCCATCGCCTGATCGACACTTTCCCTGCTGCGGACATCCCCTATGAAGAACTTGATACGGCTGTCTGCCAACTCCAGGCGCATCATTTCTTGTTTTAGTTCGTCACGACTGAAGACGCGGATTTCGCTTACCCCTCGCTTCAGAAGAGGGGCAATTACTTCCCTGCCGAATGAACCGGTGCCCCCCGTGACGAGGGCTATTTTCTTCCTGAATGGATTGGCCAAAGTCGAATGCTCTTGAGGGTTAATGTATTCCGAGAGACTGCCTGTCGCGGTCCGCCTCCTCAAACCACCTCTCCAGTTCGGTTACCAGACGGTTACGTTCAAAGTGGTCAAGATAATACCGGTGGCCGAGCGCACCCATTGCATTTCGGCAGGCCGGGGACATGTTGTTCAATGCAAGGACGTTCCTTGCAAGGGACGCGGCATCCTCGGCCGGCCCGACAAGTGCCGCTCCGGATGCAATGAGGACTGCGGCCCCTTCCCCGTCTAGCATGCCGATGATAGGTCTTCCGCAGGCGAGGTAGGATTGTATCTTAGCGGGAATGGTCGATGCGAAAATTGGCTCCTGCTTGAGAGTTACAAGCAAGGCATCGGCCTGAGCAAACAGGGCGGGCATTGATTCCAGCGGGAACGAGCCCGGCATGTGCACGGTGTCCTGCAGTTGTCTGCGTTGAATCTCCACGCGAACCCACTCCGCCAACCGCCCATCACCTACCAGCACCCAATGTATGTCCTTCCTGTCACGCGTCTGTTCTGCCGCATCCAATACTGCGGCAAAGCCCTGGGCGGCACCAATGTTGCCGGCAAATACCACCGTGAAGCCGAGGGGTAACTGGAAGGGAGCCTTCATATCTGGCGGTTTGGTGAAGACAGCTTCGGCCCAACTGGGAAAGTAGCGAACTGATTCAGGGCGAGCACCACGATTGAGCACGTGTTCGATGAACCCCCTGGACTGCACCAAAATCCGGTCGCAACGGGCATAAATGAAGCTTACGAGCTTGCCAATTAGCTGCAAAACCAGTCGTGATCGGACTGCTCCGGTGGCCGCCACGCTCTCAGGCCAGAGGTCGAGTACCCACAGCAAGACCGGCGACTGACGTAGTTTCCCAAGTAATAACGCTGGTAGTGCTACTGTGATCGGAGATGGCTCATAGACAAAGATCGCATCAAACTTATCCTTGAGCGCAAAGGTGCCGACCAAACTCGCCGACAGCGCAAACGAAAGGTAATTGATTGCCAGCCTAATTCCGCCGCCATTCCCCCTGGGTACCAGCGGGCAACGAATGATGCGCACGCCTCCCCAGGACTCCTGCCTGACCGAATGCCATCGATATCCCGGAAATGTCCGGCCAGAAGGATAGTTGGGTTGGCCGGTCAGTACGGTTACTGCATGGCCGCGGCTCACAAGTTCTGTTGCGAGGTCATTGATGCGGAAGTTCTCCGGCCAGAAATACTGGCTGACTATGAGAAGCTTCAAATTTGCTTCCCCAGCTTCTCATGCGTCACATAAAGTGCGACCACCCGGCGTGTGAAGTCATCCCATGAGTATCTGCTCGCCCTCAGGGGTCCAAGTCGACGCATTTCCTCCATGCGGTCAGGATTGCCCAAGCACGCTTGAATTGCCGCTGCAATGGACGGTACGGACAGCGCGTCAAAATACTCTATGGCGTCTGCTCCAAACTCCGGCATTGGTTGGTTGTCACCAGCCAGAACCGGGCATCCATGTGCCATGGCCTCCAGCAATATATTCGGGCTGTTCTCTATCAGTGATGGATAAACAAACAATGTGGAAGCCCGGTAAAGGGCGGACAGATGCCCGGCATCGAGACCTGGAATGACAAATATTCGGGAGTCCAGATTGAGTCGTTTGATCTCTTTTTTAACAAGTGAAAAATATCTGAAATCATGCGGGAGTCCAACAAGGATAAGCGGCACCGTGATCGAAGGGTCGAGAAGTGCATAAGCCTGGATAAGGCGTTCAAAATTCTTGTATGGATAGAAGTGGGAGACATAAAGCATGAATCTCGCTGGTATGACGTACTTCTGGCGTAATTGTCTTAGTACCAGTTCGCATTCGGCTGAAGGGGGAACTGGCTCGACCCCATTCGGGATGACATGGATTTTTGAGGAAGCCACACCCTCCTTGATGAGGATTTCCCTGCAAGTTTGGGATAAGGCAATGACTTGGTCTGCTTTACAGGAGGAGGACACTATTCTCCGACGCAACAGCTTTAACCGTGCTTGTCCTGTCAGGCTGGTTTCTGCACGCAATGCTTCTTCAGAGAATGGCGCCAGGTTTGCGACTCCCACAATACTCAGCATGTTTGCCGGAAGCCTCGTGGGCAGGTAGTGCGAAAAGCTCAGATAAATGTTGGTGCGAAGCTGTTTGGCAAGCCTGGGAAGCCGAGAGTGTTGCCACAATGCGCGATAAATCGCCTTTCCCCTGGTTGGGCTCGATATAGATATGGAACTCACCTTATCGACCTCCGGCAAGCGGCCGAGAGAGTTTCCTTCCTGAAGCAGCCACATCCGGGAATGCGGATCATGAGCACGAAAGCGGGAAAGAAACGCTTGTGTCCTGGTTAGTTGGCCTCCTGTCGACGCAGCCAGCAAGTCAAAAAGGATGCGCCGTTCAGCCACGCTGTTTCTCGTGCCATAGCTCAAAGCAGAGTATCGCCCACAGCATGTTCTCGTGATTTCGCCTACCGGACATGTGTTCTGCGAGCAGAATGCGTGCAGCTTTCCGGTCGATGAATCCACTCGAAGACAGTTCGCCTGACTCAATGGCTCCTGTAAGTCGAGACCGCAGACTGGTTCTCAGCCATTTACGTATTGGTACAGTGAAGCCATGTTTGGGTCTGTCAAAAAGTTCCTTGGGCAAATGGCGCGAAAGCATCGACTTGAGCAGGGGTTTGCCGGCACGTGTTCTCTGTTGGTCCGGCAATGCTGCAACCGCTTCAACGAACCTGAAATCGAGAAATGGCGTTCTTGCCTCCAGTCCCACGGCCATCGATGCCCGATCCACTTTTACGAGGATATCGTCGGGCAGATAGGTTTTTAGATCAAGATCCATGAAGGCACGTGTGCTGTTATCCGAGGCAGCCTTTATCCCCTCCATGAACTCGCTAGCAGAAGAGCTGATTCCAGGCGCCAGCCAACGATAACTTCGTGATTTGAGAGGACCCCTCATATAGGCAAACAAGGAAGTAGATGACCGTTGCGAAAGTGCACGGAGTGCCATTGCCCCTTTGTGGGGTACCAGCGTACTCATCGCCTCCCAGACGCTTCCTGCTCGACTGAGACATCTACGCCATGGGTCCAGCCTGGCCATGAACTGGTAGTAGGGATATCCACAAAAGAGTTCATCTCCCCCATCGCCGGAAAGTGCCACCGTGACATGCTTGCGGGTCAGCACGGAGAGAGCCATGGTCGGTATTGAGGAGGCGTCCGCAAATGGTTCGTCGTAACAACTGGGCAGTGACTCAGCAAGCAGTTCCAGATCCGATTCGGTCACAACCAAGTCAGTGTGATTGGTACCCAGGTGTGTCGCTATGGCTTTCGCGTAGACAGATTCGTCATGAGCCTTGTCTTCGAATCCTATGGTGAAAGTATGTACGTCGGACGCTTCCAGTCGCATGAGGGCGACAATGAGGGCTGAATCGATACCTCCAGACAGGAAAGCGCCAACCGGAACATCACTCACGAGTCGATACCTGACGCTTGATCTCAGGAGCTTCTCCAGATTCTCTACGGCCTCCATGTCCGACACTCGATCGTCGGAATTCTCGGGAGGATGGGGCAGCTTCCAGTATCGCGTAATGGATGCTTTGCCATCGGAACCGAGTTGGAGGTAGCACGCAGGGGGAAGTTTTCGGATACCGGAGCAGATTGAGTGCGGGCCTGGCACATAAGACATCTGAAAATAAAGCGACAACGCTTCTTGATCAATGGTGGTCGGAGCGTCCCCATAACCCTTTAGCGAAGATAGCGTTGACGCGAAGGCCAGACGGCGACTGTTGTGGGTATAGTAAAGCGGCTTGACTCCCAATCTATCACGCGCCAGGAACAGCGTTTGCTGGCTCTTGTCCCATAGCGCAAAGGCGAACATGCCATTGAATTTCTGCAGGCAATCAATGCCCCATTGGCGGTAGGCAATCAGTATGACTTCAGTATCGGAATCTGAACGGAACCTGTGACCCAAACTGGAGAGTTCAGCGCGAATTTCACGAAAATTGAAGATCTCGCCGTTGTAAGTCAAGGTCAGCTTTTCGTCGGCAGTAGTCATAGGTTGATGACCGCGTTCAGATAGGTCGAGAACTGCAAGCCGTCGATGGGCCATCCCCACGTGCCCGTCTATCCAGATGCCGGCGCCGTCCGGTCCTCGCGATGCCAGCGCTTCTCGCGCGCGTTCCAGACCGGACCGGTCTACCGGACTGCGATCAAGATTGATTCTTCCCGTTATGCCGCACATGGACCTGGTCCAGAGATGAGGTGACATCGCATGGAGCAATGTCCGGGACCTGATTTAATCAGCACACTTTGCTTTCGGTCGTACCAGAGGTATTCATGAAAAAAATGCTTCCTCGAAACTCAAATCTCGCGCCACAGCCCTGACAGTCGAGATGCTCTTGGTTCCCGAAAGCAAACGCGTTACTTGAGCAACTTGGGCATCGCAGCAGAGATCGCACGTCAATTGACCGGTTACGATGTGATTGCGACAGCAGCTTTCTTAGTGTTCCAAGCAGGCCGGCTCTCAGCCTTGCCACGAATCCTGTATGACTCTGCGCCGGTCGGCCGGATTCAATGGGAGCCGGCCAACTGGCGTCAACCTCTGGATTCAGTACGGTGAAGTCGATGGTTGATTCCCAGTAATATCGAACATGGAAATTAAAGGGATGTTCCGGAATGAGGCTGGTCGTCACTGGGCGCTTGGCCCTGTGCTCGTACAATTCGACTAACTCGGGATCAGTTCGCCAATCCGGTTTCTTGCGGATGACCAAGGCACCATCCCGTACGGTAATTTCCAGACGATGGTCCCTATACGGGTTGATGCGCTCCATGAATGCGTCCGGGACCTCGATGTAGCCTGCCTTTGCTACCCTTTGAAGTTCCGCAAGAAAGCGCTCTGGCTGACTTGAGTGTTCAAGAACATGGGATGCGATGACAAAGTCGAAAACTTTGTCTTGAAACGGCAATGCTTCGACAAATCCCAGCACTGTTGGTCGATCCGATACTAGCGGAGCCCAGTGACGCTGCCCGGTAACCTCGTATGCATCGAGTAAGACGTTAGCACGTGCATAGGGATTCCCGCCGGAGCCAACTTCCAGGACCAGTGCCTCGGCGTGGACGGGGCAATGGAACCTCCGCATGGCCCAGGCTACACGAGTCAATCCCAGGGACTTCGCAATCTGCATGGGCATTGAGTCATATGTCAACATCATGCGGTCAATATCCCTTCATGATCAAGCCAGCCGAGAAATGCGCGGACTCTCGAATTGACATCGTGGCCATCACGATGCACCCGCTCCAGACCGGCCCGGGCCACAGCTAGCCTTTGCTCAGGGTGATCAAGGTAAAAGCGTACTTTCTCGACCAGTTCATGTTTACTCCGGAAGTATTCGGCTTCAACGCCCTCGGTGAACATGGAGGCCATTTCAGGTGAGTATTCGCTCATCAACATCGTACCGGCCGCAGGAATCTCGAAACAACGCCTGGTATAGGTGTCCCGGTTCAGTCGAGAGAAGAAACAAAGTGCGATTCTAGAAGCGCACAGGGCCTTGTTGTAGAGGCTGCCTCTGACGGGCTTTACAGGAACGGCACTGCGAAGCCACGGTGAACTGGAGAGTCGGGCATTCCAGCCAGCTTCGGGGCCAAACAATCGCAAGCGTATGCCGCTTCGTGCCAGTTCCTCAAGACAAGCAAGCCTTCCGTCATTCTCAAAATGTCCGATGAAACACACATCACCGCCCAGTTGTTCTTGTTCCTCAATGGTCAGCTCCTGGGGGTGATTTTCTTCAGGTACGAACCACGATTTGAAGAGATAAGTCTCTTTCGCACCATGCGCACGGAAGTCACCGATGTTATGACTTCGATAGGCAAGGGCGACGTCATACTCGGGCAAACAGGCCTTGAAATGACGCCACAGCCAGGAGGGTTGTTCAGGAGAGAACGGATCGTCATTGTTGTAGCCGGCAATGCACACTTTCGGCAGATACCTGGCGATTCTCTGGAGAGTGACGGCGGTGATATGTGTGCCCCGATAGATGAATATCAGGTCTGGCTGGAACGCCTTGGCACAGGTAAGAAAGTCGGTGTTCAGCCTGTTGAATGTGGGGCCGAGCAGGTATTTGTTCTGCAGTCGCAGCAACAGGTGTCGGGCCACCTGGGTACGACTGTGCCGGTCGAAATAAGCATGCCATTTAAAACTACTCGTCTCGTGGCCCAAGAGGCTAAAAGCATTCGACACTGGCTCCTCGTGCAATCGAGAATGCCAGTCACCGGCAATCAGCACTTTCAACTTGCACGACCCTTGTAGATATTGCCAAAGGTCGGTGTATAGCCTAGTTTTCGCTTGATGAACTTGATGGTTGACTCGCTGTTTCTGGCGCCAAGCGTCAATAGGGCCAGCCCATAGAGGTAGAAGAGGGGGCTGCTGCCAAACCCGAGCCTGTGCAAATCACGCAAGTAACGGATAAACACAGCTCTCGGCTTGTCTGCCTGTATGGACAGGATTGGATATGAATAGCGGGAAATGTCCTGGAGAATAGGTTGGTAGATGGCGACTTTGTCAGTCAATTCGACATGTCTGGCGATGCGCAGCATTTCACCCATGAAGTGTAAGGATGATTCGGGTGTGTGCTGGCGAGGCACGAATTTCCCCCGTTCGCTCTCCGCATTGCCAAAATCGGGAACGCCGCCATTGCGATACAAGGCTACCACCTCAGGAACAAAGACCGCGTTTTTGCGGGACAGTATCCGGGCAACCAGATAGAGCTGGTAGAGCAATGAACCATCGAAGACATCGGTCGAGAATCCCAAGGCTGATTCCCGGTGCAATGTCAGGCCGGATATCACCACGGAACGACGAAATACCGTGCTGATGCTGGCGGCACCAGCCGGAAAATAACGCTCGTCAGGAAAGTAGCGAAACACCTGAGACGGTTTGGCTGGATCATCCTCAAAACAGGCATAGCTGCGAAGAACGACGCCAACATTTGGATGCTTCTCGGCGGCGTTTGTTATGACTTCCAGTGCATTCTCGGCAAGCAGGTCATCATTGCCCATGAAAAGGCAGAATTTTCCTCTTGAAACTTCTACCAACCGTCTGAGATTTCCGTCGTAGCCCAGATTGCGAGAATTCTCGTGAAAGCTGATCAGATCCGGAAAATCGCGTGAGTACTTCTCGCAAACCTGCCTGATGGCCGCTCGCTCTGGCGACCCGTCTTCGCAGATGACAATTTCCAGAGGGCGCTGGGCTTGACTCAAGATCGAGTCTAGAAGTGGCGGCAGGAGTGATGCCCGGTTGTAGGCTGGTATGCAAACTGAAATGGACGGACCCACTAGTCAGACTTTCAGGTTTCTGCAGGCCGTGGCCAGCATGATCAAGGCAAAAATTCTGGCACCGTTCGCGCGGCCTTTGTGAAGCCCTGAAATAAGCTTGCGAACAGCGCCTGGTCGGATGAATTCAGGCAATCCCGCCATACGACCATTGATTCCCTCAAGCGACTCTGCTCTGAGCCATTCATCAAGCGGTATGGAAAACCCTTGTTTCCTATCAATATTGATTTCCGCGGGCAACATATGGCGCGCCATGATTTTCTCTGCGATTCGCGTGCTCATCGCGGATGCCTTGAATTCATCCGGAATTTGCGAGAAACAGAATTCTATCAGCCGATGATCCAGGAACGGGCAACGCATCTCGAGGCTATGAGCCATGCTGGCGCGGTCGACTTTGGTCAGATAATCACCTGGAAGAATCCCCAGAAAATGCGTTCGAGTCATCCGGTCAACCGGACCGGTACCACCGTTGAAATGGTTCAATAAATCGATTTCTGGAGACTCAAGTTCGCCCAGATCGGAGCGGTAATCGGGGGATAGCAACTGCATTCGCAAGCGAATGTCGAAATAGGGCGTCCCCCATACTATCTGCTGAAATGGTCCACCCTTCAGTGACAAAACTTTGTTCCGTCCCCGTATCCCTGCAGGCAGTTGCGAAGCGGCTGCAGCTGCCATTCTGAAAACTGCGGGTGGAACCCAGCGCATCAGCGCCTGATCCTTCATGGCACTCTGGTAGTCGTTATAGCCGCCGAAGAGCTCATCTCCGCCGTCCCCCCCCAATGCAACCGTGACATGTTTGCGAGTTAACTGGGAAACCATGAAAGTAGGCAGCAACGATGAGTCGCCAAGCGGCTCATCTACAAACGCAGTCAGTTTGTCGAGAATGGAAAGTGACGATCCATCCATCTCCAGTTCGTGGTGGCATGTGCCAAAATGTGAAGCGATTTTTTTGGCGTGCTCCGATTCGTCCAAGGCAGATCCAGGAAGCTTGACCGTGAATGTGCTCACCGGACCTGGGGAACATCGGGCCGCCGCAGCCACAATGAGGCTGGAATCCAGCCCCCCGCTGAGCAATATGCCCAGCGGAACGTCACTAATCATCCGAGTCCTTACGGAGTCTGTCAGCAGGCGTGCTGCTTCGTCGGAAAGTTCCTCAAGGCTTGTCTTTCCTGGGGCCTGCTGGGGTAGCTGCCAGTATGAATCTATGCGTAGACTGAGATTTTCAATATTCAGCCTGGCGTAATGACCAGGAGGAAGTTTGTAGATGCCTTCCAGCAATGACATTGGGGATGGCACATAACCAAGCGCCAGGTAGTGATTGATTGCCTCCGGATTGATGGCACGACTCGATGTGATCGACTTCAGTTCCGATGCGAATTCAAACTGATGGTTTGCCAGCGAGTAATAGAGAGGTTTCTCTCCTGCCCTGTCCCGGGCAAGGAATAGCGACGGGGGAGCGTTGCCGGAACCGTCATCGAAGATGGCAAATGCGAACATCCCATTGAGTCTGGAGAGGCATGCTTCCCCCCATTGGCGATAGGCTGCCAGAATGACTTCGGTGTCTCCCGTACTGTTGAACCGTATGCCCTTATCCGACAACTCTTTGCGCAATTCCTTGAAGTTGTAGATTTCGCCGTTGAAAGTAATGGCGGTTCTACCATCGGACGAGACCATCGGCTGGTGACCGGAAGGTGACAGATCGATCACTGCCAGCCGCCGATGTCCCAGTATCACGTTTCCATCAGGTGAGCTCCAGAGGCCGGCATCATCGGGTCCACGATACGACAAGCGGTCGCGCATGGATGACGCATGACCGATATGTTCACGCGAACCCCCGATCAAGCCATAGATTCCGCACATTCCAGGCTACCTTGGACCAACAGACGCGGCGGGTAGAAACAGTTGAGGCAGTGCCTGTTGGCGCATGGATTTCATGGAGTGCCCAAGGATGCAAGTCCCAATTGACTGAATAGGCTCTGGAATCTTCCGGTCCAGGTGTGATCCCTCAATGCCCTGATGCGTCCGTTGGCGGCAGTCTCCTCACGCATCTGGTCGTCGATAAGGTAATGGCGAACTTTCCGCACGCAGTCTTCCATGGTAGTGAACGTCCCGATCTCTTTTCCAGGCTGGAATAATTCTTGGAGATCCGGATTGTCGTGGGTGATGTAGAGGCTTCCAGACATCGGAGCGTCAAAATCGCGCATCTTTAAGGCGTAGAAATCGGAACAGTGTCCAATGGTACCGACACCGAGAATGATCTTTGACTGTGCGAACAATCTGGGCACTTCCTCTGTGTCCAGACGACCAGACTCCCATCCGCTGCCGTAGGCGGTGACCTGAATGCCGGCTTGCCTCAATGCGATGACCAGGTCGCGCCTGATGCCGTAACAGCCTCCAACAAAGCTCACTTCGTGACATTTCGGGAGGTCCGGCATGGGATGGAATATTGCAGGATCGCTCGCTTCAGGGAAAAACAGCGCGGGACATCCCTCTTTCTCATACCACGCCACACATTCCGGTGCGGCTGTCAGGGCAAGATCAATATGGCCAACCAGGCCCAATGTGCCTCCCCATGAGTTTCCGATCCGGGATCCTCGGAACTGGTGTCTGTCATCCATTCCTATGTTGATGATCAACGAATCGAAGCGTGCGCGAATCTGGTCAAACACAAGCGGATCGATCAGGGTAGACCAGGTCTGCGAAATTACAAGATCCGGAACCCAGCCTTCACTGGCTTCTTGGCAGATTAGTGTCCACAGTCGCGACGCGTTCTCGTGTCTGCGGATTCTTTCCGGGCGCGGATCATTCTGGCCATAGCTTCCATCTGCCCGGGAGAACAGCCGGACGTCGCCGAAAGACTGCAGAGCCTGAATGATGCCGCTTCTGTCCTGTTGCTCATCTGTTCCTACAAAGAATATCCGAGGTGCCCCGGAAGCCAATGTCAGGCTCGGAGTCGGAAGTTTTCGGGAGTGCCTGTTTCGGTAGTGGCGTATCAACCCCGAATATTCAGCGCGCGTGCCACGAGCCTTGATGGCTGCGTTGATAGCGTTAATCCAGCCTACGCCCTTCAAGGCGTTCTTGATGCCATTCATGCCAGGCAACCGTGCTGCTGGCGTGATTCAGCCTTCGGGCACAAAGAGAATGTCCTTGAACTGCTCATTTGCCTGCTCCAAGTCACCAGTCCAATCCAACATCGACCCAGGCTGCTCGCATACCCGGAGACGATAACCTCTGCGAACCAGTTGCTGCGCCCCTGCCAGGCTTTGTGGCGATCCAGATTCCATCAGTATTGCCGGCCTCCAGGCATCTATGGTCTTGGAGAGTCCCTGTATCACCTTGTCCTCGAAGTTCTCAGCATCAATCTTGATGAAGTCGGGCTCCAGCCCGAATTCGACGCAAATGTCGTCAGCTGGAACAACCTCAACCTCAACGGGCTGACCGGAATGATTGCCGGGCATCGTCATACGGCCGTTGCTCGCGAGGGTGTTCCAGGCGCTGTAACGGGTGCCGAAATCAGCGATTTCAATTTTTGATCGACTGTCACCAGCAGCAAGATTCAGCGCTTTGATCTGCGGTGTACTGGCGACATTTCTAGATAGCACGGCGTAGGTCGAGGGTGTGGGTTCGAAGGACACAACCCTTCCGGAAGCGCCGGCAAGGTGCTGCAGCAGCAGGCTCATGTAACCGAAATGCGCGCCAATGTCGAGAACCGTGTCGCCTGACTTGACCGCCTGCATTAGCATCCAGGTGACCGTCTCATCGAACATTCCGTAGGTGTACAAGGCTTCTGAAATGATTTCTGGAAGAATGACGACCATTCTTCCGCCGAAGAACAGGTCAATCTCTACCGGCCCGGCACCAATTCCCCGACGAGCAGCGGCACGTCGGGCGAACTTCTGGACGCCTGGGTGGAGCAGCTTGGCACCCGGTGCAAGATGCATCGTCCGGTGGGTTTCGAAAAACTGCTGCTCAAGCTTGCTGGATCGATGGCTCATGGGGTTACCGAAGTTTTGCCAATGCTGGTGGAAATTTCCGGCTCGAACATGGCCTAGGAAATTTTCGTGAAATGGAACATGCCTAGCCCGAAATCCAGGCCGCCTTGAGTTTCGCGAATGTCCATCGAAAGCACATCCTGCATTTGGGAGAAACCTCCCGGAACATCAACCATCGCCACTTTCACGAGATGAAGGGGGCTGAAAAGCCTCTTTACCTCCTGTGGTGAAAAAACCCTTAATCCGTTGAACGATACTCTGGAGCGTCCAATCGGTACCGAAATATAGGCGTGACCGCCTGGCGCCAGAACTCGTGATATTTCGCAGCAGGCGGCTTCAGCTCCCTTGGGGTCAAGGGGGTCACCATATCTTCCCAAGCCGACGTGTTCTATGACATGAAGGCAGGAAAGTGACTCGATCGTGTTATCCCGGAAAGGGAGGCTGGTTATGGTTGCCCCGATTCCCTGGTAATTTGGAATGGTGAGGAATAGCGGCCTGAAATCGACAAACAAAACATTGCTGATTGTCGTGAGCAGACCGACAAAATTCACATCCGATGCGATATCCACATGACGTGCAGGAGCCGAATCCTTGATTAGCCTGAATGCCCAGATGGCCTGATGGAAGTAATGGGTATCGATGCCTGTGCTGGATTGTCGGTCGTTCAGGCAAGGGTACAAGTCAAGCAAGTCCGCCTTCCCCCCGGCCCGCCGGAAGCGGCGCAGATCCCCGAAGAAGCCTACATATCGCGCTACCACCGACAGATCCAGCCTCCATGAAAGTGCTGAACCTATTCGCATCGCTGCTAGAAACAGTCGTTTCAGTCCGGGATGGGCCTTGATTCGGGCTCGAAGTGTTGAAATCATCAGTTTCGTGTATCCACATCGGTCAATTCCCCGGTCGCATCCGCCGGAAGTACGAAATCTTTATCAGTTTTACGATCCTGACCTTCAGGTTTCAGCGTTTTTACGAAAACCATGGAATACGACGGTTTAAATGCACTGGATATGCCCTTCAACATCAAGGCAAGTTTTTCGTCTGAACTAAAAAAATGCCGTACGGAAGCCAACGCGGGATTGATCACCTGAATATTCGACATGATAACAAGGCTGCTCAAGCGGCTGACTGTCGATTGACGAAAAGTACTGCGCCCAGATAACACAGACTTGATGCCACAAGGGCAAAGCACATGCCCGCAAGGCCAAGGTTGGGCACCATCACCAGCCCTGTTGCAAACAGGGCCAAAACCTGGATGAACTTCGGCAATATGTACTGGCGGCTCCGGCTCTGGGAGAGGCCTCGTAATACCAACAACTGGGCCATGCTGGCCACTCCCAAGGCCGCACTCAATATCCAGAGTACGCCGGAGTGGTATGAGAAGGCAGGATTGGTGAGTAGCAAAACCAGTGGTTCTGCAAACAACGCCATACTCAATACAATGAGGCTGAGCACTATGCTATATGCTGCGATCGCGTATGCAAGAAGCCGTGCGCTGGAGGCAACCTGGGCACTTGAGCCGCCACCAGCACGGTCAAAAATAATTGGAACGAGGTATTGGTTGGTCATGCCTATGAACAATGCGACTGGTGCATTCGCGATCTGGATCATGGCTGCATAGATGCCTACCGTATGGGTATCCTCGAATACCATCAATAGCCAGCGATCTGCATAGGCTCCCAACCAGGCGAAACCTGCAAAGATGACGTAGGGAAGCCCATAGGCAAACAGCTCCGCACGCCGTTTCTGCCTGATTTCCTGGCTGAAATTCGTTGATTTGAGGGACGGCAGCAGGTCGGGTTGCTGATGCAGGAACGAAGCTTGCGCCACCATGATGATGATTGAGGCGAGGCTGAATCCGACCAGCGCAGAATCGGCGCTAATCCCCAGAGCGGCCATTGCAAGCAGTGCCAAGCCCAGGCGCAACCATACGTCGCCTGCCTGGAAAATGGCAACCGGCCTCCGCTGCCGCATTGCCGTCTGCAGAGAGCTCAGCGTCGAATTGATGCCACTGAATATTCCGAGGATGGCTGCAGTGGCAATCAGTATTCCCCAGCGTGATTCTCCGAAAAGCATGTTCAGAAAGCCGACAGAAAACGCAACGCAGGCGATGGAAAAAAACAGGAGAAGGTGCGCCTTCCGCAGGAAGTGGAATAGCAGCCCGAGTTCCTGGCGTTCGCGGAAGATTGACAGGTAGCGTAAAGCCGTCTGCTCCACCGGTCCGTATATAAACATGTGCAGTATTCCAGCGGCACTCAATCCCAGTGCGAGTCGGCCATATTCTGCGGGCCCAAGCTGGTCAGTCAGCATTTTGATCGCAGCGAATGCACCAATAAGCCCCAGCCCCTGGCCGAGTGCGACCCAGCAGGCTTCAGCGCCACCACGACGAAGGCGGTCAGGAATTTTCATGCGCGGGTGTTTGGGCCAGCGCAATTCGGAGGGGCGGGAGACGATAGTTGCGAGGCCGATGATTTGCATGCGGAAGATTGCGACGTATCCACCTCTGCCGGCTTGTCAGATTTGAGTCGGCGGCTTGACGAGGGGATAACATTCAAAGTCGCCATGCTTTCAACCCTGCTTTTCTCGCCAAGTCCAGGTCAAAAGCGGACTTCACATCGATGAAGGCTCCTCCGGCGAGATTCACCTTCACGAGGATTTCGTCAAACGGCATGTTCAAATAATCCTCGTGAGCAACACACACCACGAGTGCGTCAGCACGTGGCATGTCGTCCCATGTACATAACTCGATTCCGTACTCCCGAGCAGCTTCAGCCGGGTCAGCCAGAGGATCATGCACCGATACCTTGCATCCGTAATCCTGCAGTTCGGCGATCACATCGACAACCCTGGAGTTTCGAAGGTCTGCGCAATTTTCCTTGAATGTGAGCCCAAGCACGTTCACACTGGCGCCCCGTATTGCCGATCCCGCCTTCAGCATGGTTTTGACGGTTTTCTCCGCAATAAACTTTCCCATGCCATCATTGATGCGCCGGCCTGCCAGAATGACCTGGGGATGGTATCCCACCATTTCTGCCTTGTGGGTCAGGTAGTAGGGATCAACGCCGATGCAATGGCCTCCTACCAGCCCGGGTCTGAAAGGAATGAAATTCCATTTTGTGCCGGCTGCCTGCAAGACCTCTGTGGTGTCGACGTCCAGTCGATCAAAGATAATCGCCAGTTCGTTCATCAGCGCGATATTGAGGTCTCTCTGCGTGTTCTCGATGACTTTTGCAGCTTCCGCGACCTTGATGCTGGAGGCCCGGAACGTTCCGGCCCGTACGATAGATGAGTACAGCTGGTCGACCTTGGCAAGCGTGGCCTGGTCATCACCTGCCACCACCTTGACGATCGAAGTCAGCGTGTGTTGCCTGTCTCCCGGATTGATACGTTCCGGCGAATAGCCAACGTGAAAATCCTGGCGCCACTTCAGTCCCGAATGCCGTTCCAGTACCGGGATACATACTTCCTCGGTCGCACCTGGATACACGGTAGATTCATAGACCACGGTAGTACCCCGGCGCATCCGGCCGCCTGCAATCTCGCTTGCACCGATCAGCGGTCCGAAATCGGGATTGTGTGCTGCGTCTACAGGCGTGGGAACAGCGATGACGATGAAGTCTGCCGCCGAGAGGCGGGCTGCATCATCGGTGAACTCGATCTTTCCGTGGAGGGATCGCAGCGTTTCACTGTCTATCTGTCCTGCAGGGTCCATACCCCGCGATAAAGCCTCGATCTTGGCATTTGAGATGTCAAAGCCGATGGTGTGATACTCATGTGCAAATGCAGTCGCCAGTGGCAGTCCGACATAGCCGAGTCCTATGACAGCGACAGTGGTCATGAAGTAATCCTTGCCGAACCAGGTCTCTGGAAGGGAGCCTGCGGATGAATCGTCATCATTTGAGCATACCCATCTTCATCGATTTCAGGACCCGTCTCGCTTCGTCATCCCAGCTCGGAGGAGTGCAGCCATAAACCAAATTCAGTCGACTGCAGTCCAGGATGGAGTTCGCGGGCCTTGTGGCTGCCGTCGGATACTCCAGGCTTGGAATCGGCTGAATGCGATCTGGATCATGACCACATTCGGCGGCAATCAGCCGGGCAAACCCATGCCAGGACGTATGGCCTGATGTGCTGAGATGGAAGGTTCCCTCCTGTTTGGCGTCTTGCCGGAGAACGTCGCGGGTGAGATTCGCAATGGTGGCAGTGGAAGTCGGGGCACCGATCTGGTCATTCACAACCTTGAGCAAAGGACGTTCCCGCAGCAGCCGCAGCATGGTCAGCAGGAAGTTGCTGCCCCGAACGCCATACACCCAGCTCGTCCGGAAGATCAGGTGCCGGCAACCGGAGGCGCGGATGGCATCTTCGCCATCGAGTTTTGTTCTGCCGTACACATTGAGTGGGGCGGGAGCATCTGATTCCAGGTAACTTCCCGATTTCTTGCCGTCGAAAACGTAGTCGGTGGAGTAATGCACAAGCAATGCACCAAGCTTACCGGCCTCTTCGGCAAGTATCATGGGGCCAATGCAGTTGACCCGGTGAGCAAGCTCGGGCTCGGCTTCGGCCTTGTCTACAGCCGTGTACGCAGCGGCATTGACGATGACATTGGGGCGATGTGACGCAATGAAACCCCGCATGCCTGCAGGATCATCCAGGTTCATCGCTTGCCTGTCGGTGAGGATGACCTTTCCCAATGAGCTGAGGATGGTACCCAGTTCACTCCCTAGCTGTCCTGATTGCCCTGTCACCAGAATGTTCAATCGAATACCTCGGCGTCAGCCAGTGCCAAGCCCTGCTGGTCCTTGGCCGATAGGATGGGGTGGGACAGCAACGGCCACTGGATGCCTATGGTGGCATCGTTCCAGATGATGGATCGCTCGTGTTCCGGGGCGTAAAAATCCGTGGTCTTGTATAGAACTTCGGCAAACTCGCTGATGACACAAAATCCGTGGGCAAATCCGACCGGGACCCAGAGCGAGTTATGCGCCGCGGCCGTAAGCATGACCCCCGCCCATTTCCCGAAGTGTGGGGAGTTCCTGCGAATGTCCACGGCCACATCAAAAATGGTCCCTGAGAGAACGCGAACCAGTTTTCCTTGCGGCTGCCCGATCTGATAATGCAAGCCGCGCAGCACCCCTTGGGCTGATCTTGAGTGATTGTCCTGAACAAAGTCGGCTTCAATGCCGGCCTCACTGAAGGCTCGCTGATTCCAGCTTTCGAAAAAAAAGCCTCTTGCATCGCCAAACACCCTGGGCTCGACAAGGAGTACTTCGGGCAACGTGGTGGACGTAAGCTTCATCTTTAGAGACCTGTTTCAGTAAGCAGTGAAAGCAGGTAATTCCCATATCCGCTGTTGCGCAGGGGCGTCGCAAGCGATTCCAGTTGTTGGGAGCTGATCCAGCCGGCCCGCCAGGCAATTTCCTCGGGGCAGCAGATCTTGAGTCCCTGGCGCCGTTCTATGGTCTGGATGAATTGTCCGGCTTCCAGAAGCGTGTCGTGGGTTCCGGTATCCAGCCATGCCATGCCGCGACCGAGTGAAACGACATCCAGCCTGTTGTTGGCGAGGTAGCTTCGGTTGACATCGGTTATCTCCAGTTCGCCCCGCGGCGATGGTTTCAACGATTTTGCAATGGAGACCACGTCGTTGTCGTAGAAATACAATCCCGTAACCGCGAATCTGGACTTGGGCACGACGGGCTTTTCTTCCAGACTGATGGCCACGCCATTCCTGTCGTATTCGACCACGCCATATCGTTGTGGGTCAGTCACCGGATAGGCAAAGACGGTGGCTCCGACTTGCTTTGATGCAGCATGTTGCATTGCCCGTGCCAGTTCGTGGCCATAAAAAATATTGTCTCCAAGGACCAGTGCGCAGGGTGATCTGCCAATAAACTGCTCCCCGATGATAAACGCTTGCGCAAGACCCTCCGGCTGGGGTTGAACCGCGTACGTCAGGTTGATGCCCCATCGCTCACCGTCACCAAGAAGTTGCTGGAATCGTGGCGTGTCGTCGGGGGTGGAGATGAGCAGTATGTCGCGTATGCCTGCCAGCATGAGTGTCGACAGCGGGTAATAAACCATGGGCTTGTCGTAAATCGGCAGCAACTGCTTTGAAATGACCTGCGTGACCGGATAGAGGCGGGTGCCTGAGCCGCCTGCCAGAAGGATGCCTTTCATTGCTGATGCGCCCCATATTGGAGGTTGACCCAGCGCTTGTATGTCCCGGATTCCACGCCCTTGATCCATTCGGGGTTGGTCAGGTACCAGCGCATGGTCTGTTCCAGGCCTGATTCAAATTGTTGCGATGGTGACCACCCCAGCTCGCTTGCCAGCTTGCGTGAATCAATCGCATAGCGCCTGTCATGCCCTGGCCTGTCGGATACATAAGCGATCTGGCTGGAATAGGGGTTGCCCTGCCTTGGTGCCAGTCTGTCCAAAATTGAACAGATGGCATTTACCACTTGCAGGTTGGTGCGTTCGCAGTTCCCGCCGATATTGTAGGTTTCCCCCGGGAGTCCTTTGTCGAGCACGTCCCTGATTGCACCGCAATGATCGGTGACATACAGCCAGTCGCGAACATTCAGGCCATCGCCGTAGACGGGCAAAGCTTTTCCGCGCAGGGCATTCAGGACCATCAGCGGTATCAGTTTCTCGGGAAACTGGTAGGGCCCGTAATTGTTCGAGCAGTTTGTGGTCAGGACCGGCAGGCCGTAGGTGTGGTGGTAAGCGCGTGCCAGATGATCAGACGATGCCTTGGATGCTGAATACGGGCTATTGGGCGAGTAGGGATGTGATTCGGAAAAGGGCGGATCGTCCGGCCCCAATGATCCATAAACTTCGTCGGTTGAGACGTGCACAAACCTGAATGTATCCCGGCTCGGCCCGGGCAAGCGTTGCCACCAGGTTCTGCATTGTTCCAGCAGGTTGAACGTCCCCAGGATGTTGGTCTGCACGAACGCAGCGGGTCCATGAATCGATCTGTCCACATGACTTTCCGCTGCAAAGTGGACGATGGCCCTTGGCTGATGGCGTTCTAGGATGTCTGCAATCTGCTGGCTGTCGCAAATGTCTCCCTGAACGAAGACATGCCGGCGGTCGTTGGACAGTGATTTGAGGTTCTCAAGGTTTCCTGCATAAGTCAGCTTGTCCAGATTGATGAGGGGTTCATCAATCGAACGGAACCACTCAAGGACGAAATTCGAACCAATGAAACCCGCACCACCGGTTACAAGAATGGTCATCTTGCGGCTTTCCCGAGGGCGACCAGCTTCGCGTATTTATTGAAGCTGTTCATGGAGCCTATGCAGATATGGATCAAACCGGGCAATCCATCAAGAAAGCCGAGTCGCAAAAAATAGAACTTGCTGAACCGGGCCAGCGGCGAAACCAGCAGGGTCATGACACCTGCTGACCGCCCTTGGGCATGCAGTTGCTCCGCCTGCAGCGTGGTGTAAAGGTTCTGCTTGGCCAGATAACGATCAAGTGTTTCAGCAGAGTCATGGAGGAGGTCTCCCCGAAGTCTGAGGACGGGGCATTCGGCAAGGACTTTTTCGTGGATCGCATCGTCGCTCCACTTTGCCGAATTTCTGTGGAACAGGCGCAGGCTCCAGTCGGGATAACCTTCGCCATGCCGCAGCCATCGGCCAAGGAAGCGGTTGCAGCGTGGCATGGCAAATGCCTGCGCCCGGGGTGCACTCATTTCATGCTCGATACTTTGACGGAGCTGCTCGCTGACCCGCTCATCCGCATCCAGGCAAATTACCCAATCGTTCATCGCCGTTGCCACCGCGTATTGTTTCTGGCGACCGTATCCCAGCCAGTCCTGGGTCACCACGCGGGCTCCCCTGGAAGTGGCCAGCGCCACTGTTTCGTCTGTGGACCCTGAATCGACCACGAGAATTTCGTCGCAGAAAGCCACGCTGTCGAGGCATCCCCCGATCTGGCTGGCCGCGTTGAGGCTGATAATGACGGCTGAAAGGGGCAATTTGGGGGCGAAAAATCGTATAATCAAGAAGTTGCGAGCTTCATTTTAAACCAATTGTGCGCTCCCATCTAATGCCATCGCATGCCTCGCATCCTCCTCATCAAGACGTCCTCTCTCGGGGATGTCGTCCACAATTTTCCGGTTGCAAGTGACATTGCGGAGCACTTCCCGGGGGCCGTCATCGACTGGGTCGTCGAGGAAGCCTACGCGCCCTTGGTTAACCTGCATCCGGCGATAAGCACGACCATCCCGGTGGCCATGAGGCGCTGGCGGAAACACCTTTTCAGCGCACGCACCTGGCAGGAGATCGGCGCATTCCGCAGAGGTCTGGCTCTTGAATCCTATGACCTGTGCATTGACACCCAGGGTTTGCTGAAAAGTGCCTTGATCGCTGCAGCATCTGTCAGCGTCAAGCATGGGTTTGACGCAGCCACGGCAAGGGAGCCGCTTGCAGCCCGCTTCTACGATGTAACCCACCACGTGGACCGCAGCCAGCATGCCGTCATGAGAAACCGGCTGCTTGCAGGGATGGCGACGGGATACTCCGTCGGAGAGCTTGTCAACTACGGTCTGCAACAGGTGCCCGTCGCCGCAGGGCCAGCCGGATGTGTGCTGTTCCATGGCACCAGCCGCGATGACAAACTATGGCCCGTACCGGATTGGATCTTGCTGGGGCGCACACTGGAGTCGCTTGGATATCGCTGCATCATTCCCTGGGGAAGCGACGCGGAGAGGGTTCGCAGCGAGGTAATTTGCGCAGGACTTCACCATGCCACCGTCCCCGGACGCATGGATTTCGGCGAGATTGCCCGCGTGATTTCGAGCGCAAGTGCGGTGATTGGTGTTGATACCGGACTTGTGCATCTGGCTGCGGCGCTGGGTCGGCCGGTCGTCGCCATATTTACCGGTTCCGACCCGATACTGACCGGCGTACATGGCGTCAGCCTGGCGCGCAATCTGGGTCGTTGCGGGGCGCCTCCCGAACCGGCAGAAGTTTTGGCCAGTCTCCAGGAAATGGGGGTGATCAGGTGAGGTGGCGTTTCGCATACGCCATGTACTCGCTGTTGCTCTATTTGCTGCTGCCTTTTCTCATGCTGCGCTTATGGTGGCGGGGGGGGCGTGAGCCGGGGTATCGCATCCGGGTGGCCGAGCGATTTGGCTGGTATGCAGGCGCACTCCCCAATGGCAGATTCATCTGGGTGCATGCAGTATCTCTGGGAGAAACTCGCGCCGCCCGTCCCTTGATTGACGGGCTGCTCAAGACTTACCCTGACCACCAGATCATCCTCACTCAGATGACCGCCAGCGGCCTTGTTGCCGCCCAACAGCTTTACGGTGATTGCGACAGGGTCCATCTCGCGTGGCTGCCGTACGACTATCGCATTGCAACCAGGCGTTTCCTTGCGCACTACCGGCCTGCCCTGGGCGTCATTATGGAAACCGAAATCTGGATTTCGCTGCTGGAAGAGTGCAAGCTGCGTGAGATCCCGGTGCTGCTGGCCAATGGGCGATTGTCACAGCGGTCTGCAGATCGCTACAGAGTGATAGGCGTCCTGGTGCAGCGGGCACTGGCGTGTCTGGCAGTGACTGCCGTCCAGACGAATGCTGACGCAGAGCGATTCAGGCGGTTGGGTGCCCATGACATCCATGTCACCGGCAACCTGAAGTTTGACGCCGCATTCGCACGGGAAAATTCGTTGTTGTCAGGTGAGTTCCGACGCCGCTTCGGTGTCCGCAAGGTTGTGCTTGCGGCTTCACTTCGCGAAGGGGAGGAAGCGCTACTGATCGACGCCTTGAAGGGCATGGGTCGTTTTGCCAGCAACGCCTTGCTGCTCATGGTTCCCCGGCATCCCCAGCGCTTCGATGAGGTCGCTGATTTTCTGGCCAGGGCAAACGTGAGTTTTGCCAGAAGAAGTTCGGGGGACATTGTGCCAACGAACTGCCAGGTGGTTCTTGGCGACAGTATGGGGGAAATGCAGGCTTATTTGAAGGCATGCGATTGCGCGTTTGTCGGCGGTAGTCTGCTGCCATTCGGGGGGCAGAATCTCATCGAGGCCTGTGCTGCGGGTGTGCCAGTGCTTTTCGGCCCACATACCTTCAACTTTGCCGAGGCCTCGGAGGCCGCTGTGGCAGCGGGAGCCGCGTTGCGCGTCACTGATGCAGTACAGCTGGTGCGCGAGATCAATGTCCTGCTCGGCGATGACTCTAGGCGGGCAGCAATGGGAGCGGCGGCACTGGCCTTCTGCAGTGCTCACACCGGGGCCACTGAAAAAACATTGGATCTGTGCCGCGGACTGCTGCCCGTAGCGTGAAGCTACGGACAATTTCTTTCCCCTTCAGTTTGTCCCCTGGGCGAGCAGGCGGTTGACCTCCTCCAGGTCTGCATCACTCAGGTTGCCGGTCGCTGCCTTGAGCCGCAGGCCGTTCATGATGGTGTCGTAGCGGGCCCGGGACATGTCGCGGCGGGTCGAGAAAACCTGTTGCTGGGAATTCAGCACATCGATGTTGATGCGCACCCCCACTTCATAGCCCAGTTTGTTGGAGGCCAACGCGGTTTCGGAAGAGAGCAGTGCCTGCTCCAGTGCGCGCACCTGGGCCATGCCATTGGTGACACCGAGGAAGGATTGGCGGGCGGACAGCGCGGCCTGGCGGCGACTGGATTCAAGGTCCGAACGGACCTTTTCCTGCAACGCGAGCGATTCGCGGATGCGCGAACTGGTTGCACCGCCGGCATAGAGCGGAAGTGCAAGTTGCAGCCCGATGGTGGCTGACTTGATATCGCTTCCCAGGGGATTGGCTCCTGTCGACCCCGTTACTGCCGTGTTTCCATAGGAGCCAACCAGGTCAACAGTCGGATAGTGCCCGGCACGGTTGCGAGCAACTTCGCGAGAGGAAATCTCCACAGCGGCTTCCTGCACGCGAACGGTAAAGTTCTGGCGCTGTGCCGTATCAACCCAGGTTTCCATGTCGGAAGGCTGCGGCGGACTTAACTGCAACTGCTGGCGGAGTGGCGAAAGCGCCCCCGGAAATTTGCCGATCAGCAACTGGAGTGCGCGCTGGCGGATTTCAAGATCGTTTTGCGCGACGATTTCCTGGGAGGTCGACAGGTCAAATCGAGCCTGGGCTTCGTGGGTATCGGTGATGGTGGTTGTGCCAACCTCAAAATTTCGCCGAGCCTGCTCCAGTTGTTCTGTAATGGCCGCCTTCTGTGCCCGGATGAAGGCAAGGCTGTCCTGGGAAGCAAGCACGTCAAAGTAGGCTTGGGCAGTGCGAATGATCAGGTCCTGGCTGGAGAGACCAAACTGGGCCTCGGCCTGCGCCACCTGGAATTCCGCCTGTTCGTACTGCGCCCAGTTACCCAGCCTGAACAGGGGCTGATTGAGTGAGACGGTCCACGCATTCGAACTGAATACCCGCGGCACGAACACTGCATTGGGCACTCCGGAGCGCACATCACCATCTGTGTAGGATGTGCTGCCTGTCAGATTGATGGTGGGCAGTATCAGTGCCCTGCCCTGAGGCAGGCGCTCGCGACCAGCCTTGAGGGTGGCCTGAGCCGATGCAAAGGCCGCATCATTGGCCCGGGCATCCCGGTACACCTGCAGCAAGTCCGCGGCATGTAGGTGTCCTGCAAACAGCAGACATGCTGCCGCCGTCCATTCCGTCAACCGCATCAAGTCCCCCTTTGTTCGCACATGTGGCGGTTCTCTAGTGTCCTGAATCGTTAGTTCGTTGAATATGACCAATTACCACGACCTGCTCCAAAATTGCGAAAAAAGCCGAAATCGGTGCCAGACAAGGCGCAAAGCGGAGCAAGCTTGACCACCTTGCGAGCATTTGCAACGCCGTATCCGTATGGTGGCGATTCTCGGTCTTTTTCTTCATCGAATTAGCGATTCAGGACATTAGCTCGATATCTTATTGTAGTCACGGTCGCCAGGCGTGTTGAATTGCTGCATGCGGCGGATTCACGTGATCCAGATTCTTCTTTTCCGCTGATTTTTTGCAGCTTACGCCCCAGCGAAGCTCAAAACTCGAACCGTTTCGGCTGAAGGGCGTTCTTCAGGGCGGGATAACAGGTTTCGAACAAATCCGTCGAAACATAGGCCCCGGGCGCCGAGCAGGTGATCAGCCGGGCAACCATGACAGGCGCATCGCCAACGATGGCAAACAAGCGCCCGCCTGGCTTGAGTTGGTTCAGAAAAGCCTGCGGCAATACCGGCGTCGAGCCAGTCAGGACGATGACGTCGTAAGGGCCGCTCTTCTCCCAGCCCTGTGCGGCATCGCCGAGTTCGAGGGTGACATTCTCTATCCCATGTGCCGCTAAGGCTTTTTCCCCAGATTGCTTGAGATTGGGGCTGATTTCGATCGAATAGACGTGTTGACTGCGGTGGGCCAGCAAAGCCGTCAGGTAACCCGATCCGGTACCCACTTCCAGAACGCGGTCAGACTTCCGAACCCCCAGTTCCTGAATCACCCGGGCTTCCAGCTTCGGCTGCCACATCAACTGGCCTTCGCCGATGGGAATTTCCAGATCGGAAAGAGCAATCTCGTGGCAGTCGGGGGGCACGAACTCCTCCCGGCGGATGGCATACAGAAGGTCAAGCACATCCTGGTCCAGAACTTCCCAGGTCCGGATTTGCTGCTCAACCATATTGAAGCGAGCTTGTTCGAAATTCATCATAACCCTCTGGAGAGCGGGGATTCTACCGCGCTTCCCGTGGGAACGGGGTAGCCACGCAGACAGTTGCCGCAATCACCACCCTCCCGCTTTGGACTGCTTGCAGAGGGCTATGGCTTGGAGTAGCTTTGCACCACGCAGGGGTCCTGGCCAAACTGTTCGGCCGGGTGAGAGACACCCTCGGAACCTGATGCGGATAATGCCGCCGAAGGGACGCGTTGCAGGCCATCTGCTTCCCGGCTCCCTTAGGCTTATAGGAGGTAAGCATGGCAGCAGCCAATCCCAAATTCATTGCAGCGAACGCCCATGTCGACGAGGCTGCGGTACAGCCCCTGCCCATGTCCCGCAAGGTGTATGTGGAGGGCTCCCGGCCGGACATTCGCGTTCCGATGCGCGAAATCACCCAGTCCGAGACGCCAGCTTCTTTCGGCGCGGAGGAGAACCCCCCCATTTTCGTCTACGACTGCTCCGGTCCCTACACGGACCCGGATGCGAGCATAGACATCCGCCAGGGCTTGCCGGCCTTGCGTGCCGACTGGATACTGGAGCGTGCCGACACCGAGGAGCTGGATGGCCCCACCTCTAATTACGGGGCCGAGCGCCTGTCCGATCCCGGGCTGGCCACCATGCGTTTTTCCCTCAAACGCAAACCCCGGCGCGCCATGCCCGGGCGAAATGTCAGCCAGATGCACTACGCCCGCAAAGGGATCGTCACGCCCGAGATGGAATATGTCGCCATCCGAGAAAACCAGAACCGCCTGCAGTATCTCGAATCGCTCAAGGCGTCGGGCCCGCAGGGGGCCAAGCTGGCTGAACTGATGATGCGCCAGCACCGCGGTGAGTCCTTCGGCGCTGCAATCCCTGCGCACATCACCCCGGAATTCGTGCGTGACGAAGTGGCGCGCGGGCGTGCCATCATTCCTGTCAACATCAACCACCCGGAGGCTGAGCCGATGATCATCGGCCGCAATTTCCTGGTGAAGATCAATGCCAACATCGGCAATTCGGCAGTGACTTCGGGCATCTCCGAAGAGGTCGAGAAAATGACCTGGTCGATACGCTGGGGTGGTGACACGGTGATGGACCTCTCCACCGGCAAAAACATCCACGAAACACGGGAATGGATCGTGCGCAATGCGCCGGTGCCGATCGGGACGGTGCCCATCTACCAGGCGCTGGAAAAGGTCAACGGCAAGGCTGAGGACCTCACCTGGGAAATCTTCCGCGACACGCTCATCGAACAGGCCGAACAGGGCGTGGACTACTTCACCATTCACGCCGGTGTGCTGCTGCGCTATGTGCCAATGACAGCCAAGCGCATGACCGGTATTGTCTCGCGCGGTGGCTCCATCATGGCCAAGTGGTGCCTTGCACACCACAAGGAAAATTTCCTCTACACCCACTTCGAGGACATCTGCGAGATCATGAAGGCCTATGACGTGTCCTTCTCCCTCGGGGACGGACTCCGGCCGGGCTCTATATGGGATGCCAATGACGATGCCCAGCTGGGCGAATTGCGCACCCTGGGCGAGCTGACCAGCGTCGCCTGGAAGCATGACGTGCAGGTGATGATCGAAGGGCCCGGGCATGTGCCCATGCAACTGATCAAGGAGAACATGGACCTTCAGTTGAAGGATTGCCATGAGGCGCCTTTCTACACGCTGGGGCCGCTTACCACCGACATCGCGCCCGGCTACGATCACATCACCAGCGCCATCGGTGCGGCCCAGATCGGCTGGTACGGCACGGCCATGCTGTGCTATGTGACGCCCAAGGAACACCTGGGGCTGCCAGACAAGAAGGACGTCAAGGACGGCATCATCGCGTACAAGATCGCCGCACACGCTGCCGACCTTGCCAAAGGCCATCCGGGCGCCCAGATCCGCGACAATGCCCTGTCCAAGGCCCGCTTCGAATTCCGCTGGGAGGATCAGTTCAATCTAGGTCTCGATCCGGACACGGCGCGCGAGTACCACGATGAAACCCTGCCGCAGCAGGGCGCCAAGGTGGCGCACTTCTGCTCCATGTGCGGGCCGCATTTTTGCTCGATGAAGATCACGCAGGATGTGCGCGACTACGCCGCCGGACTGGGCGTATCGGAACAGGAAGCCCTCAACAAGGGCATGCAGCAGAAATCCATCGAGTTCGTCCGCCAGGGCGCGGAGATCTACAAGAAGTCCTGAACGCGAGGATCGGTGAGCAGGCGCTTGTCGACTCACCGAACCAGACATCAGGCCAGGGGCGGGGAGCGGTACTGGTCGGGATGTTCCGGGGGCTGAATGGTTCGTTCGGGCCCGGCGCCTGATCAGGTATCAGGCATTGAGCACGTTAGAATGCCCTCCCCATGGACATCACTCTGCTTATCAAGGCCCTGATACTCGGCATCATCGAGGGCCTCACGGAATTCCTGCCGATTTCCTCCACCGGCCATCTGATACTGGCCGGACACCTGCTCGGCTTCAACGACGACAAGGGCAAGGTTTTCGAGATCGCCATCCAGACCGGAGCCATGCTGGCCATCGTCTGGGAGTATCGAGCCCGATTCTGGGCTGCCATTTCGGGCTTTGGCAGGCGGCCGGAGTCGACCCGCTTCATCGCCAACCTTGCCATCGCCTTCATGCCGGCGGCCATCCTGGGGTTGACCTTCGGCAAGTTTATCAAGACCCACCTGTTTGAGCCGGTGCCCGTGGCCATGGCTTTCATCGTTGGTGGACTGATCATTCTGTGGGTCGAGCGCCGTGGTCAGCCCGCGGTGCGCGTTTTGGGTGTCGATGACATGAACTGGACGGATGCCCTGAAGGTCGGCCTGGCGCAGGCAGTTGCCCTGATCCCCGGGACATCGCGCTCAGGCGCCACCATCATCGGTGGCATGCTGTTCGGCCTGTCGCGCAAGGCGGCCGCGGAGTTCTCGTTCTTTCTGGCGGTTCCCACACTCATGGCAGCGGGCGCCTACGACCTGTTTCGGAGCAGGGGGTTGCTTTCGATTGCGGATCTGCCCATGTTCGGCGTTGGCGGGTTTGCCGCGTTTGTCTCGGCCTTCCTCTGCGTGCGCTGGCTGATGCGCTACATCATCAGCCACGACTTCACGATCTTTGCCTGGTATCGCATCGTCTTCGGCATCATTGTTCTGGCAACGGCCTGGAGTGGCATGATCAGCTGGTCTTCCGGCTGAGATAAAATGATCACATTTGCTGCAGAAAGTCTATGCTGATCAGTCGATACATTTTAATTTGATAATAATGTGTCATCCGAAATCGGACCGCCGCCGATGGCGGGAACCAGATGCGGCACCATCGCCGCAACACCGGTTCCCTGAGGCGCTCAGTAAGTCTTGTACGGCAGGAATTTCCCGGACAGCACCACATGCACCCGGTCACCCTTGGGATCGGGCTCGCGCGTGATGTCCATGGAGAAATCGATCGCGCTCATGATGCCGTCGCCGAACTCTTCATGGATAAGTTCCTTGATGGTGGTGCCGTAGACACTCACTATCTCGTACCAGCGGTAGATGAGGGGGTCGGTCGGGACGGCCGAGGGGAGTGACCCCTTGTAGGGCACCACCTGCAGCAGTTGTACTGCATCTTTGGGCAGGTCCAGCATCCGTCCCACGATGTCTGCCTGCTTCTTGGTGAGCGTCATCTGACCCAGGCATGCTGCCGTAGTCCATTCCTTGCTCAAGCCGAGCTTCTTGGCGATGTCGGCCCATTTGATGCCTTTCTTGATCCTGTTGGTGACAATCAGTTCGGTCACGTCATTGCGGTTCATGCAGTTCTCCTTTCGGGTTTCAGTGGCTGGCCGCCAGTGGTTGCAGCTGGTCGGCGGGTTGGGGTCCTGAGGGCGTGTCTTCCAACCCCGGTCGGACGACAGGGGGCGTGCTTGCCTGGCCGCTTGTCCCTTCCTGTCTTCCCTGATAGTGCTTCGAGCGGGTGACCAGGAAGTCGACCAGATGGTTTCGTATCCGGTAATACTGCGGATCATGGTGCAGGCTGTGACGGGTCCGTTTGCGCGGCAGCGTGTTCTCGACGATCTCGGCGATCACTGCGTTCGGTCCGTTGGACATCAGCAGGATCTTGTCGGCGAGCAGAATCGCTTCATCGACATCGTGCGTGATCATGAACACCGTCTGGTGCGTGGCTTGGACAATGCGCAGCAATTCGTCCTGTATGGTGCCGCGGGTAAGCGCATCCAGCGCCCCGAAGGGCTCGTCCAGCAGGAGCATCTTCGGTTCGATGGCAAAGGCACGGGCAATGCCGACACGCTGCTTCATGCCGCCGGACAGTTCCGCAGGCTTCTTGTGTTCTGCGCCGGTCAGGCCAACCAGGTCGATGAAGCGCTGGCAATGCGCCTGTACCTGAGTCTTGTTCCAGTCCGGCCAGCGTGACTTCACGGCGAAGGCGATGTTTTTCATCACCGTGAGCCAGGGCATCAGGGCATGTCCCTGAAACACCACGCCACGGTCCAGTGACGGTCCGGCGATCTCGCGGCCATCCATGATCACCACGCCGCCCGAGGGTTCGTCCAGCCCGGCCAGCACGTTCAGGATGGTGGTCTTGCCGCAACCGGAGTGGCCGATGATGCAGACAAACTCCCCACGCTCGATGGTGAAGTGGATGTTCTCGAAGACGGTCGTGCTGCCTCCACCGGGGGCGGGGAAGGTCCTTTTCAGGCCTTGGACTTCCAGAAATGACATCGCTTATTCCGTCCGGGACTGGCTAATCAACGTAAGTGACCAGGCGTTGCAGCCGGCCGATGAGGAGGTCGAGGATCATGCCCATCACGCCGATCACCAGGATGGCGAACAGCACATTGGTCAGGTTGAGGTTGTTCCATTCGTTCCACACGAAGTAGCCGATGCCGGTGCCACCGACCAGCATTTCGGCGGCCACGATCACCAGCCAGGCGATGCCCATGGAGATGCGCATCCCGGTGAGGATGGTCGGCGCCGCCGCGGGCAGGATGACCTGGAAGGCCTTGCGCAGGGGGCGCACTTCCAGCGTGCGGGCGACATTCAGCCAGTCACGCCGTACAGCGGCCACGCCATAGGCGGTGTTGATCAGCATCGGCCAGACCGAGCAGATGAAGATCACGAAAATGCCCGATATCGAGGAATCCTTGATGGTGTACAGGGCGATCGGCATCCAGGCCAGCGGTGATATCGGCTTGAGCACCTGGATGAAGGGATCGAGGGCGCGATAGATCAGTGGTGACATGCCGATCAGGAAGCCCAGCGGCACGGCCAGCAGGATGGCCAGCAGATAGCCGAGTCCCACCCGCCCCAGCGAATGAGCCAGTTGAATGCCTATGCCCTTGTCGTTGGGGCCCCGGTCATAGAAGGGATCGGACACATTGCGGACGATGGCTTCGCCCAGTTGCGCCGGCGTGGGAAAGCCTTCGGACTTGCGCGCACCCTTGCCCATCAGTTGCGCGTATTCGTCATTGGCCCCCTGCACCTGCGCCTTGGGCAATGTGGCGATGTGCCAGATGCCCACCAGCACCAGCAGCATCAGCAGCGACAGCAATGTCGCATGCCAGATGCTGGCGCCGGCCTGATTGCCTGAGGCCATGCTTAGGTCGCCTTGCGGATCTTGAAGCTGGCGAGATACTTCTCGGGCTGTGTCGGATCGAATTCCTTGCCCATGACCTTGAACTTGGCATAGCTTGACGCGGGCGCCTTCTGTCCCAGTTCCGCCATGCGCTTGCGTGCGTCAGTGGCCAGGAACACGCGCTCGGCGATCTGGCGGTAGTTCACGTCACCCTTCACATAACCCCAGCGCTTCATCTGGGTAAGCATCCAGACGGCCATGGATTGCCAGGGGAAGGGATCGAAGTCGGCGCGGTCCGGCACAGTTTTCACATTGCCCAGCCCATCGGCGAACTTGCCGGTCAGGACCTGTTCCAGCACCGTCACCGGCTGGTTCAGGTAGTTGGCCGGGGCGATGAGGTTGGCGATCAGCGGGCGGTGGCGTGCTTCGCGCGCCATCGCGGCAGCCGTGAGCACGGCCCGGTACAGGGCCGCAAAGGTATTCGGGTTCTGCTTGATGAAGGCCGACGGCAGGCCGAAGGCGCAGCAGGGATGGCCGTCCCAGATCTCCTTGGACAGCAGGTGGATGAATCCTACTTCGTCATACACCGCACGCTGATTGAACGGATCTGGTCCGAGGAAGCCGTCAATATTGCCAGCGCGAAGATTGGCCACCATCTCCGGTGGCGGGGTGACCCGGATCTGGATGTCCGTGTCCGGATCGAGGCCGTGCTCGGCGACGTAATACCGCAGCAGGAAGTTGTGCATCGAATATTCAAAGGGCACGGCAAACTTGAAGCCTTTCCACTGCTTCGGATCGCGCTTGTCCTTGTGCTTGACGTGCAGCGTGATCGCCTGGCCATTCACGTTCTGGATGGTGGCCACATCCATGGGCATGGCATTGGACCCCAGGCCCATGGATATCGCCAGCGGCATGGGCGACAGGAAATGGGTTGCGTCATATTCCTTGTTGATGATTTTGTCGCGGATCAGCGCCCAGCCGGCTGTCTTCTGGAGCTGAACATTCAGGCCTTCCTTCTTGTAGAAGCCCAGCGGGTCGGCCATGATCAGCGGCGTGGCGCAGGTGATGGCGATGAAGCCGATCTGCAGGTCCTTCTTTTCAAGTGCACCCCTCTCCTGTGCCATGGCCTCCAGCGCGCCGATCGGGATGAAGCTGGAGACGGCAGCCATGGCGGTCGAGGCGCCCACGGCGCGGATGAAGCGCCGGCGCGTTTCGTCCTGGGGGAAGAGGGCGCGCATCACCGCCGATTCGATCACCCGGGCGTTGAGTTTGTCGATGTCATTGTCCGGGATGTCGGTGCTGCTTGTGGCTTCATGCTCTGCCTGCGTGCCATGCTGGCCGCAGTTGCAGCCCAGGTGCGTGTTGCCGTCAAAAGGATTTCTGAATGCGGACATCGTCAATCTCCTGGATCGGTGTTGAAGGGATGCTATAGGTGTTCCGGATGAAGCTCGTATCGCGGCATGCGGCAAATTCCTGTAGTGCTGGCACTACACATGGGTGTTCGGAGCGGGGATGCCATCCTGCTGCATGGCGTACAGGGCGATCTCGACGTCATTGCGCGCGCCAGTCTTGTCGCAGATGCGCGCCCGGTAGGTGCTGACGGTGTTCGGGCTGATGCAAAGGCGCTCGGCGATCTGTGCCACGCTCAGTCCTGAGGCGATCAGGCGAAACACCTGGTATTCGCGATGGGAGAGCATTTCCATTGGTCTGCCCTCGGCCCCCCGATGCAGGCTGGCGGCCAGCGCTTCGGCCTGAGCCGGGGTGAAGAAAATGCCACCGGAAGCCGCCTTGCGCACGGCGGCCAGCAATTGCTCGCTGTCGGCGCTCTTGTTCAGGTAGCCCGAGGCGCCCATCTTCAGGCAGCGCACTGCGTACTGCTTGTCGGGGTAGGTGGACAGCATCACCACCGGCAGCTTCGCGAACTCGGATTTGAACTGCTTCAGCACATCGAGCCCGTCGCGCAACGGCATGGCAATGTCCAGCAACACGACGTCGAATACCTGTTCCCGGGCCAGTCGCACGGCTTCCGCGCCATTGGCGGCCTCGCCGGTCACGACAATGTCCGGCGCATCCGAGAGCAGCTGCTTGAGACCCTGCCGGACAATGAGGTGGTCATCGCAGATCAGCAGGCGGATCATGCCCTGGCTCCGGCAAGTGCGTTTGCCAGGGGCATGAGCAGGTGTGCCCGGGTACCACTTTCTGGGATGCTGCAGATGCTGATGCTGCCGCCGAAATGGCCGGCCCGCTCGCGCATGCCCATCACGCCATAGGCTTTCGGGCTGTCGAAGGCCAGGGCGGGAGCCCCACGGCCGTTGTCGGCGACCGCTACCGACAGCCTGGCATCGACTGCGACGATGCGTATCGACACGGCACGCGCATGTGCATGCCGCGCCACATTGGAGAGCATCTCCTGGAAGATGCGGAATACCGCGATGGCCAGCGCGCCATCCGGGGCTGGTGTGTCCGCCGCAATGGATATCACCGAGTCGCAGGCCAGTTCGCTGGCGTCGGCGAATTCCTGGGCCTGCCATTCGAGGGCGGCCCACAGGCCCTGATGGTCGAGAATGCTGGGCCGCAGGTCGGTGATGATGCGCCCCACGTTCTCGACAGCCCCTTCTATCAGGCGACCCATCGACTGACACTTGCGCGACAGTTCCGGCTGGCCGTCCAGCCGCCGGCCCAGCCAGGTGAGATCCAGCTTCAGTCCGACCAGCAGGCTGCCCAGCTCATCGTGGATCTCGCGGGCGATGCGGGTGCGCTCGTCTTCACGCACCGTGTCGAGGTAGGCGGACAGTTCACGCAACTGCCTCAGCGCATCGGACAGTGCCTGGGTGCGTTCCTCGACACGTTGTTCCAGTTCGCACTTGGCCTGGTTGAGCAACTCTTCGGCGCGCTTGCGCTCGGAAATGTCCACCAGCGTGACCACGGCACCGAGGACGGCACCGTTTTCCAGTATCGGGTGGGAGGTGTACTCGGCCGGAAAGCAGCTGCCGTCAGCACGCCAGAACACTTCGGAGTCGATGCGGCAGGGCTGGCCCTTCCAGAACGCCTGGAAGATCGGGCATTCGTCAACCGGGTAGTTGCGACCATCCGGATAGGCATGGTGGATCAGGTCATGCATGTTGCAGCCGATGACCTGCTCGGCCTGATAACCCAGCATCTGCGCGCCAGCGCGGTTGATGAAGGTGCAGCGGCCGTCGAGGTCTATGCCGAAGATGCCTTCACCGGTCGACTCCAGCAGCAGCGTCAGTCGGTCGTTCCACAGGCGGTCCGACGCATCAGGCGTCGAAGAGGGCGGGCGTTTGGATGGGCGAATTCCCTGCAGTCCCGAGCATGTTGGACACTCGGGGCAGGTGTGATGAATCCGGGATGCGAATGACGGTGAAGCATTGGACACGGGTTTCCTCCAGAACCGGTGTCCCTGAACGCATCAAGCGTGCCACGGAGGGCTGATGCGGGTGTCAGTGGGTGTGGCGGCAAGTTAGTCCTGACTGGCGCCAACCGTAAGCTGTCAGTGGCCCGCCCGATGCATCCTGGTGGTGCATCAGGCACCTGGATGGGGCAATGATGGGGCTCGGGCTGGGGGGGGCTCCCGGCCCAGGCTTCAGTGCGAACGGATGTCCGCTCGAGGGTGCGTGAACCCCGTGGAACGGCCGCACGGAGTGGCGAACTGCCGAGAGAGCCTCAGCCCTGAATCCAGGGCAGGCCTGCGGCACGCCAGCCGCCAACGGTGTTGCGCTGGCCATTCTGGTCGCGGTCGCCTTCAAAACCCTGAAGCACATTGATGGCTTGGGTGTAGCCGGCATGGGTGGCTGCAGCCGCCGCATTGTGGGACCGCCCCCCGGAACGGCAAAGGAACAGGACCGGTGCATCAGTCGCGCTGACTTGGCTCTTGAGGTTGCTGAGGAAATCCGGGTTGGGCTGACCACTCGGCCAGTTGTTCCATTCAATGAACGCGGTATTGGGCAAGGGTGCCCTGCCCACCCATTCCCATTCAGCACGCGTGCGCACATCAACCAGCCTCGCGCCAGGATGTTGCAGCAGCAGGGCATGAGCCTCTTCTGGAAGCAGGGCTCCGGCGTAGGGCAGTCCTTCGGTCTGGGCACGCTGGCGCGCAGTTTCGAGGATGGATTCCGATGTTTTCATGGAGGATCTCTTGGCCAAATGACAAGTATAAAAGCGTAGTGGTGGAATTTGGCTGTCGCACCAAAAAAGGGATTTGTGCGCGAATATGCACCATAAAGGTGCTCTTATTATTGACTTTGAGAGACGTGTGGCAAAATAACCCCTGTCCTCGGGGTCCGTGCAAATGCGGGATTCGTGGCGACTGGTTTCTGCGCTCGGTGGCCTGGAGTGGTCATTCCGCACCTGCATGGCACACATTCTGCTGATTCAGCGGATCTGCGTACCGATTTTTCGGAAAAATTCGTTTCATCCTAGCTAAATCTGCCCTGAGGGAGAGTTTTTGATGGCACTGTCCGTAAACGATGTACTGAATCTCATCAAGGAAAAGGAGGTCAAGTTCGTCGACCTTCGTTTCACCGATACCCACGGCAAGGAGCACCACGTCCAGGTCCCGAACCATCAATTCACTACCGAAAAATTCGAGGCTGGTCATGCATTTGACGGTTCCTCGATCGCTGGCTGGAAGGGCATTGAAGCCTCCGACATGCTGCTGATGCCGGACCCGGACAGCGCACGCCTGGATCCTTTTACCGACGAGTCTGTGCTCAATATCAGCTGTGACGTGCTGGAACCGTCGGACATGAAAGGCTATGACCGCGATCCGCGTTCCCTCGCCAAGCGTGCGGAGTCTTACCTCAAGTTGAGCGGCTTGGGTGATGTGGCTTACTTCGGCCCGGAGCCTGAGTTCTTCGTTTTCGACGGTATTACCTGGAACGTCGACATGTCCGGCTGCTTCGTCAAGATCAAGTCGGAAGAAGCGTCCTGGTCCACCGGCATCGACTATGAAGGCGGCAACATGGGCCATCGTGCCCCAGTCAAAGGGGGCTACTTTCCCGTAGCGCCCGTCGACAGCCTGCAGGACTTGCGAAACGCCATCTCCCTCGCACTGGAAGCCCAGGGCGTCGAAGTGGAAGTGTTCCACCATGAAGTTGCCTCGGCTGGCCAGTGCGAAATCGGCACCAAATTCAACTCCCTGGTGAAGCGCGCAGACCAGACCCAGATCCTGAAGTACACGGTCTGGAATGTGGCGGCAGCCTACGGCAAGACGGCGACTTTCATGCCCAAGCCGGTGGTTGGCGACAACGGCTCCGGCATGCATGTCCACCAGTCGGTCTGGAAGGATGGCAAGAACCTGTTTGCCGGCAACGGCTATTCGGGCCTGTCTGACTTCGCCCTGTACTACATCGGCGGCATCATCAAGCACGCCAAGGCATTGAATGCCATCACCAACCCCGGAACCAACAGCTACAAGCGTCTGGTGCCCGGCTTCGAAGCGCCGATCAACCTTGCCTACTCGGCACGCAACCGGTCGGCTTCCATCCGCATTCCGTATGTCAGCAACGCCAAGGGACGCCGTATCGAAGTACGTTTCCCGGACCCGACGGCCAATTCGTATCTGGCCTTCTCGGCCATGCTGATGGCGGGACTGGATGGGGTGCAGAACAAGATTCACCCCGGCGACCCGATCGACAAGAACCTCTACGACCTGCCACCTTCGCAGGCCAAGAAGGTTCCCAATGTCTGCTCTTCGCTGGATCAGGCACTGGAAGCCCTAGACAAGGATCGCGCCTTTCTGACTAAGGGCGGTGTGTTCTCCGATGACATGATCGATGCCTACATCAGCCTCAAGATGGAGGAAGTCACGCGGTTCCGCATGACCACCCATCCGGTCGAGTTCGCCATGTATTACAGCTCCTGACCAGAGCTGTGCAATCCGGAAAGGACGGGCATTGCCCGTCCTTTTTTCTTTGCAATCAGGGTACTATTCCTCTGGACTTCAGATTTCCCCTGGAATAGAGTTGCCAGCATGAAACTGACTGCTCAGCTGTTGGGGCTCGCCTTCATCACCAGCTCGACGATTGCTTTCGCACAGTCGGGTGGTGGTTCGACCTATCGTTGCGTGGATGCCGCGGGTCGCAGCACCTACACCAACGTCCAGGAAGAAATGGGTGGCAAGAAGTGCACTGTGGTGAGCCGGGAAGTGTCGGTCGTGCCAGCGCCGCCCCTGCCGCAGAGCGCACGCAAACCGGCGGCAGCACCGGCTTCATCGGTTGCCGGCACCGTGACCGGGGCACCAGGAGCCCGGGTCGATTCGCAAACGCAACGTAATCGCGACAATGATCGTCGGCGCATACTCCAGGAGGAATTGCAGACTGCCGAGAAGCTGCTCGTGACTGCGAGGCAGAAGCTGTCCGAGCAGGAGTCGGTTCGCAACGGTGACGAACGCAACTATCAGCGCGTCCTTGACCGGCTCAAGCCCTTCCAGGATGAAGTACGTGGCGCCGAAGACAACGTTGCAGCCCTGAAGCGCGAACTTGGCAACCTGCGCTGATACCAGCGTACATGACCGGGTCTTCCGGTCTCACCCCTCTTCACCCTGACATGAACCCTCATACCTCCGGATTTGCCGGGCTGGAACTGCTCGCGACCGCCGTCGTGATTGTCGATCACGAGCTGCGCATCAAGTATGTCAATCCCGCCACGGAAAGCCTGTTTGGCATCAGCGGCCGCCTGCTGAGGGGCCAGAAGTTCAGCGACGTGTTCAACAACGCCCAGGCTTTCGAAACCAAACTGGAACGCGCCCTGGCTGAGGAAAGGGGGTTCTGGGACCAAAGCTTGACCCTGGAGCGCCTAGGGCACGACGCCCTGGACCTCACCTGCATCGTCACTCCAGTAGAGCCTGGCGACCGCCTGCTGATTGAATTGCGCCAGATCGAGCAGCGTATGCGTGTCGAACGCGAGGAACATCAGATGACCCAGCATCTGGCCAACCGCGAGCTGATCCGCAACCTCGCGCACGAGATCAAGAATCCGCTGGGCGGGCTGCGCGGTTCGGCCCAGCTGCTGGAGCGGGAACTGGATCGCCCCGACCTGCGTGAATACACGCAGGTCATCATCAAGGAGGCGGACCGCCTGCAGGCCCTGATGGATCGCATGCTGACACCGCACCGCCTGCCGCAGGCCGGTACGGTGAACATCCACGAAGTTTGCGAACGCGTGCGCAGCCTGCTGATGGCCGAATTTCCCTCCGGCCTGAGGATACGCCGCGACTATGACACCAGCATTCCCGAGTTCCAGGGAGACCGTGAGCAACTCATCCAGGTCGTGCTCAACATTGCGCGAAACGCGGCGCAGGCCTTGTTGACCGGAGAGCATAAACAACCCCAAGCCGAGATCCGTTTGCGCAGCCGCGTGGCCCGGCAGGTGACCCTTTCCAAGCGCCGCTATCGCCTGGCACTAGAATTGCAAGTGATCGACAACGGTCCGGGAATTCCCCCGGCAATCCGTGACACGATCTTCTTTCCGCTCGTGTCCGGACGCCCCGGCGGGAGCGGATTGGGACTGACGCTGGCACAGACCTTTGTGCAGCATCATCAGGGTGTCGTGGAATGCGACAGTCAGCCCGGCCGCACCAGCTTCAAGATCACTCTGCCTTTGCAGGCAGTCAACGAGGACAGGTAGCCAGCATGGGCAATATCGCGCACGACATCAACGAAGCGGCCGTATCAACGGCGGCTGTGGCCACCAGGCCCGCCAATTCAGGGATCAAGCCCGTGTGGGTGGTGGATGACGACCGTTCCATCCGCTGGGTATTTGAGAAGGCACTCACCCGCGAAGGGATATCCTTTCGCACCTTCGCCCTGGCCCAGGACGCCATCGAGGCACTTGCCACCGGCATGCCGCAGGTACTGGTGTCGGACATACGCATGAACGGCACCTCCGGCCTGGAACTGCTGCGTGAAGTGAAGCAGCGTCATCCGGCCCTGCCGGTCATCATCATGACGGCTTATTCCGACCTGGAGTCCGCCGTGGTGGCTTTCCAGGGAGGGGCATTCGAGTACCTGCCCAAGCCCTTCGATGTTGATCAGGCGGTGGACCTCATCCGGCGTGCCCTGGATGAATCGATGCGGGAAGATGAAACGGAGGAGATCACACTGGTTTCGCCGGAAATTCTCGGCCAGGCCGCCTCGATGCAGGAAGTGTTTCGCGCCATCGGCCGGCTCGCACAATCGTCCGCCACCGTGCTGATCACCGGCGAGTCCGGCAGCGGCAAGGAGTTGGTGGCGCGCGCGTTGCATCGTCACAGCCCGCGTGCCACCAAGCCCTTTGTGGCCATCAACACGGCTGCCATGCCCAAGGATCTTCTCGAGTCCGAGCTGTTCGGTCATGAGCGTGGTGCGTTTACCGGCGCGCAGGCCATGCGCCGCGGGCGTTTCGAACAAGCCGAGGGCGGCACGCTGTTCCTCGACGAAATCGGCGACATGCCTTCTGACCTGCAGACGCGCCTGTTGCGCGTGCTTTCCGACGGCACCTTCTATCGGGTTGGCGGCCACCAGCCCATGCGTACCAATGTGCGCGTGATAGCCGCTACCCACCAGGACCTTGATGCACGCGTGCGTGAGGGTCTGTTCCGCGAGGATCTTTACCACCGCCTCAATGTGATCCGCCTGCGCCTGCCTTCGCTGAGGGAGCGCCGCGACGACATCTCCCTGTTGGCACGCCATTTCCTGGCCAAGTCCTCGCGCGATCTTGGGGTGGAAGCCAAGCGCTTGTCCGATGCCGCGATGAACTACCTCGCGGCCCAGGATTTCCCCGGCAATGTGCGCCAGCTCGAGAACATCTGCCATTGGCTGACCGTGATGGCTCCCACCCAGATCATCGAAATCGGTGACCTGCCGGCCGAATTGCGTCAGGAGTCAGCATCGGTGGCCGATGCCGACTGGCTGGCAGCGCTGGGGCGTGAAGCCGACCGCATGCTGGTGCGCAAGCAGTCAGCCATCATGGATGAACTCACGCGCAGCTTCGAAAGCACACTGATCTCCAAGGCACTGGCGGCAACCGGCGGCCGCCGCATCGAAGCGGCAAAACTGCTGGGCATCGGTCGCAATACCATTACGCGCAAGATCCAGGAACTGGGACTCGAGAAGGACGGGGCCAAGGACGAAGGCTGAGGGCGGGGTGCCGGGTGGGCTCGTTCCCGGCCAGCCCCGCGGAATTTCATCATCCGGAACATCCCGGACTATGAAACGCCGGCAACCTGTCGTTCATGTCAATCGCAACGGCCTTCCTTAGAATACCTTCCAGACCCTGCACCGGCCTGGCGCAATTGCCTGAATGCTGCAGCCTGCGCTACGCGTTGCGGTCTCTCATTCAAAAGTACATCGAAAAGGAATCCTCATGTCCCAGCGCTTTGCCGACGGCGTGGAAATCCACGGCGCCATCACCCCGGAGTTCCGCGAGATATTGACCGACGAAGCGCTGGCATTCGTGGCGAAGCTGCAGCGTGCATTCGAGTCGCGCAGGCAGGAACTGCTGGCCAGGCGAGTGGCCCGCCAGAAGGAGTTCGATGCTGGCAAGCTGCCGGACTTCCTGCCGGAAACCAGCCAGATCCGCGAATCGGAATGGACCATCTGCGGGCAGCCCAAGGACCTGCAGGACCGCCGCGTCGAGATCACCGGTCCCACTGACAGGAAGATGGTGATCAATGCGCTCAATTCCGGGGCATTGACTTTCATGTCCGACCTCGAGGATGCGAACTGTCCCCGGTGGGATAACGTCATCGGCGGCCAGATCAACCTGCGCGATGCCATTCGCGGCACCATCTCCATGGAGCAGAACGGCAAGCAGTACCGGCTGAACGACAAGGTGGCGGTGCTGATCCCGCGTCCGCGCGGCTGGCACATGAACGAGAAGCACGTGCTGGTCGATGGCAAGCAGATGTGCGGCGGCATATTCGATTTCGGCCTGTACTTCTTCCACAATGCCAAGGAGCTGCTCAAGCGCGGCAGCGGCCCTTATTTCTATCTGCCCAAGATGGAGTCACACCACGAGGCGCGCCTGTGGAATGACATCTTCACCATGGCGCAGCAAGACCTCGGTATCCCCCATGGCAGCATCCGCGCGACCGTGCTCATTGAAACGGTGCTGGCGGCCTTCGAGATGAACGAGATCCTCTGGGAGCTGAAGGATCACTCGGCCGGCCTCAACATCGGCCGTTGGGATTACATTTTTTCCTGCATCAAGAAATTCCGCACCAACAAGGATTTCTGCCTCGCAGACCGTTCCCAGGTGACCATGCTGGCGCCCTTTCTGCGTGCCTATGCGCTGACACTGGTGAAGACCTGCCATCGCCGTGGCGCCCCGGCCATGGGGGGCATGGCCGCGCAGATTCCGATCAAGAACGATGAGGCGGCCAATGAAGCCGCCATGGAAAAGGTGCGCGCCGACAAACTGCGCGAAGTGACCGACGGTTGCGACGGCACCTGGGTGGCGCATCCGGCGCTGGTGCCGGTTGCCAAGGCGATTTTCGACCAGCACATGCCCACGCCCAACCAGTATGGCCGCCAGCGCGATGATGTGAGCTATGCCGCGAAGGACCTGCTCGACTTCCGCCCCGAGGCCCCCATCACGGAAGCCGGCCTGCGCAACAACATTTCGGTGGGCATCCAGTACCTGGGGGCGTGGCTGGCCGGCAACGGCTGTGTGCCGGTGTTCAACCTCATGGAGGACGCCGCCACGGCCGAGATCTCGCGCTCCCAGATCTGGCAGTGGATACGCAGCGACAAGGGCGTGCTGGATGATGGCCGCAAGGTCACGGTGGAACTGTTCCGCCAGCTGCTGGCCGAGGAGTTGCCCAAGGTGAAGGCCTATCTGGGCGAAGCAGGCTGGAAGGGTGGCCAGTATGAACAGGGTGCCAGGCTGTTCGATCGTCTGACCACCGGTGAATACGTTGACTTCCTTACCCTGCCTGCCTACGAACTGATCGACTGAAACAGCGCCGGACAGGCGCCTGGATTATGCTCATTTTCATGAGCATATCGACGTGGATATTGGTTAGAGCTGTGGATTGTTATCAGGATAATCCTGCTGCGATGAGCATTGCAGCAGGCCTCTCCGGCAGATCGAGTTCGGCCCAGATCGGGGTGTGATCCGAAGGCCGCTCCCTGCCGCGGGGTTCGAGGTCGATCACGCAGCGCCGGCACGCGGCGGTCAAGGCAGGCGACAGCAGGATGTGGTCTATGCGCAGGCCCATCTTCCGCCGGAAGGCGTTCATACGGTAATCCCACCAGGTGAAGGATTTCTCCGCCTGCGGAAACAGCCTGAAGCCGTCGGCAAACTCGAGCGCCAGGAGCCGCCGGAAGGCCTCGCGCTCGCGATCACTGCATAGCACCTGACCGGCCCAGGCCTTGGGGTCATGCACGTCCTCGTCGGCCGGCGCGATGTTGTAGTCACCCAGCACGGCCAGTCCGGGATGGCGCTGGCGTTCGGCATCCAGCCAGCCTTCGAAGGCGGCCAGCCAGCGCATCTTGTACTGGTACTTGTCCGAATCGACGGCCTGGCCATTGGGCACATAGGCTGACACGATGCGCACGCCCTGGATGGTGGCAGCCAGCACGCGCTTTTGCTCGTCCTCGAAATCCGGAATGCCCGGCTGCGGGTCGGTAATGGGCAGCCGCGACAGGATGGCCACCCCGTTGTAGGTTTTCTGGCCCGACCAGATCGCGTGATAACCCGCCGCCTGGATATCCGCGACGGGAAACTTCGGGTCTTCCATCTTGGTTTCCTGCAGACAGACCACATCGGGTTGGCGCTCTCCCAGCCACTGGAGCAGGTGCGGCAGACGTACTTTCAGGGAATTGACGTTCCAGGTGGCGATGATCATGCGGGTTCAGGGGGGCAAGGGTTGGGAGCCGGGGACAAATCGGTGCCTCCGAGGCGTCGTGCCATTGCTGAGTGAATTACTTACGGGCTGCCGGGGCGTTCGGGAATCCAGCTCCGTCGAGCAGGCTGTCATAGCGGCCGGCCTCGAAGCCCTGCGCCTGGGAGCCGCCCACCAGCAGCAGCGGCACGATAGTGTTGCCACCGGCCTTCTTGAAGTTTTCCAAGCCGGCCTCCTCGTCCACGCTGATTTCCTGGAAGCTGACGCGGCGAGCGGTCAGCAGGTCCTTGGCCGACTGGCAGGACGCGCCACACTGGGCAGAGGTGAACAGACGCACTGGCGGCAGATTGCGTTGTATCCGTGGCTCCGGCCGTCGCGCTGAAGTGGGGATGCTGGCCGGGTAAGCGGCTTGATCGAGCGCCGTTTTCCAGCCGCCTGCCTCGAAGCCCTTGACCAGCTCGTTGCCTACCTGGAGTACGGGCACCTGGATCGCCCCGGTCAGCTTGCGCAGGGCTTCGATGCTGGGTTCATCGCTGGCTACGACTTCCCGGTAGGGTATGCCGCGTGTCTTCAGGGAATCACGTGCGCTGGCACATCCGGCACCGCAGTCCGGCGATGTGTGCAGGATCACGGGGAAATTGCGCACGGCGACCTGCGCCGCATAGGGCAGGTCGGACGCTTCGATCACGCTGCTGCTGAGGCGCTTTTGCTGCACGCTCTTTGCAGCGCCTGCGGGCGGCGGGTTTTGGGAGTAGGTGACGCGTCCATCCTTGTCGACCCAGCGATACATCTGCTGGGCGGCTGCAGGTTGCAGGCCGTAGGCCGCCAGGATGGTTACAACAGCAAACGCTAGGTGTCCTCGCATGTAGGGCTCTCCGGCGATGCAATCACGCGGCGATCATACCACTGTGCCTCAGCAGGGCATCGATGCGCGGCTCGCGTCCACGAAAGGCCTTGAAGGACTCCATCGCCGGGCGGCTTCCACCCACTGCAAGGATTTCATCGCGGAAGCGCGAACCCATCTGGGCGTCAAGCACGGGCCCGCCCTTCGCATCGCGCTGCTCCTCGAATGCACTATAGGCATCGGCAGACAGCACCTCGGCCCACTTGTAGCTGTAGTAGCCGGCACTGTAGCCGCCGGCAAAGATGTGGGAAAAGCTGTTGGGAAAGCGGCTCCAGGCAGGCGGCGCGACCACCGCGACACGCGCGCGTATTTCGTCCAGCAACTGCAAGGGCGTCTTGACGCCGCGGGCTATGCCTTCGGGCTCGAAGTCGTGATGCAGGTGCATGTCGAACAGCGAAAACTCGATCTGCCGCACGGCCTGCATGCCGGACTGGAAGTTCCGCGCCGCGACCATCTTGTCGAACAAGCTGCGCGGCAGCGCTTCGCCGGTATCCACATGTGCGCTCATCCCTGCGATCACTTCCCATTCCCAGCAAAAGTTCTCCATGAACTGGCTGGGCAGTTCCACCGCATCCCATTCCACCCCACGGATGCCCGAGACGCCGATAAAGTCGACGCGGGTGAGCATGTGGTGCAGTCCGTGGCCGAATTCATGGAACAGGGTGCTCACTTCATCGTGGGTGAACAGGGCCGGTTTGCCACCCACGGGTGAGGGGAAGTTGCATACCAGGTAAGCCACCGGGGCTTGCACGCTGCCGCGCTGGCGCCGCCGTGTCAGGGCCTCGTCCATCCAGGCGCCGCCGCGCTTGGTTTCCCGGGCGTAGAGGTCCAGGTAGAACTGCCCCACCAGCGTTCCATCCGGTTGGGCGATGCGATAGAAGCGCACCGCCGGGTCCCAGGTTTCGGTCTGGTCTTCAGTGATGCGGATCTCATACAAAGCCTCGGCTGCCCGGAACAGGCCCTGCAGAACGCGTGGCTCGGGGAAATACTGTTTCACCTCGTTGTCGGAAAAAGCGTAGCGCTTCACCCGCAGCTTTTCCGAGGCATAACCCATGTCCCAGGCCTGCATGTCATCCAGGCCCAGTTCGCCGACTGCAAAGGCATGCAGCTCGTCAAAGTCGCGCCGGGCAAAGGGGCGGGCCCTGTCGGCAAGGTCATTCAGGAAGTCGAGCACCTGTTGCGGGTTGTCAGCCATCTTCGACACCAGCGAGACTTCGGCATGGCTCTTGTACCCGAGCAATTGCGCCGCTTCTCGACGGCGCAACAGGATGTCGGCGATGAGGGGGGTGTTATCCAGTTCGGGTCTGCCGAACTCGCTGGCACGTGTCTGGTAGGCGTGATACAGGGTTTTACGTAATTCCCGGTTGTCGGCGTACTGCAACACCGGAAACAGGCAGGGCGCGCGCAGGGTCAGTTTCCAGCCGCTCTTGCCTTCGGCCTGCGCCGCCTCGCGCGCTGCCTGCATCACGTCCGCGGGGAGTCCGGACAGTTCCGATGCCTGCTCCATGTAGAGTGAAAAGTCGTTGGTCGCATCCAGCAGGTGCTCGGAAAACTGCGTCGACAAGGCGGCCAGTTCTTCGGCCAGTTGGGCAAAGCGTTGCTTGTCTGCGGCATCCAGTTCGGCACCGGAGAGGCGGAAATCGCGGATTTCGTTGTCCACGATCCTGCGCTGGGCTGGCGACAGCTGCGCGAACTCGCCCGAGTCCCTGAGTGCCTTGTATTTCTCGAACAGTGCCAGGTTCTGTCCCAGCTCCGTGTAGTACTGGACGATCCTGGGCTGGTTGCTGCTGTAGGCTTCCCGCAGTTCCGGCGAATCGAGCACGCTGTGCAGGTGCCCGACGGCGCCCCAGGCCCGTGACAGCCGCTCGTTGGCATCGTCCATCGGGGCGACAAAGTCTGCCCAGCTTGCCGGCACATCGGTGGAGACCAGAGTCTGCAACAAGGCACGATTCTCGGCCAGCAACTGGTCAATCGCAGGGGCAACATGCACGGCGCGGATAGAGGCAAAACGGGGCAGGCCCGAAAAATCGAGCAGGGGATTGGCTGTCACGGATTCAGTGGCCATGGATGTTCCTTTGTTGGTCTGCGTCTGCCTGGTCCAGGCCTTGCGCGGTGCTGCGCATGTTTTTCATTCATTCGTTTCTGATGGCTGCGGCTTGGTCAGCGGGCCGTGGTTTCCGCCGCCTGCAGGGTATTCTCGAGCAGCATGGTGATGGTCATCGGTCCGACACCACCGGGCACCGGCGTGATGTGGGCCACCTTGCCCAGCATGCCCTGAAAGTCCACATCCCCGCACAACTTGCCTTCAGGGGTGCGGTTCATGCCGACATCAATGACCACGGCTCCCGCTTTGACCATGTCGGCGGTGACCAGGTTCGCCTTGCCGGTTGCCACCACGATGATGTCGGCAGCCAGGGTGTGGGAGGCCAGATCACGCGTCTTGGAATTGCATATCGTGACGGTTGCGCCCTTTTGCAAGAGCAGCAGGGCGGCTGGCTTGCCGACGATGTTCGAAGCCCCGACGATGACGGCGTTCTGCCCCCAGGGATTGACGCCGGCATCCGCCAGCATGGCCATGATGCCGGCCGGGGTACAGGGGGCGAAGCGCGGATGTCCGGTGGCGAGCAGACCGACATTGACCGGATGGAAGCCGTCGGCATCCTTCTCAGGCGCGATGGCATTGAGCACAGCCTCGCTCCGGATATGCCCGGGCAACGGCAACTGCACCAGAATGCCATGGATGTGGGGATCGGCATTCAGGCCGGCGATGCGTGACAGCAGTGCTTCCTCTGTGGTGGTGGCCGGAAGCTCGATGTGCTCGGAGTGCATGCCAATTTCTGCACAGGCCTTGACCTTGTTGCGCACGTAAATCCGGGAAGCAGGGTCCTCACCGACAATGATCACCGCAAGCCCTGGCCGGGTGCCGCTGGCGGCCAGCTTGGCCACCCTTGCGCTCATTTTCTCCCGCAAGCGGCGTCCCAGAGCGTTGCCATCGATGATGTTTGTCTGCATCTTTACCTCTTCTTGGTGTGTCAAAGTCAATCTCTGGCGCAGCCGCCGCCGAAGATCCGAATGGAAGGGGCCGGGAATCGACCGAGATGGCACGATCTCCGCGACATGAATGGTCGAGGGGGCTCCCGAAGGCGCAATTATGAACTACCCCTTCCAGGCTTCCCTGCAATGGGGATAGTTCATGGAACGGCGTCTCCAGTCAGTTTGAGCATATTGCGGAATGTGGAATGATTTTTTACAATCCGGTATTGTGAGATAGTGGTGAAGTTGGGCTTTCTTGCAGGCCCATCCAGGGCGAACTCAGGGCCGAACCGTCGGCGTTGTTCGCTACAATGAATTTCAGATGAGTGAAGCAGGAGGAGTCGAGCATGGCTGCCGTGCCGGAATTTCCCGCCGCAAACGATCCCGATTCGCTGGAAACACAGGAATGGCTGGATGCACTGGAAGCCGTCCTGGAGCGTGAGGGTCCGGAGCGCGCGCATTTTCTGCTTGAAAAGCTGATCGACAAGGCGCGTCGCTCGGGTGCCTATCTGCCCTACAAGGCACAGACCGCCTATATCAACACCATTCCCACGCATCGGGAGGACCGCTCTCCCGGCGATCATGCGCTCGAGGAGCGCATCCGTTCCTATGCGCGCTGGAATGCCCTGGCCATGGTGGCCCGCGCCAACAAGGGTGGCGGTGACCTGGGTGGTCACATTGCCAGCTTTGCCTCGGTGGGCACGCTGTTCGGCATCGGCTTCAACCATTTCTGGCATGCCCCTCACGAGGGTCATGGTGGCGACCTGATTTATTTCCAGGGCCACTCTGCTCCGGGCATCTACGCACGCGCGTTTCTGGAAGGGCGCCTGTCCGAAGATCAACTTCTGAATTTCCGACGTGAGGTGGATGGTAAGGGGGTCTCTTCGTATCCTCATCCCTGGTTGATGCCGGATTTCTGGCAATTCCCGACCGTATCCATGGGTTTGGGACCCATACAGGGGATTTACCAGGCGCGCTTCCTCAAGTACCTGCACGCGCGCGGCCTGGCGGACACTGCCAATCGCAAGGTCTGGGTGTTCTGCGGTGATGGTGAGATGGATGAGCCCGAGTCCAAGGGCGCCATCGGCATGGCTTCGCGCGAGCATCTGGACAACCTCATCTTCGTGGTGAACTGCAACCTGCAGCGGCTGGATGGTCCGGTGCGCGGCAACGGCAAGATCATCCAGGAACTGGAAGGCGACTTTCGCGGTACCGGCTGGAACGTCATCAAGCTGATCTGGGGCTCCTACTGGGATGCCCTGCTGGCGCGCGACAAGGAAGGCATCCTGCAGCGCATCATGGAAGAGACGGTCGACGGCGAGTACCAGAATTTCAAGGCCAATGATGGCGCCTTCGTGCGCAAACATTTCTTCGGCAAGCACCCGGCCACGCTGGAAATGGTCTCGCGCATGAGCGATGACGACATCTGGCGTCTGAACCGTGGTGGCCACGATCCCCACAAGATCTACGCTGCCTACTCGGCGGCGGTGAAGCACAAGGGTCAGCCCACGGTGATACTGGCCAAGACCATCAAGGGTTATGGCCTGGGCAAGCAGGGCCAGGCCAAGAATCCCACCCACCAGCTGAAGAAACTGGAGCTGGAGACGATCCGCGAATTCCGTGACCGCTTCAATGTGCCGATCCCGGATGACCAGCTGGAGAACCTGCCCTTCTTCAAACCGGCCGACGACGACCCCGTCATGGTCTACCTGCATGAGCGGCGCAAAGCGCTCGGCGGCTACCTGCCGCAGCGCCGTCGCAAGGCCGCGCGCACACCCGATGTGCCCCCGCTGCAAAGCTTTGACCAGGTGCTCAAGGCCACACCCGAGGGGCGGGAAATTTCCACCACCATGGCGTTCGTGCGCATCCTCACCGCGCTGTTGCGCGACAAGTCCATGGGCAAGCACATCGTGCCCATCGTGCCGGACGAGGCACGCACCTTCGGCATGGAAGGGATGTTCCGGCAACTGGGCATCTACTCATCGGAAGGCCAGAAGTACACCCCGGTCGACAAGGACCAGGTGATGTACTACCGCGAAGATGAAGCAGGCCAGATCCTCGAGGAAGGCATCAACGAGGCCGGGGCTTTTTCTTCCTGGTTGGCGGCGGCGACCTCCTACAGCCACAGCAACCAGCTGATGGTGCCGTTTTTCATCTTCTATTCGATGTTCGGCATGCAGCGCATCGGCGACCTTGCATGGGCCGCGGGGGATTCGCGCGCCCGTGGCTTCCTGTTGGGCGCCACGGCCGGCCGCACGACGCTGAATGGCGAGGGCCTGCAGCATGAGGATGGCCACAGCCATGTATTGTCTTCAGTGATCCCGAACTGCATCTCCTACGACCCGACCTTCGGCTATGAGCTGGCCGTGATCATCCAGGACGGCTTGCGCCGCATGGTGGGCGAACAGGAGGACGTGTTCTATTACATCACCGTGATGAACGAGAATTACGCCCATCCGGGGCTGGAAGAAATCGTCCAGGCCAATCCGGTGGCTCAGGCCGGCATCCTCAAGGGCATGTACCTGTTCCGTAAAGGTGGGCAAAAGCCGCAGCGGGTGCAATTGCTCGGCTCGGGCACCATCCTTCGGGAAGTCATTGCCGCAGCTGAATTGCTGGAGAAAGACTGGGAGGTGGCAGCCGACGTCTGGAGCTGCACCAGTTTCACCGAACTGCGCCGTCAGGGTCTGGATGCGGAGCGCTACAACCTGATCCACCCCGAGGGGGCGCGGCAGAAGAGCCATGTGGAGCTGTGCCTGGAGGAAACCAAGGGGCCGGTCATTGCCGCCACCGACTACATGAAGACCTTCGCCGACCAGATCCGTCCGTTTGTTCCCCAGGGACGTCGTTATCGCGTCCTCGGTACGGATGGCTACGGCCGTTCCGATACGCGCGAGAAGCTGCGTCACCACTTTGAAGTGGATCGCTACTGGGTGGTTGTGGCTGCGCTCAAGTCACTGGCAGAGGACGGGCTTGTCAAACCCGGCCGGGTGAGTGAGGCCCTGGCCCGCTACCAGCTCGATCCGGATAAACCCAATCCGGTCCTGGTCTAAGGCAAGGGGAGCGCAAGCCATGGGAGCACCCACAGAAATACTCGTTCCGGACATTGGTGACTTCAAGGAAGTCGACGTTGCCGAAGTGTTGGTCAAGCCTGGAGACCTGATCCAGGTCGAGCAGTCATTGATTTCCATCGAGTCGGACAAGTCGACCATGGAGATCCCATCGCCGGCTGCAGGCACGGTGAAGGAGATCAGGGTCAAGGTTGGCGACAAGGTTTCCCAGGGCAGCCTGATCCTGTTTCTGGAGGGCGCGTCGGCAGTCCAGCCCGTGCAACCCGACCAGGCCGCACAACCGGCCCAGGTTTCGCCTGCGCCTCCCCCAGCCGTGGCGCAGCCTGCTCCGACCAGGACAGACGAGCCAGCCGTGACACCAGCGATACAGACCACGGTCTCACCGGTGTCCATCGAGCCGGTGGTCGAATCCGCCACCTTCAAGCCACATGCGAGCCCTTCAGTGCGCGCGTTTGCGCGTGAACTGGGTGTGGACCTCCTGCGCGTCAAGGGAACCGCACCCAAGGGGCGCATACAGCGCAGCGATGTGCAGGCCTATGTCAAAGGCGCGCTGCAGGCGACGCCTGCGGCTGCAGTGGCTGCGCCGGCGAGCGGGACCGGTCGTGGTCTGCCGTTTCCCATCATCGATTGGCCCCAGGTCGACTTTGCCAAATTCGGTCCCGTCGAGACCCGGCCCCTGTCACGCATCAAGAAGCTGACCGGTGCCAACCTGCATCGCAACTGGGTGTCGATACCGCATGTCACCCAGTTCGATGAGGCCGACATCACCGAGCTGGAGGCGTTTCGCAAGACGAGCGGGGCTGATTCCGAGAAGCAGGGTTTCAAGCTGACGCTGCTCGCTTTTCTGGTCAAGGCCTGTGTCACCGCCTTGCGGCAATTTCCGCAGTTCAACGCCTCGCTGGACAAGACCGGCGAGAACCTCATCATCAAGAACTACTATCACATCGGCGTGGCCGTCGATACGCCCGATGGGCTGGTGGTGCCGGTGCTGAAGGATGCCGACCGCAAGGGGGTGTTCGACCTGGCGCGCGAGCTTTCGGAACTGTCCAGGCTGGCGCGCGACAAGAAACTCAAGCCCGGTGACATGCAGGGCGGGACATTCTCGATCTCCAGCCTGGGCGGCATCGGCGGAACGGTGTTCACGCCCATCATCAATGCGCCGGAAGTGGCGATACTCGGGGTGTCCAGGGGCACCATGCGTCCGGTGTACAAGGACGGGCAGTTCGTGCCGCGCCTGATGCTGCCGCTGTCGCTTTCCTACGACCATCGTGTCATTGACGGTGCCGACGGCGCACGCTTCACCAGCTATCTGTCGCTGGTGCTGTCCGACATCCGTCGCTCCCTGCTGTAAGGCAAGGTCATGAATCCTGTCGAAATCAAGGTCCCGGACATCGGCGATTTCAAGAATGTCGATGTTGCCGAGGTGCTGGTCAAGCCCGGGGACACGGTTGCCGTCGAACAGTCCCTGATCTCCATCGAGTCCGACAAGTCGACCATGGAGATTCCCTCGCCCGCGGCGGGCACCGTGAAGGAGATCAAGCTCAAGGTCGGCGACAAGGTGTCGATGGGCAGTCTTATCCTGCTGCTTGAAGCCACCGATGCGACAGCCTCTGCCAAGGTGCTGGCACCGGCGTCTGCCGCTGCAGATTCCTCTGCCGCCGTCCCCACTGCCGTCGTTCAGCCTGCACCGGCTGACCCGGGCCAGTCCGCTGACATGGAATGCGACTTGCTGGTGCTGGGTGCCGGCCCCGGGGGGTATTCGGCTGCGTTTCGGGCAGCCGACCTCGGGCTGTCGGTGGTGCTGGTGGAACGTTATCCGTCCTTGGGGGGCGTGTGCCTGAATGTGGGCTGTATCCCTTCCAAGGCTTTGCTGCACGTCGCAGCCGTGATGGATGAAGCCGGCCGCATGGCGGCGCATGGTGTGAGTTTCGGCAAACCCACGGTGGACCTGGACAAGCTGCGAGGCTGGAAGGACAAGGTCGTGGGCAAGCTGACCGGCGGATTGGCCGGCATGGCCAAGGCCCGCAAAGTCAGCGTCGTCCAGGGGGTGGGCACTTTCGTCGGCCCCCACCAGCTGGCGGTGGCAGGGGCCCAGGGGCGCACCATCGTTGGCTTCAAGCAGGCCATCATTGCTGCTGGCTCGCAGCCTGCCCGATTGCCCTTCTTGCCCGACGATCCGCGCATAGTCGATTCCACCGGCGCACTGGCATTGCGCAGCCAGCCCCGGCGCATGCTGATCATCGGCGGCGGCATCATCGGACTGGAAATGGCCACGGTGTATTCGACGCTGGGCGCGCGGCTCGATGTGGTGGAAATGCTGGACGGCCTCATGGCCGGAGCTGATCGCGATCTGGTGTCGGTATGGCAGAAATTCAATGCTGGCCGTTTCGACAACATCATGCTGAAGACCCGCACCCAGAAGGCCGAAGCGACGCTCGAAGGCATCAAGGTCTGGTTCGAGGGCGAGAAAGCGCCGGCTGAGCCCCAGCTGTACGACCTGGTCCTGGTCTCGGTCGGGCGCACGCCGAACGGCCGCAGCATCGGTGCGGAGCAGGCCGGCGTGACCGTCTCGGAGCGCGGTTTCATCAGCGTCGACTCGCAGATGCGCAGCAATGTGCCGCATATCTACGCCATCGGCGATGTAGCCGGCCAGCCCATGCTGGCCCACAAGGCCATCCACGAGGGTCATGTTGCGGCGGAAGCCGCCGCCGGGCTGAAGTCCCATTTCGACGCCCGCGTCATTCCGGGGGTGGCTTATACCGACCCTGAGGTGGCCTGGGTGGGTGTCACCGAAGACGAGGCAAAGAAGCAGGGGCTGAAGTATGGTGTGGGCAAGTTTCCCTGGGCTGCTTCAGGCCGTGCCATTGCCAATGGGCGCGAAGAGGGGTTTACCAAGCTGCTGTTCGAGGAAGGCAGCCACCGGGTCATCGGCGGCGGCATCGTCGGCAGCGGGGCCGGCGAACTGATCAGTGAAGTGGCCCTTGCCATCGAGATGGGGGCCGACGCCACTGACATCGGCAAGACCATCCATCCCCATCCGACCCTGAGCGAGCCGGTGGCACAGTCTGCGGAGGCCTTTGAAGGCGTTTGCACCGACCTGATGCCCCCGCGCAAGCGTTGATCCCGCAAACAAGCTGAAGGCAGGCATGGACCAGAACCAACTCAAGCTATTGGTGGCGCAGGAAGCCATCAAGTACGTCGTTGAAGGCACCATCGTTGGCGTCGGGACCGGCTCCACAGCCAATTTCTTCATCGATGAACTGGCCAAGATGCGCAACCGCATCGATGGCGCCGTGGCCAGCTCGGAACAGACTGCGGCCCGCCTCAAGGCCCATGGCATCCATGTGTTCGACCTGAACAGCGTGCATGAGCTGCCGGTCTACGTCGATGGTGCGGATGAAATCACCCACGGCATGGCCATGATCAAGGGCGGCGGCGGGGCACTGACGCGCGAGAAAATCGTCGCTGCAGTGGCGACCACATTTATCTGCATCGCCGATGAGTCCAAGCTGGTCACCACACTGGGCAACTTCCCGTTGCCTGTGGAAGTCATCCCCATGGCACGCTCGCACGTCGGTCGTCAGATGCTCGCCCTGGGTGGTGAGCCGCGTCTGCGCGAGGGTTTCACCACTGACAACGGCAATCTCATCCTGGATGTTCACGGTCTGAACATCACCAATCCGGCGGAACTGGAAGCGAAGATCAACAACATCGCCGGGGTGGTCACGGTGGGTTTGTTTGCCGGCCGCGGGGCAGATGTGCTGCTCCTCGGGACGGCCGCAGGCGTGCGTACCATCACGCGCTGATCCGCTTCACTCGGGGTCGCGACTGCCGGGTGCACCGGCACCAGCAGGGCGCAGGGTGTTTCTTTGTCTCAAGCCACTGAAACCGGATCGTCACAATGCTATGCTAGCTTCGCGTATTCTGGAGCGATTATCCATGGCAGAACACATATCCAAGCAATTCGATGCGGAACTGGAGGGTGTGCGCACGCGTGTGCTGCACATGGGAGGCCTCGTCGAGGAGCAGATCCTCAAGGCCATCGACGGCCTGAGCAGTGGCAACATGACCACCATCGAGCAGGTGATTGCCGATGACCATCGGGTGAATTCCCTGGAGGTGGAACTGGACGAGTCCTGCAGCCAGATCATCGCGCGTCGGCAGCCGGCAGCCGGCGACCTGCGGCTGATCATCGCCATCATCAAGACCATCACCGATCTGGAACGCATCGGCGATGAAGCCGAGAAGATTGCGCGCATGGCCAAGCTGACCCACAGTGGTGAGCGCCAGCACATGCCCAAGCTCGAGCTTGCCCACGTGGTCAATCTGGCGGTGGGCATGTTGAGGAAAGCCCTGGATGCCTTTGCCCGGCTGGACTCCAAGGCGGCGGCACAGGTGGTCCGGCAGGACGCGCTGGTGGACGACGAGTTCCGTTCCATCCTGCGCCAGCTGATCACATTCATGATGGAAGATCCGCGCACCATCACTCGCAGCCTGGAGACCCTGTTCGTGGCCAAGGCGCTCGAGCGCATCGGTGACCATGCCAAGAACATGTCCGAGTACGTGGTCTACATGGTCGAAGGACGCGATGTGCGCCACCTGCGACCTGCGCCGGACGGAGCGGTCACGCAGTAAGCGGAGGCCTCGGGCTGGCTTCCGCCTGATTACAATACCGGTCATACGGCCGGTTGCGGCCGCTTTGAAGGAGCCGCCGATGAAGTGTTTCCCCATCCTTTCCCGCCTGCTTTGCCTCGGCCTGACTCTCGCGCCAGCCGGCGCAGCCCTTGCGCAGCAGGCCTGGCCAAGCAAGCCGGTACGCATCATTGTTCCCTATGGCCCCGGGGCCAGCACCGACAATGTCACCCGAATCTACGGCCAGAAGATCACCGAGGCCTGGGGTCAGCCGGTGGTGGTGGACAACAAGCCCGGGGGTAACACCCTCATTGGTTCGGAGGCACTGGTCAAGTCGGCCCCGGATGGCTACACCATCCTGCTGGTGGTCAATACCCACGCCATCAATCCCTTGCTGATCCCCAAGCTGCCCTACGACCCGGTCAGGGATTTTGCGCCTGTGGCCACGGTTGGCAGCCAGGAGTTCATGCTGACCGTGAATCCCGCAGTGGTACCGGTCGGAAACCTGAAAGAGTTCATCGCCTATGCCAAGGCCCGCCCTGGCCAGCTGAATTTTTCCTCTTCCGGTGGCGGTGGCCTCAGCCATCTGTCGGGTGAACTGTTCAACAGCATCGCGGGTGTGAAGATGCTGCACGTGCCCTACAAGGGTGGAGCGCCCGCCGTGACTGACCTGGTGGCCGGTCAGGTTCAGCTCATGTTCAGCAGCCCGAGCTCGGTGCTGCCGAATGTCAAGTCGGGCCGGCTGCGCGGGATCGCTATCTCCGGCAAGATCCGCACCGCGGCGCTACCGGATGTGCCCACTTTTGCCGAAGCCGGCCTGCCCAATTTCGAGGCGACGAACTGGTTTGGCATTCTCGCGCCCGCCGCTACGCCCAGGGACATCGTCAACAAGCTCTCGGCGGAACTGGTTCGAACCCAGTCACTGCCTGATGTCAGGGAGAAGCTGGCTGGTCAGGGGGTGGACGCCTGGCCCATGGGGCCCGAGCAGTTTGCCGCCCTGATCAAGTCCGACATGGAGAAATTCGCCCGCATCGTGAAAAGCGCCAACATCAAGCTCGAGCTTTGATTTACAACCGGGGCGTGGCAGCACTCGCGTGCTGAATGTCAACAGCCCCTTATCCTTAGTCTGACGGGGGGACGTAGCCTGCTGCCATATCGGCCCCGCCGCCGAAGAAATGGCGCTCCATCTGCTCGGCGAGATATTTACGGGCGCGCGGGTCAGCCAGGCTGAGGCGATTTTCATTGATCAGCATGGTCTGATGCTTCAGCCACTGTTGCCAGGCCTCTTTCGAGACATTTTCGAAGATGCGCTTGCCCAGGTCTCCGGGGTAGGGGGCGAAGTCCATTCCTTCCGCTTCGCGTCCGAGTTTGATGCAATTCACCATGCGTGCCATGAAGGTCTCCGTTTCTGATCCATTGTGTGTGTTCGGCCGGGGCCGTCGCATCGCATGCGGATGTGGCCCGGCTGGAGTATGAGGGTCCTGCCTAAAAAACTCTGAAAAACCCGGGGAAACTTCCCTGTGACCTCTAAAGCGTTTTGATCAGCACTTTCGAGCGTCGTTGCCAGTTGTAGAGTGAACGCTTGGGCTCCGGAAGTGCGCTTACGTTGCCAGGGGTGAATCCGCGCTCGATGAACCAGTGGGTGGTCTGTGTCGTCAGCACCACGAGCTTGCGTATGCCGCGCTTCTTTGCCTCCGCCGACAGCGCATCGACTAGGCGTTCGCCGCAGCCGGCACGCCGGAACTCCGGACGAACGGCCAGCGCCGCCAGTTCCGCGGTCTTGCCCTTGGGAAACGGGTACAACGCGGCGCAGCCTACGATGACATTGTCGTGCTCAATGACGAAGAAGCGACGGATCTCGCGTTCCAGTTCCTGTCGTCCGCGATAGACCAGCGTGCCATCCGATTCGAGAGGCTCGATGAGCTGGAGGATGCCTCCGACATCGTCGATGCGGGCAGGGCGCAATCTTTCCAGTCGCTTGGCGGTGACCATGCTGCCGGAACCCTCGTGCGTGTAGAGTTCGATCAGCAGCGCACCATCCACCTTGTGGGAAATCAGATGGGCGCGTGGCACTCCGCCATGGATGGCTTCGACCGCATGGGCAAGAAACAGGCGCGTGTCTTCGGTCAGCACGGCCTGGGGCTGGGCCAGCAACGCTTCGGCTTCGTCTGCTGCCAGTTCGGTCAGGAGCTTGCCCTTGACGTCACGCACGGGCTCGTCGGTGAGGAACACCAGCTTGTCGGCAGCCAGCGCCCTGGCAGTCGCCACGGCGGCGTCTTCAATGGTCAGGTTGAAGATCTCGCCGGTGGGCGAGTAGCCGACATTGGAAACGATGACAATGTTGTTGCCATCCAGGCAGCCGCGTATCGCTGCCACATCCACCTTGCGCACCATGCCCGTGTGCTGGAAATCAACGCCATCGCGCACGCCATAGGGCTGCGCGGTGATGAAGTTGCCTGACACCGTGTTGATGGCCGCGCCGGCCATGGGCGAGTTCGGCAGGCCCTGGGAGAGCAGGGCATCAATTTCGATGCGCAGCAGCCCAACCGCCTCTTTCACGCACTCCAGCGCTACGGTATTGGTGATGCGCAGCCCGTCCTTGTACAGGGACTTGGCGCGGCGCTGCTTCAGCTGCGACTCGATCTGGGGCCTTGATCCGTGCACCAGCACCAGCCGGATGCCAGCGGCGTGCAGCAGGTTGATGTCATGGGCGAGCACCCCGAATTTGCCGTCGGCAACCACTTCGCCGCCGAATGCAATGACGAAGGTCTTGCCGCGAAAGGCGTGGAAGTAGGGCGCGACCGAACGGAACCAGGTGACGAAGCGGGTATCGATGTAGTTATGAGTGCCCATGGGTGCCTGCGATTTTAGCGGCTATGGTGATGCTTCGCGTTCTGTCTGCACCGGATCGAAATGGTGTCATATGGCATGATCATAATTTGCCTGTATACGTAATGATTACCAAGGTATATGCATGAAATTGATCACTTTAACCAAGGTCGCCATGTAGGGCCTGCAGAATGGCGATGGCAGCCAGCGGCGCCGTTTCGGTGCGTAACACGCGCGGGCCCAGCCGGGCACTCTCGAATCCTGATCGACGGGCGGCAGCGCATTCGTGCCCGGCCAGCCCGCCTTCAGGACCCACCAGGAGCAGCACCCCGGATGCCGGCGGCAGGCGAACCGCAGCCATGCCGACCTCGGCCAGCGGGTCCAGCAGCAGGCGCTGATCCTGCGACGGCCCCAGCGAGGCGAGCCAGTCGTCCAGATCCATCACGGGTGCCAGTTGCGGCAGCTGGTTACGCCCACATTGTTCACAGGCGGAGATGAGAATCTGGCGCCAGTGTTCCAGTCGGCGCACGGCGCGCTCCGCTGACAAGCGCACCACGGATCGCTCACAGGCCAGCGGGACAATGGCCGTGACTCCCAATTCTGTGGCCTTCTGCAGCGTCAGGTCCATGCGATCACCGGACGAAATGCCCTGGGCCAGGGTCAGTTGCAGCGGGGATTCCCGCTCTACGTCACGCCCGGCGCCGATTTCCGCGCTGACCCCCTGACGCGTGACTTTTCCCAGAATGGCGGGAAATTCACCGCCGTTTCCGTCAAAAAGTACTATCGCATTGCCTTCCCGCAGCCTTCTGACGCCGATATGCCGCGCGGCACGTTCGGGCAAATCGATGCGGCTTCCGGCTTCCAGGGGCCCGGGCACCCAGAAACGTGGCGCGCCGGAAACGGTACTGTCCTTATCGAGCTCGTCCATGCGCCATTTTCCCATAGCCGGAATTCCGAAATATCCCTGATAAATCGGCTAATTAAGACAACTTCTGGGCTCGCCTATCTGATAATATGCCGCCCTTCTCCGAATCTCCCCCTCCCCGTTTCCAAGGTTGTCCCAGTGTCCCGTTCCGAACGTCCCATCCGCAACATCGCCATCATTGCCCACGTTGACCATGGCAAGACCACGCTGGTCGACAAGCTGTTGCATCAGGCAGGCACCTTTGCCGCGCACCAGCACATTGCCGAGCGGGTCATGGACTCCAATGACATCGAGCGCGAGCGGGGCATCACCATCCTCGCCAAGAACACGGCGGTTGACTATAACGGCGTGCACATCAACATTGTCGACACCCCCGGCCATGCCGACTTCGGCGGGGAGGTCGAGCGCGTGCTGTCCATGGTAGATGGCGTGCTGCTGCTGGTGGACGCGGTGGAAGGCCCGATGCCGCAGACGCGTTTCGTCACACGCAAGGCGCTCGCGCAGGGATTGAAGCCCATCGTGGTGGTGAACAAGGTCGACCGTCCGGGCGCACGTCCGGACTGGGTGGTCAATGCCACGTTCGATCTGTTCGACAAGCTGGGCGCCACCGAAGAGCAACTGGACTTCGCCGTGGTCTATGCCTCGGCGCTTAACGGCTACGCTTCCATCGAGCTTGGCGCGGAAAGCGTCGACATGCGGCCGTTGTTCGAAACCATCATCGCTCGCGTGCCGCCGCCCCCGGGCGATCCGGAAGGCCCGCTGCAGCTGCAGATCAGCAATATTGATTACTCGAGCTACGTCGGCCGCATCGGCATTGGTCGCATTGCGCGCGGCAAGGTGCGCCCGGGCCAGGAGGTGCTGGTCATGACCGGCAACGACTCACAGCGCAAGGCCAAGATCAACGAGGTTCTCGGCTTTCGCGGACTGGATCGAGTGCAGATCGAAGAAGGCCAGGCCGGCGACATCGTGTTGATCAATGGCATCGAAGACATCGGCATCGGCCAGACCATCGCGGATCCGTCGCAGCCCGAGGCCCTGCCCCTGCTGAAAGTGGATGAGCCCACCCTCACCATGAATTTTCAGGTGAACAGCTCCCCGCTGGCCGGCAAGGAAGGCAAGTTCGTGACCAGCCGGCAGATCCGTGAGCGGCTGAACCGCGAACTGCAATCCAATGTTGCGCTGCGTGTGGAAGATACCGTGGACACCGACGTGTTCATGGTGTCCGGACGTGGCGAATTGCACCTGACGATCCTGATCGAAAACATGCGTCGTGAAGGCTATGAGCTGGCTGTCTCCCGGCCTCGCGTGATGCTGAAGATGATCGACGGTGTGAAATGCGAGCCGTTCGAGATTCTGACTGTGGATGTCGAAGAGGCAAATCAGGGTGCCGTCATGGAAGCGCTCGGCCAGCGTCGTGGCGATCTGGTGGACATGCAGTCCGATGCGCGCGGACGGGTCCGGCTCGATTACCGCATTCCGGCCCGCGGCCTGATCGGTTTCCAGAACGAGTTTCTGAACCTGACCCGCGGCAACGGTCTGCAGAGCCACGTGTTTGACGACTATGCCCCGATGAAGCCGGACATGGCGGCACGCCACAATGGGGTGCTGATTTCGGCCGAGAATGGAGCCGCTGTGGCCTATGCCCTGTGGAAGTTACAGGAGCGCGGCCGCATGTTTGTTGCCCCCGGTGCCCCGGTGTACGAGGGCATGGTGATCGGCATTCACTCCCGCGACAACGACCTGGTGGTCAACCCGGTCAAGGGCAAGCAGCTGACCAATGTGCGTGCCTCCGGCACCGATGAAGCGGTGCGCCTGGTGCCGCCGATCGAGTTGACGATCGAAAAGGCGGTGGAGTTCATCTCCGATGACGAACTGGTGGAAATCACCCCGAAGAGCATCCGCGTTCGCAAGCGTCATTTGCTGGAGCACGAGCGCAAGCGCGCATCCCGCAGTGCCACCGGGGAAGCCGTAACAGGCTGATCGGTCTGCGGCGGAATACGCGTTCCGCCGGGCTCAGCGGGTGCAGGCCCAGGCCAGGGGCCTGCATTCCGGGCCGCAGGCATTCATCGCCTTGGTGCGGGCCTCGTCTTCCGTATGTCCGCGGCGTGCGGCATATCCTTTTGATCCGCCATAGAGTGCGCCGCATTCATTCTGCAACGACAGGATGACTTCGCATCGGGCATGTCCGCACTGCCGGAGTGCTTCCGCGCCGGCCTGTCGGGAAGTCGTGTAGTCATAGCTGTAGCCGACACTGTTGCTTTCCTTGTGCCAGGCAATGGCGCCATAGGCCGTCTTCTTCTTGGGAGTACCCTTGGTGCTGGCCAGCACGCCATCGGCCATGAAGGCTGCCAGCACCAGAAGTGCGGGAACCGCCAGAGGTCGGAGGGATGGTTTCATACCGAAACTTTATCCCTGTTCGCGGTCGGATGGAAGAGTCTGCTTGCGCGCCGGGCCCAGTCCACTGACAATCCCCGTTTTTTGGCCAGCCATGTCCACCAAAAAATCCGCAAGCAAGTCCGCCGGCAAGCCGGCAACCAAACCTGCCAGTAAACGCAAGACGGCTGGTACCGGACCGAAATATGTCGTGCGCCAATCCGGGATCCACGGCCGGGGCGTGTTCGCCCGCCGCCTCATCAAGGAAAACGAGACGGTCATTGAATACAAGGGCGAGATCATCAAGGAAGACGAGATCGAGCGTCGTTACCCGGAAAGCCTGGAGAAACCCAATCACACCTTCATTTTCGGCGTTGAGTATGACTACAACATCGATGGAGGTTCCCAGGGCAATGCGGCGCGGTGGATCAATCACGCCTGCCTGCCCAACTGCGACACGTTCGAAGAGGACAGGCGCATCTATATCCGGGCCATTCGGGACATCCGCCCCGGTGAGGAGCTCAGTTACGACTACGCCATCGAGGCAGGAGAGCCGCTGACCGCCAAACTCAAGACCTGCTGGCCTTGCTGGTGCGGTGCCAAACGCTGTCGGGGCACCGTGCTGGTCCCGACCAAGAAGAAGACCAAGCGGAACCGGGCTCCAAAATAGGCAATAAAATCCTGCGCTTGGGCGGATTTTTTGGTTTCATTCGGCGCTGCAGCGGTATAATTTGGTTACGAGCGGACAGTGGCTGTGGTGTTGCCAGCAGCCCTCACCGCGTGATAGGCCGATAACAAGAGCAGCCAGTGTTCGCCCGGGGTCAGGGCACGGACATCATGATCAGCCAGTACCGGCCATGCGACTCTGGGGGTAGCATGAAGCTGTGTCGTTGGGGGCGGAGTGGTTACGAGCAGTCCGGCATGATCGATGCGCAGGGGCAATTGCGAGACTTGTCCGGCATCATTGAATACATAGACCAGGACACACTGTCGCCCCGCGGGCTGGCAAAGCTGCGCAAGATCCGTCCTGAGTCGCTGCCCATGGTGAAGGGCACGCCGCGCTTCGGTGTTCCCTACACCGGCATTTCCAAGATCATCGGCATTGGTCTCAACTACCGGGACCACGCCCTGGAGACAGGATCTCCGCTGCCAACCCAGCCCATCCTGTTCCTGAAGGCGACCACCAGCATCAATGGTCCGGATGACGATGTGATCCAGCCGCGCGGTTCAAGCATGCTCGACTGGGAGGCGGAACTGGGAGTGGTCATTGGCACCAAGGCAAGTTACGTGACTGAGGCCCAGGCTCTGGACCATGTCGCCGGCTATACCATCGTCAATGATGTGTCGGAGCGCAGTTTCCAGCGTGCCACACCGCAGTGGGACAAGGGTAAGGGTTTTGACACGGCTGGACCGATCGGGCCGTGGCTGGTGACCACCGACGAGATTCCCAATCCGCAAAACCTCGACATCTGGCTTGAGGTCAACGGGGAACTCATGCAGGACGGCAATACACGCAACATGATATTTACCGCCGCCCAACTGGTTTCCCACGTCAGCCAGTACATGACCCTGCTGCCGGGAGACATCATTTCAACCGGCACTCCGGCGGGTGTCGGGCTGGGGCGCAAACCCGTTCCGGTATTCCTGAAGCCCGGTGACGTGATGATGCTGGGCATACAGGGCCTGGGCGAGCAGCGTCAGCGCGTCATGGCCAGCAAACCCTGATGCCAGGTGAGCCCATCCTGCATCAGTAGCGGATGCTCACTTTCAGGAAACTGCCCGCCGCGACGTGACCAGGGTGGGTGCCGGGTGTTTGCCAACCGTCAGGTCCCGCACGAAGTTCGGCAGGCCGAACACCGCGTGGTGGGTGCCGCCGTTGTAGTACTGCAGATGGGTGAGCCCGCGCTTGGCAATGCGCTTGTCCACCTCGGACATGCTGACGGTCACCGGATCCAGCGTGTCGGAGCAGCAGGCCATGGCCCACAGGCACCCATACAGCGGGATGAACATGGTGTAGGGGCGTACCACGCCGAAAACACTGGTTAGACGCTGATAGTGGGCACTCACGCGGTCAGGTCTGGAGACCGGCGAGCCCAGATGCAAGGTGAGTACACCACCGGGGGCGAGAGCCTTCTTGCAGTCCCTGAAGAAAGGCACTTCATAAAGCGCCGTGGCAGGGCCGATCGGGTCTGGAAGGTCCAGCGCGATCAGGTCGAATTTCTCACGGGTGTTTGCCAAGAAGGCCATGCCATCTTCAATCAGCACGCGCAGCCGGGGGCTGTCGAAGGCGCCGCGATGGATTTCACCAAAGTATTTTTTGGCGATTTCGATGACTTTCCCATCCAGTTCGACCACTGTCACCTGCTCGATCGACGGGTGTTTGAGCAACTCTTCGGCCGCGCCGCCATCCCCGCCACCAATGATGAGCGCGCGCTTTGGCGCAGCATGTGCAATGGCCGCCGGGTGGATCAGGTTCTCGTGATAAACGAATTCTTCACGTTCGGAGGTCATGAAACAGCCGTCCAGCCTGAACAGCCGGCCGAACTGCGGGGTTTCATGCACTTCAAGACTTTGCAACCCGGTATGGAAATCCTCAAGTCGCTTCGATGAGCGAATGAAGAAGCCGTAATCGGGATTCAGGTTCTCGTACAGGTGTTGCAGATCGCGCGGCACGTCATGGCGCACGTGTTCCGCAGGGCCGAACAAGGCCATCAGTTCACGCACGACCTGGTCGGCCTTGGAACTGTTGTCCTGTGTGTAATTGCAGACATAGACGTCCAGCGTGACGCTGTTCAGCTCAGGCCAGGTGTGTATGGCCAGATGCGATTCAGCCAGCACCACGGCGCCGGTCACGCCACCGCCGTCGAATTGATGGAACAGATCCCCCAGGCTGGAGAGGCTTGCTGCCTGGACTGCGCCAAGACAGGATAGCCGGAGGGCATCCCGGTCCGTCAGATAGCGTGCGTCACCCCTGCACCCATAAAGGTTGGCGACAAGATGAAGACCGTTCAATTTGCATAAATCCCCATTTGCCGTTGTTCGAAAGAGATGCGCTTACATCCCCCCAACCGCCGCATCGATGAGACGACGGGCGAGTGATATTTTACCCGGAATCGGTGGCAACTGACCAATATTGAACCACTGTGCGTCTTCAATCTCTACAGGATCGATACGCAACTCGCCCCCGGCGTATTCGGCAAAGAACGCAATCATCATCTGGTGTGGAAACGGCCAAGGCTGGCTGGCAAAGTAGCGGACGTTCTTTACTTCCACGCCGACCTCTTCGCGCACTTCCCGTGCCACGCATTGTTCGAGCGTCTCCCCCGGCTCGAGAAACCCGGCCAGGACACTGTAGGAGCCGCGCCGGAAGTGCCGCGAACGTCCAAGCAGCAGGCGCTCGCCATCGCGCACCAGCGCCATGATGGCGGGCGTGATGCGCGGATAAGCGATTAGTTGGCACTGGGGGCATTCCAGGGCACGCTCGCTGGCGTGCTGTTGCATGAGCGAGCCGCAGGCGCCGCAGTACCGGTGGGTGCGTTGCCATTCCAGCAACTGCGCTGCACGCCCCGCCAGTGAAAATACATCTTCGTCCAGGGCGCCAAAGAGATTGCGTAGTCCCAGCCAGCCCCAGCCTTCGGGGTCATCACTGTCGGCATCCACTTCGGCGGCGTAGCAATGCAGTTCGCCCAGCAGCCCGAGATATTGCTGACGAAGGGGGGTGAGCCCGAGCTGCGATGGCGAAGCAATGGGTTGCAGCATGGCATTGCCCTCGTCGCCCTGCATCACCAGCAACTCCCCGCGCCTGAAGACAAACCACAAGGCCTGCCCAGGCAACTCCTGAGGGGCCAGATGTCCGGCGTGATACACAGGTGGCCAGCGAAATGGCATGTTCATTGGTTGAGCCCTTCTCAATAGTGATCAGTTTGATTGCCGTAGCCTGCGCACCAGGCTGGAGGTATCCCAGCGCCCTCCGCCCATGGCTGAAATGTCGTCATAGAAGCTGGCGACGCGTGTGGTTTCCGGGAGCAATGCCCCGTTTCGTCGGGCTTCCTCGATGCAGATACGCAAGTCCTTGCGCATCCAGTCGACGGCAAAACCGAAGTCGAAGCGGTCCTCGACCATGGTCTTGCCCCGATTCTCCATTTGCCAGGACTGGGCGGCACCCTTGGAGATCACGCCCAGCACCTGCTGCATGTCGAGACCCGCACGCTGTCCGAAGGCGATGCCCTCGGCAAGGCCTTCCAGCAGACCGGCGATGCAGATCTGATTGACCATTTTGGTCAGTTGCCCGCTGCCGGAGGGGCCGAGCAAGCTTACCGCCCTGGCGTAATGCGCCATGACATCCTTGGCAGTATCGAAAGGCGCTGGTTCTCCGCCCACCATGATGGTCAAGGCCCCGTTTTCGGCACCAGCCTGTCCGCCAGAGACGGGAGCATCCAGGAAATGGAATCCTTTGCGGACCGCCTCAGCAGACAGTTCACGCGCAATATCTGCCGATGCGGTCGTGTGGTCCACAAAAATGGCCCCCGGGGACATAGCCGAAAAGGCACCTTGGGGCCCAACGGTGACTTCCCTCAGGTCCGGGTCATCGCCCACGCAGCAGAACACGATGTCGGCGCCAGCGGCAGCTTGTGCCGGCGTTCCGGCGTACTCACCACCATATCGGTATACCCAGTCGTTGGCCTTGGCCGCTGTCCGGTTATAGACCTTTACAGGGTGTCCACCCTTTGTGGCGAGGTGGCCGGCCATGGGAAAGCCCATGACACCCAAGCCGATGAATGCAAGTTTCTTATGGGTCAAAGTTTTTCCTTTAGAACCTGTTTCATAATGATCCGCGAAGTACGAAAGGCGCCATTTCGGGGCAGTGCAAGGCGCGAGTCCCGCAGCTTGCTGGCTGCAAGCAAGGGGCGAGCAACGCCGCAATGCGCCGAAATGGACCTTTCCCTCCGGGTTGCTGCCCGAATTGTCCAATATGCGGGCTCCTGCGTCGTTGCTCGGCCTCGCCATGCAACCAGCATGGCTGCGGCCGCGCGCCTAGCAGGCTTCCCGTTTTGGCAGCAACGTACTCGTGGCTCATTATGAAACAGGTTCTTAGACCTTAGGCAGGGTGGCCGAACCTGCGGGCAGGCATTCCGGCGGTTTCTCGCCAAGTGCCCGATAATCACCGATAATTATAGGGTTTCCAGGCAGACGCCTTTTCGTATCCCTCCTTGTTCCTATTAGAGCGCGATGAGCACTGACAATCCAACCGCCAATCGCGCTACGGCTGCAGCCGCTGGCGCCACCCCGTCCGCCGACCAGGCGACCGAACATGACATGGCCAATGCCATTCGTGCACTCGCCATGGATGCCGTCCAGGCGGCGAATTCCGGGCATCCGGGCATGCCCATGGGCATGGCCGAAATTGCCGTGGCACTCTGGTCGCGGCATCTCAGCCACAGCCCGGCCAATCCCGCGTGGGCCAATCGTGATCGCTTCGTGTTGTCGAATGGTCACGGTTCCATGCTGCTGTATGCCCTGTTGCATCTCACCGGGTATGACCTGCCCATCGAAGAGTTGCGTCGCTTCCGGCAATTGCATTCCCGGACACCAGGCCATCCCGAATATGGCTATGCCCCGGGTGTGGAAACCACCACCGGCCCGCTCGGTCAGGGCGTCGGCAATGCAGTAGGCATGGCCATCGCCGAGCGCCTGCTGGCGGCCGAATTCAATCGCCCCGGATTTGACCTGATCGATCATTTTACCTACACGTTCCTGGGTGATGGCTGCATGATGGAGGGGATTTCCCACGAGGTCTGTGCCCTCGCCGGAACCCTGGGCCTGGGCAAGCTGATCGCCCTCTATGACGACAATGGCATCTCCATCGACTCGGAGAAGGGCGCCATCGGCAGTTGGTATTCCGACAACGTACCCAAGCGCTTTGCTGCTTATGGCTGGCATGTCATCGCCAATGTGGACGGTCATGATGTCGCTGCGGTCAGCCGGGCCATCGCCAAGGCCAGGAAAGTCACCGACAAACCCAGCCTGATCTGCTGCAAGACCGTGATTGGCCAGGGTGCGCCGACCAAAGCCAACACTGGTGGTGTCCATGGAGCGCCGCTGGGCGACAAGGAAATCGCCGCTGCCCGCGAACAGATGGGCTGGCCGCACGCCCCTTTTGTCATTCCTGAAGCTGTCGCTTCGGCGTGGAGCGCTCGTCGCAAGGGCGCGCGCCGGGAAACAACCTGGAAGAAGGTGTTCTCCGGTTATCAGCAGGCATTTCCTGAACTGGCCGCGGAGTTCAGCCGTCGCATGAACGGGGAGAGGCCATTGCCTGCCCAGTGGACGGCCCATGCCAGCCAGTTTCTGGAGGCCGTGGTCGCCAAGGCGGAGAACATCGCCACGCGCAAGGCCTCCCAGAATGCCATCGAAGGTCTGGCGCCGGTCCTTCCGGAACTGCTGGGCGGGTCGGCTGACCTGGCGGGTTCCAACCTCACCATGTGGTCTGGCTCCAGGCCGGTGGGCAAGGTGGGCGGTGGTAATTACCTTTTCTACGGCGTGCGCGAGTTCGGTATGGCTGCAATCATGAATGGCCTTACCTTGCACGGTGGGTTCATTCCCTACGGCGGAACCTTCCTCACCTTCTCTGACTACGCCCGCAATGCGCTGCGCATGGCGGCACTGATGAAGATCCGCTCGATCTATGTCTTCACCCACGATTCCATCGGCCTGGGCGAGGATGGTCCGACGCATCAGCCGGTCGAACATGCTGCCAGCCTGAGGGCCATTCCTCATCTGGACGTCTGGCGCCCCTGTGACGGTGCGGAGACAACCCAGGCCTGGATTGCCTCGGTGGAACGCAAGGATGGTCCGACGGCCTTATTGCTGTCGCGCCAGAACCTGCCGCCGCAGCAACATACAGCGGCCACCCTCTCCGGAGTGCGACGCGGTGGATATGTGCTGGCCGATGCTGACAGTGCCCGCGCAGTCATCCTGGCGACCGGCTCGGAAGTGCAACTGGCAGTGGCGGCACAGAAACTGCTGGCCGGCGAAGGCATCCCGGTGCGCGTTGTTTCCTTGCCCAGCACCACGGTGTTCGACCGCCAGGACGCCGCCTACCGCGCTTCGGTGTTGCCACCGGACCTGCCCCGTGTGGCGGTCGAGGCGGGTACCAGCGATTTCTGGCGCAAGTATGTCGGGGCGGTCGACTCAACGCGGGGTGCCGTGATCGGCATCGACCGCTACGGTGAATCGGCGCCGGCCGGGGAATTGTTTAAGCTTTTTGGTTTCACCGCGGAGAATGTGGCAGCTGCGGTGAAGCGCGTGGTGAACGGCTGACCGCGATCGTGTCGGCGTGACATTGGAACATTGGAACAATGGAGTCTCAACAATGACTATCAAGGTGGCAATCAACGGTTATGGGCGCATCGGACGCAACATCCTGAGGGCGTTCTACGAGTCGGGCAACAAGTACGACATCAAGATCGTGGCAATCAACGACCTGGGGGATGCGGGAACCAACGCGCACCTGACCCGGTATGACACCGCCCACGGCAAATTCCCCGGCACGGTCACGGTCGACGGCGACAGCATGGTCGTCAATGGCGACCGCATCCGTGTCTGCGCCAAGCGCAATCCTGCCGAGCTGCCCTGGAAGGAATTGGGCGTGGATGTAGTGCTGGAGTGCACCGGGTTTTTCACCTCCAAGGAAAAGGCTTCCGCGCACCTGACTGCCGGGGCGAAGAAGGTGGTGATTTCCGCGCCCGGTGGTTCGGATGTGGATGCCACCATCGTCTATGGCGTCAACCATGCGACGCTCAAGGCTGCGCATACCGTGATATCCAATGCCTCCTGCACCACCAATTGCCTGGCGCCCATGGTGAAGGCGCTGGATGATGGCATCGGCGTGGTGACCGGGCTGATGACCACGATTCATTCCTATACCAATGACCAGGTGCTGACCGACGTCTACCATGAGGACCTGCGTCGCGCCCGCTCCGCCACCATGTCCATGATCCCGACCAAGACCGGCGCTGCTGCTGCTGTCGGCCTGGTGCTGCCGCACCTGAATGGCAAGCTGGATGGTTTTGCCATCAGGGTTCCCACCATCAATGTCTCCCTGGTCGACCTGTCCTTCGTGGCCAAGCGCGAGACCAGCGTCGATGAGGTGAACAAGGTGGTGAAGCAGGCGGCTGACACCACGCTCAAGGGCATACTCGACTACAACACCGCCCCGCTCGTTTCGGTGGACTTCAACCACAACCCGGCTTCGTCGACCTTCGATGCCACCCTCACCAAGGTCTCGGGAACGCTGGTCAAGGTGTCCTCCTGGTATGACAATGAGTGGGGATTCAGCAATCGCATGCTGGACACCACGGTTGCACTGATGGGCGCCAAGTAAGCCCGACTGATCAAGCCATGCGGTGCTTCAAGTGCCGCATGGCTCGACATGGTGTGGAAGGCGCCTGTCTTTCAGGACATCAAGAAGCAGCAGTAAGCAGCAGTCTTCAACCGCATTAAAGGGGCAGGACAAAAAATGACAACCCTGACCAACATGCCCACACTCGCGGCGGCTCTCTGGCCGGTATCCGGCACCACCGCCGGCTCACCCGATGCCGATCGTGCATGGGGCCGTGCCCTGGCACTGGCCTTCGCCGGCTCCCTGTTGATGACGCTGTCGGCCAAGATCCAGATTCCGTTCTGGCCTGTCCCGATGACCATGCAGACCTTTGTTGTCCTGGTGCTGGGCATGGCTTACGGCTGGAAGCTCGGTGCGGCGACCATGCTGATGTATCTGGCCGAGGGCGCGATGGGTTTCCCGGTTTTCGCTGGAACGCCTGAGCGCGGCATAGGGTTGGCTTACATGACCGGCCCGACTGGAGGCTATCTGGCCGGATTCGTCGTCGCTGCGGCTGCCTGCGGTTGGCTGGCACAACGGGGTTGGGACCGCAGCATCGCCAAAGTGATGGTGGCCATGCTGCTGGGCCATGCCCTGATTCTGGGGATGGGCACCGCCTGGCTGGCCACCCTGATGGGATGGGAAAAGGCCCTCCAGATCGGCTTGATGCCCTTCTGGGCCGCGACCCTGTTCAAGACAGCCCTGGCCGTGATGGTGCTGCCCGTTGCCTGGCGCCTGCGCGGCAAGCGCTGAACCGGGAGCAGGGACGTGCATGTATTGAGAATGGTTGACCTGGATCTGACGGGCAAACGGGTCTTCATCCGGGTTGACTTCAACGTTCCTCAGGACGATGCCCGCAACATCACCGACGACACCCGCATACGCGCCTCGGCGCCGTCCATCGCGGCGGCGTTGAAGGCCGGCGCCTGCGTGATGGTGACTTCCCATCTGGACCGGCCCAAGGAAGGGGAATTCGACCCCCGGTTGTCGCTGGCGCCCATGGCGGCAAAACTTGCCGAACTGCTGGGAAGACCGGTGCCTCTGGTGGCCAACTGGGCAGACGGCGGATTCGATTCCGCCTCGGTCCAGCCCGGCAATCTGGTCATGCTGGAGAACTGCCGCTTCAACAAGGGCGAGAAGAAAAACGACGAAGGTCTGTCGCGCCGCATGGCGGCGCTTTGCGATGTCTATGTGAATGATGCATTCGGCACGGCTCATCGCGCCGAGGCCACCACTGAAGGGATCGCGAAATACGCGCCTGTCGCTTGTGCCGGCCCGCTGCTGGCCGCAGAGATTGACGCCCTCACGATTGCCCTGGAAAAACCGGCCCGCCCGCTGGTGGCCATCGTCGCGGGGTCCAAGGTGTCCACCAAGCTGACGGTGCTGGAGTCCCTGGCTGGAAAGGTGGACCAGTTGATCGTCGGAGGCGGCATTCTGAACACCTTCATGCTGGCCACGGGTGCCCGCATCGGTAAATCCCTGGCCGAGCCCGATCTGCTGGATTCGGCCAAACGGGTGATGGCTTCCGTGTTGGCCAAAGGCGGACAGGTGCCGCTGCCCATTGACGTGGTGGTGGCCAAGGCGTTTTCTGCGGAAGCCCGTGCCCAGACCAAGCTGGTCAAGGACATCGACGCAGACGACATGATCCTCGACATCGGCCCGCAGACGGCGAAGGCGCTTTCGGGCATGCTGACCATGGCCGGAACCATCGTCTGGAACGGGCCGGTCGGGGTCTTTGAGTGGGACCAGTTCGGCGAGGGCACCCGGGTCATGGCTGAAGCCATTGCCGCCTCTCCCGGATATTCAATGGCGGGTGGCGGAGATACACTGGCCGCGATCGCCAAATACGGGGTCGGAGACCGAATTTCCTACATGTCCACGGGCGGCGGCGCATTTCTAGAGTTTCTGGAAGGGCGCAAACTTCCGGCCATCGACGTGCTCGAACAACGCGCCGCAACACGCTGATAGCAGGGAAGCAAGCACGCCATGCAGAAACGCACGAAGATCGTTGCCACCCTGGGTCCTGCTTCCAGTGATCAGGCCACCCTCGAGCGCATGTTTGAAGCCGGCGTGGATGTGGTTCGGTTGAATTTCTCCCATGGCAAAGCGGCTGATCACATCGCCAGGGTTGAGATGGTGCGCGAGATCGGCACCCGCACGGGCCGCACCATCGGCATCATGGCCGACCTGCAGGGCCCGAAGATCCGCATAGGCAAGTTCAAAGACACCAAGATCACCCTGGCACCCGGAGACATCTTCATCCTGGATGCCGAGCGCGAACTCGGCGACCAGGATGGCGTGGGCCTGGATTACAAGGAGTTGCCGCGGGATTCGCTGGCCGGGGACATCCTGCTTCTTGACGACGGCCGTATCGTCTTCGAGGTGCTGGACGTGCATGGCGAGAAAGTCCGCTGCAAGGTCATACATGGCGGTGTGCTGTCCAACAACAAGGGCATCAACCGCAAGGGCGGTGGCTTGTCCGCGCCGGCGCTGACCCCCAAGGACATGGAAGACATCCGCACCGCCGCATCCGTCAATGTGGACTATCTGGCGGTGTCGTTTCCCGTGTCCGGCGCCGACATGGCCCAGGCGCGCCGCCTGATGCAAGAGGCGGGCGGCAATGCTTTCCTGATTGCGAAAATCGAGCGTGCAGAGGCAGTGCAACCCCAGACACTGGCCGACATCATGTCCGCTTCCGACGGCATCATGGTGGCGCGCGGCGATCTGGCCGTGGAAGTGGGGGATGCATCGGTACCCGCCCTGCAGAAGCGCATGATCCGCATGGCACGTGAAATGAACAAAGTGACCATCACGGCCACCCAGATGATGGAATCCATGATCTCCAGCCCGGTGCCGACCCGAGCGGAAGTGTCGGATGTGGCCAATGCCGTTCTCGATGGCACCGACGCGGTCATGTTGTCTGCCGAGACCGCCAGCGGGCAGTACCCGGTTGCCGTGGTCGAGGCCATGTCGCGGATCTGCATCGAGGCGGAACAGACGCAGCCGGTGACGCTGGACCAGGATTTCCTCAACCGCGTGTTCAACCGCGTTGACCAGTCGATCGCCATGGCGGCGCTGTTCACGGCCTACCATCTCAAGGTCAACGCCATTGCGGCCCTCACCGAGTCGGGCTCGACTGCGCTGTGGATGTCGCGCCTGAATTGCGGGGTACCGATTTACGCGCTGACCTCCCAGACCGCCACACGCTATCGCACCTCCCTGTTCAGGGACACCTATCCGCTCATGGTCAAGTATGTCGGCCATGACCGGGAGGAACTGCTGGCCGAAGCCGAGAAGGTGCTGGTCGACAATGGCGTGGTCCAGGACGGGGACCTGATTGTCCTGACCATCGGCGACCCGATCGGGTATTCGGGCGGCACGAATACCATGAAGATCGTGCGCGTGGGCGAGCGTGGCAAGCTCTCGGCACAGTAGATTCTGGCCATGCAGAGCGGCCTGCCCAGACGGTAAAATCAAGGCCTTTCCCAGGTCTTATCCCAGCAATCCCATTTATTAGACGACGTCTTCCGGAGACAGAATGAGCACTAACGATCTTGCACAAATCGCCAAGGCCATGGTGGCCAAGGGCAAGGGCATCCTTGCGGCTGACGAATCCACCGGCACCATCGAAAAGCGCTTCAACAGTATCCATGTCGAGAACACCGAAGAGAACCGCCGCGCCTACCGCGACCTGCTGTTCACGGCGAAGAACCTGGGCAAGCACATCAGCGGTGTCATCCTCTATGACGAAACCCTCCGCCAGAAATCGGCCGATGGCACGCCGTTCACTGAACTGCTGGCAAAGCAGGGCGTCATGCCCGGCATCAAGGTGGATGCCGGCGCCAAGGACATGGCCCTGTGTCGGGGCGAGACCGTCACCGAAGGACTGGATGGCTTGGGCAAGCGCTGCGCCGAGTATGTGAAACTGGGTGCCAAGTTTGCCAAATGGCGCGCCGTCATCACCATCGGCAAGAATATCCCGTCCACCTCCTGCATCTGGGCCAACGCCCATGCGCTGGCGCGCTACGCCGCCATCTGCCAGGAGCAGGGGCTGGTGCCCATCGTTGAGCCGGAAGTGCTGATGGATGGCAATCACAGCATTGATCGTTGCGAGGAAGTGACCGAGTGGACCCTGAATGCCGTGTTCGACTCCCTCTACAACCAGCGCGTCGTCCTCGAGCACATGGTGCTCAAGCCTTCGATGATCGTGGCCGGTGCCGCGAATGCCCGCCAGGCGAGCGTGGACGAAGTGGCCGAGCGCACCCTGCGTGTGCTCAAGCGCTGTGTCCCCGCTGCCGTGCCCGGCATTGCTTTCCTCTCGGGCGGTCAGGGCGATCAGCTCGCGACCGCGCACCTCGATGCCATGAACAGGATGGGCGGTTCCAGCCTGCCCTGGGCACTGACCTTCTCCTACGGCCGCGCCTTGCAGGCCGCTGCGCTGAAGACCTGGGGCGGTTCTTCGGCGAAAGTGGCGGCTGCCCAGGTGGCGCAGATCCATCGCGCCCGCATGAACGGCCTGGCCGCCATGGGCAAGTACAGCGCCGCGCTTGAAAAATCTGCTTGAGCCGAGGGAGCATATTTTGGTATCCACTTTGCTCAAGTCCTCCCTGACCAGCCTGCCGCTATTGTCGCGGGGCAAGGTTCGCGACATGTATGCGGTCAGCGACGAGCACCTGCTGATCATCACCTCTGACCGGTTATCCGCCTTCGATGTGGTGCTGGATGACCCTATCCCCGGCAAGGGGCAGGTGCTCAACCAGCTGGCCAACTTCTGGTTCGAGCGACTCAAGCACGTGGTACCCAACCATCTCACCGGTATCGCGCCAGAAACCGTGGTGAAGGGCGAGGCGGAAGTCGCTCAGGTGCGCGGGCGTGCCATTGTCGCAAAGCGGCTGAAGCCACTGCCCATTGAAGCGGTTGTGCGTGGTTACCTGATCGGATCCGGCTGGAAGGACTACCAACAAAGCGGCGCAGTCTGCGGCATCACCCTGCCGGCCGGCCTGCGCCAGGCCGACAAGCTGCCCGAAGTGATTTTCACCCCGGCCACCAAGGCCGATGTCGGCGACCACGACGAGAACATCGCCTTTGACCAGATGGAAGCCAAGGTGGGCAGTGAACTGGCTGCCAAGGTTCGCGAGGTCAGCATCCGCCTATACCGGGAAGCCTCGGATTACGCCCGAGAGCGCGGCGTCATCATCGCGGACACCAAGTTCGAGTTTGGGCTGGACGATGCCGGCAACCTCATCCTGATCGATGAAATCCTCACCGCGGATTCCTCCCGCTTCTGGCCGGCTGATCAGTATCGTCCTGACTCCAGCCCGCCCTCCTATGACAAGCAATATGTCCGCGATTATCTGGAAACGCTGGATTGGAACAAGAAGGCTCCGGCCCCACGGCTACCCGCGGAAGTGATCGAAAAAACCACGGAAAAGTACCGTGAGGCGCTCAAGCGTCTCACCGGAAAGGACCTGGAGTCGTAATGGCAAAAACCAAGCCTGTCGTCGGCATAGTCATGGGCAGCACCAGCGATTGGGATGTCATGTCCCAGGCCGCCAAGCAGCTCAAGGAATTTGGCGTTCCCTACGATGCCCGCGCGCTCTCTGCGCACCGCAGCCCCGATGCCCTGCATGACTGGATCGAAAGCTCGGAAAAGCAGGGCGTGCGCTGCTTCATCGCGGCCGCTGGCGGTGCGGCGCATCTGGCCGGCGTTGTGGCAGCCAAGACCACCTTGCCCGTGCTGGGTGTCCCTATGCCGTCGAAGTATCTCCAGGGCATGGATTCACTGCTGTCCATGGTGCAGATGCCCAAAGGCATCCCGGTGGCGACCTTTGCCATTGGCGAACCCGGCGCAGCCAACGCGGCCTTGTTTGCCGTGGCCATGCTGGCCTTGAGCGATGTCGGCATCGCCCGCAAGCTCGTGGCATTTCGCGACCTGCAGACCAAGGCCGTCCTGGCGGCCAAGCTGCCTGACTGAGCTTTGGTTCTCCCGGTTTCCTCCCTCATTTACCGATTGGCAAGACGCATTGTCGCAATCCGAATCTGATTCACCTGTGGCCTCCGAGCCGGCAGTGGCGGTAGTTGACGTGGCGCCTCAAGGGACTGGGGCTGTGTCCGTGGCGGAGGCCGTTGCCATCCTCCAGCGTGGCGGCCTGGTGGCCTTTCCCACAGAAACGGTTTACGGGCTGGGTGCTGATGCCCGCAATCCACAAGCGCTGGCGCGCCTGTACAAGGTGAAGGGGCGCCCTGCAGACCATCCAGTCATCGTCCACATTGCCTCTGCCGAGGAACTCGTGCACTGGGCGAGCGAGGTGCCCGACTATGCCAAGCGCCTGGCGCAGAAGTTCTGGCCCGGCCCGCTGACCCTGGTGCTACCGCGTGCCGAGGGCGTGTCCGATGCCCTCACCGGTGGTCAGTCCAGTGTGGGCTTGCGGGTGCCGGGTCATGTGCATGCGCTCGAACTGCTGCAGTCCTTCGGGGGAGGTATCGCGGCGCCTTCGGCGAACCGCTTTGGCAAGATCAGTCCCACCAGTGCTGACCACGTCCGGGCCGACCTTGGCTCAGCTGTGGACGGCATCATCGAGGGCGCATGCGACGTGGGCATAGAGTCCACCATCGTCGATTGTTCCGGAGCCGCTCCGGTGCTGCTGCGTCCGGGCAGGATTACTGCAGCAGAGATCGAGACCGTTGCCGGTGTATCACTGGCAGAGGGCGACAGTTCCTCCTCCAGGGCGCCTGGCACCTTGCCGGCACACTACGCCCCCCGTGCCAAACTGCGCCTCCTGCGTCGCACGGAAATCATCGAAGTGCTGTCCACCAGCAAGGGCAAACGGCTGGCCGCCTTGCTGCTGGAGATCCCGGTGCCGCGTCTGCCTGCCGGGCAGGCCATCGTGGTGCCCGCGGTGGCCACTTCCTATGCCAGAGGGTTGTACGCCCACCTGCGCACCCTGGACTTGACCGGGGCAGACACCATTCTGGTCGAATCGCCTCCGACCAGCCCCGCCTGGGCGGGCGTCCTGGACCGCCTGCAACGAGCTGCCCGCTCCTGAGTTTGCTTCCAACAGGGCGGCATCCCCGATTTCCGGGGAGACGTGGCTGCGGCGAGGTTTACCCCCTTGTCAAAGGGGGCCGACGCGGCGCAACCGCGCGGGGGGATTTTCGCCAGCCAGACGGAATTCCAGGCTTCGCCAAATTTTGCCGGTAGAACCTTTCCCGCCGCGCTGCGGGCATGACTCCCGGTAGCGCACAGGAGATTCAGTCGTCCCGGTGCTGCATTTCCTGATGCCGGGAAAGCTGCCCAGCGCTTATCGTTGCCCCTCGCGGTCGATGGCCGCTGATTCGGGGGACAAGAAACGTGAGCGCAGTCGGGATCGCGGGCGCAATCGGGCTCAGCCTCATCCTGGTGGATGACAACCCAGGGTTTGCCCGTGCGGCGAGGCTCTTTCTGGCGCAGCTGGAGGGCGTGGGCCGGATTCAACTGGCCCGCTCCCTGGAAGAGGCCGCCAACAAGGCTACAGCGTCCGCCCCTCATCTGTTGATTGCCGATGCGGCCCTGATAGGGCAGACGGAGGACGCGCTACGCCGATTCCGGCGGGACCACGGCATGGTGCGCGTGCTGCTGCTGTCCATGGATGCAAGCCCACAGGCGCACATGGCCAGCCTATCGGCCGGCGCAGGCCGGCACCTGAGCAAGTGTGAGTTCGGCGACCGGATACCCTACGTTGTGATGGAACTCCTCGCAGAATAAATAAGCGATTATTATCAGTCCAGCGAGGAGGCGCCCGACAGCATTAGATCAACGGGCTGTTTATTATCATGCGACCGGCGCTGCGGCCTTTCTTGCCAGCAGGCGACCAAAGCTTTCCATCGAGATCAGATGGGCGTAAATGCGGCCCATGATGCCCTTCTTGATCAGGTTCTTGTGCTGAGCTGCATTGAGGAACTCCAGCTTCTTCTCGTCTATCCGGTACATGCCCCCCAGATTCATCGGGCCACCATTGGCGAGCGTCGCCTGCACGGTGAAAGGCTCGAGCAGCGCATAGTCGGCCAGGATTTCGGACATCTCCCGGGTGCGCTCCAGGTCACGTTCGTATTCTTCCAGCAGCTTGGAAATGGGCTCCCAATGGGCACCCGGCTTGCCTTCCGCGTCGAACATCAGTTCGCCCGCTTCACCCTCAGACAGAAACTCCTTCTCGACACAGACCAGGCGGTCCGCCTGGGGCTTGCCTTCCAGGGTCACTACGGCCATGCAGAACGGATAGCGCCGCACATAAGCAGGCAGATAGGTGGCCGGATCCCATTTTCCGTCCTTGAGAAAGAGGTTCTCCGCGCCGGCCATGCCGATGATGGCCACCGGGGAGAAATGCTGACCGTTATCCGTGCTGACGAACACCAGGGGATAGTCACGGCAGGCTGTGGCGAACTCCGAGTAGCTGATCGGCACTGCATTGGTGCTGGCCGCAAACGCCGGCAACCGGCCCGCTTCGGGAAGCTGCACACGGGTGTTCTTGTAGAAGGGAACAATGTTCTGGTAGCCAAACGGGGGCGAGATTTGCATGGCGAAGCCTCTTTAGTCAGGACGAGGCGGATGATAACCCGTGGTGGGCTCAGTTAAACCAGATATGCCCCCGCCTTCGGTGGCAGAGCACTCTGAACCCTCCGGCGTCATCCCCGTGCAAACGGGGATCCAGTGTCTCTCGCCCAAACAAAGCTGAAGATGCTGGATTCCGGCTCACGCTCGCGCATGAACAACCATGAGCGAGCGCGTCCGGAATGACGGTATCGGGAATCCAGCGCCCCGGAAATCGGTGAAGAACCTCAAGCAAGGGCCGGCTCTGGTTGTTGTGCGCTTCCTCGGGGGAGTAAAATTCGCTCACGTGGGGAAGTAGCTCAGTTGGGAGAGCGTCGCGTTCGCAATGCGGAGGTCGAGGGTTCGATCCCCTTCTTCTCCACCAC